>JBARKJ010000028.1:0-39904 GCA_049801375.1 Nitrospirota bacterium | reverse complement strand
TAATGACGGACCTTAAGCGGGTGCCTATAGGAGTGCTTACCGCGGACTGCGTGCCTATCCTGCTCTACGACCCGAAAAAATCGGTGGTCGCGGCGGTGCACGCCGGGTGGGCCGGGACGGCCAAGGGGATAGCGGGGAAGGCGGTGGCGGAGATGGGCCGGCATTTCGGCTCGAAGCCGGAGAACCTGCTGGCGTCAATCGGCCCCTCCATCGGCCCGTGCTGCTATGAGGTTGACTCGAAGGTTCTTAATCCGCTGAAGGAATCCATGCCCTTTGCGGAGGAGCTTATTACCAACTCGCGTCCGGGACACTGGCGGCTCGACCTCTGGAAGGCAAATGTGAAAACGCTTGAAATTGCCGGCGTCCGGCGCGGCAGGATAAATGTCTTTGGCGCATGCACCGCATGCAACCCTGAGAAGTTCTACTCCCACAGGGGGAGCGGCGGAAGGGCCGGCAGGATGATGGCCTTGACCGTCCTTCTGTGAGCCACGTTTCCGAAAACATGCGCGCGGTGCTTGCGAAGCTTGAGGCGGCGGCGAAGCGCGCGGGCAGGGAGCATTCTTCAGTCCGGCTGGTCGCGGTGACGAAGACCGTATCTACCGCCCAGGCCTTGGAGGCGGTGGAGGCCGGGGCGGTCATCCTGGGCGAGAACCGGGTCCAGGAGGCGCTTTTAAAGATGCGGGAAATGGAAACTTTGAAGGCGGCACGGGGGCAAGGGTCCGGAGGGGCAGCAGGGGCCGAGATTGAGTGGCACCTGATAGGCTCGCTCCAGAAGAACAAGGCCCGGCAGGCGGTTGGAGAATTCAAACTGATACACTCGCTCGACTCGCTCGACCTGGCACGGGAGATAGACAGGCAGGCCGTGAAGAGGGGGATAATCCAGAAGGCGCTTCTCGAAATAAATATAGCTTCCGAGGAGACGAAGCTTGGAATCCGCCCGGAAGAAGCGCCCGGTTTCATGAAGGAAGCTTCCCGCCTGGAGAATTTAAAAATCATTGGGCTTATGTGCGTCCCGCCGTTCACGGAGGACCCGGAAAGTTCCCGCCCGTACTTTAAAGAGATGAACCGCCTCGCGGCGGAGCTTACGCTGGAGGGGTTCGATATGACCGAGCTTTCAATGGGCATGACGCAGGACTATGAGGTGGCCGCCGAGGAAGGGGCGACCCTAGTCCGTGTGGGGACTGCTATTTTCGGTGAGAGGGACTACGGGTCTACAAATGCATAAAAAAATTGCTTTCATAGGGGCGGGGAACATGGCCGAGGCGATGGTCAAGGGCCTTGTCGTATCCGGCCTTGTGCCGAAAGAAGATATTACCGTCTCGGACGCCTCACCTAACCGGCTCCTGCACATGAAGAAGTTCTATGAAGTGGGCGCGGTGACGGACAACGTCAAGGCCGTGAAGGGCAAGGACGTGATAATCCTTGCCGTGAAGCCGAAGGACGTTGGGGGTGTGCTTCTCGAAATATCCCCATCCTTCACGCCGAAGCAGCTTATCATATCCATCGCGGCAGGGGTAACCGCCGCCGCTATCGAGAAAGCGCTGGGGAAGAAGGCGCGTGTAATCCGGGTGATGCCGAACACGCCCGCGCTGGTGCAGGAAGGCTCAGCCGCTGCGTTTGCCGGGCCGAACGCGAAACCGGGCGATATGGAAACCGCGGCGAAGCTTTTATCTGCGATCTGCAAGGCGGTCGTGACCGTCCCCGACGAGAAGCTGATGGACGCGGTGACTGGGCTTTCCGGCAGCGGGCCGGCATATGTCTTCGTGATCCTCGAGGCGCTCTCGGACGCGGGGGTGCGGATGGGGCTGTCCAGGGAGCATTCGTTCCTGCTGGCGGCCCAGACGCTCATAGGCTCGGCCAGCATGGCGCTCCAGACGAAGGAGCCTCTGTCGAAGCTGAAGGACATGGTGACTTCTCCCGGCGGGACGACTATCGCGGGGCTCCAGGTCCTGGAGGAGAGGGGACTCCGGGCGGCGCTTTACGCCGCCGTCGAGGCGGCGACGAAGCGCTCTCAGGAGCTGGGGAAATAGCCTAAGTTTTGTTACCTTTTTAGTGAAAAAGGTAACGCCGAAAACTTTTAAACTTGTTTTTATATCCGGCTTTCTTTTGGTTACTTTTCTTTCACCTGAAAGAAAAGTAACAGAAAGGTTTTGAATGTTCATACTTGGAAATTTCCTCCACGCGATAGCCGTGGTGCTGGATATCATCCTGACTTTTTACATGTGGGTAGTAATCATCAGCGCGCTTATCTCCTGGGTAAACCCCGACCCATACAACCCCATCGTCCGGTTCCTGTACGCGGCGACGGAGCCGGTGCTGCGGCCTATCCGCAGGAGGCTCCCGGTGATGGGGGGGATAGATTTCTCACCGCTTATCGTGATAGCGGTGATTTATTTTCTTAAATATTTCCTCGTGGCGACGCTTAACGATTTCGCGATAAGATTGCATTGATGGAGGAGACATGAACATTACGCCCCTCGACATAAAGCAGAAGCAGTTTCGTCTCAAGTTCCGCGGGTTCGACATGAACGAGGTGGACTCTTTCCTGGAAGACGTCACCGCCGAGATGGAGACGCTGATGCGGGAGAACGACCAGCTCCGCACGGAAAACCAGACACTCCAGGCATCGCTTTCAGAATTCAAGGATACTGAAAAAAACCTGCGGGACACCCTGATGGCGGCGCAGAAGATGTCCGAGGAGATGCGTCTTGGCACGGAGAAGGAGGCGGCCCTCAGGCTTAAGCAGGCGGAGCTGGATGCGGAGGACCTGATGCGCAAATCACGCCAGGAACTTGCGAAGATAGAACAGGAGATAACGGAGCTTAATCGCATAAAGGAGCGTTTCGCCCTGAAGATAAAAGGGGTCATAGAAGACCACCTGAAGATGCTGGACTACGAGGTGAGGCAGGAGGGGTGAATATTAAGGAAGGCCCTGAAGGATTGACGTTCCAAGTCCGCGTCCTGCCCCGCTCGTCCAGAAACCAGGTCGCCGGAGTATCCGAAGGGGTGCTGAAAATAAAGCTGACCGCCCCTCCCGTGGAAGGCGCGGCCAACGAGATGCTTATAGAGTTCCTGTCGGATAAGCTGAAAATTCCAAAATCAAAAATATCCATCGTGCGAGGCCAGTCGTCGAAATCGAAGACCGTAATGGCCTCAGGGATTGACGCCGCCCAGCTCAGTAAAATTCTTTCATAGTAAGCCCCCTCTGTCCCCTTCCATTATTCTTGCCGAAGCAAACGTTGCACTTTTTGCTATACTTTTGACTATATGCGAACTTGCGAGGGGGCCGGGCCCTGATAAATATCATGTATTAACCAGCGCGAAATCATCGACTTTCGGCCCGCGGGAATGATAAATTATTGTGAACGGAAATTTAAAACGGAGGTATCGACATGGCAGAAGAAAAACATACATGTGTAAGTTGCGGGGCGGACAGCTCGGCGAAGCTTCTGATATCGTGCGAGCAGGAAGGAAAGGCGGTCTGGGTGTGCGCGCGCTGCCTTCCGATGTTCATCCACGGCGCGCATTAAGGGAGGGAGTATTCTCGGATAAACTTATCGTTGAACGTAAAACAGAACGGTAGCGGTTGAAGCGTAATTGTGAATAATAATTTTTCGGAGAGAATGCTCCCTCCCTAAATAATATGTTGGAGGTCTTTTAAATGGATAAAGAAGTCGTATGGTTCATTCGCCAGAGCGTTATCTATTTCCTGCTGGGCACGCTGCTCGGAGTTATCTTCCTCTTCCTGCCCGATTCGGCGAACCAGGACAGGATTTCACTGCACGTCCACATGAACCTGATCGGCTGGATGTCCA
This sequence comes from Nitrospirota bacterium, assembly GCA_049801375.1. Taxonomy (GTDB): domain Bacteria; phylum Nitrospirota; class JACRHJ01; order JACRHJ01; family JACRHJ01; genus JBARKJ01. The sequence continues at coordinate 36,089 of JBARKJ010000028.1, read as the reverse complement.
TGATGATATTCGGCGTGGGCTACCATATCCTTCCCAGGTTCTCCGGCAAGCCCATATTCAACCGGAAATTGATGACGGTCCAGTTCTGGCTGGCGTCCGCGGGCATGCTGGGGATGGCCATCGGCTGGCTGCTGCGCAGCCTGGTGGTTCCGGGCGGAAACGAGATACTTATAATTTTCGGCGTGGTGATGTTCATCTCAATAGTGCTGTTCGTATATAATATGCTCCGGACTGTGCAGGGGCCGTAACGATTTTAATTGATTTCCGCCAACTCATATTCCCTGCTGCCCAGGCCGAGCTTCTCGGCGTGTTCGATGCACAGGGAATAGTTCCTCGGGTTCACCATGCTCATCACGTCGTCCCCGGGTTTGCATTCCCGTTCTTCCGCCGCCGACTGCGGCAGAGGGTTTGCCTTCCGGAGCATATCGACGGTTGCCTGTTCGATGGAGACCATGTCGTCCGAAATCAATATCCCCTGGTCCTGGAGCATCGGCGTGTCGCACGACGGCATGCAGTCGCACTCCGGCTGGATCTCGAACATGAAATTGATGTAGATTACCCTCCCCGGCTTGAATGTGGAAAGCACCGCGCCGGCGCTCTCGGCAAGCGATTTCTGAAACGTCTCGTCGTCCACCGGGAGGGTCAGCCCGCCGGACGGGCAGACGCGGGCGCACCGCCCGCAGAACCAGCACTGAGACGCGTCATGCACGAGTTTCTCGTTAACGAATTTTATGGCGCCCTTCGGGCAGACGTTCTCGCACTGCTGGCAGTACGTGCAGACCTCCGGGTCCCACGAAAGGGGCACTTCTCCGTGACAGTGCATGTGCCCGCGCCCCTTCTTCCAGCCGCCTTCCCTGTGCGCCGCGGAGACCCCGCCCATCGCGAGGTTCTTTAACGCCCCGGCATATCCCGCCTGGATATGCCCCTTGACATGCGAGCAGACTATCATCGAAGTTGCGTCGTGAATGGCGGACGCAACAGCAATATCGCCCAGTACGTCCCCCGGCGCGGATACTATCAGACTGTCCTTGCCGAACGGACCGTCCGCGAGGATCACCGGCGCGCCTACGGACAGGTGGTTTATTCCGTTCTGATTGGCCACCTCCAGGTAATCAACGCCCATAATCCGCACGGTGTCCGTCACGAAGGGTTTTCCACCCGCGTTCTTTACAGCATCGGTCGTTTTCCTGAGGAACGACGGTCTTACGATACGGTGGGCGCCCTCCGAGCCGAAATGCGTCTTCACGGCAACGTACTCGCCCTTGTCGAACTTCATCAGGCCGCACTCGCCGAGCATCCTCTCGAAGCGCCCCAGGACGCTGTAACGGTAGTCCCAGCGCGTGCCGCGCGCGGAAGTGAAATATACCTTGGACATGTCGCCTCCTGAAAGTCGTACTTTTCTTTCAGGTGAAAGAAAAGTACCAAAAGAAAGCCGGGTAGAAAAGCCGGCATTTACGCTGAAAGCTATAGAATTATTCTATCAAAAATCTCTCTTATCCGGGCGGCATGCTTTTGATAATCGCGAAGAAGGGCCTTTGCCGCGTCCGGGCCATGTTCTTTATATCCCATCCGCGCGGAAGTCAGCTCCAGCTTGCCCTCGTCCGGCGGGAGCGTCGTCTCGGCGGCCCCCAATATCATCCGAAGACGCGACTCCAGCTCTTTCATAAAAAAATATGAACTGCGAAATGCCGCCCCCTCCGCCTTCGGGACAAGTCTCTGCCGAATAATCTTATCGAGCGCGGCAAGCGTCCCCGGCACGAGCAGTTCCGGGTGCGTCCGTCCGTGCAGGAGCTGTAAGTATTGTACCGCGAACTCGACATCCACGATGCCGCCTCTGCCGCGCTTTATGTCTATCCCCTTGCCTTTTGCGGCCTCGCGCTCCAGGTGTTTTCGCATTGACAGGATTTCGTTTGCGAGGGCCGTTTTCTCTCTGGGCGTCGATAGAATAAGTTGACGCATCCGCTCAAAGCCCGCCAGTAGTTCCTGGTCGCCCGCAATCCCGCGCGCGCGAGTTAATGCCTGCAACTCCCACACCGGGGCCGCGGCGTAATATTCCGTGAGCCCGTCCAGCGTATGGGCAAGCATACCCCTGGAGCCGCCCGGCCGGAGCCTCAAGTCCACCCGGTATGCCGTGCCTTCCCGCGTCAGCGCGGTCAAAGCGAAAATCACGCGCTCGGAGATACGGTCGAAAAATTCACACCCGGCAATTTCCCCCCCGGGGATGTCTGGCGCGGATTTCCCGTGGACGAAGGTGATATCCAGGTCCGAGCCGTAAATCAGGTCCCGTCCGCCCAGCTTCCCGAAGCCGATTACAGCGATACCCGCGTCCTCCTCCATGCCCTCTCGCAGACCGTATTTTTCGCCCATGTCCCGGACCGAGGCCAGAAGCGCCGCTTCCAGGACGACTTCCGCGAGGGCCGTCAATTCGGATGAGATTTCTACCCAGCCGGGGTTCATGAATACGTCCCGGATTCCCACCCGCAGCTCTTCTGAGTGCTTGAACTCGCGGAGCGCGTCCATCCCGGCCGCGAAACTCTCCGCGCGAGACAGGACAACTGTAAGCTCGCGGGATAATTCTTCCTTAGATTTTTTAAGCTGGCCTGGGTCCATGAAGAGCAGCGCGTCGCTCATCTCCGGACGTGAGACAAGAAGGCGCGAGAAATATTCGCTCGAACCGAACAGCCGGGTCATCCGAGCCGCCGCCTGCGGTGTCTCGGTCACAAGGTCGTGGATAGCTTCCCGTGAACCGAAAGAGGTTATGAAGGACTCCAGGTTGTTTAAGGCCATGTCCGGGTCGGGCGCGTCCTTGCAACCCGTAAGTAGCGCCGGGAGTATCCTGAGGAAAAGGTTCCTGCTCCTCGGGGTGAGCGGGGAGCCCGATGTCCCTTCCTTCAGCAGAATAAAATTCCGGTATGCGCGCCCGGGGTCCTTGAAACCGGCCAAATGGAATATCTCCACCGCTTCTAGCTCGGTTACATCCTCCGACAGGAGACGCTCAAACTCGCCTCCCGCGATCCGCTCCCGCACGTCAACGGGCTGTTCCATGAAAAGCCGGTCATATATCTCGTGCACTTTCCCGGTATGCCTCCTGTAGTCCTCAATGAAAGCCGCCCCGGCATCCTTCTCCGTATCGCGGTATCCCATCCGAAGCGCGAGCGCCCTGATGCTTTCGCCGTTTCGGGGACAGGAGTGAACCTGCCTCTCGTCAACCACCTGGAGCCTGTGCTCGGCCAGGCGCAGGAACTCGTATGCCCTGGCGAGATCGCCCTGCTCCTCGAACGTTATAAGGCCCGTAAGCGCAAGCCGGTGGAGCGCCCGGAGCGTGCCCGGCTCCCGGATGCCGGGTTCGCGTCCGCCGTAAACGAGCTGCAGGGTAGATATAAAAAATTCTATCTCCCTGATGCCCCCGGGGCCAAGCTTTACATCCAGATCTCTCGCCTCGTGCGACGGCGAGCTTTCGATACGGAGCTTTATGTCCCGGATTTCGGCGATGGCGGAGTAATCGAGATATTTCCTGAACACGAATGGTCTTACCGCAAGGGTGAAATCGCGTCCCAGTTCCATGTCACCTGCGCAGGGCCGGGCCTTGATAAGGGCGGAGCGCTCCCAGGTGCGGCCCCAGGACTCGTAGTACGTCTCGTATCCGGCAAGGCTCTGGGCCAGGTCGCCCCGTTCACCTTCGGGCCGCAGGCGCGTATCCACCCGGAACACAAACCCGTCCGCAGTCTTCTCTCCGATAAGCTTCACGATGATCTCGGAGAGTTCCACGAAATACTGGTGGTTGGTAATTATCCGGGGACCAGCCGTCTTTCCGTCCTTCCCATACAGGAACAGTATGTCAATGTCCGACGAGAAGTTCAGCTCTCGCCCGCCCAGCTTGCCCATCGCTATGACAGTAAACGGACAGCGGGACGTTTTCCCGGTAGAGGCTTTGAATTGTGGTAATCCGTATTTTTTGTCAAGTTCATGGCGGCCCGCGCGATATGCCGCCTCCAGGACCGCGTCCGCCAGGTTCGACAGCTCCGCCGTGGTCTCCGAAATGCCGGCAATCCCAAGCAGGTCGCGCGCGGTAATCCGGAGGAACGCAGTGTATTTAAATCTTCTCAGCAGTCTTGATGCATCAATCAGCGGCGTTTCCGGCGGGCATTTCTCTAAAATTTCTTTCTTTATATCTTCCCTGTCAGGGGCGGCGTCCAGCGTTCCGGGCCCGGTTAGCCAGTTGACCAGATGCAAGGGCGCCGACAGGATAAACCTCACGAGGAACAAGGACGATGCAAAGAGCGGGGCCAGGACCTTCAGGGCATCCGGCCGCCCGGCCAGTAATTTTAAAAAATCGGCAGGCGCCGGGAAGGCGGCGGAAACCCTCTCGAAGTTGTTGAGGCAAACATCCGGGTTAGCCGAGCGCGAACAGTAATGGATAACTGGCGGTATGATTTCCCTAAAAAGCCCCTCGTCCACCCTCTCGGATATCAGCCGCAGGTTCGAGGCGGCTTTCGCGGGGTCGGAGAAGCCTTTTCTGGCAAGATATTGGGAAAGCCCTTCGTCCCCGGAGATGTGAGATTCAAAAATTTCCATTTCAGAAATAGGATACCATCTGAAATGGAAATTTTAAATTATTTAATGCCTGTGGAACTGATAGTGGGAATGTACGTGGCGGTGGGTAGTGCCGCCGTGGGCATGGACGTGTTCGTGAATCAAATTCACCTTGAGCAGGAGTTCCTGGTCGGAAAGCACGACGTCCGCCGGACCGACCTTCTCAATCCTGTGCTCTTCGGAGAGCACCGCGACCGTACCGTTCAGCTCGTCCACGAGCGCCAGGTCGTGCGTCGCCACCACGATTGTTTTCCCGGCCTGGTTCAAACTGAACATCAACTCGATCAGGAACATCTGGGACTTCGGGTCCAGCCCGCTTGTCGGCTCGTCCAGGAGCAGGACATCCGGGTCCATCACCAGCACGGACCCAAGCGCCACGCGCTTCTTCTCGCCTCCGGACAGCATGTACGACGGACGGTCCTTGAGTGCCTCGATGCCCAGGTCGGCCATCACCCGGTGAGCCCTCGACAGCGACTCTTCCTCGGAGATTCCAAGCTGCATCGGGCCGAACACCATCTCGTCCAGCACCGTCGGGCAGAAGAGCTGGACGTCCGAGTCCTGGAAGACATAGCCCATCCCGCCCCGGAAAAACTTCTGGAAATCCCGGTCCCTCAGACTTTCCTGACTGACCTCCCGGCCCATGTAAAAGACTTTGCCCGTAGCGGGGGTTATAAGCCCGTCCAACGTCTGAAGCAGGGTGGATTTCCCACTTCCGTTGGAGCCGATGATTGCCAGCCGCTCACCGCGGCCTATCTCAATATTCACGTCGCAGAGAGCATTTATCTTGCCATAATAGCTGTAGCTTACGTGTTCCGCCTTAATCGCGGTCTCCATTTTTATTCCCTCAAATAATTATCAGGACTATCCCGGCCGTTAGCGCTGCCGTCAAAACCAGCCAATCCGATTTTTTCATAGACCCCCTGCCCCGGAGCTTTATCTCCCCCGTGAACCCGCGAGCCAACATGGCCTTGAATATCTCGTCGCACTTCCCTTGAGTCTTTTTGAAAATAATGCCCATCCTGCCCGCCGCCCAACGCCGGGCCTCGGAGCCGTCCAGCGTCCCGGCGGTCCTGCTCATTTTAGCCAGGTGCATGTCCTCCACGGTATTCGCGAAAATAAAGATGTATTTATAAGTCAGGTTGACGACCGCCAGCACGGAGTCCGGCACCCTGAACATCTTCAGCGCGCGCATTATCTCCGTGAACGGGGTGGTAAAAAGGACGAGCATCGCAAGCGACACGGAGTTTATCACGCGCAAGGTAAGCATTGCCACGCCGAAAAGCCCCCCGGCCGTCACCCCGACCTCTTCCGGTATTGTATATACCCAGAACGAGTGAGCCTTGTGCAACGAGAAGAGGGGCAATACGAGCTGGCCCGGCGTGATTATATTCAATGAAGACGGCAGGGCGATCAGGAAGCCGAAAAAGAACCCGACGAAGGCCACCCTCGCGTACATGACTTTCAGTTCCACCCTCGACGCCAGCGCGAGGATTAGTATAAAGGCCGCTATGATCAGCTCCGTTGACAGGTCCTTGCGGACGTTTACCGCCACGAGCATTAAAAGCATGAATATGACCTTTACACGCGCGTCCAGCTCCTGAAAAAAACCCTTGCGGGACGAAAGCTCCCACTGCACGTACGAGTTCTTCACCATCCTCGCAATGTGGTCCAGCCCCTTTTCTAAATACGAGCGCGGGGCCTTATGCCCGCCCTTTAAAAATCTCGCGAGGAGGTAAATTAACGCTATCGCCAGGACCGCGCCTGCGAACCCGGACGCCAGATATCCCCCGGCCCCGGATGCGGTCGCCCCGGCGCCGCTGCCGTAATTCGGTATAGGCGGGGTCCATAGCGAGTTCAGCTTCTGTAACCCGGCAGGGACGTAACCTAACAGTTGTCGAAGCTTCGCCGGTCCCCACTCGCCCCACGCTTCTCCCCCCTTGAGCTTTGCCGGGATTATCAGTCCAAGCGGTGTCAGCACCGCCAGCACCAGCAGGGCCAGCCAGAGTTTCAGGCTGAATTTGGGCCCCGTTCTGGCCGATGCAGCAACAAAATCAGGGTCTGTAGAATAGAAATATTTCACCAGGAGCATCGTCACGACCCCCTCGAAGGGGCCAAATACGAGCAGGTGCTCAAGGAACATCGCGGGCAGGGCGATAGAAAGCGGGTAGGGGGCGTAAAGCGGCGCGCCGCCCGGCACCCTGGCGATTATCGGCTGGATGCCTAACTCTACTCCCGCAACGAAGGAGGCGACTGAAAGTCCAATCCACCCTGAAAGGAACGCGCCCGCAAGAAGCCGGAAGCCCCCAGCGCCGCCCTTGCCCCCCGGGGCGCGTCCCGCGACGGCGCGGAAGACCCACCACGAAACAAACGGCATGACGATTGCCATATTGAAGCAGTTAGCGCCGATTGCCGTAATGCCGCCGTCCCCGAATACCAGCGCCTGTATGACCAGGACGACGGAAACCGCGATAACGGCTGTCCACGGCCCGAGGAGTATGGCGATGATCCCCGCACCGACCGCGTGCCCGGACGTGCCGCCGGGGATGGGTATATTGAACATCATTATGAGGAATGAAAAAGCGGCGGCCATCGAGAGGTAAGGCACCTGCTTTACGGCCAGTTCGCGCTTCAGTTTCCTTAAGCCCACCGTCCAGAAACCCGCCGAGACGGCATAAAGCGGCACGAATGTCTGAGGAGAGAGATACCCGTCGGGGATGTGCATGTTAGATTGAGACCTTCCCGGATTAGTAATACTTTTAAAAAAAACGTAGCACCATCGGCTGGGCCTGTCAAGAATTAATTGACTTAATCCGGCCAATTCACTAAACTTTACACGGGCCAGATAAACTCTAAAAAAGGGGAGGAAAATGAAAAAGTTTTTGTTAGTCGTGGCTGCGGCCGTCCTGGTCGTGGTAATACCGATGGCTGCATGCGCAAAGGAGAAAAAGATGAAGGACGGGCTGATCATTAACGACGTAAAGGTGGGTACGGGCGCGGAGGCCAAGGCGGGGCAGACGGTAACGGTAAATTATACCGGCTGGCTCATGAACGGGACGAAGTTCGATTCGAGCAAGGACAGGAACGAGCCGTTCGTCTTTCATCTCGGCGCCGGTGAAGTCATAAGGGGCTGGGACGAGGGAGTCCAGGGTATGAAGGTCGGCGGAGTCCGGAATCTCACGATACCGCCCAGCCTGGGTTACGGTTCGCAGGGCGCGGGCGGGGTCATTCCGCCGAATGCGACTCTGAAATTCGAAGTCGAGTTGTTGGGGGTTAAGTAACTGGAAAAGATAAGGTTATCCAAGGTTATGTCCGAGCGCGGGATATGCTCCCGGCGCGAAGCGGACTCGTATATCGAGCGGGGCCTGGTGTTCGTCGACGGCGTTCGCGTGAGCGAACTGGGTATCAAGGTGGACCCTTCCGCCGAGATTACCCTCGACGAAAAAGCCGCAGCCGAACAGACCGGGCTTGTTACGATAATCCTGAATAAACCGGCAGGTTATGTCTCAGGCCAGGCGGAGAGGGGCTACAAGCCAGCTTCGGTATTGCTCACGCCCGCTAACCGCGCCAAGGGGGACTCGTCAAAGATAAAGTTCTCCGCGTCCCACTTGAAGAACTTGGCTCCCGCGGGCCGGTTAGACATCGATTCTCAAGGGCTTATCGTTTTCACGCAGGACGGGCGGGTGGCGAAGAGGCTCATCGGTGAGAAGTCGGACGTGGAGAAGGAGTATGTCGTGCGCGTCGAGGGGATACTGACCGTGCAGGGCTTAAAGCTCCTGAACCACGGCCTCTCGCTGGACGGTGCGCCGCTTAAGAAAGCTGTCGTTACCCTGTTGAACGAGGACCAGCTTAAGTTCATATTAAAGCAGGGGAAAAAGCGCCAGATACGAAGGATGTGCGAGCAGGTGGGGCTGAAGGTTACCGGACTTAAACGCGTGCGTATCGGGAACGTGATGCTCGCGAACCTGCCGGAGGGGAAGTGGAGATATCTTGGGCCGGGTGAGGAATTTTAGTTTCTCATCCGGCCCGGAAGCGCCATGATTTTCCCCGCGGAACTTAAAAACCGTTGTAATGGTGATACCCTCTGCCATAGTCGCGGTCGTAGTCGCGGTGCTCGTACCCGCCCCTGTCGTGATGATCACGATCGACGAAGAAACATCCCGAAAGCGATATCGCCGCTACAAGGGCCGCAATAAGCGCAACCAACATCCGTTTCATTGCCGTTCCCTTCCACGCTAAAAATTCAAATTAACCCAGTAAATTAAAGTATAGCGCAGTAACCGGGAAAATCAACGCGATGCGCTTACAACATTGCACCGCGAAAGCGGATATTCAAGCCGCCTTCGGCAAAACCTCCAGTCCGGCATCGGACGCCGCGAGGCCTCCGATAGCTGACCAGTCGAGGTCCTCTCCGCCGCGTGCGAGTAGCGTCAGGAAGCGGTCGTGGAGGAGGCTCGCCAGGGGCATCGGCGCGCGAAGGTCTTGCGCCGCGGCCAGAGCGAGCCGGATGTCTTTTTCTCCCAACTTCGCGGCGAACCCGGCGGGCTCGAACTTCCGCTCCGCAACCAGCGCACCATAATTGGTAAATACCGGGCCCGTGAAGAGGGTGGAGGTGAGGAGCTCAAGATAACGGTGTTTGTCGATACCGCCCTTGCTAATGAGCGCCATGGCCTCGCCGAACGCCTCGATGGTTGAAGCGAGAAGAAAATTGCCGCTGAGCTTCACGAGGTTTGCGGCCTTGGGCTCGTCGCCCATATGGAAAGTTTTCTGCCCCATCGCCTCGAATAAGGGCGCACACATTCCAAGGACATCTTGCGCGCCCGCGGTGATGACAAACAATTTCCCGGCCGCCGCCGCGTCCGGCCGCCCGAAGACAGTCGCGGAGACAAAACGCTGCCCGGCGCGTTCATGCGCCGCCGTAAGCTTCTCTGAAAGCGCGACGCTGATGGTGCTCATGGAGACGTGAATGGCATCCTTGCCAAGGCTTTGGAGTATGCCGCCCTCACCGAACACGACACTTTCGACAGCCTCGTCGTCCGCCAGCATTGTGATGGCGACGTCGCCGCGGCAGGCTTCCGATATTTTTGCGGCCGGTTTCGCACCAAGCGCGACCAGCGGCTTCGCCTTGTCAGGCGTCCTGTTGTAGACGGTGAGTTCGTGTCCGGCCTGCAGCAGCCTTCCCGCCATGCCGATCCCCATGCGCCCGATGCCGATGAAACCGACTTTCATGGTCTTGTTTACAGACGTTTTCATTGCCGTCCCCTTTCACATTAAAAGCTCATATATAACCCATGTACTCAAGTATAACACCATGATTAGGGAAATCAAACGCGCAGTTAAGCCCGACAGTTCTTTAAACAGATTTAATATTCCGCCATAAAAATCCTAAGCCGATTAGTTATATAAACGTCCTTAATTAATGACAAAAACCAAATAATGCAATTCAAGTTAATTCTTTTTAATGATAATGATTATTGACGATGAAACGTGGCGGCTGGTAACCTCATCTCAAGCTTTAACCATGGCTTGCAAGACCTAAGGAGCGCAGGTCGTGACGCCTGCTCCCTGGACCATGGTTATATTACCTGAAAAGGTAAAGAGACTAGGTGAAGGTCAAGACGCCTGCACCGGCCAGCAGCTTTCTCAAAATGCGGCAGATGGAAGAAATTCCGAGTGGAGAACGAAAAAGGAGAAAGACAATGTTTGGAACTAAACGAATAGTAGCAGCGATTACCGTAGTTTCATTTGCCATTATAATGCTGGCGCAGTCAGCATTGGCCGGAAGTGTAACCGTTAAATCAAATTACGTGGTGTTTGCCTGGAACGACCTCGGCATGCACTGCGCGAACAATGAATTCGACAAGGCGGTTATCCTGCCCCCTTATAATACATTAATAGTCCAGGTCGTAAAGCGAGGCGACCCTCCGACGGTAGTCACGACTGGCCTGACCGTCCATTACAGCATCGTCGGCAATACCTATTCCTCCGGGAAGGGCCTTTTCGGACAGTTCTGGGCCAATTGCCTGAAGCTGTTCGGGATCACCCTTAAGGTGAACACGGGGCTGAACTTAGTCGACCCGACGATACACAACGGGCTTGCCGGTAGAATGGTCGTCCACGGCGCGCAGTTCGAGGCCGACGGCATACCCGCCACTCCGCTCAGCGATACCGGCGTCTGGAACCCGTACCAGGTCGCAATCATTACCGTGAAGAACAAGGCCGGAACGGTCGTCGCCCAGACGCGTACGACATTGCCGATATCGGACGAGATAAACTGCGCAAAGTGCCACGGCAGCACAGACCCGCTTGGCGATATCCTTGCGAAACACGACGCCCTGTCAGGCACTCACCTCTCCGGCAGCGGCCCGGTGCTCTGCGCCAGCTGCCATGCCGACCCGGTTCTGCATACCGTGAACCAGGGCGGCGCGACGGAATACCTTTCCCTCGCGATGCATAAATTCCACAGCGACAAAGGCGCGACCTGCTATGACTGCCATCCCGGCAACAAGACCCAGTGCAGCAGGAGCCTTGCGCATACCAATTCAAGCGGCGGCTGCACCACCTGCCACGGCGACATGGCGAACGTAGCCAGTACGATAGAGACCGGCGGCAGGATACCCTGGATGAGCGAGCCGAAATGCGTCACCTGCCATCAGGGCGTAGCCGAGGTCGATACTGGCACGACCCTGTACAGGAACGCGGCTGGTCACGGCGGGCTCCACTGCTCGGCCTGCCACAACTCGCCTCACGCGATGTTGCCGTCGAGGGAAGCCTCCGACAACTACCAATCCAACCAGTATCAGGGTGCGGCGAAGACCATCGGGAGCTGCGGGGCCTGCCACAGCAGTTCGAAAGGGAAAGGCCTGTCGGATTATCTCGGAGAGCACGGCTACGCAAACCCGCAGAGGAAAAACGGGTGCAACATCTGCCATACCGCGATCAACTCGACCGATACGACGAACTGGCCGCACCAGTACCAGTGGAAGAACAGCAACGTTACTTCAGGCACCTTCGGGGGCGCCACTTCAGGAGGCGGCACTTCCGGTGGCGGCACTGGAGGCACCACGACAACGGATGGGGCAACGCTTTACAGCACATACTGCTCCGGCTGTCACGGCCCGCTTGCTACCTCATCGAAATCAGGAGCAACGGCCACTATGATACAGACGGGCATCAGCTCCGTGTCCCAGATGAGTTCGCTGAGCTCCCTCACGACCACTCAGATACAGGCCATAGCGGCGGCGCTCAGCGGGTCCACGTCCGGAGGAAGCGGATCGGGCGGCGGAGGCACGACGACAACGGATGGGCCGACCCTTTACACAACGTACTGCTCAAGCTGTCATGGCCCGCTCGCAACCTCGTCGATAGGAGGCGCATCGGTTACGACGATACAGGGCGCACTCAGCTCCGTGTATCAGATGAGTTCGCTGAGTTCCTCTCTCACGAGCGCGCAGATACAGGCCATATCGCAGGCGCTCGCCGGGGTGTCTGGAGGCGGTGGAACGGATGATTAACTGAGTGTTACGCTATAGCAAAAGGCCCGGCTATTGCCGGGCCTTTTTTATTTTATCGTTACCGCCGCAAGCGCACTATTTTTTATCCGGCTCCACCGGTTCTACCTTTAAGCCCTTGAACCTGCCCGTCGCCAGGACCTTTCCCGCGCCGGTTATCATCAGGACCTCTATCTCCGGATGCTTAAGGGCCAGCGCGTAAGCCTTCTCCGGCCCGAGGACGAACAATTTACCCATTGAGTCCGAGAGCCACGACTCTTTCGACACCACCGTGACGCTCATCAGCCCCCGCGCGGGATAGCCCGTCCTGGGGTCCAGGATATGATGGTAGCGCACGCCGCCCTTTATGAAATAGCGCTCATAATCGCCGGAGGTGGATACCGCCGAGTCCGTCAGCGGCAGTTTCGCCATCAGCGCTCCATATTCCTTGCGCGGGTGCTGTATGCCTACCGTCCAGGGCGTGCCGTCCGGACGAAGGCCGAAGAGCTTTATGTCCCCGGCGCAGGCGACGATGCCGCCCTTTATACCCGCTTTCTTCAGGACGCGAACTGCCATGTCGGATGCGTAGCCCTTCCCAATCCCGCCCAGGTCGATGCTTGCCCCCCGCTTCTTTATGAAAACCGTCCCGGCATGTTTATCGATTTCGATATTCTGCCAGCCAACCAGTGCGAGCGCCTTTTTTATCTCGTTGGGCGAGGGCACCCGCGCATCTTTGGAGCCTATCTTCCAGGCGTTCACCAGCGGCCCGACAGTCACGTCGAACGCGCCATCTGTGAGTCTGGAGACATATAGCGCCTTCTCGATGACATCTATTACCTCCGGGTCCGCCGGGACGGGTGCAACACCGGCGGCCTGGTTTATCTTGCTTAAGTTCGACTCCGGCTTATAAGTGCTCATAAGGTTGTCGACCTTCGTAATTTGTGCAAACGCATCACTGGCTGCCTTGGTCAAATAGTCCTGACTCTTGCCGCTCTCGTTTAAAGTAATGGTGACGTAAGTCCCCATTATCACGCGAGTTTCCTTACACAGCCCGGCTTTTTTAGAGCATGAGGAGACCAGGAGCAATGTAATGAGCAGAAGGGATATTTTTTTCATGGTAAGATACTTTTTCATGCCAAGGTACTTTAGCAGAGTTGAAAAGCCCATTCAACATGTATCTATCCACCCCTGTTTGTCATTCTGAGCGGCTTCACGTCCGCCCTCGTTCCCGGTTTTATGATATCGCTTGCTTTAACCGCCCCTTTCATGCTATCTTTTCGGGAGTTTTCGGTATATTTACAATCTTTACGGAAGGTGTTCCATTATGAAGAAGTTATGCCTTGTCATAGGCGCGCTTTTACCGGTGCTATTTTTCGTTTCGGCGGCGTCCGCGGTCGAGATAGACCGGATAGTGGCGATAGTCGGCCCGGACGTGATAACCTTAAGCGAGCTCCAGAGCGAGATGGCCCCGTCGTTAAGCCAGCTTAAACAGCGTTACGAAGGCGAGGAACTGGCTAGAGCGGAGGATAGACTCAGGAAGGCGACCGTTAACGGCCTGGTCGATAAATACCTACAGGTCCAGGAGGCAAAGATAGAGGGGATAGAGGTCACCAGGGAAGAGGTGGACGCGGCTATCGACGACATCATGAAGAAGAACCACATGGACAAGGCCGCATTCGACGCCGCGCTTGAGAACGAGGGATATGTCGCGGACGACTATAAGCAGAACCTGAGCGACCAGCTCCTTATAATGAGGATCGTCGGCCGCGACGTGAAATCGAAGATAACCATTAAGGACGAAGACATCGTAAAATACTATAACGATAATAAATCGAAGTTCGTAATCCCTGCGTCTGTCAAGGTGGCGCATATCCTGTTCCCCGCTAAGGACGGGGATATGGACGGGGCGCTAAAGGCCGCGAACGAGGCGAGAGCGGAGATGGAAAAGGGAACTCCGTTCGAGGAGATGGCCGCGAAATGCACCGGTGACGATAACGCTTCAAAGACCTGCGTCCTGGGCACGTTCGGCAAAGGGGAACTCGCCCCGGATATCGAAGCCGCCGCATTTGGCCTGAAGCAGGGAGAGGTAAGCCAGCCGATAAAGTCCGACAGTGGATACCAGCTTATAAAGGTGATGGAGAAGACGGAGGCGTCGTCCAAGACCCTTGATGACGCCCGGCCCGAGATAGTCGATGAACTTTCCTCAAAGCAGGGCGAGAAGATGTTCGCGAAATGGATAGGCGAACTGCGGGAAAAGACGTATGTCGATGTCCGGGAGTAACAGGCGCCGCAAAGTAAAATGAAATATAGAAGGGACGCAGGAGACTGCGTCCTTATTTTTTTAAGCTTTGAGGAAGCATGAAGAAAAATAATGTTAGCATATCGGGCATAATAATTGCCTCCATTTTGTTAGTGACCTTCTCAGCGATGGCGAACGCCCAGCCCGGGGATACTGTGGGAGGGAAAAAATACGAAATAAAAGGCAAAGTAGAAATGGATAAACATGCAATCGATAAGCTAATGGATGATTCCGAAGAAGATGGCGAAGTGGAAATGAGTCCTGATGGCAAATCTATAGTCGATCTGGAAGGAAAATTCAAAATCAGCCAAGATAAATCATTTGAAGAAGCTTGTTTAGATTTCATTGACCGGCACAAGGATGCTTTTGGTTTGAAGGCTCCGAGAGAAGAATTGAAAACGAGTAATGAATTAATATTCTATAATCAAAAAGATGGGAGTAATCATATTCTGTTTAATCAGTATTATCATGGGCTTCGAATCATGAAAAACACTTACCCAATAATGCAAGCCAATTTTTATATTCATAGAAACAAGGATGGCTATATATATGCAATAGACTGTAGACAGGAAACAACCCCTGAGATAAGCATCAAACCAATCATAACCATTACCGAGGCCGAAGAAATAGCGCGTAAGTATTCAAAATTAAAAAATCTCCGCCTCTATCCTTGCATTTATGGATCGCGCCTGGCATATGCTGTTGGTCCGGGCTATATTGCTTTTTTTATGGATGCTAATACTGGGGGAAAATTAAGCATACCAGAGATAAACGGAGAATAAAAAACAATAAGAAATGAAAACCCTGCGCTTAAAAAAGAAGGAAGACCGCCGCATCCGCCGGGGGCACCCGTGGGCGTTCTCGAACGAGTTCGATGAGATTCCCAAAAGCCTTGCGCCTGGCGAGATTGTGCTGGTGGCCGATTACGCCGGACGGCCCGTCGGCACGGGATACGTGAACCCGCACAGCCTGATCGCCGTCAGGCTCCTCACCCGCGGAGACGAACCGTTTTCCGTCGGCCTCCTGAGAAAAAGAATCGAGGACGCGAAGGCGCTCCGGGAGAGGTTTTATCCAGACAGAAATTCATGGCGCGGCGTATTTTCAGAGTCCGATTTCCTGCCGGGGCTGATCGTGGACAAGTATGAAGGCTGGCTATCCGTGCAGTCACTGACACAGGGAATGGAGAGGCTCCTGCCGGACGTGCTGGACGCGCTGACGGAAATTTACGAACCATCCGGGATAGTGCTGCGGAACGACTCAAAACAAAGGACACTTGAGGGCCTGCCGCTGGAGAAAAAAATCGCATACGGCGAATACAGGGGGGCTATAGATATTGATTTATACGGCCTGAAATTGAAGGCCGACCTGCTGGAAGGCCAGAAGACCGGCTTTTTCCTGGACCAGGCTGACAACTACTTTCTGCTCGATAAAATATCTGCGGATGCCGGAGTCCTGGACCTATTCTGCCATACCGGCGCCTGGGGCGTCACGGCGCTTAAATTCGGGGCGAAGGGCGCAACCTTCGTGGATTCGTCCGCGCCAGCCCTGGCTTTCGCGAGGGAGAATGCACAGTTGAACGGATGCTCGGAGCGGGCGGAATTTATACGGGAAGACGCGCTGACGGCGCTTAAAAGATTTTCGGATGAAGGAAAAAAATTCGACGTGGTGGTGGCCGACCCGCCCGCCTTTATAAAGAGCAGGGCCAAGATCGCGGAAGGGCTGCGGGGGTATAAGGATTTAAACGCGAAGGCGCTGAGGCTTGTCAGGCCGGGCGGATTTTTCGTTACGTGTTCCTGTTCTCACCACCTGAGCAGGGAAGGTTTTTACGAGATGCTCCGGGCGAGCGCTTCGGGGACGGGCAGGGGAGTCCGGATAATCGAGACGCGCTCCCAGTCCAAGGACCATCCCGTGCTTTTGGCCGCGCCGGAGACGGAGTACCTGAAGTGTGCGCTGATGCAGGTGGAATAAAAAAGCCACTCTGGCCTTTTTTTTCGCTTGCCGCCCTTCTGCCGGGGGCGGGATATGCGTACTATGTTTATTCCAAGGGCGACAGAGGCCCGGCAGACGTATTCGACGTTTTCCTGATACTGCTGTGGACGGGCTGGACAGGGGCGTTTCTGGGGGGGATACTGGACCTGGTCATTCGGAAGCGGTCTCCCCTGGAACCGATTTTTCCGCGCTGGACATCCGTCTACCGGCGTGGGTTCTGGTTCAGGCTGATGCTCCTGCTTCCGACGGCATGGACGGCATTTATGGCGATTGCTGTCGCCGCGGCGGTTCTTTCCGGAGAAAAAAAAGAGGCCGCCCAGCTTTTATCGTTGGAAGGCGGCCTTGTTTTTATAATCTTTTTATTCGTGTTCGCGCTTGAGGGCGCAATAGTGGGCGGCCTTATCGACCTGCTCGGGCGGCTGCTGAAGGGCGCATAAGCATCCGCGCCACATGATACAAATGCGCACTCGTGAAATATACGCGCGCTCGCGAAATCAGACCGTCAAATCAAGACCAACACTTGCAACGGGGTTTCACGCCGCGAACTGTCACCGCCAACCGGTCCCGCCGCGAAAGACCCAAAAGCCCCTCACCACGAACGGCCCACGGTACACGCCAGTCCCACGACCCGCGCCGTGAACGACCATCGGGTTACGCAGTTATTTTGCCCCGATGAACTCGGCAAGCCCCTCGATCCTCAGCTCGTCCATATCATAGAAAGCTTCCAGGACGCCCATGCCGGTATCCTTCATTCTGAGGAGCTTGTCCACCGCCAGGAGGAGCTTCGGGTTGTCCTTCAGCTTCTGGATGGTGTCGTCTCCGGAGGGCGCGGAATAACTCTTGAAGCCGCACCACCTGTCACCCCTTCCGGTCAGCATCCAGTCGATGCTCGAGTTGGTGATGTTGGAGACCCCTTTAAGGAAGGAGAGCGAAGGCTTCGTCACGCCATTCTCCACCTGGGAGATATAACCCTGATCGCAGCCTATCTTCGAAGCCCAATCCTTTTGCCTCTCGTTCCCCCTGAGTTCCCTGATCCGCTTGCCGATTTCCTGATAAATCAAATTGTTAGTCATGTTTTGCTCCAATTTCTTTTTGTTCGCCGCCCCATATACAAACTATTTTACTCTAACTTCCGGTTTTTTTCAACCCGTCCTAAGGCGGGTTTACTTATTTTATATTGCGGAAGCAACCGTCCGGAGACTTAACAGGAGCTTTTCTCAAATGTTATCCTGATGATTTTGCTTGATAAAAAACTCTTTTTAAGTTTCCTCTAACACTTTAGGGTTAGATTATATAGATTCTACAAATAAATTTCAAGTATTTATTTATATAAATGTTGACATGCTTATCTTATGGAAATATAATGTAAAAAATGTTTGTTTAGAATTTTTTTTGAGTTTGAAGCTGGAAAAGAGTGGTACGGAAGATGGAAGAACTTATAAACGCATATGAAGAAGAGATTCAAGACCTAAAAGACAAGCTCGAAAAATACGAAAGTCTCGAGTCGAACCTGCTGCACTTCGCCGAGGAGCCCGATCCCGCAAGACTCATCGACATTGTAGCCAAGACCGCCGCCCGCATGATACGCGCCGACACCGTCGCGGTCCCCATGCTTTCCCCGGATAACCTGGAAATCCATTATGGACACGTCTACGGCAGGAATAAGGAGAAATTCCTTTCCATCAGGCTGCCCATCGAGAAGTCCGGCCTTTGCGGCTGGGTGCTGGAAAACAGGAAATCCATCCTCTGCGAGAATTTAATCGACGACCCCCGCGTCTCAAGGGACCTGGCGAAAGAGCTTAACTACACGACCGCCGCGCTGGTCCCGCTTATCGCGCGGGGCAGGATAATGGGCGGTCTATCCGCGTTCAGGGACGGCCCGCCGTTTACGGACGAAGATAAGGCGGCGCTGGCCAGGCTTGCCAATTACGCGGCGGTGGTCATAGATAACGCGCACCTTATGCAGGAGCTCTCCAAGGAACGGAAGAAGCTGAATACTATTTTCGACGAGGTGGAGGACGGTATTATTTTATTGTCCCACGAAGGCGTGGTGCTAAAGGCGAACAAATCGGTGGAGAAATATCTGCCGCTTAAATCCCACGAACTCCTTGGTGCTTCTGTGCAGGAGTTCATAAATCTCCCGCCGCTTGATGAGGTATTTGGCTGGAACGTCGCGGCCCCTCCCGGCAAGAGATGCTGGGAGGTCAAGAAATGCAACGGCCTGACGTGCCCCATGTACAAGAAAGACTACGTCAGGTGCTGGGCAAACTCGGGCGGATATTGTTGCCAAGACGGAAGCTTCACTGGGAAATATAGTGCAAAACTCCAGGGCCAGTGTTCAAAATGTGAAGTAATCGAATCCGCGGCTGAAGTTTTCGCAAGGCCCAGGGTAATAAAAATCATGGGCAGGCCCCTGATAGCCGTAAGCTCAATAATAAAACCGGAATCGCAAGACGAGATGTTCGGAGAGATACTGGTCCTTTCTAAGGGCCGGGACGAGGATTAAGGAGCTCCCCTAAAGCGGTTCAACGCCCTTCTTCTTAAGCGCGAGTTCTATAATCCTCTTCTTGCCCGCCGGGTCCTTTTCATTCTTTATCTCGCGGATTACCTTTTTCGCCTCATCCGGCGGTAGCACGGTAAGGATCCTCGCCACATTGTCTATGTCTTTCGCGCCCGGTTTGGTCAACGCATCCTCCGTTTTTTAAAAATGCTAACATACATCCTTCGAGACTGCAACCGCTTTTCCGAAAGCTGTTGACTAACGGGCGTACTTTATGGTATCAGTACAAGTAGCACGGGCGATTAGCTCAGCGGGAGAGCACTGCCTTCACACGGCAGGGGTCGAGGGTTCGAACCCCCCATCGCCTACCATTTTAAATCAAGGACTTACGGGAAGCTGTAGGTCCTTTTTTTGTGCCAAAGAGGGCTACTGTAGCAAAATTGTAGCAATTTTCATCCGATTTTTTCCGGAAAATCGACATTTGCTACAGTAGGGGATTGCTCACCCGTCATCAAAGCATCAACGCCTTCACGCAGGCACTCGACATTAAGGTGGGCATACCGCTTTGCCATTCTAACGTCTTTATGCCCCAGGATAGTGCCGACTGTACATTGACAGGGGGGGTGAGATTCGGAACTCTTTGAAATCTCGACAACTCGCTCTCAAAAAACTATCCCAAAACTATACCAAAACTATACTGGAATTATACTGGCATTATTTTGAAATCATTTGGGAATTTCATCAGGCGCAATTATGGAAGCTTCAAGACTTGAGATTACTGAGGCAGCCGACCTCCTGGGCATAACGGTCAGGTCGGTCCAGAGGCTCATCAGCCTGGAAAAACTTCCAGCCGAGAAAGTCCCTCGTGGCGCATCGGGCTGGAAGTATCTGGTCCCGCTCTCCGCCCTCCCTCCCGAAGTTCAAGATAGCTACCTTAAATGTAAAACGGAACAGCATCATTCTCCCAATAGGAGCGCAGCCGATAAAAGGCACCTGCCCGCCCGGACCGAGAAGTCGGCACTTGCTCGTGCCGACCTGCTTGCTGCCTGGCGCAAGGACAAGGCCCTTCACGATGTGGAGTGGGGCCGGAGATAACATCAACGAGTCGCGGGGCAGAAAGAGAGTTCTATGAAATCTATTTTGCTGAGGTCACTCTTTCTATTTTCTTTCCTTTTTACTGGAACCCCTTCTTTTGCCGCCCAAGACCCCGGCGCGGCCTGTGCCGCCTGCGGAACCACGTTTCTCCCCATCATATTAATTACGCTCGTTGTCCATATTGCAATATTAGTCTGGGTATATCGAGACTCAAAATCGAGAGGCATGGGGGCCTTTTTCCTCTGACAAATCTATCACGTCAAATTTCGTGTCGCTCCCCCTTATTTACAATATTTCGATGTCATATAGTCCGTCGGGGAGCGGGACTGTTTCTGTTTCTCCCTCTGGCCGTATTATAAGGGCCAAACTGTTACCTTGACAGCGTGCTGCAGTCAAGGCTTCATTTTCGATAAATGGAGCGGGGACGCCTCGGGAAACAATCAATCTATTAGTGTGATAGTGGATTCCAACAAATCTATCACTGCAAATTTCCTGGCGGTGCCATTGCCATATCTCTCAGGCCTGTCACGTGATTCTGTAGCAGGAGGCGACTTGGTTACTCTGTCAGGCATGGGTTTTAGCACCAGGAGTAATAAATCTTATATATATATAGGCACCAAGAAAGTTTCAGTTTTATCCTGGAGTGATACTTCTATAACAATTAAAACGCCTTTTAGAATGCCTGCCGCAATTTACTATATCTTTGTCGTGACAAATAACGGACAGGAGACAAACAGATTGCCACTGCAAGTAATGGCCCCGGAGATAGACGGTGTGTTACCAGATTATTCGCTGGTCCACGGGTCTTCAAGCTTAAGCGGGAAGTTCTTAGGACCGGAAGCGAAAGTAACTCTCATTTCTGTTTTAAGTAGCCGTCGTCATAGGGCAAGGGTTGTTGTATCGGATGATTCACATATTCTTTTTATTGTTCCTCGAGTGAGAAAAGGAGCATATAAAGTAATTGTGTCGACACCTCAGGGAAAAAGTAATTCAGTTGATTTTAATGTTGAATAATTTTGCAGGATCGAATCCAGCATCGCGTGATGTCTCGCAAAGTCGGCGATCCGCTCCATTGTCCGTGAGACCCATCACCTGTTGATCGGCGTCCAACATTGACCCACCTTCTGAGGTCATAACATTCCGTTATTGATAAGATAATTTAAATTACCCCGGGGTCAAACAGGAGGAATAAGGAGTAAGATGGACATCCCTCTCCTTACCCTCATAGTTGGTCCAAGCGAGGAAATGCGGGAGGTTGGGAGTACAAAAGAGAAGATTGCCGATAACAACCTCGTTCTTGTAAAGTTCTGGACCGACCTGTTAGAAAAAGCCAAGGAAAGGTCCAAGCTACATGCAAATATCTCCTCTCCTCAGGCGCGCCATTACATCTATGCGAGTTCCGGGCTTAATGGCTTGGGCTTCTCCTATGTCATTCGAAAGAACGCTACAAATGTGGAACTGTAGATAGACCTTGGCAAGGATTACGACGAAGAGAACATGGAGATATTCAACCTGTTTCTCGAGAAAAGGGAGGACATTGAAAAAACATTCGGGGACAAGCTTGAATGGCAACCGCTTGAGGGACGAAGGGCATGCAGGATAAAGAAGGATATTGCCATGATAAGACTGGATAAGTCTTTGAAGCCTTATTTCAGCTTGGTACAAGCATATATGATCGGCCTTAAATAGGAAACAGGGACATGCCGAAGGTTACAAAGAACCACGCAGGAGGTTTAGACGCTCCGCAAGCCACTCGGAGTGTTGATCGTCGTGCAATTTTGACCCACCATCGGCATCCTGTTTGACCCAGTCGTAATTTAATTTATCATTTTAATAACAGCAATTTATGGCCCCAGAAGGTGGGCCAATTTTGGACGCCTATTACCCGCAAAGTGGGTCATTATTGCATGCCGATCAACAACATTGGCAACTAAACGGCCCGGTCAGGCAGTACTTCCCTAAAGGCCACGACTTCAAAAACATAACCGACGAGCAGATAAACTTCGTCATGGACAGGCTGAATAACAGGCCAAGAAAATCGCTTGGCTTTTTAACGCCGATGCAGGTATTCTATAATCTCAAACCTGTTGCACTTGAAACTTGAATCCGCGTAACATAAATAGGGGCGCGTCCAAAGGTGATAAAAATAATTTTCAATGTCCTTTTCCTCATTCTCGTCATGTCAGGCCCCGTATTTGCGGAAGACCCGGCGAAAATTTTAAGCGAGATGAGCGGCTCGTACTCAAGGGTAGATGACTACACCGCGACGTTTTACAAGCAGGAGAGGGTGAAGGGGACGCTCCTGCCGGAGGAAAAAATCCAGCTCAAGTTCAAGAAGCCTTTCAAGGTATACATGAAATGGCTTCCTCCGGGACCGAACACGGGCCTTGAGGTGCTTTACGTGCAGGGGGAAAACGGCGGGAAGGTTATAGGCCATAGCGGGGGTTTCTTTGGTTTCTTCGGGGGTAGCTATGACCCGAACGGAAGACTTGCCATGAGAAAGAACCGGCACCCGGTAACCGACCTAGGGCTCGGCAAGCTGATAGAGAAGATTGGCAAAGACATCCAGCGCGGCAAGGAGCGGCGTGAACTTAAACTGTCCATCCTGGGTGAAGACGAGGTTTACGGACGTAAGACATGGCATATCCTGAAGGAGACTCCGGCTGGAGGATATTATGCCCCGACGGCTGAGATATGGGTGGACAAGGAGCTTAACTTACCGATAAAAATAAAAATCTTCGGGCCGGGATGCGAGCTTTTGGAAAGTTACTGGTATGAAAATTTAAAAATCAATCCGGGGCTGAAAGACGAGGAGTTCACGAAGGGATACAAGGATTACCGCCTTTAGAAATAGGCCTTGCAAAGCAGCGTGTCGGACGGAAGAGAAATACTATAGGGGCCGCCCAGGCCACATAATCAAGTCGGGAACCACAAGGAAAACAATGGGACATTTAACCGGCGTCGGCATTTATCATAGGCTCGGCAAGAAAATCGACCGGCTTACGGTGAGGGCTCCCTGGAACGAGACGTTCCATAGCATCCTGAGGGAGCTTTACTCGACCGAGGAGGCCGACGTCGTCATTAAGATGCCTTATTCCCTGTCCACGTTCGACCGGGTCCGAAAGGCGACGGGTTATGACGTCTTAAAGCTTAAAAAAATCCTTGAGGGTCTCTGCCTGAAGGGGCTTGTCATCGACCTCTGCCTGAAAGAAACGTTCTATTACATGCCCTCGCCGGTGGTCGTCGGAATATACGAGTTTACGATGATGAGGACGG
Organism: Nitrospirota bacterium; assembly: GCA_049801375.1. Lineage (GTDB taxonomy): Bacteria > Nitrospirota > JACRHJ01 > JACRHJ01 > JACRHJ01 > JBARKJ01. Next base: position 12,850 of record JBARKJ010000028.1, on the reverse strand, counting down.
GCGGCGGCGTTGACCAGAGTAAGATGGCCGGGCTTTTTAAAGAGTATATGTTCAGCACCTTCTTCCCGGCTAACTTCAAGGAATCAAGTCTAAAACCCATGCGGACGCTGGCGCATGAAAACACGATAGACGAGGCGGCGTATGTCGAGGTGCTTGACTTTGAGAAGGCGACGGCGCTCATCGAGGAGGCCGACAGATTATCTATCGGGATATGCTCCTGTCGCCATGAAAAACTGCACCTGGGCGAGGCCTGCGGCGTGCCGCTGGATACCTGCTCATCATTCGGATTCGCGGCGGATTACTTAATCAGGAACAACCTCGCGAAAGAGGTCTCGAAGGCCGCGATGCTGGAGAACCTGGCCCGGTCCAAGGAGCTTGGGCTGGTCTTGAACGCGGACAACGTCAAAAGGAATATCGGTTATATCTGCCACTGCTGCGGCTGCTGCTGCAACGTCCTGCTGGGGATAAGCCAGCACGGCTTCACCGGCACGGTTGTCTCATCCGGCTTTATCCCGGAATTTGCCCTCCAATCATGCGAGGGCTGCGGAAAATGCGAAAAGGCCTGCGCGGTGGGTGCGATCGAGATGCGGCCAATCCTGGACCCAAAGACAAAAAAGAAAAAAGAGCCGCATTTCGACAGCTCCATCTGCCTGGGGTGCGGGGTATGCGCGGGGAAATGCAAGACCGGCTCGATAAAGCTTGTCAGGGGCACGAAACGCGTGATAAACCCCGATAGCACCTTCGAACGTGTAATCCGTCAGAGCCTGGAAAGGGGAAACCTCCAGTTCCAGCTATTCGATGACCCGAACAGCGTAACGCACAAGTTCATGCAGGGGATAGTCGGCGGTTTCCTTCGACTCCCACCGGTAAAGCAGGCCCTGATGAGCGACTCGCTACGTTCGATATTCCTTGGTGCCCTCAGGGTGGGCCTGAAGATACAGGGCAAAGGCTCGGTGCTGGAGATTTAGCCAGGAGTACTCCTGAGTGTAGCGACGTGAGATAACTTTCCCGGAAAAGCGAGATAACTCCTCTCTCAACAAATTTCACTCTGTGAAATCTCGTTGCGCCCGTAACCACTCTTTTGAATGCCAAACGAATAAATCTACAAGGCGCTTGACTCCATCATTCGGGAGCTTGCAGTAGGGCAGAGCCTTTTTATTACACCGCTTGCAAAAGAAAGTAGCGACATAAGGCTCCGATTGTTGATCGGCGTCCAATATTGACCCACCTTCTGAGGTCATAACATTCTGTTATTGATAAGATAATTTAAAATTACCCCTGGGTCAAACAGGATGCCGATGGTGGGTCAAAATTGCACTCCGGTCAACAGTGTATTTCTCACCGTAATCCCGACCACCACCCGACCATAACGAACCGTATCTTCTGGATTTAGATATGTAAACATGATTACATCACATATGTTTCCTTAGATTTGCGTTTTTGGCCGCTAAACCTGTAAGGTGTGAGATGATTGTATACCTAAATATTGCCCCTAAATAGAGATGCCGTGGGTAGCCTTGTCTCGCCCTTCCGGGCCAAGAAGTGCCCCGGAGGTGAAGAAGTATATTGCAACGGGCGCCAGAATAAAGAATAAGGACGCGCAAATTTCGAGTGCCGTCGGGAAATAGGTTACGCCGGGCTGATTCCTCCAGCCTATAATGGCCACGCCGAGCCTGTTCATGACGACACCGAGCGCCACGAACGCTGAGGCCATTAAAAGCCCCGCGGGGTTATTCCTCACGTTCTTTAGGGTTATCAATATGGCGGGCGCAAGGAATCCGATAGAAATCTCCACTATGAACCAGCCGGTGCCAGCCCCGCCCGAGAACGATAATGTGCCCCTTGCCGCCATATCCGCAATCCGGAGCACCAAGTACGCCCACAGGAATATGGTCATTATCACGCCTAACTGACCCATCAGGGCGACGTCAAACGGGCGCCTCCCGGCCTTGTCACTTATGTACGCCTCCACTATTACCACACCCAATCCCCCGGCCACTGCAGAGAGGAAGAACAACACAGGGAGCCAGGGGGAATACCAAAGCGGCGTAATCCTGTGAGGGCTCACAAGGTACAGCGCCCCCAGTGTGGACTGGTATACCACCGCCATGACGGCGCTCACCACTATCACTAGGCCTCGGATGGATTTAAGGAATCTCTTCAGGCCTTCGTACCTGCCCTGCACGGCATACTCAGGAAGCGCCTCGCAGATTAAAGCCGCGGTGTACACCACTTCGCACAGAAACGCCAGGAACATTATGGAGCGGATGTTGGGTCTTAAGACGATGCGCCAGATATCTATCGGGCTGCCGACGTCGTACAGAAGAGCCCCCAGTACGAACGTGTGTGCTATCAACCCCATCAGGAGCGCTGGACGGACGACGGGTTCGAAGCGCTTAAGCCCGAACACGTATACCATTGCGGCTACGACGGTTGCCCCTGCAGCGAGGGCCGCGCAGGCAAGGATGTTAAACGCTTTAATCAGGCCCCAGGGCTGCGAATCGGAAAGCGCCGAGACGGCGCCCAGACCCCAAAAAAGCCTGTAGAACACAACAAGAACGCCCAGTAACAAAAGGAGCGAAACAATCTTATGTTCGTCTATGAATCTTTTCATCTCATCTGCCCTCGCCTTCTGTCTTGCCTGTTTCCTTCCTGCGGGAAATGAAGAAGAACCCGGCCATCAACAGGGCGACGCCCATGCTCACGGCCGGGGTCTTGCCCAGGGCATTCCACGCATACGTGCTGTACTTGCCCTTGTTCAGGTCTTCACGCAGGTAAAGGTTTTTGAAATCGGTATCCGAGATATAAAGCCAGGAGGTGCCGCCCGCCTCTTCCTTGCCGTAGATGTAGTTCACATATCTGTCTGGCCTGGATGCGATCCTGCCGTCCGCGAGTTTGAGCACGTCCTCAGTCGGGCCGAACGTGAGCGCGCCCGACGGGCAGCTCTTGGTGCAGGCGGGCTCGACCCCGTTCTTGACTCTGTCGGCGCAGAATGTGCATTTCCTTATGGAGGGGATCGCTTTGCCCCACTCGAAAGTAGGCACGCTGAAGGGGCAAGCCAGCATGCAGTAGCGGCAGCCTATGCAGTTCTTCCGGTGGTACTCCACCGGCCCGAGCTGATTTTTCGTCAACGCTCCGCAGGGGCACGCCGCGACGCAGGCCGGGTCGACGCAGTGCATGCACTGTTGCTTCGTAAAATGCCACTCCAAGCCCCGGTCAGCCAGCCTTTCCTTGAACTTCACGACGGTGTAGGTGTAGGCGTCCATGTATCGGGGGTTGGCCAGAGTCTCGCCAAGGGTAGTCTTTTCGCCGGGCATGTCGTTCCAGTTCTTGCAGGACACCTGGCAGCCCATGCATCCTATGCATTTCGTGACGTCAACAAGCACTGAATATGCCATACTCCCTCGCTTTACGACTTAACGATGTCGCACATGAAGGCCTTGTATTCGGGGATCCTGGTATTGGCATCGCCCACTTTGTGCGTGACCTGGTTGGCCGCGTAGTTCCTGCTTCTGTCCGGCCCGCCGGTTATATAGCCGTTGTATCCGAAGTGCCACGGCAGCGCCACAACCTCGACGACCTTCCCGCCCAGGTTGTACGCCTTCAGCCTCGGTGTCACGACCACCCTGGCCGGCACTTCGCCCCTCGGGCTTGTCACCTTGACCCATTCGCCGTACTTTAAACCGCGGGCAGCCGCCAACTCTTCGCTCATCTCGACGAACATCTCAGGGTTTATCTCGCTCAACCACGGCAGATTCCGGGACATAGCTCCCGAGAGCCAGTGCGCCGTAATGCGCATGGTGGTGGCGATTAAGGGATACTTGCCGTCGCCGGCCGTTACCTTCACGTCCCACAGGTGGCAGGCCGGGTTGACCTGGATGCCGGAGAGGGCGTTCTTGACCGGCGACTCGACGGGCTCGTAATGCTCCGGTAACGGGCCGTCCTTGAGCTTCGCGCCCGCAGCGGCGAAAAGGTGCCCGACCCCTGACGGGTTCATTATGAACGGGGCCTTCGCGGATTCTTCCGGCGGTTTTATCTCATCGGTTTTGAGGTCCTTCCAGCCGAAGTCCGGCACGTCGTTTCTTATCCAGTCCTTCTTCGCCGGGTCCCACGCGACCAGCACCCTTGAAGGGTCGTAAGGCCGGCCGGCTGGGTCCATGGAACAGCGGTTGTAGATTATCCTTCGGTTCACCGGCCAGGAGTAGGAGAAGTTCGGGTACAGGCCCAGGTCTGAAGGGTCCTCCTGACCCCGCCTCGCCATCATGTTGTCCTTTGCCTCAAGGCCGGGATATGAGCCGGAGTATATCCAGCAGCCGCAGGCGGTCGTACCGTCGTCCATCAGTTTGGTGAAGTTCTTGACCTGCGCCCCGGTTGTCGTCTCGTAGCCATTTACCTCCCTGGCCACCTTGTGCACGTCGGCCTCGTCGCCGTAGTTCCACGTCATGGCAAGTATTGGGTCAGGGAACGACCCGCCAGAGGCGTATAGCTTTTTGAGCTCCCTGCCCAGGAGGTTCAGCCACTGCAGGTCAGCCCTGGCGTCGCCCGGCGGGTCAATCGCCTTGTAGCGCCACTGTATCCAGCGCCCGCTGTTCGCTATGGAGCCCTCCTTCTCGAACGAAGCCGCAGCCGGGAACAGGAACACCTCGGTCTGGACGCTTGAAGGGGTCGCCCCCGGCCTCCTCCAGAACACGGAGGTATCCGTTTCCCATAGGTCAAACGCGGCCATCCATTTAAGCTTGTCCAGGCCTGATGTCACGCTGTTTGAGTCCGAGCAGCCGATGGCCATGTTCGTGCCCCAGAAGATGGCCCCGTCGAGCTCGCCTGCGCGTGCGGCCTCGAAAAGCGGTATCATGCTGTATCCCGCTCCATTTAACCCCTTCCCGGCCTTGGGCAGATAGTCATAGCAGTAGTCATTTTCCTTGGTTGCCTTGTCCCCATACCATGCCTTCAGCATACTGATTAAAAACTTAGGTTTGTTTGTCCAAAAGCCCGTCTTGGGCGTCTCCCTGTCCAGATAGTCCTTCAGCGTCGGGTGGTCCTTCGCCGTCGGCGCCGCCATGTAGCCCGGTATGACATTTGTAAGCAGCCCCATGTCGGACGAGCCCTGGACGTTGGACTCGCCCCTCAAGGCGTTTATCCCGCCGCCCGCCATGCCTATGTTGCCGAGCAGCATCTGGAGTACCGCGTACGAGCGTATGTACTGCACTCCCACGGTGTGCTGCGTCGCGCCCATGGCGTAGAGTATTGTGCCCGCCTTGTCGGGCTTGCCGGTGGAGCAAAAGGCCGCGCATACCCTTATAAAATCCTTGACGGGTACGCCCGTTATCTCGGAAACCTTCTGCGGGGTGTACCGGGAGTAAAACTTCTTCAAGTGCTGGAACACGCACCTGGAGTTTTTCAGGGTCTTGTCCGTCTTGGGCTTGTCGCCTTGCATTTCGAAGTTCCAGGAGGCGGGGTCGTATGAATTTTTAGCGGGGTCGAACCCGGAGAAGATACCGTCGTCGAAGCCGTAGTCCTTGCTCAGGATGCAGCCCGCGTTGGTATATTCCTTCACGTATTCTTCTTGGTACAGGCCGTGCTCAAGGGTATAGTTTATCATGCCGCCCACGAGTGCGATGTCCGTGCCGGGCCTGTGCCGGGCGAATATGTCCGCCTTGGCCGCGCTCCTCGTGAACCTCGGGTCGCAGACGATGAGCTTTGCGCCTTTTTCCATAGCTGCCGTGATCCATTTAAAGGCAATTGGGTGGTTCTCAGCAGGGTTGGCGCCCAGTATGAAGATGCAGTCCGAGTTTTTGAGGTCGTTCCAGTGGTTGGTCATAGCGCCCCGTCCGAATGACGCGGCAAGGGATGTAACCGTGGAACTGTGGCAAAGCCTTGCCTGGTGCTCGAGGTAAGTGATGCCCAAGGACCGCATGAGCTTGGCTATGAGATAGCATTCCTCGTCGTCGAGAGACGCCCCGCCGACAGAAGCGACCTTCTCGGTACGGTTTACGGTCGCTCCATCCTGAGTTTTTATGAAGCTCTTGTCCCTGGAATCCTTGATGCGCTTGGCGAGTTCAGCTATGGCCCAGTCGGCGAGCTTGTTTTCCCACCTGTCCGACCCGGGGGCCCGGTACCTCACGGTCCTGAGCCTGAGCGGGTTGTCAGAGGCTATCTGTCTTACTGCGCTGCCCTTGCTGCAGAGCGTGCCGCGGTTGATGGGATGGCTGTAGTCGCCTTCTGTGGCGACCACCTTGCCGTCTTTTACACTGACGATTATGCCGCACCCGACGGAACAGTACGGGCAGATGGTGGTGGTCTCTTTTGCGTCTTTGGTCTTGAGCGGCTCATCTTCCTGGCCGGATGGATTAGGAGATACAGCACCGACAATTGAGAACGCGCCGCCTGCTCCCATGCCTTTCAGAAAATCCCTGCGGGAAACCTTCTTCATAGATGACTCCCCTTTGCGGTCATGGCCTTATTGCTTAGTTTTACCGTCGCTATATTGAGACGTTAACGAGTTAGCTTCTCACCGCCTTTTCTTCATTTTTGGGAATTACGGATTGGGGTCTTAATATGTAGCACACTATAAAACTACCTCACACAAGAATACAACTTTTTTTAGCCAATGGCAGAAAATCTCAAACATTCCACCCAGGCCTTCGGCGCCCTGAACATGGTAGTGTTGATCGACATGCAATAATGACCCACTTTGGGGGGTCATCGGCGTCCAATATTGACCTGAGGTCATAACATTCTGTTATTGATAAGAAATTTCACCCTTGAAATCTCGTTGCGCCCACGCTTAAATGTTCAACATTAAATCTACAGGGCGCGTGACTCCATCATTAGGGAGTTGGCAGTAGGGCCGAGCTTTTTTAGAAGCCGGCGAAATAATGCGCCGATAGTCTAAACCGCCATTCATGCCCCAATATTACACACAACAACCACTTCATATCGCACGCCTCCTGGTAATAAATCTCGGCCTGCATGTTAATCAACACTCGCTTATTATTTAAATCAAAAACATTGACTTTCATCATAAAAGCTATATTCTAAAGCATCAGAAACCGAAAAGGGCAACCTATATCGAAAGAGTAGGGCGCAAAGACGTCGGCCTAAAGGTAGCATTACTTATGGCTGGGCGTTTGCGGATTTTAATGGCAATGTGCCTGCTCTTAACTTCTTAGGAGCGGGCTTTTTTTATTGAGGATTAAGACTCTGCCATGAAAAAATCGTTAGTAACTCTTGCGCTATTTTTCATTCTGCCGGCTGCTTATACCACCAGTTCGTTTGCAGGAATAAACCAGCCGACGACGACCAATGGGCCTAAATTGGCAAAAATTTTGACCATGGCTGATAACGGAAACGAGATCAGATTAGGCCCTGGAGAAATAATTAAAGTAGAACTTAAAGTCCAGGGCGGGACTGGATATAACTGGCATGTTGACGGGCTTGATGAATCCCGCCTTAAACTTATCGGTACTGAGACAAGGGAAATTTCTCCGCGAAAAATCGTTGGAGGACCGATGCAAGGCATATGGTCTTTTGAAGCGGTTGCACCCGGCGATACTGTAATAAGGTTGCTTTATTATCGGATATGGGAAGGCAAGGCGCGTGCGGTAAAGAAATTTGAGGTGAAGTTGCATATAGCCGGCAAGCAATGAACAACAAAGGCTCATCCATGCTCAGATATTTCAGAACAGCAGTCCTGGCACTTGCGGTAGCCCTTATTTTTGCGATACCGTCTTTTTCGCTTGCGAACGAGGGAAGCAACGACTTTAAAAGGCCGACTCATGAAGAAATACAAAAAGAGGTCTCTGACATAAATGCGGCCATAAAGGCAAAAGGGGCGAAATGGGTTGCGGGCGAGACATCAATGGCGAGGCTTTCCAGGGCCGAGCGCAAGATGCGCCTGGGAATTCTGGCTGTGCCGCTGCCCAAAGGGCGGAGAATGCCAGCGCCTAAGTTATTTTTAGACTCCGCAGGTAGTGGGGGCACGACGGCCCCCTCTCCATACGGGACCCTCGACTGGCGGAATTACAACGGCGGAAACTATGTAACCGGAGTCCGCGATCAAGAGCAATGCGGAGACTGCTGGGCGTTCGCTTCCGTTGCCGGGCTTGAGTCAAAGACGCTCATCACCATGAATACTCCCGGTGTTAACCTCGACTTATCCGAGCAGGTTTTAAACTCTTGCGACACCGCCGATAACATCGGGGACGGTTGTAACGGCGGCAACCTGGTAACGGATTTTTTCGTCAACACGGGTGCCCCCCTCGAATCCTGCGACCCCTACACCGCGACTGACGGTAACTGCGCGAACGCCTGCGCCAACTGGCAGCAGAGTGCATATAAGACTTCAAGCTATACCTGGATAGTCCCGTACGGCTCGCAGCAGACCGTGGACGTGCTTAAAAACGGACTGAATACCTATGGACCATTAGTTGTAACATTTGCCGTCTACGCCGATTTATATTCCTATACGTCCGGGATATACACGCATACATCGGGCGCCCTTGACGGTTATCATGCAGTCCTGCTTGTGGGTTGCGACAATACCAATAACTGTTTCATCGTAAAAAACAGTTGGGGTACATCATGGGGAGAGAGCGGCTACTTCCGCATCGCCTACAGCGAAGTAAGCGATGTCTGCGATTTCGGCTATGAGGCCCTTGCGTACAACGGAGCGACGCCTCCCGGCATCAATTCTACAATCACTTATCCTGTAAACGGCGGCGCTGTGAGCGGGACAAGCTGCACGATTACCGGTACTGCCGAGCCGTATACCCTGACCAAGGTAGAGGTTTCGACCGACGGCGGAACGACATGGAATATCGCAACCGACACCTCCGGCGCGGGCACATGGGCCAACTGGAGCTACAACTGGACGCTCCCCGCTGAAGGTACTTATCTTTTAAAATCGCGCGCGACTGACAGCCGAGGAAAAGCCGAGACGCCGGGCGCGGGGGTTACAGTGACGGTGGACAAATCACCGCCTTCTTCAGCCGTCACCGCCCCGGCTAATGGCGCATTTATCAGCGGTACAAGGAACTACGCAATCACAGGTACCGCCAGCGATAGCTTATCCAGTGTAGGCAAGGTCGAGGTTAGCGCTGATGGAGGGAGTACCTGGAATCTTGCCTCTGACGCCTCCGGCGCGGGCACATGGGCGACCTGGAGTTACAACTGGTCCTTAGCTGACGGCAGCTTTACGATAAAATCGCGGGCAACTGACAGAGCAGGCAACGTCGAGACGCCGGGCACCGGAGTATCTGTAAACGCTGATGTCCCGCCCGTGATAAACGCTGGGCCGAATAAAATAATCAAATCACAGAGTACCCTGGTCGCGACAGCTACCGATGCCAGTCCCATGACCTATTCGTGGAGCAAGGTATCCGGGCCAGGTAATATTACCTTCGGCTCTCCAGCCTCTTTGTCAACGGCGGTTTCGGCTGACACGGACGGGACATATACCCTGCGCTTTACCGCGACGGAGACGAGCGGTTTAACTGCTTATTCGGATATGACCTTAATCTGGGACACTTCGGCGCCTTCTTCAACTATAACCGCCCCGATAAACAGTGGGACGCTTACAGGTGTGAGTTGCTGGATAAAGGGTACAGCCGCTGACTCGGGGGGGGCGGGATTCAACAAGGTAGAAGTCAGTACTGACGGCGGGACAACATGGAGACTCGCCACAGGGACAACCAGTTGGAGCTATTCCTGGACCTTGCCCGCAGATGGAAATTATACTATCCAGTCCCGCGCCACGAATGATGCAGGCAGCGTCGAATCTCCGGGCGCGGGCATAACCATTAAGGTCGCCAATAACGGATTAATCAAGCAGGTCTGGACATGGGGTTACAATAGCTTTGGTGAGCTTGGTAACGGTTCGGCGGATTCTTCCCTCCACCTCACGCCCATCGTTGTAAATAATCTGAATAACGTAATAGCTGCCTGCTGTAAAGAAATTGACTCTCTGGCTTTAACATCGGACGGCACAGTCTGGGCATGGGGTTACAACGATTACGGCCAACTTGGCAACGGCACGACTACCGGCAGCTATGTACCCGTCCAGGTGATGCTTTCTAACGGCGTAACCCCGCTTAGTGGTGTTGTCGCCATAGCGGGTGATGATGCCCCCGTAGCGGGCATGACAGGCCTTGACGCTCAAACGGTAGCCCTGAAATCTGATGGAACAGTCTGGGCCTGGGGTAGCAACAGTCACGGCGAGATTGGAAATGGTACTTCCGGTTCTTTTTATCCCAACCCTGTCCAGGTGGTAGGGCCAAGCGGCTCGGGATATCTGACCGGGGTTGCCGCACTTGCATGCGGCTATGCTTACGATGTGGCCTTAAAATCCGACGGCACCGTATGGGCATGGGGCTGGAACGCCGAGGGCCAGTTGGGGATCGGGGCATTCGATAGCAACCCTCATCCCGTTCCAGCGCAGGTGCTGGGGCCGAACGGTTCAGGATATCTGACCGGCGTTGTCGCTATTGGCGCCGGCAGCAACTCTACTATCGCCCTGAAGTCGGACGGGACCGTCTGGACGTGGGGCTATTGGGTTCTGGAGCAGGGTTTTCCAACGTGGCAATGGGCCAAAAGCTCTACGCCCATTCAGGTGATGCTTTCGGATGGCGTACACCGCTTAGCGGAGTTGTCGCAATAGCGGGGAACTATGGGTCTTCGATAGCCCTAAAATCCGACGGTACCATATGGGCATGGGGATTCAATGGCTACGGTGAGCTTGGGGATGGCACGACCACACAAAGGAACTATGCTGCCCAGGCGATGCTTCCGGATGGCATAACGCCGCTTAGCGGAGTTGTCGCCATTTCGGCCCATGATGAGACTACGATGGCCCTGAAATCAGACGGTTCAGTCTGGACATGGGGTTTCAATGGCTACGGCGAGCTTGGTACCGGCACGTATGACACCAATGCTCACCCAACTCCTGTCCAGGCGACGAGCCTGAACGGAACTGCAGCTAGTTCATGCGGCCCGCATCCCATGGTCCTGAAATACACCGTTGCCACGCCGCCTTCTTCAAATATCACCGCCCCAGTCAACGGCACTGTATTTTCCGGGATAACTTATACAATCACCGGTACAGCCGCGGTTCAATCGAGCCTGGGCATACAGAAGGTGGAAGTCGGGATAACGCCCTCCGGCGGACCTACGACGTGGTACACGGCCACAGGTACAACATCCTGGACGTATTCCTGGACGTTGCCCGCTAACGGAAGCTACACCATAAAATCACGCGCTACGGATAACGCAAGCAACGTGGAGACGCCGGGCACAGGTGTTACCGTAACGGTTGACAATACACCGCCGACCGGCGCCATCTCCATAAACAGCGGGGCGGCTTTTACCACCACGACCACTGCCACGCTAACGCTCCTTGCATTTGACACAAACGGCGTGTCACAGATGCAGATATGCAACGACAGCGCGTTCGACACTGGGCCGTGGGAGACCTACGCCGCGAGCAAGGCGTGGACGCTCTCGTCCGGCAATGGATTAAAGACGGTATATGTCCGCTACATGGACGGTGCGGGCAATATATCCGCGACTTATACGGCTACCATAACCCTTGATACGAATGCTTCGGATATGACGGTGTGGGCATGGGGTGACAATGAATATGGGGAGCTTGGCGACGGCACGACAACCCAGAGAAATACGCCCGTCCAGGTGGGCGGCCTGACAGGGGTTACGGCCGTTGCGGGCGGATATGACCACACGATAGCTCTCAAGTCTGACGGCACGGTATGGGCGTGGGGCTGGAATGCACACGGCCAGCTTGGCGACGGTACTACCACAGACAGATATACCCCCGTGCAGGTGAACGGTCTGACGGGCGTCATAGCAATAGCGGACGGACGCGGCCATACAGTTGCCTTAAAATCCGATGGCACGGTCTGGGCGTGGGGCTGGAATGCTCACGGCCAGGTTGGAGACGGCACTACGACAGACAGATACACCCCCGTGCAGGTGACCGACCTGATGGGCGTAACGGCAATAGCTGGCGGAATCTTTCAGACAATCGTCTTAAAATCCGATGGCACGGTATGGGCGTGGGGCTGGAATGCTCACGGCCAGGTTGGAGACGGCACTACGACAGACAGATACACCCCCGTGCAGGTGAGCGGTTTGACGGGTGTAACGGCAATAGCGGGCGGCGGCCCCCATACAATTGCCTTAAAATCCGATGGCACGGTCTGGGCGTGGGGCTATAATGGCTTCGGTCAGCTCGGAGACGGCACTACGACAGACAGATATACCCCCGTGCAGGTGACCGACCTGATGGGCGTAACGGCAATAGCGTGCGGAGGCGATCATACAATTGCCTTAAAGTCCGACGGCACGGTCTGGGCGTGGGGCTATAATAACTACGGTCAGCTTGGAGATGGCACTACCACGGACAGATATACACCCGAGCAGATAAATGGACTGATGGGCGTAACGGCAATAGCTGGTGGAGTTTACAAATCAATTGCATTGAAATCCGACGGGACGGTATGGACGTGGGGCTATAATGCATACGGCGACCTTGGAGACGGCACTACCACAAATAGAAATACCCCAGTGCAGGTGAGCGGGCTTACTGGCGTAATGTCAATTGCGGGAGGGTACAACCATACAATAGCTCTTGCGCTCGAACCCGCGGACACCACCCCGCCGGCCTCCGCCATTACAGCGCCATCAGACGGCGCAATGCTCAACGGCACGAGTTACATCATCACCGGGACGGCCACGGACGGGACAGGCTCCGGCGTGCAATACGTGGACGTCTCGACCGACGGCGGGAAAACTTGGAACAGGGCAAGCGGCACTACGACGTGGAGCTACAACTGGACTC
>JBARKJ010000027.1:0-18570 GCA_049801375.1 Nitrospirota bacterium | reverse complement strand
ACAACGCACTCTGCGTGGACTGCCACACCGAGGCGACTCATGAGGATATTAACTGCTTGAACTGCCACCAGGCTCACAACACGTCGAACATAATGGGCATAAAGCAGAACGTGCGGGCCTCGAACTATACCACGGTGCCTGTAAAGTTCCTGAGGTACACCGGCGCAAACTCATTTACCGATGGAGACGCAACGCACGACGGTATCTGCGAAGTTTGTCATACATCGACGAAGTATTACAGGCGCGACGGCAGCCAACCCTTCGCCAACCACTCCGGCGGAGTGAACTATGACAGACAGAACTGCACAATATGTCATAGCCACTCGACCGGGTTTGCGCGATAATAAACGGTTTCTCTTTTCCGTTGACCGGAAGGCCATCATAGGAGAGCGATGGGTTATTGTATAGTTTTTGTATTAGTAGACAGAACGAAAAGAAGGGAACTAAACGGAAAAGCTGTTTATGGAAAGCAAGGTCTAAGTGGATGAATAAAGAAAGAAAAGGAAAAATCCGGAAAAGAGGTTGAAGACCTAAGATGTCCTTCACACGGCAGGGGTCGAGGGTTCGAACCCCCCCATCGCCTACCATTAAAATCAATAAGTTACGGGAGCCCTGAAAAGCTCCCGTAACTTATTTGTATAGTTATTGAATGCTCAAGAACACCTGGTCCAAAATCCCCTTGTTTCAGATGGTTAAAACCGTTTTACCTTGACCTGACATGATTAAGGGGCTACACTGGCTTATGCAAAAGAACCTCACTGTGTCCTGAAATTGCCCTACTGAGTAAAAGTTCTCACCTAAGTACACTCTGATACCCTCTTATCAAAAACGGAATAACACGTGAAGAAGAGTAGCAAAACTATTCTCGTGCGCCTGTCTCATCTGGGTGCTAGCCTAAGCAAAAAAATCTTAACGCAAAAACGTGCAAGCGACGAGCAGCCGCTTCGGTCAGAGCTGTTCAGCGCCTATCAGATGAAGCAGCACGGCAAGACGCTCGCGAACTCACACAGGCTGACCCAGGGCCATGCCCCGGAGCAGCTGCTCACGCGCCTGGCTGAGAATGAAAGCGTGCTGTTGGAAACCCGCAACCTGCTTACCGAGGCTGTCAAGACAGACCGCAGGATCACACCCGCGGGGGAATGGCTGCTCGACAATTTCTACCTGATAGAGGAGCAAGTCCGAACAGCCAGAAGGCATCTGCCGAAAGGTTACAGCCGGGAACTGCCTCGCCTGCAAGATGGTCCTTCAGCCGGCCTCCCTCGCGTATATGACATTGCGTTGGAAACTATTTCACATGGAGATGGGCGGGTAGACCCGGAGAGCCTAATAGGTTTTGTAAAGGCCTATCAGACAGTAACCAGCCTGAAATTAGGCGAATTGTGGGCAATCCCCATAATGCTACGCTTGGCCCTGATCGAGAACCTCCGACGAGTTGCGGTCCGGATTGCAACTGACAGGCTCGACCGGAACAGCGCCGATTACTGGGCTGACCTGCTGACGGAAACCGCGGAGAAAGACCCGAAGAGCTTGATACTTGTGATTGCCGACATGGCGCGGTCCGGCCCGCCGATGGTGAGTTCGTTTGTTGCGGAGTTCACACGCCGGCTCCAGGGCCAGGGCCCCGCGCTCGCATTACCGCTGACCTGGATCGAGCAGCAACTGTCCGAGTCCGGCCTCACGATCAAACAACTGGTGCAGTCGGAAAACCAGCAGCAGGCCTCCGACCAGGTCTCGATGAGTAACAGTATAGGCAGCCTCCGTTTCCTTGGCGCAATGGACTGGCGCGAGTTCGTCGAGACGATGAGCATTGTCGAACAGACCCTGCGGGAGGACGCAGGCGGTGTTTACGGCAAGATGGATTTTGTTACACGCGACCGATACCGCCACGCCGTGGAGAAAACGGCTAAGAAGAGCCGGCTATCGGAGAGTGAAGTTGCGGCCGAAGCGATCAGGCTTGCTCATGAAAACGGTGTGCATGTAGGCTATTACTTGATAGGCAAGAGTCTGGCGCAGCTTGAGCAATTAATAGAAGTACGTTTATCTGTCTTTGAGGCCCTTCGGAAATTTACCTCGCGGTCTCCTTTGCTGCTGTATATAGGCGCCATCGTGCTGATTACAGTGGTACCCACGTGGTTCATGTTATCCAAGGCGCATGCCGGCGGGCTATACGGCTGGGCACTTGGGCTGACGGGTATCCTCTCGTTTCTGTGCTCAAGTCATCTGGCCGTGGCCCTGGTGAACTGGTTGGCCACTTTGCTCGCGGCACCGCATCCGCTTCCGCGGATGGACTTCTCCAAAGGCATACCGCCCGAATCGCGGACCTTGACGGTTGTGCCGACCATGCTCGTCAGCGCTAAGAACATCGAGGACCTGGTCGAGGGGCTGGAAGTCAGGTTCCTGGCAAATCGCGACTACAACCTTCACTTCGGCCTGCTGACTGATTTTCGGGACGCAGCCGAGGAAACGCTGCCCGAGGACGAAGCTCTTGTGCTGCTGGCCCGTCAGAGAATCGAAGAACTGAATGAAAAATACGGGAAGGGCGACGCGTTCTTCCTTTTCCATCGCCCGCGCCGATGGAATCCCAAGGACCGTATCTGGATGGGATACGAGCGCAAGCGCGGCAAGCTTTCGGATTTAAACGCATTACTGCGCGCCGGTGAACATGGCGCCGCTAAAGAACGCTTTTCACTCATAGTAGGCGACACGGCGGTATTATCAAGCGTTAAGTACGTGATTACCCTTGACACTGACACGCAGCTGCCGCGCGACTCGGCCTGGCAGCTTGTGGGTGCAATGGCGCACCCCCTGAATCGCGCGCGGTACGACCAGGATAAGCAGCGCGTCTGCGAGGGATATGGAATCCTTCAGCCGCGCGTGGCCGTAAGCCTGCCCGGCACGAACCGTTCGAGGTATGCGCGCATGTTCGGGAGCGAGCCGGGTATCGATCCCTATACGCGTGTTGTCTCGGATGTTTACCAGGACCTGTTCCGGGAAGGGTCGTTCATAGGCAAGGGCATTTATGACGTCGACGCTTTCGAGCTGGCGCTGGATGGACGCTTCCCCGAGAACCGTATCCTCAGCCACGACCTGCTGGAAGGATGTTACGCGCGCGCGGGGCTTCAGAGCGATGTGATGGTGTACGAGGAATATCCGTCCGGCTACAGCGCGGATGTGAGCCGCCGTCATCGTTGGATTCGCGGAGACTGGCAGCTTGTAAGGTGGCTGCTGCCCGGCGTCCCGGGCACCCTTGCCCGCTTTCAAAAGAACCCGCTCTCTATGCTGTCCCGGTGGAAGCTTTTGGACAACCTTCGGCGCAGTCTCGTGCCAGTGGCGCTGACACTCCTTCTGCTGCTTGGCTGGACTGTCCTGCCAACGCCGCTTTTCTGGACCTTGTCGGTTTTAGGGATCATCCTGGTCCCTTCTCTGATTCCATCTATCCTTGACCTTCTTCGGAAGCCTGGAGATGTGCTTCTTCGTCAGCACCTCTCTGCCGCAAGGCGTTCTACCGGTATGCGCATTGCCCAGGCTGCATTTACGCTCGCCTGCCTGCCTTATGAGGCGTTTTACAGTCTGGATGCGACCCTGCGCACCGTGTGGCGGATGCTGCTGACGCATAAACGGCTTCTTGAATGGAATGCATCGAGCAATACCGGGCGCGCCAGCCTTGCCGCCACATTCAGGGCAATGAGGATAGCCCCCGTAATTGCGACTGTCGTGGCGGCCTATCTCGCCCTTTCAAGGCCCGCCGCGTTGGGAATGGCCGCACCCTTATTGGGCCTGTGGTTTTCATCACCCTTTATCGCGTGGTGGATCAGCCGGCCGCTCGCCCGATGCGAAGCAAGGCTGACCGCTGACCAGAATAATTTTCTACGGAAGCTTTCCAGGAAGACGTGGGCGTTCTTTGAGACATTCGTCGGTCCGGAAGATAACTGGCTGCCGCCTGACAACTACCAGGAGCATCCCGTTTCCGCAGTTGCCCATCGCACTTCGCCTACCAACATGGGGCTCGCGCTGCTATCGAATTTATCCGCGCATGATTTCGGCTATATTGTAACCGGGCAACTCATCGAACGCACTGAAAACGCGTTTAAAACAATGGAATCCCTGGAAAAATACCGGGGCCACTTTTATAACTGGTACGATACAAGGACCCTTAAGCCGCTGTTGCCCACCTATATCTCGTCGGTGGACAGCGGGAACCTTGCAGGCAGTCTTCTTACATTGCGGCCCGGCCTGCTGGCGCTTGCCGACCAGAAGATACTGGGAGCGAGGTTGTTCGACGGCTTAGGCGATACCGTCCGGGTTCTCATGGACGAGGCGCATGGGACCGCTTCAGCCCAGCTTGCCCGCCTTAAACTGGATATGGAGTCCGCGTATAAATGCCCGCCCGATAATCTTGCGGCGGCAAGGCTGTGTCTTGAACAACTGGCAACGTCCGCCGCGGAAGCGGTGGCCGGCATCGATGCCCAGGGTAGCGCCGATGCGGGTAATGAGGACCAGGCGGCGTGGTGGGCGCGTGCCTTCGCCGCTCAGTGCCAGGCCACCCTCGATGAACTGGAGTTTCTCGTACCGTGGACATCACTCCCGGATTCTACTGATAGCTTTCGGGAGTCACCGGCCCTGTGCGAAATCCCGACGCTGCGCCAACTGGCCACCCTTGAGGATGAGTTGCCGCTGGCAAGCGATGAGCTTAAAGGGCTTATCAGAGAGGCAAGCCGGCGCGCCCGACTAAGGATCTCGACGATAGAGCGTCTTGCACTGCAGTGCGGCGAGTTCGCACGCATGGAATATGACTTTCTTTTCGACAAGGCCCGTCATTTATTATCCATCGGATATAACGTCGGCGAGCGGAGGCTGGATGAGAGTTTTTACGATCTATTAGCTTCTGAAGCCAGGCTTTGCAGTTTTATCGGGATTGCGCAGGGACAACTGCCCCAGGAGAGCTGGTTCGCTCTGGGACGCCTTCTCACCGCAACTGGCGGGGACCCGGTCCTTCTCTCATGGAGCGGATCGATGTTTGAGTACCTGATGCCGCTACTGGTGATGCCGACATATGAAAATACGCTGCTCGACCAGACATATAAGGCGGCCGTGGCCGCGCAGGTCGAATACGGGAAGAAGCGCAGGGTGCCGTGGGGCATGTCGGAGTCCGGCTTCAACACGATCGATGTGCATTTAAATTACCAGTATCGGGCGTTCGGCGTGCCCGGCCTCGGGCTGAAACGCGGTCTCGCCGAGGACCTGGTAGTTGCTCCTTATGCTTCGGCCCTTGCCCTGATGGTGGCGCCCGAGGAAGCGTGCTTAAACCTGCAGCGGCTATCAGCGGAAGGCGTTGAAGCCAGATATGGCTTCTATGAGGCGATAGACTACACGCCTTCCCGCCTGCCGCGCGGACAGTCAAGCGCGGTGGTGCGGTCCTTCATGGCACATCACCAGGGTATGAGCTTCCTCTCGATGGCCTGTTTGCTCCTGGACGGTCAGATGCAGAAGCGGTTCGAGTCAGACCCTGGGTTCCAGGCAACCATGCTGCTGCTCCAGGAGCGTGTGCCGAAGGCCACGGCGTTTTATTCGCATACCGCCGAGATTTCAGAGATACGGACGGCGTCAAGCGGAATAGAGATGCCGGTGCGCGTACTTGGCAGTCCCAACACGCCGGTACCGGAGGTGCAGTTATTGTCTAACGGCCGGTACCACGTAATGGTCACAAATGCGGGAGGTGGTTACAGCAGGTGGAAAGATTTAGCGGTCACACGCTGGCGCGAAGACAGTACCTGCGATAACTGGGGCACGTTCTGCTATATCCGCGACGCGGCCAGCGGAGAGTTCTGGTCAACAGCGTATCAGCCTACACTTAAACGGCCAAAGAAGTACGAAGCGATTTTTTCGGAAGCGCGGGCGGAGTTCCGCCGTACGGACAATAATATCGAGACGCATACGGAGATTACTGTTTCGCCCGAGGATGACATAGAACTGCGCCGGGTCACTATTACCAACCGCTCACAGACGCGCCGGGAGGTCGATATAACGAGTTATGCGGAAGTGGTCCTTGCATCGCAGGCGTCGGACGCACTGCATCCGGCGTTCAGCAACCTCTTTGTCCAGACAGAAATCATTGGCAAGCAGGGCGCCATACTCTGCACGCGCCGGCCCCGCTCCATAGACGAGCAGCCGCCTTGGATGTTTCATCTGATGGCCGTGCACGGGGCGGATGCCAAAGAGGCATCGTACGAAACAGACCGCATGCGGTTCATAGGCCGGGGCAATACGGCCGCCGACCCGCAGGCTATGCACGATAATTCAAACCCGTCGGGGGCACTCTCAGGCAGCCATGGTTCGGTACTCGACCCCATCGTCGCTGTAAGACACAGGATAACTATCGAGCCGGACAAACCGGTCACAATAAATATAGTCACAGGCATTGGCGAAAACCGGGAGGGCTGTCTTGGACTTGTCGAGAAATATCAGGACCGGCGTCTCGCGGACCGTGTCTTCGATATGGCATGGACGCACGGCCAGGTGCTCTTGCGACAGATCAACGCCACGGAAACCGACGCGCAACTCTATGGACGCCTGGCCAGCTCGTTGATCTACTCCAATTCTTCGCTTCGTGCCGCCCCGGACGTGCTGCTCAGTAACCGCAGAGGGCAATACGGCCTGTGGGGCTATTCAATTTCGGGCGACCTCCCTATCGTGCTGCTTCAGATTGAAGACCAGGCCAATATCGAGCTTGTACGCCAACTCGTACAGGCCCACGCATACTGGCGCTTAAAGGGACTGCCTGTAGACCTTGTTATCTGGAACGAAGACCATGCCGGTTACCGGCAGCTTCTGCAAGAGCAGATAATGGGGCTAATCGCCGCGGGCCTGGAATCGGACGCGGCGGACCGGCCGGGCGGCATTTTTGTGAGACCCGCGGAACAGATATCTAACGAGGACCGCATCTTGTTTAAAACGGTCGCCCGCGCCATCATCACCGACAGCCGGGGAACACTGGTGGACCAGGTCATTTGGACTGTTAACCGTCGCGGTGTCGCCGAGGCAAGCATGCCGCGCCTCACGCCGACCCGGGTCTACAAAAAAGCCCCGCATGCCGAGGCGACGCCACGCGGAGACCTGCTGTTCTCTAACGGGCTCGGCGGTTTCACGCCTGACGGCCGCGAGTACGTTATTACTACCACGCACGACCAGACGACTCCGGCCCCGTGGGTGAATGTCCTGGCGAACCCGCGGTTCGGAACCGTTATCTCGGAGAGCGGGCTCGCTTACACCTGGATGGACAATGCCCATGAGTTCCGCATCACACCCTGGTATAATGACCCGGTATGCGATTCCAGCGGTGAGGCTTTTTACATCCGCGACGAGGAGAGCGGCCATTTCTGGTCGCCCACGCCTCTGCCCAGCCGCGGGGGAACGCATTATGTCAGCCGCCACGGATTCGGTTACAGCGTCTTTGAGCACGTGGAGGACGGCATACACACCGAGATGTGGGTCTATGTGGCCCTGGACGCGTCGGTCAAGTTCACGGTGTTGAAAGTGAAAAACGAGTCCGGAAGGCCGCGCCGACTATCCGCCACGGGTTATGTGGAATGGGTACTGGGAGATCTGCGGTCGAGGACGGCAATGCATGTGATTACTGAAATTGATCCGGGCAGTGGTGCGCTATTTGCGCGGAACCCCTACAGCACAAAGTTCGCGGACCAGACCGCCTTCTTCGACGTGGACGAGGCGGCGCGTAACATGAGCGGCGACCGGGCGGAGTTCCTTGGCCGTAATGGGACGCTTAAAGATCCGGCGGCGATGAGCCGTTCACGGCTTTCCGGCAGAGTAGGGGCCGCCCTGGACCCCTGCGCTGCGATCCAAGTCCCATTTGAGCTTGCCGACGGGCAGGAGCGCGAGGTCATTTTCAGGCTCGGCGCGGGACCAGACGCCGGCGCCGCCAGCACGCTTGTACATCGCTTCCGGGGGGCCGCTGCCGCGCGCGACGCGTTAGAGAAGGTCTGGCAGCATTGGAACCACACCCTTGGCGCGGTGCAGGTGGAGACGCCCGACCAGTCCGTCAATATAATGACCAACGGCTGGCTGATATATCAGACTCTCGCGTGCCGCCTCTGGGGCCGCAGCGGATACTACCAGTCTGGGGGCGCTTTCGGTTTCCGCGACCAGTTGCAGGACGTGATGGCGCTCATCCACGCAGAACCTCGCCTCGTGCGCGAACACATACTCTTGTGCGCGTCGCGTCAGTTCCAGGAAGGTGACGTCCAACACTGGTGGCACCCTCCATTGGGCCAAGGCGTCCGTACGCACTGTTCCGACGATTTTCTCTGGTTGCCGTTGGCTGTATGCCGCTACGTTATAAGCACCGGGGATACTGGTGTGCTGGATGAACCTGTCCACTTCATCGATGGCCGCCAGGTAAATACGGACGAGGACTCGTATTACGACCTTCCCCGCCAGTCTGAAAAAGTTGCCAGTCTTTACGAACACTGTGTCCGGGCTATTATGAAGGGCGCCGGAATTGGCGAGCATGGCCTGCCGCTTATCGGCTCGGGCGACTGGAATGACGGCATGAATATGGTTGGCGCAGAGGGCAAGGGCGAAAGTGTCTGGCTGGGATTCTTTCTTTACGAAGTCCTCATCCAGTTTGCTAAAATTGCACAGCTTCGCGGCAACCAGCCTTTTGCAGAACGCTGTCTGGAAGAGGCGGCCCGACTGAGACGGAATATCGAGGAAAACGGCTGGGATGGCGACTGGTACCGTCGCGCCTATTTCGACGACGGCTTGCCTCTCGGTTCGGCAGTCAATGCCGAATGCCAGATTGATTCCATTTCGCAAAGCTGGTCCGTCCTCTCCGGCGCCGGGGATGCCAAGCGTTCGGGCATGGCAATGGAATCGGTGGATAAACGCCTGATAAGGCGCGACCATAAGCTGGTACAGCTCCTTGACCCGCCGTTCGACAAGTCTGATTTGAACCCAGGCTATATAAAGGGGTACGTCCCGGGCGTGAGGGAGAATGGCGGCCAGTACACGCATGGCGCAATCTGGGCGGCAATGGCTTTCGCCCAATTAGGCGACGGACGGCGTGCATGGGAAATCCTGACGATGATCAACCCGGTGAACCATGCGATATCCCGGGAAGAGATGGAAACATATAAGGTCGAACCGTACGTTGTCGCTGCCGACGTATACGCAGTCTCGCCTCACATCGGACGCGGCGGATGGACGTGGTACACGGGGTCTGCCGGCTGGATGTACCGCCTCATTCTGGAATCACTTCTGGGACTGAGGCTCGAAGTAGACAAGCTGCATTTCGCGCCGTGTCTGCCTGAGGATTGGGAAACATTCAAAGTCCACTACCGGTACCGGGAAACTATATACCATATTACCGTGCAAACGCGCCATGAGAAAGGTGAAACAAGTGTCACGGTCGATGGCGTCCTGCAACAAGGTGAGACTATTTCACTTGTTGACGACCGTCAGGAACATCGTGCCGAGGTGAGGGTTGCGGCAAATCAGATATTGGCGGATGGTTGAAGCTGTATGCCGGGTTAGGCAATTAAATATGGGTAATAGATTGTATGGTTAGGAAGGTCTAACTGGATGAATAAAGAAAGAAAAGAAAAAATTCGGAAAAGAGGTTGGTGATTTAAGATGTCC
Organism: Nitrospirota bacterium; assembly: GCA_049801375.1. GTDB lineage: Bacteria > Nitrospirota > JACRHJ01 > JACRHJ01 > JACRHJ01 > JBARKJ01. The sequence continues at coordinate 8,916 of JBARKJ010000027.1, read as the reverse complement.
TTCACACGGCACGGGGTCGAGGGTTCGCCCCCCCATCGCCTACTATTAAAATCAAGGACTTACGGCCTTCCGTGAGTCCTTTTTTTTGCCAAAACCGGCAACTGCAGCAAAATTGCAGCAATTCATTTCAGATATAGTAAGACAAGAATTCTAACAATTCCGGGAAAACGCGGGAATACGTGGGAAATAACGGGATTTAAAGGAGCCTGCCGCGGCGCCTCGTCCGGCCAGCATCTTCCATCCCACAAACGAATGTTTACGTTTTGCATGTTCTGCCCGCCAAGCAATTTGCTCAAAAGCGTGAGCGTAGTCTCCGAATAATTTTTTTCGATGGTCATATTTTCACCATAAGATAGACCACCTTCCTTTTAATTTTGCATGCGGAGGTGCGGCTTCGCATCGAATTAATAATATCATTGAACGTAAAGTGCGTCCCCGCAGCGCAGGGTAGAATTTGTAAAGTATGCAATTATTGAATCCTTGTTGTTATAATAAGAACATGTCAAAGCCCGTGCCGGAATTAATTTGGGCGCCTCTTGCCGCCGCCGGGTTGGTTGCGCTAGTGGGACTTACAGGATATTTAGCTGGAATGCCATGGCTGTTTCCTAGCCTGGGACCTACGGCGTATCTGCAGGCAACCGCGCCGGAGTCAAAAGAGGCCAGGCTATATAACGCCATAGCGGGACATTATGTTTCAGCCGCGGCTGCCATCTTCGCCGTCTGGCTTACCGGTGCAAATTTCTACCCTCCGATGGACCTTAAGATATCGGGTGCGAGAGTTGCCGCCGCGATAATAGGAATTGCGTTTGGGATTTTTGCCGATGACCTGATAAAGGCTCGCCACGCTCCGGCAGCGGCTACCAACCTCCTTGTCACACTGGGCCTGTTTCGTTCCAGAAAAGATTTTATCGCATTCGGGATAGGGGTCCTTATTGTTTCTCTTGCAGGGGAAGGACTAAGACGCTGGCGGCTCAAGCAGTTTTAAGCCATAGGAGTACTGATATGTAAAATGTTATAATTAATGATATTAGTGAAGGTGAATTGCGCACACGGGGCCAGGATAGATGAAAATTTTTGATGTATTTAGAAACGAGCACGAAATAATTAGACAGAAGCTTGCCGATGCAGAGCGGGAAGCAACCTTTATCCGCGAGACGGGTAAAGTCCATAGAGATCTATTGAAGCAGTTTCTTGACTTTTGCGGCGGCTTTATAGAAGGTCATCAGGCCAGAGAAGAGAAGTATCTCTTCAGTAAAATGGAAGAGCGCTCTAAAGAAGAATATGACCCGGTAGTAGTCATGCTTGCCGAGCATGACCTATGCCGCAAGATGATTAAACTGATGGCCGAAATCTTTCCAGGGACTGAGAATGCAGACGGGATAGAATCAGGCATACGTCCAGAGCCTAAGGATTCAGAATTCTGCTGCGGCGTTTCTCCTAAGTCTTCGGCTGATTTGTTGTTAGACAACCTTTCTACGTACATAATACTGCTCCGGAAGCATACTCAACGAGAAGACGAAATAATTTTTCCGCTTGGAGAAAAAGTCCTCACCCCGGAAGAGTTGGACGAGCTTGAAAGATCTTTTGAGGCGCATGTTACTCCGACGGTGCGGGATAAGTAATGCTGCCGCCTTCCACTCGCGCAAATGGAGTCAGCCTGTGCTCCTGCAGTCGGACTGGTCCTATAATGTGCTCAACCTCAATACAACGCACAGTCAAGGCATCCGCGATGAGCGAGCGGTGACAGCGCCAGGGAACTGCCTCCGCGCACATTATAGCCATGCGTCTTGTTTTTGAAAGTTCAATGAGCTCCTGAAGGCTCGTTTTGAACTCCTCCGTCTGCATATAGTCAGCAAATCCCCTGAAAGAAGTGTTTCGCCATCCCATATTCTGAGAGTCCTTGCGCGCATGCCTGAGCCCGCCCAGCCCGGCCATGTGCACGTAATCAATTTCGTTCGCCTTCAACGATGCCGGAAGCGTGTCACGGTTGAACTGGGGGTTGTGCCGCGAGCGGGGCACGGTACGTACATCTACGACCGTCTCAATCCCATGCGCTTTCACAAGGCCCAGGAATTCATCGATGGTCCTTATGGAGTGTCCTATGGTCAAGATACCCATTCTGTCTTCGCTTCGCTCTGGACAGGTAATTCGCTTCTGTCTTCGCCTGTGGCTCTGGACAGGTAAATCATTGCGGTTCCATGTTCAGATATCTCGATTTGCAACCCTGGTGTTCCTCTTGCTTTATGGGCAAATTCTGTCGCCCTCGTTGCGCCTTGCCTGAAACCGTAATCTTGGCCTCGCCGTCAACCACCTGCACGATGGCGTCGTAGGGTGCACCCTATTTACCTCCTTTTCAGTACTTATATAAGTATAAACGAAAAAAGGGAGAGGGGAGTGAAATCCCTCGTCCCAAAAACCCGCCTTGGCGAAAGACAGGGTCGAGTGAGAGGAGGCTTAATATCCGCAGTCTTGACACCCCAAATCGCCACGGCTAAACTTTTAGTCAAGTTAATTAATAGCATCATTGAAAGCACAAACAGGTTCGAAGGTAATCATTGCGTATACGGTTGAAGGAACGTCGCATTGAAGCAACAGATGTGATTTCGTTCATTTTTGACCTGGGTGGCCAGCAGCTTGAATACAGGCCCGGGCAGTTCTTGCATTATGAACTGGACGCCCTTTCGTTTCCCGATGAACGCGGCAAGCAGAGACATTTCACAATATCGAGCTCGCCGACCGAGGAAGATATCGTTATGTTCACGACGAGAATCCGTGGCAGCGGGTTTAAGGAAACGTTGCGGCAAGCTCCGATAGGATACGAGTTGACCTGCGAGTCTCCCGACGGCGAATTTTCCTTGCCTGAGGGAGAAGCAGGCATGCGTCATGTCTTTATTGCCGGGGGGATAGGAATAACGCCCTTTCGGTCTATTCTGCGCTACTCGGCGGACACGCGTGAGCCTCTTAACGCGCTCCTGTTGAATTTCAACCGCACGTCAGTCGATATAGTTTTTCGCCGGGAACTGGAGGAAATAGCGCTGCAGATGCCCGCCTTTTCAATCGCTAACGTGCTCACGGAACCCGAAGAAGGATGGACGGGCGCGCGAGGCGTTTTAGATGAAGAGGCGCTACGCAAGTGGTTGCCTGAACCCGGAGGAGGGCTTTTCTGGATAAGCGGCCCCCCTGGTATGGTAAGCGGGTGCAGGGAACTGCTCGTACGGATAGGTGTCAAGAACCAGGACATCCGCACCGAAAGGTTCATGGGCTATTAAATCAGGTTGACTCAAATCATGGAAGGAGACATTGTGTGTTACAGCTGTGGATGTGGAATGCCGGACAACAGCATGGGCGACCCAAGGAATATCACCAACAAAACATTCGAAGAGGCGGCCAAAGCCGCTGGTGAGACACCGGAAGAGGCGAAGAAAAATACATTAACCCTCCTCAAGAAAGTCCTTGAGGATATACCGAAAAAGTAGCGCGTGGAATTTATGGCACTTGCAAGAAGTAACCAGGCCAGAAAGATGCCGATAAAATCATTTCCGAGGAGTATCGCCGCCGGTGTCCTGGGGGCTGTAATAGGATATTTCATCCTGCACCCATATAGCGCGGTCTTTTACAGCCTGTATCCCCTGCCCCACAGCTTGCCGCCCGGAAGCAATATAAGCTTAACGCAGGCTCTTAGCCAATTCAGGCTGTTCCTGGATACCTTCAACATGTGGTATGTCGGAATCCCTTATGCTATTCTGGGCGCACTCGCCGGTGTTTCCCTTGGCTTTGTCTTCGAGGCCAGGAAACAGCATGAGGAGGCCAAGAAGCGTTTGGCGATGCGCGAGGCGGCCCATGAGGCGCTCAAGGCGCTCATGGTGACGCTATCACACTATCTGCTGAACGCCTCCACCGTCATCGGTGGATATTCAAAGTTGCTGATGAAAAAAACCGTGGGGACGGAGCTGGAAAAGGGTCTCCAGACGATCACGGCTGAGGCGGAATACATCGAGGCGGTCGTGAAATCGCTTCAGGATATCGAAACGATATTCACGGAGGAATACGTACCCGGCGGAAGCTCGCGGATGATAGATATACAAGCCGATTTAGAACGGCGACTTGCGGCATCGGCAGCCCGTGAGAAGCCCGACCGAGCGGAATAAGGATGAGATTTTTGGAGCCGAGAATCTGCGTTCACTTGGATGGAGATGCATTCGTGACTTTCTTTCCGCCAAAAAAGAAGGTTCAAGGATGCTAAATCTTTATGTATAGTACTACTGCTTAAACAATGCAGTGATGCGAAGCATTTTTCATACGTGTGAGATTATTTACCGTTTTTTTTTGCATTAGATAAAATATTACAGGCATGGAAATCAATACCAGGGGAAGCTGTACCGCCAATCCGGATATTATCGCTACGGCTAACGGCTGCTGCATTTGAGAACCTCTTCCAATCGCCAGCGCGAGCGGCGACAAGGCGAGCATGGCCGCTATGGTCGTCATGGCTATCGGGCGCATCCGGTTTTTCCCCGCTTCTATGAGCGCCGCCTTCCTGTCCATCGTCTTGACAAGGTCCTGGTATTCGGAAAAATAAAAGATGGCCACTTCGGTCACTATCCCTACTATCATTGTCATGCCCATCATCGCGGATATGTTCAACTCTATGCCGGTAATCCAAAGGCCGATGAAGACTGCCGATACAGCCAGGAGCGGCATAACTATGATTGATATGGCTACCCGAAAGCGCTCATACATTACGAGGAGAAGCAGGAACACAAGCGCGACAGCCGCGCTGAAGACAATAATGAGCCCGCGAAAAGCGATTTGCTGCTGTTGATACATGCCGCCCAACTCGTAATAGACATTCTGAGGCAGAAAACCCGGGCGTCCTACAATTCTTTTCACTTCGTTCATTACAGAGCCGAGGTCCCTTCCGCTGATTCTGGCGGTGACCGCAGCCATCCGTTTGAAGTTCTCCCGGACTATCTGCGGCTGTCCGGTTATAGTCTCTATTGTCGCCACTCTTTTCAAAGGGAAACTGTGCCCGTCGGGGGAGCGCAGCATAAGCTCGCCAACGTCCCTCTCGGTTTTCCGCAGCTCCTGGGGAATCCAGACCCGCACGCCGACCATTTTTAAAGGCGTCTGTATCTGGGTTGTTACTGAGCCCTCCAACAACGCTCTCACCATGCGCGTAACAGCATCCGGGTCCACGCCCTGCATCGCGGCCTTTGAGCGGTCGATATGTATTTCCATCGCATCGCCGGCCGGGTTTATCCCATTTTTCAGGTCCACGACTCCGGGAATGCGGCTTATAGCCTTTTCGGTTTTATCCGCGAGCTTTTCAAGATCTTTTTCGTCGTCCGAGAATATCTTAACCTCGATCGGCTGAGGTACGGCGGTTAAGTCGCCTATAAAATCCTCCATAAGCTGCGCCATTTCTATATCGAGGCCAGGCACTTTACTTTCTACCTTTTTGCGGATCTCGTCCATGACTTCGTCTATCGGGCGGCGCGGCGGCGGTTTCAGGCGGATAAAGAAATCTCCCTCATTGGTTTCCGTAACGCCGCCTCCCAGCTGTGTGCCGGTACGCCGCGAGTAGGTCTGGACTTCCGGGGTGGACCTGATTATGTCCTCCACCTGGCGGAGCAGTCTGTCCGTCTCTGAAAGCGATGTCCCTGGAGCGCTCCTGTAATCCAGGATAAAACCGCCTTCGTCCAAAGCCGGCATGAAGCCCGAGCCGACGTTTTTGTATGCTATCCATCCTAAGAGCAACAGCGGCAGGATGCCTATGATAACCAGCATCGGACGGTCCAGAAGGTGGTTCATCAAGGAGCCGTATCTGCTTAAAATCCAACTCCCGATCCTGCCCCCTTCTTTGTGTTCGGCGTCCTTTTCCTTAAGTAACCATTCGGCAAGCACAGGCAAAGCTAGCAGGGTGACAAAATAGGAAACGAGCAACGCCGCCGCCATGGTGAGAGACAGGGCCTTGAAAAAAGCCCCGGTTACCCCGCTCAGGAACGCAAGTGGCAGGAATATGACGATCGTGGACGCGCTTGAGCCTGTGAGCGGCTGAGTAAATTCCTCGGCTGCTGAGATAACTTTCCCCCCGTGCGCGCCGCCGCTTCCCACGAACCTGCGCGTGATTTGTTCGAGCATTACTATGGCGTCGTCGATTATGAGTCCGACTGCCGCCGCCATGCCTCCAAGGGTCATTATATTAAAGCTCATATTAAGCACGTCCAGGAGGACTACGGTGGACGCCAGTACTGCCGGGACCACTATCATGGCTATAACGGTCAATTTCAGGTTACGCAGGAAGAGGAGCAGCACGAAAGCGGCAAGTATTACACCTATTATTATGGCGTTTCGCACGTCCTTGGCGGAGTCGGTAACGAGTTGGCTCTGGTCATACCAGTTTTCCATCGTCACGCCCTTGGGCATCTTGGCAGAAAAGTTTGCGAGCTTCTCTTTTATGTCCCTGGCTATCTGTACGCTGTTGCTGCCGCGCTGCTGGTAAATCTGGAAGATAACTGCGTCTTTGCCGTCCGCAACCACCCTTATCCACTGCGGCACGGTGGCTTTCTCCACGGTGGCGATATCCTCAAGGCGCACAATCCCGTTCGGTCCGGTCTTAAGCACCGTGTCTTGTATATCCGCCACGCTTTTTAACCGCGTATCCGAAACGATCAGAAAAAGTTTGTAATGGTCTTCGAGCCTCCCTACGGCCTCCACGACATTAGCCGCGCCGAGGGCCTTGGAGACATCTTCCGGCGTTAGGTCGAAGGCCTGAAGGAGCGCCGGGTCCGCCGTTACCCTGTATTCTTCAAGCGTCCCGCCGATGACCTGAACCCTGGATACTCCGCCTACGCTTGAGAGCAGCGGCCGTATCTGATATTGCGCGAGGTCCCTGAGCTCGGTCAATGAGACGGTGGGCGAAGTCAGGCTATACGCGATTATCGGGAATGAAGTCGTGTCCATACGCTGGGTGAGCATGGTAGTGCCCTGCGGCAGGGTCGGCATTATCCGGGTTACAGCCGAATTAACCTGGAGCGCAGCCGCCTCCATGTCCGTGCCCCAGTCGAAGTTAATGGACACTTCGGCGCTTCCCCTGCTTGTGGTCGAACGGATATTGAGCACGCCGGGGACGAGCCGGATAGCCTCTTCTACCGGGGTCGTTATCTGGAGGACCATCTGCTCTGCGGGCCGGTCTCCCGAATCCAGAAATACCGCCACGCGCGGGAAATCTATTTTAGGAAAAAGCGTCACCGGCAGATGAAATGCGGCAAAAGCGCCGGAAACAGCCAGCGCCGCGAGAAGGAATAATATCGAGCGGCGGTGGGCCTGAATGAGGTGGCTGAATTTCATCCTTAACGTTCTCTTACGGCCATGCCGTCCTGCAATTCATAGTTGCCTTGGACAACCACCATGAGCTTAGGATTGAAACTCCCGCTTATCCCCACGACGGTATCGGTTTCAATGCCCTTTCTGACATAGGCTTTGTGCGCCTTGCCCTGCGAGACCTGGTATATGTAATATCCCGTATCATCCCTTAAAAGGGCGTCTCTCGGCACCGTCCATGTCCTCGCGCCCGAAATTTTTATAATGCCCTGCATCCGGGTACCCGGGACTATGCCCTTACACTGAAATCCTCGCAGCCGGACGATTGCGTCAACTAACTGGGTCTGCGGGTTTATTATGTTCTGTACCTCGTCGATTTTCGCATTTATCGCGCAGTCGCTTCCAAAAACGGGAGTCAGCAATACAGGCATGCCGGGCTTCACCTTGTTTAAGTCTTCAGGCTCAACACCAATCTGTACGCGCAGGGCGTCCGGATGCGCAAGCTGCATAATGGTAGACCCGGCCTGCAGGTTGTCACCCTGGGTTACCGGTATGTTCGTGACGATACCGTCAAACGGCGCTTTCAATGTCTCGACCTTACGCCCGGCACCGGTTTTCTCCTGGGTTGCCAGTGCGGCCTGTGCGTCGGACAGGGCCTTTTTCGCCTGCGTCACCTGTGAGTTTGTCGCGAAGCCTTCCGCAGCCATCACCTCTGTCTGCTTCAGTTCTTTTCCCGCTTGGTCGATTGCCGCCTCGGCTTGCCGGTAGGCCTGAAGGGACGCGGGGTCCGTGGCGAATTCCACTATATCCTGGCCGCGCCTGACAGCCTGTCCGGCAGATACCGGGAGCCGGACGACCTTCCCGGGACGAAGGAAGTTGATATTGAGCGCGCTGCCCACGTCAGGGGTGACGACCCCGTATCCCTTAAGGGTGTCCGAAAGGGTACGCATAGACATCATTTCCGTTTTTACGAGTACCGTGGCTTCTTCAGAGGCGGACGCAATATTGACGAACCCGCAAAATAATAAGAAAGATAAAAGAAGAATTTTAATGCGCATTTTCCTTTCCCGCTCCGGCGGCCTTCGCAGGCAACTCGCCGCCTATTAGTGTAAGCAACTGGACGCGCTGCTCCTCTATGGATTCCCTGAGCCCCAGCGCTTCCGCCCGTTTGTCGTAAAGGGAGGATTGGACGGTAGTGTAAAGGAGTATGTCGATATTGCCTTCCCGGTATGCCTTCTCTGCGTTTTTGGCCGCCGCCTGAAGTTCCGGCAGGGTTTCCGCGGCTTCTTTTAGCTGCTTCTCAAGGAGCAGTTGCCCGGCCAGGGCGGCGCTGACCTCTCCGTATGCCGCATCGAGTCTGGCATGGTACTCGTCATAGACCTTCTGCCTTGTCGCGTCCTCTATGGCGATGTTGCCCCGGTTCCCGTCGAAGATAGGCAGCGACATGGTTATTCCGAACCCTATGGTGCTTACGTTGCTCGTATCCCTGGCGCGCGTCACGCCAATGGTTAAGTCCGGGAACTGGGCCAAAACGGCTTGGCGCAGTTTCTGCTCCTGGGACTGATATCCGGCGGCAAGCGCCATCAAGTCCGG
>JBARKJ010000026.1:0-10453 GCA_049801375.1 Nitrospirota bacterium | reverse complement strand
ACGCGGGTACGCCCGGCATTTCCGACCCCGGATATTACCTTATCAACGTGGCGATAGAAAAAGGCGTCCCGGTCATCCCAATACCCGGGGCTACCGCCGCCATCGCCGCGCTGTCCATCTCCGGCCTCCCGACGGACGCCTTCGTGTTTGAAGGGTTCCTCCCCTCCAGGCGCTCCCAGAGGCTCTCAAAGCTTGAATCCCTGAAAGACGAGCGGCGCACCATAATCTTCTACGAGGCCCCGCACAGGCTGCTCAAGTCTCTTCAGGACATCCGGGAGACGCTGGGTGAACGGCGGATATCGCTTTCCAGGGAGTTGACGAAGATTCACGAAGAGACTTTGCGCGGCAATATTTCTGATATAATTAAAGCCATTGAGCCCGGCGCAAGGGGTGCCGGGGGGGAGAGCAGGGGAACGGTCAAGGGGGAGATTACCTTGATTATAGGGGGCTCCGCCGGTGAGCCGCCGCCAATAGCGGAGGAAGACCCCGCGGCTCTGGTGGATAAACTGATGCGCGAGAAGGGACTGTCCAGGAAGGCTGCTTCGGCGGAGGTCGCGGCGGCCACGGGGCTGTCGCGCAAGGAAATATACGACGCATCATTAAAAATCTCATAACTCCCCCATCCCCCTCTTATCTTAAGAGGGGGACAGAGGGGGCGTTACTTAAAATTTCGAAAGGCGGCCATCTCGATGAAAAAACACGCGCTTTCCCTCCTCTTGATACTAACGTTAACCTGTACGTCCGTCCCGGCCTTCGCCAAGAGCGGTTTCGAGAACGTAAAGGAATACGTCCTGGACAACGGGCTCAAGGTCCTGCTCCTCGAAGAGCATAAAGCGCCGGTCGCCGTATTCCAGATATGGTACAAGGTCGGCTCGCGCTACGAGCCGTACCAAAAGGCGGGCATATCCCATATGCTGGAGCACATGATGTTCCGGGGCTCAAAGCGGTTCGGTCCCAAGACCTTCTCCCGGATAGTCCAGCGTTACGGCGGGAGCGAAAACGCGTTCACCAGCCAGGACTACACCGCGTTCTTCCAGACCTTCGCCTCGGACAGGATATGGCTCTCCTTCGACCTCGAGTCCGACAGGATGACCGGCCTGCTTTTAAAGGACAAGGCTTTCCAGGCCGAGAGGAAGGTGGTCGAGATGGAGCGCAGGATGCGCACGGACAACAACCCGGAGGCCGCGCTGGAAGAGCAGACCCAGGCCGCCGCGTACGTGCTGCACCCCTACCACTGGCCTATAATCGGCTGGATGGACAACATTGAAAACTACACAATACAGGACGTCCGGAAGCACTACAAGACCTACTACATGCCGAATAACGCGACTATCGTCGTCGTGGGCGACATCGACGCGGACAAGACAATCGGTGAGATAAAGAAGTGGTTCGGACCTATACCGAAAGGCCCGGAGCCGCCCAAGGTGGTAGTGCAGGAGCCGGCACAACATGGCGAGAGGCGGGTTTATCTGAAAAAGGAGGCGGAGCTTCCCACCGTCGACATCATGTACCACGCGCCGAACCTCCGGAATACTGACGCCTTCGCCCTCGACGTGCTGAGTACGATATTGTCCGGCGGGCAAAGCGCCCGGCTGTATAAATCACTTGTCTATGACAAGCAGATCGCCCAGTACGCCAGCGCGGACTACGACGAGGTCACCAAGGACCCGGAAACCTTTTCCTTCTCCGCCGGCGTAATGCCGGGCAAGACCGCGGACGAGGTGGAGAACGCGTTATACGCGGAGATAAAGAAAGTCCAGAGCGAGCCGGTGACCGACCGGGAATTGCAGAAGGCGAAAAACCAGATAGAGGCCGCCTTCATCATGGGGCAGGACTCCGACTTCTACCGCGCCATGCTGCTTGGGCAATACGAGTCCGTCGCATCCTGGAAACTTCTGAACAGCTATCTCGGCAACATCAGGAAAGTGACTAAGGAAGACGTGCAGCGGGTGGCTAAGACGTACCTGACCCAGGACAACAGCACCGTAGGCACGCTTATCCCGCTACCGGTAACCCATAAAATGACGCCGGCCCCCACTGAAGGCGGCCCAATCCGCTGACAAATAGAGGAACAACTATGCCGCACATGTGGACAGAAATGGAAACAAGAATGGTCCTGAACCTTTACATAGAATACGGCGTTCTTTCTCTCGGCGACCAGAGAGTCATCAACCTTTCAGGTGAGCTCAATATATCTCCTGGTTCAATCAGAATGAAACTGCAAAATTTCGCCAGTTTAGATCCTATGGCAATAACGGCGGGACTTAAGAATGCCAGCAACTTAGATAAATTGATATGGGAAGAACATCAACGAACTATTCGAAGAGGATAAAATGAAAAAGCTCCTGCCGATAGGTCTGATCATGCTTATTTTCATTTCGGCGCCCGCTATGAGTTCCGCCGCATCCGCACAGGGTGCAACGGAAAAACAACCTGCCGCCGAGCCAAAGCTTCCGAGGCCAAAGACCGACATCTCCCGCTTCAAGGGCCCCATCGGGGAGAGGGTCGTGCTGGATAACGGCATGGTCCTGCTGGTCAAGGATAACCACGCCCTGCCGGTGGTGACGATCAGCATGATAATAAAGGCGGGTTCGGTGACGGAGCCGCCGGCCAAGGCCGGGCTCGGGCACCTGACCGCGGGCCTATTGACAAAGGGCGCGGGAAAGATGAGCGCGACTGACATCTCCGAAGCCATAGAGTTCGTGGGCGGTTCTCTGAATGTCAACGGCGGCGGCGATTACGCCACGGCACATCTGACCGTGCTTAAGAAAGACCTGGATACCGGCTTCTCGCTCCTCTCGAAGGTGCTTATCTCTCCCACTTTCGAACAGACGGAGATAGACCGGCTGAAAAAAGACGCCAAGGCGGCCATAATCCGCGAGGAGCAGGAACCGGGGCAGGTGGCCCAGAAGGCGTACCAGAAGATGGTATTCGGCGATGAAAACCCGTACGGCCGCCCCGCCGAAGGCACCATCGCGACCCTCGACGCCATCAACAGGGACGATATCGTCGGCTTCCATAACGACTTCTATGTCCCCAACAACTGCATCATGGCGGTGGTCGGCGACATCACCGCTAAGGAAGCGAAGGCTCTTATTTCCAAATATATGGCCGAGTGGAAACAGAAGGAAGTGCCTGCGCCTGAAATCCCGGAACCGCCGAAGATGGCCCGCAGGCACAAGTACATAAACAGGGACATCACCCAGGCGAACATCCTGATGGGCCACGTGGGCGTGACCCGCGAAAACCCGGACTACTACACGCTGTACGTGATGAACTACATCCTGGGCGGCGGGGGGTTCGTCTCCAGGATATTGGACCAGATAAGGGACAACATGGGCCTTGCCTACAGCGCGTACAGCTATTTTGGCGCGGACAAATATTCAGGCGACTACACGGTCGGCATGGAGACGAAGAACGCCACGGCCAAGACGGCCATCGACGAGACCCTGAATATTATAGAGAAGATGAAGACGGAGCCGGTCTCGGACAAGGAGCTCCAGGACGCCAAGGATTATATCTTCGGGAGCTTCGCCAGCAAGATGGACACCAACTCAAAAATCGCGGACCTGCTTTCCCAGGTGGAGTACTACCACCTTGGCCTGAATTACTTCGAGGTCTATTATAACGCGATACACAAAGTGACGAAGGAAGACGTCCTCAAGGCCGCGCGGAAATACCTGCACCCGGACAAGATGGACATAGTGGTGGTGGGCAACTTGCAAGAGGCGGGGATAAAATAACAGCTTAAAAAATTGACAACTTTATATATCTGCTCGGGTTCTTCTTGAAGTCGAGCACCAGCGTGTCAGCGTCGGAAAAGAACTTGTTCATGTTGTTGTAGAGCTTTTCGTCGGTAAGCATCTTGCCCGCGCTGCCCTGGCCGCTCTCGACTTTGCCGATCAGGGAATCCAGCCTGCTTGACACCCGCTCCACCCGGTTATAAAGCTCCGGGTCCGACGAAATGCGGGAGATGCTCCCGTTGTTCAGGTTATTCGCCAGCGCCTTGGTGCTGTCCGTTATTTCCTTTAAATTTATCGACACGTCGTGCAGGTTTTCGTAGAACGCCTGGTCGTCCGAGAGCCTGGCCAGGCTCCCGGTATTGAGCCTGTTCACCAGTTCCTTCGTCTTCCCTGATACTTCGACAAGGTTCTTGTACAGGTCCGGGTTCCTCACCAGCATGCCCAGGCTCCCGTTGCCTTTTCCCAGGTCCCGGGTCAGGTCCTGGAGGTTCTCCGAGGCGCTTGTCAACTGCTCGTATAGCCTGGGGTCCTTCAGCATCAGGCCTAACGTACCCTGCCCGTTATTGACGTCTCCGAGCACCAGCTTTAGCTGGCCCAGCACGGCGTTTACGCCCTCAAGCCCCGAAGCCGCGCCGGCTATGACCGACGACAGCTCGGTCCCCTGGACGTTTTTGAGCACTGAGTCGGGCGCCAAGACGGCATATTGCGGACTGCCCACGGATATGTCCAGGTACTTATCGCCCAGAAGCCCCATCGTGCGTATGGTGACGAAGGAGTCCTGGCGAATTCGATCCATGTATTTCTTCTGGAGCTTAAGCTTTATGATTATCTGCTTATCATTTTTGTCTGACGGGAGCAGGATGTCCTCCACGTTCCCGACCTCTATCCCCGCAAGCCGCACGTTGCTCCCGACCTTCAGCCCGAAGGAGTTCTCCAGGCGCACGAAGAGCGTGTAATGTTTCGTAAGGAACGAGGTCCTGCCGCCGACCTGAAGTATCCCGACGGCAAGCAGGATGAACGCTATTATTATGACTATTCCGGTCTTCAGCTCAGACCAGGACATGCTCCTGCTGCTCTTCATCCGTGCCTCCATTTGCAAAACTCCGCCTCTCCCCGCTTTTCGGGTCCACGCAGCCAGAATGGTTGATGAACTCCCTGACGCACTCATTGTCGGTCTTTAGAAGCCCATCCGTATTGCCCATGTAGCAGACGACGCCCTCGCTCAGGAAGGCGACGTAGTCCGCCACGGCGAACGCGAGCGGGATGTCGTGCGTCACCACGACCGAGGTCACGCCCAGTTCGGACTGAAGCCGCTTTATGAGGTTCGTTATGTTGTGCGAGTTGAGCGGGTCGAGTCCCGCGGTCGGCTCGTCAAAAAGCATAATCTTCGGCTGGGTTATGATGCCGCGGGCGATAGCCACACGCTTCTTCATGCCGCCGGAGAGCTCGGCCGGCATCTGGTCAATCGAGTCCTCCAGCCCCACGAACCGCAGGCTTGTCCGCACCTTCTCCTCTATCTCTTCCGACGAATGGCCGCCTTTTTCCGAGAGCCTGTAGGCGACGTTCTCGCCCACCGTCATGGAATCGAAAAGCGCTCCCGCCTGGAACACCATCCCTATTTTAGCCCGGACTGACATGAGTTCATCTTCCGAGAAACCGGTCGTGTCCTCCTTGTCTACGAATATCCTGCCGGAATCGGGCTTAAAAAGGCCCAGTATCAGCCGGAGGATAGTCGTCTTCCCGGAGCCGGACGCTCCGAGTATGACGCCCGTCTCACGGGCCCGCAAGTGGAAGCTCACGTCCTTTAAAACCTGAGTGCCGCCCAACGTTAAAAATATGTTTTCTAAACGAATCATGAGAAACTCATAACTCCCGTTACTTTAAAAGATGTACATGAATGTCTTCGTTAAAAAGAAGTCTATCACCAAAATCGAGATAGAGGAGTAAACAACGCTCTCTGTGGTGCTCCTGCCCACCCCTACCGTGCCGCCGCGGGTCTTGAGGCCCTGGTAGCTTCCGACCATCGCGATGATGAAACCGAAGAATACCGGCTTCACCAGACCCAGCATAATATCGCGGAGCTCCAGTATATCAAAGGACGACTTCCAGTAGAACACCGGGTCGATGTTGAACTGGCTGATGGCGATGAAGAAGCCCCCGGCCATGCCGACGGAGTCGGAGATTACGGTCAGGAGCGGGAGCATCACCATGCATGCGATAAGCCTGGGCACCACCAGCTTTTTTATGGGGTCCGAGCCCTCGACGCGCATTGCGTCTATCTGCTCGGTGTCCACCATAGAGCCTATCTCCGCTGCGATGCCGGAGCCTACCCTACCCGCCACCATGAGCGCCGAGAGCACCGGGCCAAGCTCCTTTATCATGGACATCGCGACGACCTTGCCGATATACATCGACGCGCCGAATATCGACAGCTGGACCGCGCTCTGGAGCGCCAGGACCATCCCGGTGAAAAGGCCGGTGAGGATGATGATGGGTATGGAGCCGACGCCTATCTCGTCCATCTGGAAGAGGACCTCGCCCAGGTAGCGGGGTCTCTTGAATATCCCGGAGATGGCTTGAAGCGACAGGCCGTAGAAGTCCTGCACCATGAACGCCACGGTCTTGGCACGGCCCTCTATGAACGCGTCAAGCTGGTCTACCGGCAGCGGCATTCTACATTACTCCTTTATCAGCACGGCCCTTGCGGGCGCGCCGTCCCCGCCGATTACCTTCAAGGGCAGGCACAACAATGTATATTCCCCCGGTTCTACGTTTGATAAGTCCAGCCCTTCCAGTATCACGATACCCTTCCCCAGAAAAAGCCTGTGTACGGCGTGTTCCTTGCTGTGGTATTTCTCGATGGAAAGGTAATCTATCCCCACCAGCTTCACGCCAAGTTCCGCCAAATACTCCGCCCCGTCCGGAGTCAAATGCGCGAAGTCCTCGCGGAAGGCCGGGTCCTGGGCGAATGCCGAATTCTTTGTCTTTAAGAGTACGCGCTCAGCGCCCTCAAGACCCGCGCCCGCAAGGAAATCCCGGCCTATTTCATCCGGAGCCTCCACCACCACCGCCGGGCCGATAAGCGAGTCCAGCGGGAGCGATTCGGCGGTATCGCCGTCCGGGAAGAAGTGAAACGGGGGGTCCAGGTGCGTCCCGGTATGCGAGCCTATGCAGTACATGGAGAGGTTCGCTTGAGAGTTCTTGCCGATTTCCTTCTCCCTCTTTATCTCCACGCCGGGGTCGCCGGGATATGTCAGCATCCCGTTCTTGATACCCATTGTTATGTCGTATATTTTACGCATCTCCGAGCGATTCCACGTAGCGCTGGGCCTCGAACGCCGCGAACGCCCCGTCCCCGACAGCCGTGGCAACCTGCCTGAGCGGCGTGTCCCGGCAGTCGCCTACCGCGAAGATGCCCATAGTAGAGGTCATTAAAAGCCTGTCCGTCTTTATAAAGCCGTAATCGTCCTTTTCCACGTCGGTGAACGTGGTGTTCGGGCTTATGCCGACGAAGACGAATACCCCGTCAACCCCCAGTACTTCCTTTATTCCCGTGACGGTGTCGGAGAGTAGAAGTCCCTGCACTCCCATCGCGTCCCCTTTTATCTCGTCAACCACCCTGTTCAGATGGAACTCGAAGTTCGGCTCGGCTACTGCCTTGTCCTGCGTTATCTTTTCCGCGCGGAATGCGTCCCGACGGTGGATTAAATGGACCTTCTTCGCAATCTTAGAAAGGAACAGCCCTTCCTTCAACGCGGCGTCCCCGCCCCCGATTACCGCGACTTCGCGGCCCCTGAAGAAAAACCCGTCGCAGGTGGCGCAGAACGAGACACCCCGCCCGATAAGCTCCGCCTCCCCGACGACACCCAGACGTTTTGGCCTGGCGCCGGTCGAGATTATGACGGCCTTCGCCGCGATGGTCCCGTCTGTAGTAACGACTTCCTTATGCGTGCCCCTGTCCAGCACCTTCGTCACTTCTGCGAACTTTACCTCCAGCCCCAGGGCCCTCGCCTGCTCCTCGAAGAGCTTCATCAGGTCGATGCCGTTTATGCTCTTGAAACCGGGATAGTTCTCTATGACGTCGGACATGCATATCTGGCCGCCGATGCCCATTTTCTCAAGCAGCACCGTTTTCAGGTTCGCCCTCTGCGCGTAAATACCCGCCGTAAGTCCGCCCGGCCCCCCGCCTATTATCACTAAATCGTACATTTAGCTCTCCCTCCCCTTTTTGAGTTTCGCCGGGGAGCATTCTATATTTAAAAACCACAGGTTTCAAGACCAAATCAGGCCGGCCCGCCAGGGATGCCGAAGTCTGCCGGCGCATTTAAAAATTATATCACATAAAAACGAATTATACCTTGAAACTCCGCGCTAAATATGATATTTTTTATATTTTACCGGGAGTTTCTGGAGGAATGGCCGATGAATGATAATAGTAAACATGGACAATCAGACGCACCTGGCGAGAGTTATGCGCTTAGCAAAATCACCGTAAACGAAGTCGAGCACGTCGCCAACCTTGCCAGGCTCACTTTTTCCGAGGAGGAGAAGGAACTGGCCACCCGGCAGCTCGATTCCATACTGTCATACGTGGACAAGTTAAACGAGCTGGATACGACGGGCGTTGAGCCTACGTCGCACGTCCTGCCCATTAACAACGTGATGAGGGACGATAAGGTCGTGCCGTCGCTTTCGCCGGACGACGCGCTTTCGAACGCCCCGGACCGCGCCGGAGATTTTTACAGGGTGCCGAAGATAATTGAATAGGGGTCCCCACCGCTTACTGAGGGTAGTTTCCGAAGTTAGCGCGGGGCGATACCAAAAAAAACGGGGGCTTTCAGTCTGGTTTTCTTTGTCCACTTTCTTTTTTCCAAAAGAAAGTGGGGGTTTTTGGGAGGTTTTGATTTGTTTAGAATTATGCTCCGCTCCAAGATACACCGCGCGACCGTTACCGACTCGAACCTAGAGTACGAGGGAAGCCTGACGCTTGACCAGGACCTGATGGACGCCGCGAAAATGGTCCCGTACGAGCAGGTGAGCATGTCGAACCTGAATAACGGCGAGCGCTTCACCACCTACGTCCTGCCCGGAGAGCGTGGCTCCGGGACGGTATGCTTAAACGGCCCCACCGCAAGGAAGGGCGCGGTCGGCGACAAGGTGATAATATTCTGTTATGAGGGCTTTACCGAAGAAGAGATGAAGACGTTCAAGCCAATTATCGTGAAGGTGGACTCTAAAAACAGGCTCGCGAAATAGCCGGAGGAAAAAACTTGGACCTGCACAGCCTGACGCTCCATGCGCTCCGGGAGCTGATAATAAAAAAAGAGATAACCGCGAAAGACGCGGCGTTTGCGTATACCCGCCGGATAGGGCAGGTGGAGGGCTCTGTGAACGCCTACCTGACGCTGACGCCGAATAAGACAATCGCGATGTCCGAGGACGCAGACTGGGCGCTGAGCAAGGGAAAAACTGCTCCGCTTCTCGGCATACCCCTGGCCATAAAAGACAACATGTGCACGAAGGGGGTCAAAACCACCTGCGCCTCGAAGATGCTCGCGGACTTCGTCCCGCCGTACGAGTCCACCGTTACGAGTAAACTTACGGACGCGGGCTACGTGATGCTCGGCAAGACGAACATGGACGAGTTCGCAATGGGGTCCTCCACGGAGAATTCCGCTTTCGAAGCGACGAAAAATCCCTGGGACCTGGAACGCATCCCCGGCGGCTCGTCAGGCGGCTCGGCGGCAGCGGTCGCGGCGGATATGTGCGCGGCGGCGCTCGGCTCCGATACCGGCGGCTCGATACGCCAGCCCGCATCATGCTGCGGAGTTGTCGGCCTTAAGCCCACTTACGGCCGGGTATCGCGCTATGGCCTCGTCGCGTTCGCCTCGTCTCTCGACCAGATCGGGCCGATTACGAAGGACGTGGAAGACTGCGCCATAATGATGAACGTCATCGGCGGGCACGACCCGCTGGACTCCACTTCCGCAAATATCGCGTTACCGGATTTCACGGCTAACTTAAAAGGCGGGATAAAGGGCCTGAAAGTAGGCATGCCGAAGGAATATTTCGTCGAGAGCGGCATCGACAAAGAGGTTTACGCCGCGATGATGGAGGCAATCGTAGTACTGCAAACCCTGGGCGCAGAAGTAAAAGAGATAACCCTCCCGCATACGGACTACGCCATCGCGACCTACTACATCCTCGCCACGTCCGAGGCTTCTTCCAATTTGGCGCGCTACGACGGCGTGAAGTACGGATACCGTGCGAAAGAACACGAGGACCTTTTGGACATGTACAAGAGGACCCGCTCGGAAGGCTTCGGCCCGGAGGTGAAGCGCCGGATAATGCTTGGCACGTACGCGCTGTCCTCCGGCTATTACGATGCGTATTACAAGAAAGGCCAGCAGGTGCGCACGCTGATCAAGTCCGATTTCGACAAGGCATTCAAGGACGTGGACATCATAATCACCCCGACCGCGCCGACGCCCGCGTTCAAGCTTGGCGAGAAGACCGCAGACCCGCTCCAGATGTACTTAAGCGACATCTTCACCATAAGCGTAAACCTGGCGGGAATCCCCGGCCTGTCGCTCCCCTGCGGCATGACAAAAAATGACCTGCCCGTGGGCCTTCAAATACTCGGGCGGCATTTCGACGAGGAGACGGTGCTGCGCGCCGCATACGCCTACGAGCAGGCGACGGACTGGCAT
>JBARKJ010000025.1:0-91833 GCA_049801375.1 Nitrospirota bacterium | reverse complement strand
TGTTCGGCGGACGTTGAGTTCCACGGCCATGACTGGTACTGCCCGGCCTGTGGAGCTTACGGGCATGTAGAACCCTGGATGATGAGAGATGAGGAGGATGCGGCATGAGGAAGTACAGAAGGGACGGGACGAAGATAGTTCCCAGGCGCAAGAGCGTCGCCCCGAAGTATTTCAGGCCGGGAGACAAGAAAAAGGTTCTCGACTACCTCAAGGCGCTGAAAAACTTCGATGCCAGGCGGGACCTGGCCATCTTCCGAGTCGGCTTCATGGCAGGGCTCCGGGCCGACGAGCTTTTCAGCATGACGGTCGAGGATGTGCTCCCGGAGCGTAAGACAATCCCGGTGATGGGCAAGGGCGACGTGTACCGCGAGGTGCCAATCTCAGCGGAACTGAGGAAGGAGTTGGACGAGTACCGGCGGGCAAAGAAGCGGGCCGGTGAGCCACTGGACCCGGAAGCCCCGCTGTGGTGTTCCTGGGGCGGGAAGGCGCTGTCCTACAGGTCGGTGCAGGCTGTTATCGAGAGGCGCTGTATCCAGACAGGCCTCGTTGACATCGAAGGAGAGCGCAAGTTGGTGCGGTATTCGACCCACAGCTTAAGGCATACCTTCGCGATAGAGTGGCTTACGAAGCATGGAAACATGGGGCTGTCCGAGGCGTACACGAAGCTTGCTCTTATCATGGGCCACGAGGACGTGCGAACGACTCAGAAGTACACGCAGTTTGATGTAACGGAATTCGAGGAGGAAAAGGAGGATGTGGCATGAAGGTCTATGAAATTATCACCGACCGGATAATGAAGAAGCTGGAAGAGGGTACGGTTCCTTGGCGGCGTCCATGGAACGCAAGCGCTGGCCTTCCTAAAAACATCGTGAGCAGGAAGGAATATCGCGGCATCAACGTATTCCTGACCGGCTCACAGGGCTACGAGAGCCCCTACTGGCTCACCTTTAAACAGGCGAAGGTGCTCGGCGGGTGCGTCAGGGAGGGCGAAAAAGGAACGCCGATAGTTTACTGCGATACGTTCAAGAAAGAGGTCGTCGGCAAGGACGGCGAACTCGCTGAAAAGCAAATGAGCTTCCTCAGGTACTACACCGTGTTCAACATGGCCCAGGTGGACGGCGTAGAGGCTCCCGTATCGGGCATAGTCGAGAGGCCGTTCAACCCTATCAGGGAGTGCGAGAAGGTAGTAGCCGACATGCCTCACCCTCCGGTATTGAAGCAGGGCGTGGGGGGCAGGGCATTTTACAGGTCCAGCGAGGACGCGGTTTACATGCCACGGGCCGAACTTTTTGTATCGGACGAGGAATATTATTCGACCCTTTTTCACGAGTTGGTGCACAGCACCGGCCACGAGACGAGGCTTAACCGGAGGCCGAGCACGGAGCACCGTTCTTTCGGCGACGAGGCGTATTCGAAGGAAGAGCTGGTGGCTGAGATGGGCGCGTCGTTCTTAAGCGCAACCGCAGGGATCGAGGACGTAACGCTCGATAACAGCGCGGCATACATTCAAGGCTGGCTTGCGGCCCTAAGGGATGACAAAAAGATGGTGATATTGGCGGCAGCGGCGGCGCAGAAGGCGTCGGATTACATTCTCAGCCGGTTACCTGTAGTAGCAATGGCGCAGGCGGCGTGAAAGGAGGTAAAAAGTGGACATTTGCAACAGATGCAGAGGAGAGTTCTTTGAAAAGCAGTTGGACGACGAAGGGCTTTGCGAGGAGTGCCGTCTGATAGTGGACGGGCACATAAAAGAAGAAGGCGTCTTCCCCGGTCAAGAGTTAGACGCCCCGGACCAGTTAGCCGCGTAAACAACTAAACAGGCCCAAGTGCTAATTTAGCATTTCGGGGTCAGAAAGGCAAGGAAGATTATGGGTAAGGTCGTAGCAATTAAGAAGGAGAAACAGTCCTCCGGTTTCAGCGTGGCCGACGTGCTAAGCACGGCGTCGAAGCCGGTGGAGTCGAAGTCCAAGTCGAAAGTCCCAGTCCTTGAGGTCGAGGACCAAGTCAAGGAACTGGCCGCGAAAATCAGGGAGGTCAAGGCGGCGCTGGATAGCGCGGATGCCGAGTTCGAGCTCCGCAAGCAGGAGATAATCGATGCGGTTGCGCCGCTCCGGTCCGAGCTATGCAGGAGCGGTTACGTCTCATCGGTGCGCATCCCGGACACGAATGGCCTCAGCGTCTCCCTCACCTGGGGGCACAAGTACACGAAGGTCGGCATGGACAAAAAGGACGCCATAGTCGAGTTCGTGGGCGACGATTTCGAGGACCTGTTCGAGACGAAGACCGAGATAAAGGTCAAGGACGGCGCGGGCGAGGAGAAGCTCCGCGAGCTTATAGAGGCCGTCGGACCGGAGCGGTTCAGGGAGTTCTTCGACGTGACTCAGGTCCTGGCCCCGACATCGAGGTACACGGACGGGTTCTTTACATCCTTCACGGACGAGCAGAGGGCCGGGCTTGAGAAGCTGGTCGTGCCTTATAAGCCATCCATCGGCGTGAAGTGAGGTGATGCCCATGTATCTATATCCGTGCAAGCCGAACACGCTCACGCCGGACAGCAAGCTGTTCGACGAACTGGACAGGGACATCGGCTGGATAGCCGAAGTAAAGAAGAACGGCTGGCGCGCCCTTCCTACAAAGTCCGAGGACGGTAGCCTTACAATCTGGACGCGGCACAAGACGCTAATCAAAGACGCGGTCCCGGAACTGAGAGAGGCGCTGGCAAACATGATGCCTAACGGCACCATCCTTGACGGCGAGTTTATCAATAACAGGACGAAGGGGGTCAAGGGCAAGCTCTACCTTTTCGACATCATCATGCTCGAAGGGAAGTCGCTTATTGACATGCCTTTGCGTGAGCGCCGGAAGATGCTTGAAGGGGTCGTGGTCGAAGGTCCCCATATTGAACTCGCCCAACAAATACGGGTTGGAAAGAAGCAGCTTTACTACCAGTCAATCGAGGGTGAGGAAAACGAGGGCATCGTGATAAAAAGGCTGGACTCGAAGTACCTGGCCTCGGAGAAGTCCTGCCCTCAGAACCCTTATTGGCTGAAAGTGAAACGAGTCGAAAAACATATCAAAGTTGGAAAGGAGTCATAAAATGGCAAGTTTGGGAATCGCGGCGAACTCGCCGCTTTACGGACTGGCAGTTGAGCTGGTCAAGGCGGCCGGAAAAGAGGATGAGTGGGAGCTAAGTAAGCAGGTGAACCGCCACCACTTCCACCTGAGGATAGAGAACGATGAGTACATGCCCCTGGTAATCGAGGCATGGAACACAGGAGAGGGCCATATCATCAGCGTGGCGCATTACTGGACACAGAACGGCGACGCCATGCGGGACCCGGAGGTAGTTATGATGGACGAGGGGCGCATCCTCTCATTTCAACAAGACCCCGCCGTCTATAACGAGACCTCAGTCCGTGAGGAGACTCCGGGCGGGGTGGTATGGAAGGTCAACCCCAAAATATACGCTTCCATACATTCGTTTACGAAGCTATGGGCGAGGAACATCAAATCCCAGGGCTTTATCGAAGCCGCAAAAAAAGTAACGGTATAACTTAACAGGCCGGAAGGCCAGAAGGAGAGATAGACATGAAGAAGCAGATAGCAGTAGAGACGGGTTTCGTGCATTTGAGGCTGGAACAGGTTATTCCCTCGGAGGTCAATCCGGGCGGTGCGAGAAAGGGCATCGAGGAACTCACGGCATCGGTCAAGGAGAAGGGCATAATCCAGCCCATAATCGTCAGGCCGATTAAGGGCAACGGCCATTATGAGATAGTCGCGGGCCACAGGCGCTTCCTCGCGGCCACGAACGCGGGCCTCGATACTATACCTGCCATTGTGCAGGAGTTGCCGGACGACGAGGCCCTTGAAGTGGCGATAATCGAGAACGACCAGCGCGAGGACGCGAACCCGTTGGACGAGGCAAAAACGTTCAAGCGTCTCATGGAGGGCGACGAAGTGGAAGCAATAGCGGCCAGGATAGGCCGGCCTGTTGGATACGTGCTCGGCCGGGTGAGGCTCCTTGGCCTCTGCAAGGAGGCGAAGGCCGCGCTCTCAAGCGGAAAGATTTCCCTCGGCCATGCGCAGGTCCTTCTGAGGCTCAGGGGCAAGGACGAGCAGAGGGCGCTCCTGTCCGACATCTTGAGCGGCGAAGGCGGCCACGGCATCACCGTTGCAGCTGCGAAGGCGATGGTCAGGGAGAACTCATTGGCCCTTGCGGATGCACCGTTCGACACGGAGGGCTGTGCATCGTGCGCCTTCCAGTCCGGCAATCAGGCGGAGCTTTTCCCCGAGCTAAAGGACACGGACGAGTGCTCTGACCGGGCCTGCTTTTACAAGAAAACCCTCGCCTATTACAGGGCGAAAACGAATGAGAAGGAGGACGCAGGATTCAGGGTGATTAAGGACATCGAGGAGATAAAGGAACTCGGCGGTTTCTCCGGCGACAAGATTAAGCTGGTTGTGCCGTCCGCGAAGGAAGCGTCTCCATATTCCTATCCCGCGAGTTATTACCCGCCCAAGTACAAGAGCAAGTGCGAGAAATGCACGGACCATCATGCCTTCTACGTCTACGAAGAGAAGGTCTACAGCGGTACCCGCATCGAGGCTGGCGAGGTCTGCCTCAACCCGAAATGTCTTGCTGAAATGCTCAAGGAAAAGGAGAAGGCGAAAGAGACGACAAAGGATAAGGTCAAGACGGATGGCGAGCCTACGGAAAAGCCCGTCAGGGAGGTTAACCCGCTTACTCTCAAGATACATGCAGAGGCGGCGCGCGACCGTTTTATGGTGACGCACCTCACGCCGAGGGTGGAGGCGTCTGAGATACTTACGAAGCGCTTTCTCATCTACCACCTACTCGACCGTTTCACGTATTTCAGCGGGAATGCGAAGCAGGTCAGGGACGAGATAGTCAGGGAGATATGCCCGTCCGAATATTTCAAGGAGAAGAAGTTTTCCGGTTGGCACCTATACCTGCTGGTAATGGCAGTGCCGGAGGAAAAGCTCGCGGTCCTGCTCACTAAGGTCGTGCTTGCTACCATACCCTTCACCGACCCGAAGGTCCTTTTGCACATGACGCCAGAGGCCGGTATCGACATGACACGGGACTTTGTGATGGACGAGACATTCATCAACAGCAAGACTAAGGCCGAGTTACTGCGGATGGTGAAGGACCTCGGCTTGAACGTGGCGGCCACTGAGAAGAACAAGAAGGCCGAGATAGTGGCGGCGATACAGGCGCAGGACCTGGTCGGGAAGGCGACCCCGGAACTTGCGGAGAGTTTCGCGCTCAAGGAGCTAAAGGACGTGTCGGACCCGATGATAAGCCGGTACGCAATGGAGGACGAGGACGAACCGACCGCCGAGGAGGAAGAGGTCGAGGAGCTGGCCGAAGAAGAGACGGTCGATGCGGCGTAACTGGACGGGGCGGAGCAATCCGCCCCATCATTCCTATAAACGAGAAAGGGGACAAGCGTGATTTATACCATAGGATACGGCGGTCTAAAGAACCTGCAGGAGCTTATCGACATCATGGACAGGAAGAAAATCGGGAAGCTCGTGGACGTGCGGAGCAAACCGACCGCCTGGTGCAACTATTTCAAAGGGAGTACCCTCAAGAAAGCCTTGGGCGAGCGATACGAATGGGCCGGAGACAGGCTCGGCGGTTTCAATCCGATAGACGAGAAAGAAATCGAGGCGCTGGCAAAACGGAACAAGGGTAATACCCTTCTTCTCATGTGTTCCGAGAAGGACCCCGCGCGGTGCCACCGACATTACGAGATCGCCTTCCGGTTGCTCAATTACGGTGTGGTCGCCGTCCACTTGGTCAACCTGCAGGAGTATCCTGCCAACAAGGTGCCGGTGCAGAAGGGAGGGGTGAAATGGTTGAGTTGACGACGCTCCGGCTTTCAGAGGTATTTCCGAACCCGGACCAACCCCGGAAGGACTTCGACCCACTAAAGCTTTCGGAACTGGCGGAGAGTATAAAAACCTATGGAGTTCAGGAGCCAATAAAGGTGACGCCCAGGGACGGGCGTTACATGATTGTCATGGGTGAGCGGAGGTACCGAGCCTCGAAGCTTGCCGGATTGGAGACGATACCTGTCATTGTCGAGGACATGGACGACGATCAGGTTGAGGAGCTTGCGCTTATCGAGAACATCCAGCGCGAGGACCTTAACATCATCGAGGAAGCTAAGGCATACCAACGGCTCCTTGACCGCGGGCTCACGGTGGAGGAACTGGCCGGAAGGCTCGGCTTCAAGCAGTCGTGGCGCATCACGGAGCGGACCTCCCTCCTGAGGCTGGCCAATGATTTTCAATCCATGGTCGTCAAGGGACATATTTCGCCTTCCCAGGCATTCGAGATGAGCCGGGTGAGCGGCAACGACCAGCTTGTCGTGTTCAGGAAAATCAGGGACGGAACTCTCGGCACCTACGTGAAGCTCCGGGCCTTCGTGGACGGCCTCCTGGACACGAGCGTGGAAGGCGCGCTCTTTGACATCCAACCATTGACCGAGAAGGAAAGGGCTGTATTGACGAGCTACGAAAGCGCAATGGACAAAATCGGGGCCTTTTTAAACCGGAGCTTCAAGGATAATGAACTCCTGATACTCAAGAAGGTCCTTGCTAGCAACCGGTCCGAGAACATCGCCAAGGTGGACCTCATAATCCAGCACCTCCAGAAAATCCGAAAGGCCCTGGTCGTCGACTCCCTCCATCAGGAAGCCCTCCTCGAAAAAATCGCCTAACTGAAAGGCCCCGGCAACGGGGCCTTTTTTCTTGCAATTTGTTAATTTCATTGTAATATTAGTAATCGATTTCAGATATGTTTTTAAAGACCCGTATTAATCGGGAGATTCCCGTTATGGCAATACCAGAATCCCAACTTGAAACATGGGCAAATCCAGGTGCTACTGTTACAGCGAAGGCAACCCATGAATCAATAAGAAATGCTCTTGAAAGTCAGAGCTCGCCAATTGCAAACCGCATAAAAAACGGTACTGTCGAAATATATTTACAAGGTTCTTATAAAAACGATACTAACATCAGGGGAGATAGCGATGTCGATGTCATTGTCGAGTTGAGTACAACATTTCATCATAATTCCCAAGAGCTGCCACTAGAACAAAGGCAATCACATATTGATGCATATATCACAGCACAATATAATTTGACGGAATTTCGAAATGATATTGTTACTGCTTTAAAAAAATATTATGAGGATAAATTTGTTGATGCTTCGGGCGGTAAATCGATTAAGCTCCTTCCCGCCGCTGGTCGGCTAAAAGCTGATATCGTTCCTGCCACCAAATTTAGGAAATATTCTTATTTTAACGGAAGCGATAGCTTTTCTGCGGCGAGAGGTATTTGGCTATATGATTTTAAAGCAAAATCTGAAATTATAAATTTCCCGCATCATCACTATAATAATGGGGTCGCCAAGAATTCCGAAAAAAGGACGAATGGATTTTATAAACCAACTGTCCGGATTTTTAAAAATGCCAGGAGTTACTTGGTAGACAATAACCAGCTGACTAAAGAAAGCGCCCCATCTTATTTTTTGCAAAGTTTAATCTACAATATGCCAGATGAACTGTTTGGCATTGATTATCAAAGTACTGTGTATAATATCCTGACCTTTCTCCACAAATATCAAATACTCAACTTTATGTGCCAAAATGAACAACATCTTTTGTTCGGTAATTCGCCGGAGCAATGGAATTTATCAGCCGCAAGAAATACCATTGATAAGCTTATAGCACTTTGGAACAACTGGTAATATCCGAACATGCATTATTATTCAACCACCGATGTAAATGAAAAGAAAATGGTTTTACTGGTAATTGCTATAGTATCCATTATCTCAGCTTGGCTAATAAGTATCATATTCACAAAACTAAAAGTAGCACTGCCGTGGTGGATAGAGTCTCCCTCGGTAATAGGATTTTATGGTTTATTTTATACCGTCTTCGATAAGTATCTCTGGCGAACAGAATTAATCCGAAAGATTGGGCTGGTAAATACACCTGACTTTGAAGGTAAATGGGACGGTAATTTATTTTCTTCATTCGGTAAAAATAGTTATGAGAATGTTAATGTAAAAATTATTCAGACATGGACGAAAATGCAAATACTGCTTTTCACAAATAAGTCTCAATCGCACAGTCTTGCGGCATTTATTTCAGTGAACGATCCAGGAGGACCATCTTTAATTTATCAATATCAAAATAATCCAAAACCAAACGCGATTAATACAATGCAAATACATTATGGAACTACAAAATTGAATTTAACAGAACAAGGTTTAGAAGGTGAATATTATTCTGGCCGAGGTAGACAGAATTATGGTAGCTTATCTCTCAAGAAATCTCACTTGGCCCATCACTAAATAAGGGATGGGTTTTTGTTAACCGAGGAATTAGATGCCCCGTATTTTCGACAATATTGAGCAGAAGCTTCTTTCAGCCTTGCACGATACCTTGCCCTTGTCCAACCATGCCGATTTTTGTGTAGGATACTTTAACCTAAGAGGTTGGAAACAGCTTGACTCCCATGTAGAAGACTGGTCAGGGAGCGACGGAAATTGCTGCCGCTTGCTCGTCGGGATGCAAAGGTTGCCACAGGAAGAACTACGGACGGCCATAGGGTTCGCCAAGGAAGAAGTCGGCATTGATAACCAGACCGCGCTCCGGCTTAAGAAAAAGCTTGCCGAGGATTTTAGGGATCAGTTGACCTTCGGCGTCCCGAACAATGAAGACGAGGCCGGTCTGAGAAAACTTGCCGCTCAGATCAAGGCAAAGAAGGTGGTCGTCAAGCTTTTCCTTCGTCATCCCCTTCATGCGAAGCTATATCTTCTTTTTCGTCCAGATCCGAACAATCCCACAACCGGTTTTCTCGGAAGCAGTAACCTGACATTTTCCGGCTTATCCAGTCAGGGAGAATTGAATGTAGATGTACTTGATCATGACGCCTGCGCGAAGCTGGAAAAGTGGTTTGAAGACCGCTGGAGTGACCGATGGTGTGTAGATATTTCCGAAGAGCTTGTCCGGATAATCGAAGAGAGTTGGGCACGTGAAGATATAATACCGCCCTACCACATATACCTCAAGATTGCCTATCACCTTTCCCAAGAGGCCAGGGCAGGTCTGTCAGAATTCAAGATTCCAAAAGAATTCGGAAATAAACTCTTCGAGTTTCAGTCGGCGGCAGTAAAGATTGCGGCTCACCACATTCACAAGCGTGACGGGGTACTCATAGGAGATGTAGTCGGGCTTGGCAAGACCCTGATGGCCACCGCACTTGCAAAGATTTTTGAAGACGACTTCGACCTCGAAACCTTGATTATTTGTCCCAAGAATCTGGTGCCGATGTGGGAGGATGATTATAAAGAAAAATATCGGCTAAGAGGCAAAGTCCTTTCGCTCTCCCAAGTAAACAACGAACTCCCGAACCTCCGCAGATATCGCTTGGTGGTGATAGACGAAAGCCACAACCTGCGAAACAGAGAGGGGAAGCGTTACAAGGCCATTCTGGATTATATAGAAAAGAATGAGAGCAAGTGCATATTGCTTTCAGCGACACCATACAATAAGACATATATTGACCTTTCAAACCAGCTTCGGCTATTCGTGCCAGACACGAAAAACCTTGGGATCAGGCCGGAAAAGTTATTAAAGGAAACTGGCATCCTTGAATTTGAGAGGAAGCACCAATGTCTGCCCCATACCATAGCCGCCTTCGAGAAAAGCGAATACGCCGACGACTGGCGCGAGCTTATGAGGCTCTATCTGGTGAGACGGACCAGGGGCTTCATAAAAGAAAACTATGCCGAGCCGGACCCAGAGACAGGCAGGAGGTTTCTGCTTCTCGAAGACGGGACAAAGTCCTTTTTCCCGGACAGGATACCGAAGACCATCAAGTTCAAAATAGACGACGATGACCCGGAAGACCAGTATGCCCCTCTCTATTCTACTGAAGCGGTTGATGCCATTAACTCGCTCGATCTGCCACGTTACGGGCTTGGTAATTATATTGCCCCTACTCCAAAGTCACCGCCCACGCAAAATGAGGCGAAGATAATCGAAGATCTTTCACGCGGTGGACGAAGACTTATGGGCTTTTGCAGGACAAATCTGTTCAAGCGGCTTGAGAGCAGCGGTTTTGCATTCCTGCAATCTGTCGAGCGGCATATACTTCGCAATTACATATTCCTTCATGCCCTTGAGACCGGCAGCCCCATTCCGATAGGCACACAAGATGCCGGGATGCTTGACCCAGGCAGCAACGATGAAGACGCTGATACGGGTGACATGTTCAACGGTGAGGACGGAAACGGAGGGTCGGCAGAGATAAGCGGTTCGCGGCTGCGTACTGATGCTGATTTTAGACGGAGGGCGGAAGAAGTTTATAAAGAATATGCGACCTTGCACAAAAAACAGTTCAAATGGCTACGACATGATCTTTTTATAAAGTCGCTCTCAAAACATTTGAAGCTGGACATCACAGCGCTATTGAATCTGCTGAAAAAAAGCGGAGATTGGGACCCACGCAAGGACAATAAGCTCAAAGAACTGCAAGAGGTTTTATCTAAAAAACACCCCGGTCAGAAGGTCCTGATATTCACTCAGTTCGCCGATACCGTCAGGTATCTTGAGAAGCACCTCAAGCTAAGAGGGGTTAAGGACTTATCGGGCGTAACAGGAGATTCATCAGACCCTACCGCGCTTGCCTGGCGTTTCAGCCCTGTCAGTAATGATAAAGTCGGCAAGATAAAACCCGAAGAAGAACTGCGGGTGCTTGTTGCAACAGATGTGCTTAGCGAAGGTCAGAACCTTCAGGACTGTGCCATAGTTGTAAATTACGACCTGCCCTGGGCCATCATCCGGCTGATACAGAGGGCCGGACGTGTTGACCGTATAGGTCAGCAGTCGGAAACCATACTCTGTTATTCGTTCCTTCCTGCCGAAGGTGTTGAGAGGATCATAAAGCTCAGGTCTCGTGTAAGGACCAGACTCCATGAAAACGCCGAGGTTGTCGGGACGGATGAGCTTTTCTTTGAGGATGAGAGCAGGGACACTGTACTGGACATCTACAACGAGAAGGCCGGTATATTCGACGGAGAGTCAGACAAGGAAGTGGACCTTGCATCATACGCCTACCAGATTTGGAAGAACGCTATAACCGAAAACCCGAAGCTCAAGGGTGTAATCGAAAACCTTCCGTCCGTCGTATATTCGACAAAGATGCACAAGCCAACACAAACGGAACCGGATGGAGCACTCGTCTATATGCGCACGGCGGAGGATAATGACGCCCTTGCATGGATTAGCAGAGACGGCGTCAGCGTCACGGAATCTCAGTATGCCATTTTGAAGGCGGCGGAATGCACTCCTAATACACCGGGCCTCCCTCGCCGGGAAAACCACCACGAGCTTGTACGAAAGGGTGTTGAATTTCTTGTAGAGGATGAGAAATCCGTGGGCGGCAGCCTCGGTAAACCGTCCGGCGCGAGATACCGGGCCTATGAACGCTTAAAGAGTTATGCCAAGCAAATCGAGGGGACGCTTTTTCATTTCCAACAGGAAAGCGAGGGGTTTCTGTACGAAAGGCTGATCAAGGCTATGGAAGAGATATACCGTTACCCATTGCAGGAAACCGCGAAGGACATCCTTAATAGGCAGCTTAGAAGCGGGATAACAGATGAAGCTCTCGCTCAGCTTGTATTGGGTCTGCGGAAGGAAGACAGGCTTTGCGTGGTGCATGAAGAAGAGCGGGTCCGTGAGCCGAGGATCATCTGCTCAATGGGTTTATCAGCCGAAGGCGAGATACAATAGATGCCGAATTCCATAGACGCCGCACGTGTTAAGCAATACCTTAAGGAGTTCAAGCTGGTCCCGCTCTTTATAGAAGAGCTTGGCTGGGATCATCATAAGTCAACCATAGAAGTCCCTGTCTCCAACAAGGTATTTATCCTCTCTGCCGTGGCAAGGAAACGCGGCATGGTCGTCTATGCCTGCTCTCCGGATGTTTCAGGCAGTATTCCGGACTACCCCACAAGGCGAAAAATCGACCAGGAAGTTTCCAAGTCGGTACGGGAGCACCTGATTATATTCTTCGACGCCGGGAAAAAAGAACAGGTCTGGCAGTGGGTGAAACGAGAACCGGGAAGGCCCGCAGCCTGCCGTGAACAAAGATATTACTCTAACCAGACAGGCGACGCGCTCGTCCAGAAACTCCAGCATATCGCATTCAGCCTGGAAGACGAAGAAGGGCTTACCCTTTTTGGAGTAACGGAAGGCGCTCATGCGGCGTTCGACGTTGAGAAGGTAACGAAGAAATTCTATGAACTCTTCAAAACTGAACACGCCGCTTTTTTGAAGTTCCTAAAAGGAATCCCGGACGAAGATATGGAGCGGTGGTACGTCTCGGTGATGATCAACCGTCTGATGTTCATCTACTTCATCCAGAAGAAGGGGTTCCTGAACGGCGATATAGACTATCTCAGAAACAAGCTGTATGAGAGTAAAAAACAGGGCAAGGACCTCTATTACACGAACTTCCTCTGCCCGCTCTTCTTTGAAGGGTTCGCCAAGAACGAAAAAGACCGCGACGCCAGTATCAGCAAGATGCTTGGGAAGATACCCTACCTTAACGGCGGGCTGTTCCTCCGGCACCAGATTGAAGAACTTCACGGCAAGAATATCAAGGTACCAGACGCGGCTTTTGAGCGGATGTTCGAGTTCTTCGAGAAATATCAGTGGCACCTTGATGAGCGCCCGCTCCGTGAAGGTAATGAGATAAACCCCGATGTGCTTGGCTACATCTTCGAGAAGTACATCAACCAGAAGCAGATGGGGGCCTATTACTCCAAGGAGGACATAACCGGATATATTAGCAAGAACACGGTTATCCCATTCCTATTTGATGCAGCGAAACAGAAATGCAAGATCGCATTTGAAGGCGCGCATACAATCTGGAGCATCCTGCAAGCAGACCCGGACCGCTACATTTACGATGCGGTCAAGAAGGGCGTAGAGCTTAACCTGCCGAAAGAAATTGCGGTTGGACTTAAGGACGTTTTCAAACGCGCCGGATGGAATAGGCCCGCCTCTGGGGAGTATGCTTTACCAACGGAGATATGGCGCGAGGTAGTGGCGAGGAGGCAGCGTTACGTGGAGGTAAGGGACAAGCTTGCCGCGGGGGAAGTTAAATCCATCAATGACCTGATAACCTACAACCTTGACATACGGCAGTTTGCCCAGGACGTGATCGAGAATTCCGAAGGGCCGGAACTTCTTCGCGCATTTTATCGCGCCATAGAAAAAATAACAGTCCTCGATCCTACATGTGGCTCCGGCGCATTCCTTTTTGCTGCTTTAAACATCTTGGAGCCTCTATACGAATCCTGTCTTGACCGCATGCAAGTATTCCTTGATGATATGGAGCGTTCCAACGAGAAGCATCACCCGGAGAAGTTCAGCGACTTCCGCAAGGTGCTGGAGCAAGTGACGAGGCATCCCAACCGTAGGTATTTCATATTAAAGTCCATCGTGATAAACAATCTCTACGGCGTTGACATAATGCCTGAGGCGGTCGAGATCTGCAAATTACGGCTCTTTCTGAAGCTTGTTGCGCAGGTGGAGCGGGTTGAAGATATAGAACCGTTGCCAGACATTGATTTCAACATCCGCGCCGGTAATACTCTCGTCGGGTATGCGTCGTATGATGAAGTCAAGAAGGCGGTAACAAGCAAGCTGGACTTTGATAACGCGATGGGGCGCATAGATGAAAGCGCCGAGATCGCAGACAGGGCCTTCCAGAGGTTTCGCTATATGCAGACCGAACAGGGAATGGACCCAAAGGACTTCGCGGATACCAAGGGGGAGTTACGCAGGCGACTGAAGACGTTGGAAGAAGAGTTGAACCGACATCTTGCCGGTGAATACGGTGTGGACGTGAATAAAAAGGCGACCTATGAGAAATGGCTCGCAAGTTACTTGCCGTTTCATTGGTTCATAGAATTCTATCGTATTATCAAGACTGGCGGGTTTGATGTGATAATAGGGAACCCACCGTATGTAGAATATAGCAAAATCAAGAGCCAATACCTCATCAAGGATTATTCTACAGAAAGCTGTGGGAACCTTTTTGCATTTGTAATTGAACGTAGCCTAAAACTGATTAACAAGGAAGGTCTTTTCAGCTTGATCGTTCCGCACTCATTGGCAGCTACTTATCGTTCCAATGCCGTGCAGAAGTTGCTATTAAATACTATGAACGGGCATTATTCATATTATACTCGTCGCCCGGGAAAGCTATTTGAAGGCGCTGACCAATGTTTATGTATTTTCGTACTTACGCAGAAAGACGCAGCTAATTCTTCCACAACATACCAAAGATGGTATACGGAGGAACGCAAATATTTATTCGACAAGATGAAATATCAAGACATTGACTTAGCTAGTTATTGGGGTAAATTTAGCGTTTACCCCAAACTGGGCAATGTTATTGAAAGTAACATACTGAAGAAAATTTCTTGTCAGAAATCATTAAACTATATTATGACAAATTCAGGTTTTGAATTTTATTGTCATCGTATTTCAAGGTATTTTATAAAAGCAACAAATTTTATACCCTACTTTTGTAGTGAACGAGACGGGATTAAACGTTCAGATGATTTCAAGGTTTATTATGTAAACAAACCAAGAGATGCAGCCTTTGTCGTGGCTGCGCTTAATAGTTCTCTTTTTTACTGGTTTTGGCGTGTTATGTTTGATGGCTATCATTGTGGGAAAGAAAATATTAACGCGTTTCCATTTGAGCCAGCTAAAGTATCTACTGAAACATCATTGAAGTTAAAAGCCCTTGTTCCAAGGTTGATGAAAAGCTTTATAAGTGGTGCCATACGCAAGCAAGTCAATTATAAAGGTTCTGGGACGGTTGAGTACGATGAATTTAATATCAAAAGCTCAAAACCCATCATCGACGAAATTGATCGTGTTCTCGCGGAACATTACGGTTTCACAGACGAAGAACTGGACTTTATAATTAATTACGATATTAAGTACCGCATGGGCCAGGACGCAGTTGATGAAGAGGAATAGCAATTGTCAGAGTCAAAGAAGAAAAAGCAGGACGTTATATGCGTGAAGAGGGATGACGCGGCCTATCCTTCGTCCCTGACCCGCTGCCTTTCTGACCAGTCGCCCCAGGCTATATATGCTTTGGGAAACCTCGACATCCTACAAGCCAAACCGCTTGCACTGTTCAGTTCAGTTAAATGCCCCGGCGACATAATACTCAAGACCTACGACCTTGCCCAGAGCTTACGACAAAAAGGTATAACCGTCATCGGCGGCTTCCATTCCCCGATGGAGAAAGAATGCCTGACAATACTCCTGCGCGGCACACAGCCGGTAATCGTCTGCCCCGCCAAGAGCATAGACGGGATGCCTATACCAGCTGCCTACAGGAAACCATTAGAGCAAGGCAGACTGCTCCTAATCTCACCCTTTGACAATAAGCAGCGCCGGACTACAGCACAGTCCGCCTATTACCGGAACAGATTCATAGCCGCCCTCGCCGAGAAGGTTTTCATAGTTTATGCCGAACCGCTGGGAAAAACGGAACAGATTTGCAAAGAAGTTATGGAGTTGAGGAAAAAGATATATACATTCGAGAGCAATCATAATAAAAATGCGCGAATGTATACTGTGTAGACCGATCTTGTTAAACCTACATGTAGATTGTTTTGCCAAAAGACTTTTCGCCTAATAAAAAACATCTTGACAAAATAGCCGTGGTGCGCGTATAACTTGATGAACGGCAAAACCACGGCGCAAAAACGTTTGACAAGCACTATGGGATAAGGTAAAGTCTACAGGCGCAAATCTCTCTTTGTAACTCGCCTACGCTTTTACAATATGGGAAGGGGGACTTAGGATGAATGGAAATGAAGGCCAGATAGTTTTAGCGGTTATCGAAAAAGCAATTGCCGAAGAAAACGCAAGGCATCGCGAAACAATAGCGGAACTCGAACAGGGCCGGGAATGGGCTTTGAAGAAAATCTCCGGTAAGCCCTTTCCTGCGCAACAGGCTAAACGCCTGCCAAGAGATACAGAGCAGAGCCTTTTCCCGCCAATTAAAAGGGACGGGGAGAAAACCGTTAAGCAAAGGTTTATAGATGCTATCGAGAAAAAGGATACTGATTTCTACAGCGATGAAATCTTTAAATCGGTGAATAGCGATGGCGGACCAATCGTTGCGAAAAAAAGCTGTGTCAGTACGTTTGGGCGATTAAAAGGTTCGGCATATCAAAAACTCCCGAAAAGGCGCGGCGGGAGAGTGCTATACCGGAAGATAGTAAAGTCGGAAAAACCTATTGAGCCTATCGTGCCGGATGATCCGACAGAACCGGTAGGAGAGTAAATTTGTTTTGTTAACGGAAGGAGGCTCTATGAGATTATCGAGGTCATGTAGTTGCCGCCATAGCGGAACGGCGGGATATCAAATAGTTGACCCCCAGATGCCTTTTAGCTTCGCAGGCGTAGTCATCTGGGGGTGCAGGTCCGCTAAATCTACTTTGCGGTATGGGCGAGGGCGGCACGTGTTTGTGCGCAATGTCCGTTCCTCGCTCAATTTTTAACTAATCACATTATAATCTGACTTTTCCAAAAGTCAATAGGAGAGTTCTGTGCCACCGAAAAAACAGATTGAAGGAGTATGGACAAAAGCCAAACCGATACGGGGACAAAACCCTGATACGTGGCGCAAAGACGCCGAAGGCAACAAAATCCGCAAGGCTTCTTATGGGACGCTCGGCCAGTATGGGTGGGAAGTAGACCATATAAAGCCGATTGCAAAAGGCGGGACGGACGATCCCCGCAATTTGCAGGCATTGCATTGGGAAGAGAACCGGGCGAAGTCAGACGAGTATTAGGCTTCTGCCTCAAAGACGAATAAGTTAGTGCATAGCAACACAGAGGGCCTCACGTAGTTCATCCGGCGTGAGGCCCTCTGTGCATACCCTTACCCCTTCTTCTCCAACACTTATGACAATAGCCCCTTTGTCGCGTAATTAGAAGCTATCGCCCGCGCTGTCCGGCGCTGCGAGGGGTGTAGAGCGCCTATTTTTTCCTGGATGTAAATAGTAAAGCCATTCGCCAGCAGTCCGAATAAAAACCTGATATAAATCCCGCCATACAACAAGCGGACGTAGCTCAATTGGAAGAGCGCGCACCTACCAGGTGCGTAGATGCAGGTTCGACTCCTGCCGTCCGCTCCAGTTTTCTGGAGGCGGGATGTCCGAGGAAAAGAAGACCCTATCTGCCGAGTACCTTTTCGAGACCTACAAGAAGAAGCTCGCCCAGCGCATCCTTAACGGCGACATCAACCTCGCCGAAGAGCTTGCAAGGCTTGACGCTCACGAAAAGGCGCAGAAACGTCCGAAGGCGAAGCCCCTCTCTCAACTCAAGCCCCATCGTAAATACACGTTCTCCGAATCGGCTCACGAAGCCAGGGTAAAGAACGCTCAGAAGTCCACCGGTCCCGCGTCCGAGGAAGGCAAGGCGGCCAGCTCTCAGAACGCGCGCAAGCCGGGCGGCGTTTACGCGGCATCTCTCTTGATGCAGCTTCGTAAGCCCTGCAAATCCACCTGTCCAATCTTTGATAAATGCGAGGTTGTCGGCAGCGGCCAGACCAGACCGGGCGGCGCGTGCCTCGATAAGGTCCACTTCCTTGAATCGCTTGACGCGATAACGAAGGCTCTTGCCGGAAACAACTCAGACCTTCAGGACCTCGTCGCCGTGGAGCTTGCGGGCATCTTGCAGGTCGGACGAGAACTGCTCCACGCCATAGACGCATTCGGCGTGATCATGACCATCGAGCGGACGGACGATCTCGGCCGCGTGATACAGCAGGAGGCCAGGCTCAACCCGGCGGTCAAGGCTTACAGCGAGTGGATGCGCGACTTCGGGCTTACCCTCCGGGAGCAGAACATTACACCCGCCGCCATCTCAAAGGTCAAGCAGGGCGAGAAAGATTCCGAGACCGGCGCAAGCCTGCTTGCCCGCATCATGAACGCCGGAGGCAAGGGGTCTTCTACTGAGTGAAACGGATAACGCTAATTTTAACGGTCCTTTTTTTCATGACTAACCCAATAACTGCCAACGCTAAGGCCGGCATCGTCGAGCCGCTCGACAGCTTCGCTCCGCTCGGACAATCGATACTGGTCCCGGAGGAATCCTTTGAGAAGCTGCTCAAGAGCTTCGGTTGGTCATGGCATCAAGTAGCGCGCCGCGAACTTCCGCCCGGCTTCAAGACACTCGAAGAGTTGCAGCTTTACTGTATAGGCAAGGACCCCATCCTCTGGAGCCGGTTCTTTATGAGGGAGCCCGAAGACCCTCAGCACAAGGACCCTTACAACTTCTTCGATTACCAGGAGGAGAGCATCAGGCACGAGGGCGACTGCGTTCACCAGGACGCCTCCGAAGTCGGCAAGACCCGCGAGATTGTCGCCTTCTGCCTCTGGAAAGGTTTTACGGTGCTCGGCGGTTCCGGTCTGGTCGGCGCTCCTATGCAGGTTTACTTGGACGAGATAATCGGTGCTTGCGAAGAGCAGGAGATATGGAGTCCCGTTATCGCAGAATCGATGCTCAAGCCTGACAAGAAGACCCATTACCGGATGCGTTTTTCGAGCGGGTTCAAGATAGACTTCCGGCCAAGCTCGCACGACGGCGGGCCATACAGGGGCGTACACGCCCGCACCTTCGCCATCAAAGACGAGGCCGCCAAGGATAAAAACCCGAAGACTTGGTCCGAGTTCTGGCGCGCGGTGAAGCCGGGATGCAAAGCACGCATCTATTCCGTCCCGGACGGCGACCGCAGTTGCGATTACTTTAAGCTCTGCCAGAGGGCGCGCGGCGAGGAAGTCGAACTTGACAAGACCCTGGGCGACCGTTCCTTCCGGCTTTTCCAGTGGGCCAAGTCCCTCATGCCGCCGCCTTTCTGGACACCCGAGAGGCGCCGCTGGTTCGCGGACCAGTATGGCGGAGAGGACAGCCCCGGTTACAAGCATAACGTGGAAGGCGTGGACGGCGACCCGGAGAACGCGGTGTTCCCAGCCGCCACGTTCATGAAAAGCGTCAAGGAGCTTCCCGAGTACCGCTGCCTCAAGCTCGTCGTGGACGACAAGGAGGACGAGGTACATATCTTCGGCGCCCGCTACGGACAGGACCAGGAGTTTATCCTGCACGATGTCCGGGAACAGGCCTCGAAGTTCTTCGCCCTATACGAGGACGGCGACTCCGAGTTCAGGCGCTTCCTTCGCAGCTTCTTTATGCACGCCCCAGGCGTTACCTTCGGCGGCGCGGACTTTGGCTTCGCTCAAGACCCGACCGAAATTTCCATAAAGCTGCTTATCGGCAAGGTTCATCGGCGAATAGCCCGGCTTCACTTGAGGCACGTCAAGTACGACATCCAGGCCGAGGCCCTTGACGCCATGGACGACATCTTCGACGCCGGTCAATCGAGGATGCTTTGGGGGATGGACGTGGGCAACGCCGGCAGCGCGGTACTCCATAACCTTGTCGGCCTTCCCCAGTATCAGAATAAGGGTTACGAGGACAGATGCTCCGGCTTCATGTTCGAGAGCGCCTACGAGAGCATCGACGAGGCGGGCAACCTGATAATCGACTCCAAAACGGAGAAGCCGTTCAAACTCACGGCCAAAGAGCTTGCCACCGACCTCATGGTCAAGAAGTACCAGAGGTGCGAGATGGAGGAGCCTTACGACCCGGACATCATGCTCTTTTATCCTAACCACACGGTGCAGGCCGGTGCGAGACACAGGATTTATAAGAAGGAAGACGACCATATTATCGACGCTGACAGGACGGGGATACTTGCACTTGTCCTTCCGCGTTTGGTTTCCCCCAGCATCTTCGCATGTTGCGCGAATCTCAGGGAGCGTTCATGAGTTTCCCGAAGGATACGGCCATCGATCTCCTTGACCTTAGACCGAGCGGGGCGAAGGACGCCTCCGGGGTAAGCTCCGGCGCTGGCAGGACCGCGTTCCCGACCTGGCCGGAGCCGCCCGTAAGGTCTAACCCGAGCGTCGCTCAGCTTCGTCAGGCCGCGCCACAGGGCCCGTTCTCGACATGGTTCGAGGGCTACGTCCCGCGCGTGGTATCGCCTGAGTTTTACGAGGTGATGCGGGAGGCCATTCCCGTCCTCGGCAATGCCATTCGCAGGCTTACCGCCCTGACCGGCACATTACAGGTGGACGGCGACAACGCCAAGATCGTGGACGAGTTGCGCGAATTTTTCACCTTCGTCCAGGTCAACGATTTCCAGGTCGGTATTCAAGCATTCCTCGACAACTGGCAGAACGAGGTCTTCGAGCAGGGTTTCGCCATCGCCGAGAAGGTTTGGACGAAGAACAGGAAGGACATAAGACAGCTTCGGGTGGGCGACAGCAAGTTCATATTTTTCAAAAACGACGACCAGGGCAACATCTACGCCACGATGCGGCCCAAGCCCTGGCCGCGTCTCGGCGTATACGACCCGACGCGCGCGATACACGAGCTTCTGGACCCGCATCTGCTATCAGGCGTCTGGTCG
This sequence comes from Nitrospirota bacterium, assembly GCA_049801375.1. GTDB lineage: Bacteria > Nitrospirota > JACRHJ01 > JACRHJ01 > JACRHJ01 > JBARKJ01. The sequence goes on along the minus strand of JBARKJ010000025.1, from coordinate 71,217 downwards.
TCGCTCGGATATTACCCGGTCTGGGCTCCGATGGAGGTGCCTCTCGACCTCTCGAACAAGATGTATCTCTCTTTCCACGGGAACAACCAGGACCCTTACGGCGAGAGCCTGCTGCACGGGATGGAGTTCATCGCCCAGTTCCTGGCCACGATAATCAACCAGGGCCGGAACATCTTCGAGCGTTTCGGAGACCCCAGTTACAACGTCCAGTTGAAGACTTCGGGCAAGGACCTCTCCGGCTCGGACAATTCCGGGGTGCCGAATGCCCAGAGGCGGCTTCAGGAATTGAAGACCGATTTTGACGCCGTGATGCACAGGAAGAGAAAGGGGCTTTCCGGCGATTTTATAAATGTCATCGACAAGGATAGCAATTTAGCGATAACGGTCATCGGCGCGGACGGGAAGGTTCTTTCGTTCGAGGTCCCGTACCGTATCTGTATCGAGCAGCTTATCTCCAAGACCGGACTTCCGCCGTGGATGCTCGGCATTTCCTGGTCGTCCAACTCGGGAGGCGTGAAGGACCCGGAGGCATCGCTCGTCATGGCGGACGCGGAGATCAGGAAGGCGTCTGTCTTGCCGCACCTCCAGATACTTGCCCGCGATGTCTTGAGGGCGCGGGGCCGCACATGGAAGGACGGCGATTTCATTCTGACGCTCAAGTCTCCGAACCTCTACGACGTAATGCAGGTTGCCCAGGCGCGGTTCCTGAACGCCCAGGCAGACCTCATGGAATCCGGCGCGCGCCAGCAAGCGAACGACGAGGCCGCTGTAGAGGTCAGTACCCAGGTCACGTCGCCCACCGCGACAGAGCCCGGCGGCAAGATAACTTCCAGGATGAAGATAAAGGTTGCCGGTCGCAGTCATCATCACGCCTGCAAAGAGGCGAAGGTCAAAGACCAACAGGCCGAGGCTATCGTCCAGCAGGGCCTGAGTGCGACGCTCTCCCTCTGGTCGGAGCTTCAGGACAGGGTTTTCAGAATTCTGGCCTTACCCTCTCCACCTGCAAAAGCCGTCGATTTTACCCCGGCCCAGACTGCCCAGGTGAAAGACGCAATCATGCAGTTCGCGGAGGACATGGCAGCGAACTCCCGAACACTTCGAGGCCCGGTGGCTACTTACACTGGCCGGGCGCACGCCCTCGGATTTCTCCAGGCGGCGAATGCTTCCGGGTTGGATATTCCGCTTATGGACCTGCTCAAGAACGAGGCGGTTTACAAGAAACTATTGAACGACGGCTTCGACCTGGTCAGGAACGACGCGACGCGGTTCTATCAGGACGAGATAAAGCCCGCGATGCAGGCCGGGATGCTGCGCGGCGCGAACTCAAGGGACATAGCCTCGGAGCTGGCCGCTCAGTTCGGCTCATGGAACTCGGACTGGGAGCGGCTGGTGCGCGCGGAGGTCTGCCTTGCCCAGGAGCGGGGCAAGAAGTCTGAATGGAAATCGGAAAAGATAAAGAAAGTCCATTTCTCGCCCGCGCCGGGGGCCTGCGAGATATGCACGGCGCTTGAGGGCGACTACGACATCGACGACTGTCCGACGCCGGTGGACGACACTCATCCCCGGTGCACGTGCTCGATTAACCTGGCGGAAAGCGAATTATCTTAGGGAGGAATTATGGCTAAGGAACCGAAAGTAGAAGAACCGAAAGTTGAGGAGCCGAAACCTGAATCGGCAAAGGAAGCGCGCGGCGAGGCGAATACTTTCAAGCCTTCGCCTTCCGGGGAGACAAAGGGAATTACCGGCCACGACCTGCTCGGCAAGACGAGGCCGGATTTGCACAAAGCGGAATCGACCCAGGGCGGCGTTACCGGGCATCGCCTGCTCGGTCTGAAGTGAGGGACGCTTGAACTTGGACGGCAAGACTAAGCAGATTGAAGCCGGTCGACCGGTGCGGTTCAAGGATACCGGGATGGTGGTTGCCGGGCCGAGCGTTCCCGATGAAGGGGACATGGCGAAGATAAACACCTTCGCGCTTGAACCTCTGACCTCGGACCAGGTTTACACCCGGAAGTATGTCGTCGCGCACTCCGGTATCGACCGCGACGGCGAGCGTTTTCATCCGGCGCTCCTACAGGACTTCGCCCGGACGCTTCCAGGGAAGGGTTATTTCAATAACTCCGGCGGACATCCGGGAAGCGGAGGCGGTCAGAAGGGGCCCGGCCAGGGCCTCTGGTACGACGCGACGGTAAAGCAGATGTCGCCGGATGAGTTCGAGGCCATGACCGGCAATCGGTCCCGGCTCGGTCCCGGCGAGTCGATGATACACGCCCTCATGGGCAAGATGTACACGCTGAAGATACCCGACAACGAATCGATGATCGCCAATATCAAGGGGGGCATACACCGGCACGTATCCATTTCTTTCGGCGCGGATGGGCCGGTCGAGGTGAAAAACCCAGGAGAGCCGCGCGCCACCCTTTTCAACGAATGGCGGTCCCCCGGCGAGGCGTACGAAGCTTCGTCCGTATGGCTCGGCGCTCAGCCCGGCGCGGTCGCTGTCAAAGCTGCCTATATCGGCTGTTCACATAACCACAAAGAAGAACCCAAAAAAGGAGCGGAGAAAATGGAGATCGAAGAGAAGGATTTTAATGCCTTGAAGTCGAGGGCGGAACAGGGCGAGAAAGATGGCGGCGAACTCAAGGCCCTCAAGGAGACGCTTGGGCTAAAGGACGGCGTGAGCGTGCAGGACATAAAGGCGCTGGCCGCGGACGGCAAGGCGTACCGAGAGGCCCAGGTCAAGGAGTATGTCCGGTTGGGCCGCCTGGCCGGGAAGCTCCCGGACGACCCGGAGAAGCTGAAGGCTAAGGAGGCGGTCATAGCGTCCTTCCCGATGGACTTCCTCGCGGACGAGATAAAGAACCTCAGAGACGAGGTCAGGCGCACGCACCCGGACCAGGCGGAGCTTCCGGGCGAGGACCTGAAGGACAAGCGCACAAACGGCAAGCCGGGTGAAGGCTCGAAGTCGCTCGAAACCCGCGCCGGCAACGACTGGTTGGAATAAGAAAGGAGGCTTTAGATGGCAAACGTGCAGGCAATAAATAAATCCAGCAGCGGCGAGTTTCGGCTACGCCGAATGACGCCGTCCGTCAACTGCGGCCCGATGGACATCGTCGTCATTACTACTTCCGGCGGGAACACCCTGGTCGCTGTCGCGTTCAAGGCTATATCCGCGGGCGTCAGCGGCATGTTCATCATCGACGCGGAGATAATCGCGTTCCCGCAGGCGAACGTCGCGATAAAAGGCGGCGACAAGCTCTACTGGGACCCTGTGAATAACTGGGCGACGAACGTCTTTGCTGCTGGTTTGAAGCTTTTCGGCGTCGCGCATTCGGATTCGGCGCAAGGCAACGCAACGGTAGACTGCGAGCTCATGATGGAGCACGCGCTTTTATAAAACGGCCATAACGGTACTCACGGAAAGGAATACGAGATGTTCGGAAAAATAAACTGGGCCAAGGTGATGAAGGACCTGGGCGGTAGGCCGCCCAGGGCCTGGTCTCTCGAAGAGACAAATAAGTTGGTGGGAGCGGTCAACGCATACCTCAAGTCACCCGACCCGCGCGCGCATGCGGACGCCGGGAGGGTCATATCCGGCATGATGCTCAAGCAGTGGGTCGCAGGCGGCATGAAGGACAACATCCCGGCCCCGTCGGGCTATCCGTTCACCGCGCCCGGTGCTGGAGGCGGCACGCCACTCACTCAGGCCCCGGACCCGTTCATGATCGAGCGCTACCTCACCGGCACGCTCCCGCCCGATTTGGGCTACCAGAAGATTTACAAACCGGTGGATATGAGGGGCACCAGGAAAGACCACTTCACCATTGATTCGGCAACATCCGCCATAGTCTGGCAGCAGGTGGACGAGGGCGAGAAGGTCTCGGTCGGCGGCGTCGGCGACAAGAGCCAAATCCTCGCCGTATATTACCTGAACTTCATGGCCGCCATCGGATTCCTTGACGACTGGTGGGAGTTCGAGTGGTTCTGGAAGATGGACGACGTGTTGGAGGATTTCCGTCTCAAGAGGCAGATGCTTCAGACGAAGCTCGCCTACGGCCTTATCGAGGCGCTCGGCAAGGACGCGAACGGGAATGTCCTGCCCAACAATGGTGTCGATTTCGCCTTCGACACGAACCTTATCACGACGATCGACAACGCCTGCATCCAGATGGTGTATGACATCGAATACATGGGCTACGGTCTCCCGGACAATCCGAGCTTCGTTATTCTCACGCCGCCGGAGTGCTTCAAGGCGATCGCGTTCGCCCTGGACTCGCTCCTTAACCCGTTCGCCCAAGCGGAGCAGAAGGTCAGCCGCATCAACTACAGCATCGACAACATCATCACCACCAGGAGGCTTCAGGATAAGTCCCATTTCTACGTCGTCATGCCGTACTACCAGACGAAGATGGGTACGTGGATGGACCTCCAGATGGAAGGGCAGCGCGACATCTTCAAGAAGTCCGAGGAGATGGTCGGCAAGGAGCAGTACAACTTCGGCATCGGCAATCCGAAGCAGTTCAAGCGCCTGCCGATGGCGGCTTAAAGTCGTTACTTTTCTTTCATCCGACCCACGCTTCGCGCGGGTGCCCCGAAGAAAAGTAACACAAAAGAAAGCGGGACATAAATGAGAAAGATAATGGTGATGATGGCTTTGGGACTGGTCGCATCGTTTGCGGTTATGGCGTATGCGGGCGTCAAATTCGGCAACGGCGCGGCGTCCCAGGCCACGACAGCAAGCTACATCAACTGGACCGGAGTCTCCGGGACCGAGCAGTTCAGTTCCGCCGGGACGATGACCAACGTGGTCTTGGACGATAACGGCAACGTAATCTCTTCGACCACGGGTCTCGGCGACGTTTATCGCGTGTTTGGCTGGCGGTACGTTACCGTCCAGTGGAAAGGCGTCTACTCCGGCTGGTACAACTACTCTACGGCGTCCGGCAAGACCGCCGGACATGCCCATCGGTTCGGAGGGTACAGTTCCATATCGCCCGGAACGTTCAAGCTCTATGCAGGCCCGACTGCGAACGGCCCCTGGTCGCTGATATATGTCGGTTCGACTGCCCAGTCCTACACGGGCGACGGCGCGATAACGATCCCGAACTCCAGCAACTACATGTGCGTATCGTATACGCGGTCCGGAAGCCGCGCGCTGGATTTCTACGTAACGCCCGGCAGCGCCAACAACTGGCCATAAGGAGGTGAGACTGATGCCTGCCTGGGCCGCAATTATTATTCCGGTCTGTACTGTTGTCGGGGCTCTGTTTGGGATCGTCATCGGTTTTTACATGATGATGAACAAGTTCGTCACGAAGACGGACCTTTCCGAGAAATGTGCGGAATGCAAGAGGGTCCAGGCGGCGGAGAAGGTTGACTTGCAGGAATTTATAAAGGACGTGAAGAAGGATTTCCAGCACGCCCTGGAAGAGGTCAAGACGGATTTCAGGACCTGGCTCAAAGACACGAAAAGATAGGAGGCTGAAGTGTGAGCAGGCAATTCGACAAGTCGTTTTCAGTTGTTGTCGGCGAGGAGGGATACGAATCGAGGCTGCGGGGCGACCCGGGCGGCCTAACCATCTTCGGCATCTCAGGGAGATATTACCCGGACCTGGTCAGGCGGATGATGGCGATGTCCAGGGAGGACGCGCTTAAGGCGGCGAAGAATCAGTATGAGCATGATTACTGGAATCCCGCCGGTTGCGACGAGCTTTTCTGGCCGATGTGCTTACTTGTTTTCGATACCGCCGTGAACATGGGTGAGGAGACGGCAAAACATATGCTCGCGCAATCGGGCGGCGATTGGAATTCGTTTATGGGGATACGAAGACTTCGCTATGAAACGATAGCGAAAAGCAGGCCGGAGCAAGCGCGTTTCTTGCCCGGCTGGTTAAACAGGCTCTCGAACCTTGAAAAGGTCGCAAGAGAGCCACTTACACAGGAGGGGGTATAGAGATGAATCTGTTGAATGGGATCGTATTTCATTTACTGCCGAGTTCGCTCACGCACAATATTTACTTCATTGCTGCTGTCGCGGTGCTGTATGCGGCGCTCTCATGCGCGATGTCCTTTATAAAGGACCCGCGCTTCGGACGGCTCGCTAAGTATAACGACCCGCTGGAACTGGCGGTCAAGGAGCTCGGCTGGTTAAACGACAAGGAGAAAACGGTCAACTGATGGGCGGCCTCGATTTAAAGCTGGATAACAGCGACGGTATTGCGGGCGAGAACATAGGCATTTCGCTCGACGTAAAGGGGAAACCGACAAATGGCCAGGACAATGTCGGAGCGGAGGGTGCTTTCATTGAGGTGTCCGGAAAAGGTGACTGGGACGAGCCTTCCTATTGGAGGAAGGTTGGGAGAGCAGTCAAATCGTTTTTAACTGGAGGGTAAGATGGGATCGTTTTTGGGCAATTTCGTAACAGAGGCGGAGAACGTTGAAAAAGCGGTAGTAGCGGAGATCGAAAAAATCGGAGCCGATATAAAGGTCGAGGCTCCCAAACTCGAAAGCGGCATGGAGACCGTCGCAAAAGACATTATAGCGATAGCCCCCGAACTCAAGGCGTTGCTCCCGAAACTCGCGCCTTTGGTCGGCATGGCGCCGACATCCGGCACGGTCGCGGGGATAAGCGCCATTGCCGGAAAAGCGCAGCAGTATTCACAGTCCCTGCTCAACATAATCGAAGCCGCGTCTGCCGTGCAGTAGTTCTCCCCTTTCACCAACCGGCCGGAATTTCCGGACGGTTGGAGTGAAGGGAGACGAGAGGTCTTAAATGAATATCGCCGGTCAGCCGATAACCGATATTTTTAACGGCGCTCCTACGGGGTTGCAGGACTCGAACTTTACCAAGAACCTGCAACTTATCGATGGTGATGCAAGCGCCGTGACCGTAGCGATTACGCCGGTCGCAAATCAGCCGGGGGTCTATTCGTTGACTTTCACACCCGCGCTGCCCGGCGCATATTCGCTGGTTGTCTCCACCGGGGCTTATCAGTGGAATTTCATTTATGCGGTAGATGCGGCGACCACCGTACCGCCCGTCGGACAGTCGAGCCTCGTCCAGGACGTTATCGACCGGGGCTTCTCTCCGGCGATGTTCGGGTTCAAGCCCGGCGACAGCCAGTCCCTTCAGAATATGGTTGCAAAGGTTGTCGCCAACAAATCGCTTGAGCTTCGGGCGCGCTATGGCGACGCCATTGTCCTCGATACCACGGACGAGCTTCAGATTGCGGCGGTGAACAAGGCGATAACCGAGCTTTCGGTCGCCCAGCTTTGGCAGACGCGCAAGGCCCGCGTAATCCGAGAAGTCCAGGGTGTGCCGGACGCCCATTTCCGGGTGGGTCTGTCGGAGGAGCAGTCGGCGAAGGACGCGCTTGCGGAGTATGACAAGGCCTGCGAGTGGCTTGAGTCGATATCCGGCTGGCCGTCCTGTTTCGCTTTCGGCTCCACCGGGTCGAGCCATTTCCCGCGCCAGTCATTTCTTCCGGAGGACTGGCCTTACGGTCCCGGCTCTCCTCCGCTTCCCGGCCCCGACCCCGGTGACTTATGAGCTACGTCGAGTTTAACGCACACCGGGCGCTTGCCGCGCTCACCGGCCTCCGTAAGGACCTCGCGGGCGAGGTGGCAAACAACATAGTCGGCAGGCTCGCAAAGAATGTCTTCAAAAAGGCGTTCGATAACTTGTCCGGGCCGAGGATACCGAAAAAGAAATGGCGCAACAGTCCGCTCGCCGGTTCATATCCGGTCCCGGTGCGCACGGGCAACCTCAGGCGCTCGCTTTACATGATAGGCGCGGGAGGCTTGAAGCAGGGCGACGGGGGCGGCAAATACTCAGTCGGTCCCGGCGAGGCATACGTCGGGGACTCCGCAAAATATGCCGGTGAAATAGAGGACCCGTCGGTTTTCGGTCGGCGCGGAAGTAAGCGCCCGTTCCTGACCGACCCGGCAAAGGAGTACCTCGGTCTCGCCCCGCGATTCGCGGAAGAGGAGTTGGATAAGGCGGTAAAGAAGCATGGCCTTGAATAACTCCTTTCTCGGCGTCCTTGACGCGCTCTCCGCCGCGATCATGGCCGACCCGGACGTTACCGCCTTCTGCCAGGCGCAGTACGGGCAGCACCTGACCGTCAAGTTCGGCGTCCGGCACATCGCGCATATCTCCGACGACGAGTTGCCGCTGGTCCAGATTACCAGGACGGAACAGACCCCGGAGCCGAAGCCTGGGATGCTTGCCGAAACGAAGGACGAGCTTTTGATTTACACGCTGATTTTTAACCAGAGCGACGATGCCGACGTGGAGCCCGGCTTTCGGGACATTACGCAACTGACGGAGCTGATAGATCAGGCCATCCAACGGAACATGCGGCTCGGCGGCCTTGTCAAGCAAATCATGCCGGGAGAGAGCGGGTACGACGAGGGCGTAAATTATCCGAAGTTCGCGTCCGTCCTCAAGGCGCAGGTCAGGCGCGAGATTAATCTTTTAGCCCGTTAAAGGAGATTTGAAAAATGACATTAAAGCTTTACGACCAGAACCGGATAGCCCTGGAAAGAGAGGAGATACTTTTCGCCGTCCAGGAGGCATCCTACGGCACCTTGACCGAACCCGCCGGGACGGACGCACTTTATCCGATAGGGCCTGTTAGTTTTAAACAGGAATATACGAAGCGAGATAATAAGGAAGTCCATAATTCACGCGGAAAAAGAAAACCGATAACCGGCAGACTTCCGCACGGGACGTTCACGGTCCCGCTCTACGTGAAGCCGTCCGGCACGTCCGGCACTCCGCCGGTACCCTGGAAACTCCTGGAAGGACTTTTTTGCAGCCCGCATATCAGCCGGGCGGCGGACACCGTCCAGGCTATTCCCGCGCCAACAGCGACCACCTTCGAGCCGGGGACGCCCGCGAACTTCGCGGCAGGCCAGCCGGTGCTCGTCCAGATCGGCACGCACTACGAGCTTCGGAAGATACTCCAGGTAGCCGGAGGCGTGATAACCGTAGATACCGCGTTCTCGGCGGCTCCCGCAGGCGGCGCGATAATCCCCGCGGCTGTCGGATATGCGTTTGCGGACAATGAACAGAGCTACACCGTCTGGCGCAAGGAAGGCCACTCGGTCATCGTCTATACCGGGTGCGCCGTTGACGACATCTCCGGATATAAAATCACCGGGAACGACGACGTGTCGGCCACCTTCGGCGGCGGTTACCAAAGGGAGATAAAGTGCGGCACGGACGAGCTCGCCGCAGACGTGGCAAGCGCGGTCTCCGTCACGATAACGGTGCAGGACGGCAGGAAGTTCGACATCGGCGCGCGATTCAATCTCTCCGACGGGACGAATACCGAGACAAAACTTATCGTTACGAACAAGGCCCTGAACGCCGGGGCCGAACCGTCGAACCCGTACCTGACAGACTTAACCGTCACAAGGGGTACAGGGGCGCAGGCCTGGACAGCCGCTAACGGGATAGACGTATATCCCTGGCTCCCGGTTGACAGCGGCGCGGGCGTTATCGTCCAGGGCAGAAACGGCCTGTGCGAGATAAACGGCGTAGCCACAAGCATCCTCTCACTTGAACTGGGACTGAAAAACAACATCAACTGGCACGAGGACGAGGTTACTTCGACCGGCACGCCTTATGTCACGTCCTTCGCGCTTGCCAAGATGAGAGACATTACGGCAAAGCTCCAGGTCTACTTCCGCCAGCAGCACCTGGGCCTATTCGAGGACGCGCACCAGGGTACCGCCGAGGAAATCCGGCATGCGGCATACGAGACGGACGTGGACGGAAATCCACAACCCGGCACGATAATCTATACCGCGATTCCGCAGCTTGAGTTTAAAACTCCGGATATTGGGGACAAGGATACGGAGCGGGTTCTGGACATAGACAGCCTGCCCTACGAGAGCAGTGCCATGAACGACGAACTGACCATGTGGTTTTTATAGGAGGGGTTAAATGGACATCAAACTTAAGAAAAGTAGCGACGGCACCTGGGTTATTTGGAAGCGCGATGACCAGGAAGCGCGGGTCCTTCTCAGGCCGCTTTCGCGGCGCGCAGCCCGCACCGTCCTCGCCGGGACCGTGGACGTGAAGAGTAAGAAGCCGCTTCCGAACATGCGCAGGTTTTTCGAAGAAAGCGTCGAGGCGCAGATAATCGACTGGCAGGGAATCCGGACATACGCAGAGGACGGCGAGGAACCGAAGGAATGCCCCTGCTCGCTGGAGAACAAGAGGATGTTACTTGAGTTCGACCCGTTCTACGATTTCGTCGAGGCTGAGCTTCTTAAACTTCGGCCTAAGGATACCGATGAAAGGGCCGATGTAGAAAAAAACTAATCGGGTTCGCCCGGTGGATGGTCTTCGTCCCCGGCCGGGTGGACTGCATCTTTCCAGGGGAATACGAGTGCAGGGCGCTCCATAGGACGCTGGGCGATGAGCCGGACTGCGATTCCTGCAAGAACCCGCGCCCGCTCCCGGAGGTCTTGGCGGCGTGGGAAGTGGCGGAGACGCTGATGAGCGTCCAGGCGGTCGGCCTGTCCGAATGGGCGCTTGAGCGGTTCTTCCCGGAGATAGGCGAGGACACCTTCCGCTTGGCTATGCGCGTGGTGGACATCATGTATGAAAAAGCTCTAAAAGACGCGGAGAAGAGAAGGAATAAATAATGGCCCAGGACATCGTTCTGAAAATCAAAGTGGACGGCGCTACCGGCGCGGCCTCCATCGAGAGCTTCGAGGGCCAGATAAAGAAGCTCGGCCAAACGTCCGAGTCAACCTTCGGCAAGATTTCTCAATCCTTTGATACCTTGGGCGGCAAATGGGCCGCGCTCGGCGGGGCGGCGCTTTTCGGGAAATCCATTTCCGATTTTAACCAATACCAGTCTGCGTTGACAGACATGGCGAAGGTTACGGACGACTCGCTCGACAGTATAAACAAAAAGATTATGTCGCTCGGTTCGTCGCTCGGAAGCCCCACCGAACTGATGCGCGGATATTACCAGGTGATAAGCGCGGGCGTGACCGATTCCGCGAGGGCGATGGACGTTCTGACAACGGCGTCCAAAATGGGCGAGGCTTCCCATGTGGAGCAGGCGCAGTCTATTTTGGCGCTCACCAAAGTGATGGCCGGTTACGAAGGCCAGATAAAAAATACTTCCGATGCCGCCGACCTGCTTTACGGCATCGAGCGTCTCGGCCAAACCAGGGTGTCCGAGCTTGTTCCGGTAATAGGTGACGTGGCCTCCATATCCCATGTCTTGAACGTGAATCAAAACGAAATGGGCGCGTCGCTTGCCCGGATATCGCAACTCGCTGGTGACACGTCGATAGCCGCCGACGAATACAAGGCCGTCCTCAACGCTTTGATTAAGCCTACCAAACAGATGAATGACTTATTGAGCGAGCACGGTTACGCCTCGGGGGGCGCTGCTATCGCGGACAGAGGCTTTATGGGCGTCCTGAAGATGATACAGGATGCGACGGACGGCAATACGACCGCGCTCGGTAAGCTGATACAGCGGCGCGAGGCGATACTGGGCTTTCTTGCGATGATGTCGGATGGCGGCAAGACCGTGGCCAACAACCTGAAAGTGCTTGAGAACAATACCGGGGCCTCTGAGCGGGCGTTTCAAAACTGGGAGCAGACCGGCGAAGCCTCTGAGAAGCGGCTCAAGGATTCCTTTTCCAGGGACATGATCGACCTGGGCAAAATATTCGAGCCGGTTTTCATGGAATTTACGAAGGGCCTCGACGTTATCGCCAACAACAAGCTTCTTACGACCGGTATCCTGTCCGTGGTCGGCCTTACCGTCATAGGCGGCGGCGTTTTGAAATTTATCGGCATCGTCGGAGATTTGGCAAAGATTTGGGGCATGGGAGAAGGCGGCGTCGCAGGCGCGGTAACACTGGCCACGACCGCAATGGAGGCGTTTAAAAAGTCCGCCGTGCTGAATATCTTGACCCAGGATTTATCGACTGCGCTTACTACCACCCAGGCGCTTGGCGCAGCCGCCGGTCTTACCGGCGCGGCGTTGGCCGGTTGGGACATTGGGCGCTTCCTGGGGCAACTCACGATCGCGGGCAAGACGATAGACGAGTGGGTGCAGCGCGGATTTAACGTCGTCGGAAAGGCGTTCGGAGCCAACGACGCATTTGCCGAAGATAACCTTCCAAGCCATGCCCTGGGCCTCCCGTATGTCCCCTACGACGGCTACAAGGCTATCCTGCACCAGGGCGAGGGTGTGTTGACGGCCCAGCAGAACAAGGCTTATCTGCAACATACGTCGGCCTCCCACGGAGGCAAAGCCGGCGGCAAAGGCGGGGGCGGGCAGGACCCCAACGCGCCCTTCGGCGCTTACAGCGGCTTTGGCGATTGGAGTTCCGGCTCCGATAACCTGGATTTCACGCCGCCGGTCTCGGATTTCGGCGGCGGGGCTGCGACGGGGGTCGCCTCCGTAACGAATCAGACCGCCGCAGCGGGCAATCTAAAAGACATTACCAAGGCCATGGCCTCCGCATGGCAGTCAATCTCGCAGTACGTGGACGGCATGCCCGACAAGATAAATAATCTGCTCGAACCGCTCGTCAATGTGAAATCCGACGTGGACGAAATAAACGGCCTTTGGGACACGATGTCGGGAAAGCTCGACAACATCATCGGCAAGATTCAGCAGGCGGCACAGGCCGCGGCCTCTATGACGCAGGGGAACGGGTTCTCATTCGCAGCCGCAGGCAGTCCCGCCTCCGATATGTTCGGCACGGCGGCTGATTGGGGAGGGGACCTCTCCGCTTATCAGGCGTCGATGACGCAGTTTTTTGGCTTGGACGGCTCCCATGCAGGCGGCCTGGATTACGTCCCATTCGACGGATACAGGGCCATCCTGCACCGGGGTGAGAGGGTTATGACGGCTGAGGAGAACCGTGGCGGAAAAGGCGGCCTCTCGGTTGGTGAAATGCACTTCCATGCGGCGCCGGGCGAGCTGACCGCGCAGACGGACCAGACGCGCTTCGTGCGCGAGGTGGTTATCCCCGAGCTTGCGAGATACGCGAGGGGCTGATGGGCATAAACTTTTCAAGCATTGCTCCGCTAAGCCTCGTTTCCTGGCTTCCCACTCGCGGCAGAAGCCGTCCCGTCATACCGCAGATGCAGGACAATTCCGTCGCGGAGCTGACCGAGGCCGGGACCTACCAGGTCGCAAACTACGGACTCGACCTCATACATACCTTCGCATTCAAGGACCTGCCGCTTTCCGATTACTCCGGCGGATGGGACTGGGTAAACAAAGTCCAGGCGGCTGGCACGATGTCGCTTGTAGGCTTTTACTTCGGGGTAGGCAGGCAGCTTAACCAGTTCACCTTCACCGACGAATCGGGCATCGTGCACACCGTCCGCTTCAAGGATGCGAATTTCAAGCCAACCGACCCGGATTATCTTTACGTGGACATCACCTTCACGCTGGTCGAGGAGCACTACCAGTAATGAAGTCGCCTACTGCCGCATTCCAGGCCGCAATGAACAAGTCGGGCAACAGCCCGAGGACGTTGCTGGTATTCAACTTCCCGTCTCCGACCGGACCCGTCTACGTCTCGGATGGCCCCTGGAACACCGGCGTTAATTCTTACCTCCCGCTGGTGATGTCCTGGCAGCCGATTTATAAACAGGTGAACCCCGACCCGCTGACTTTCGACACCACGGACTGGAATCTCACCCTGGGCAATACCGGCGCGACTCCGTTCTCGGCATATTTCGCCATGTATGAGCCGCTAAGCGTACAGGTGGACGTCTATCACTGGTTCGACGGCCTGGCGGATTCGGACAAGCTGCTCATCGACAGTCTGATAGTCCTTGAAGTGACGAGTTACGACCCCGAAAAGATAGAACTGGACCTCATCAGCCTGATCGAGAAATACGAGAATTACCTCTCGCAAGCGGCGCCCATCGACACGACAAACTGGCCGTTTGCCGAACCAGCCGCAATCGGAAAGCTGGAGCCGGTAATTTACGGCACGATTTCCAATCTCCTCTGCCCCTGCGTACGCGGCGGCAGCCTCGGCAAGCTGATGAGTCCCATCACCGCCTCGCAATTGTATATCGATGTCTCGTGGGCACCAAACGTGCTTCAGCCGCCCGCCGCGCCGTGGACGGCGATCTGCATGGGCGAATGGCTCCGGGTCACGAGCAACCGAGGAGCGGCCTCGGTCGTCGTAGGCTCGGACGGCAACAGATACACCTGCATCCTCGGGCATGTCTCAAGCGCGGCTACGAAACCGGTGACAGGCGCTAACTACGCCCAATACTGGCAACTCGGCGGCACGGGCGGCTCGGCCTGGGCAGCTGGTGCACAGTACATGTCCGTCAACACGATCGCCGTAACGCGAACTTACAACGGCGTTATGCCGCTTGGCGCGCAGAACGCCGGCGCGGAGTTTATCGAGTACCGGACGGACATCAAATACATCGTCTCCGGGCGGCGTATCCAGGGCGTCCCGAACGTGTATATCGACGGTATAAAGGTGCCGCCGTACTATTACACCATTAATTATAACGACAACGGCAAGACGACGCTCATGTTCACGCAGCAGTTTTTTATTCAGCAGGCTACGGCTCTCAGCCTTTACGACGGCGGCCACAGCCACGGCGCTGGCGGCGGTTCCTCAAACTGGTATCCGAGCAGCGCCTCGACAAATACAGGCTCAGGAGGATTTACCCAGACAGGAATACTTGGCAGTTCATATGACGGTAACAACAGCACCGCCTTCGAGGTGCAACAGACCAACGCTGCCGCCTCAGGCTATGTGCAATGGAATTTTCCGGCATGGGCCGGAGGCACTCCCTCGGGTGTCTACGTCTGCTTTTACGGCTGGGCCAATGCCGGGGGCGGCTACCAGGGTAACGCGACTATCAATGGCAATACGATCGCCCAGTCGGGCGCTCCGCAGCTATTTAAATACTATATCGGGACCGCCGTACCTTCCAGCGTTTCGCTCAATATACCAATAGCAGGCGCAAACGGCGATAACACTGTTTATATATGCGAGGTGTACCTTGAGGTGGACGCGGGCCAGACCACGACTAACGCGACCGGCGTGGGGCTCTCGGGCGGCGGCGCATCCGAGTATCTGGTAGGCAAGGCGGTAACCGCGGACGTGAAGGGCAACATAGACGACGCAAACGGCACTTATACCGGCACGCCGAACGCCCTAATCCAAAACCCCGTGCACGTCCTGCATCATTTCATCGAGAACTACGGCGCGCCTGCGGGAAGTTGCGACTCCGTGAGTTTCGCGGCGGCGGCATCCGCGTGCTCCGCGGCCATATCCGGCGGTTATCTTTTCGCCTTCGCGTTGACCAAACAAGTCAGCTTCAAGACAACGGTCGCCCGACTCGCCTTTCAGTGCCGGACCAGGATTTGGATGGAAGCCACGTCTTTCAGAGCCGTCTTCCGGTCCCTTCCGCCTCCAGCGAGCGTGCTGTCCGTTGGGACGGCGATGATGGGGTTCAGGAGCGTGAAGGTCTCGCTCACTACGAAGGACGAGATCGTGAACGACATGAAGCTCTCGTATAACCCGGATTGGAGTAAGGGCGAGCCCTCGGCCTCGAACTGCCTCTCAATCTGCAACCAGTCTGCGAATTACCCCCTGGGCGGTGACCCGACAAGCGTGTCGTGGGCCGGGATACGCAGGAACACTCAGTGGGAGTTGATGGAGTTCGTCTACCTGTCTGCAATGGTGTCCGACCTGCGGGACTTCTATCTAATGATGTATAAGGCGCGAAGGATACGCATAGACTGGACCGGTTTTTCGCAGGTGGTAGCCGTCGAGCGGTTCGACCCGCTTGCCCTTAATCATAATGCTCCGGCATTCAAATTCAACCAGCTTCTGACCGAGACCGAGAACGTGAAATATTACCCCGGCTCCGGGAGGGGCAAGCGCGCGCACAGGGTAGAGATTACGGGTGTTACATATCCGGGACATTACATGACGGCCGTGCCGGACGAAGCGGTTCCGGACGAAGCAATACCAGGATAGCAACAAGGAGGAGGATTATGAAAAGAGTCTTTGGAAAGTTTATGACGGTTGTATCGGCAGGACTCGTCATGGGCGGCATCTTTGCTTTTATTTTCTCGGCGCGCAACGTGGAAGCGACAAAGACATACTTTACGCCTCACGCGGGAGTTATCCCGGCCGCGTGGCTGAACCCGCTTAACAACATCGTCTTCGACGGCAATACCGGGATTAACGGCCACTACGCAAAGATAAACCTGACAGGCGGCGCGAACGTGACCGGGAACTTGCCCTGGACGATGCTCGACCTGACATATGGAAATCTCCATAACCTGCCGCTCAGGAACTACACAGGCCTTCAAGGGATTCCGAGGAGCGCCGGGCTGATAAAAGCCGCGTCGAACGGAACGCTGTCAACGGCCACATCTGGCACGGACTATGCCCCGGCAACTTCCGGTTCGTCGATTTTAAAGGGTAACGGTTCGGGAGGTTTCTCAAGCGCGGTTGTAGGCTCGGACTATCAGGCGGCGATAACCGTAACGGGCATCCTCAAGGGCGTAGGAAGCGGCTCTGTAAGCGCGGCGGTAGCGGGCACGGATTACGACCCGGCAACTTCCGGGACCTCTATCCTAAAGGGAAACGGATCAGGCGGCACGACGAGCGCGGTGGCAGGGACAGATTTCGTTTCGCCTTCCACGACTGTCGCCGGTCATGCGCTCTCCTCCAACGTAACCGTAAATATGGCCGACCTTGCTCAGACGGACGTTACTACCAACAATGTCTCTATAAGCGCGCATGGGTTCGTGCCCAAGGCTCCGAACGTAGCCACCGAATATCTCGACGGGACCGGCAACTACTCGACTCCGGGTGCGGGTTCCGGCAGCCTCTTAAACGTCCAGTATCTTACCTCCGGGACGACTTACACGCCTACTACGGGGACGCAAATCATTATCATCGAAATGGTCGGAGGTGGGGGTGGAGGAGGCGGCGTATCAGGCGCGACATCGAGCGCCGCGGCGGGCGGCGGCGGAGGCTCCGGCGGATACCTGCGAAAGATGATAACGGGATTCTCTGGTACGGCCACGTACGCGATAGGCGCGGGCGGCGCTGGCGGAGCCAATACCGGCGGCGTAGGGAGTTCCGGCGGAGCCACGACGTTCACCTACAATAGTGTGACCTACACGGCGAACGGAGGCGGCGGCGCTCCCGGCGAGCAGTACGGGACGTCTGCCGCTTTGGTCTCCGGAGGCGCAGGGGCGGCGGTCTCCACCAACGGGGACGTGAACGGAGGCGGCTCTCAAGGGGAATGGGCGCAGCGGATATCCGGGACACTCGCGGTCAGCGGAGCGGGCGCGGGAACGGTATTCGGAAGCGGCGGAAACGGTCTCGTTGGACAGGCCGCAGGCGGCAGCGCCAAAGGCTACGGCGCTGGCGGAGCAGGGGCAATGTCAACCGGCTCGGCCTACACCGGCGGCAGTGGCACCCAGGGGATAATAATCGTGTGGGAGTTCTCGTGATCGGTCCCTTTTATTTTGATTTCTTCATCCAGCAGATTTGAAATTGAAAAAGGCCGTATGAACTGTGTATTATTGCGGGCTTTTGTTATGATTATGATTATGATTATGATTATGATTATGATTATGATGCCTCATCCTACTGGAAATTATCAATAGCTATGTTATAATCTTAATTAAATGGACGACCCCATATGCAGAATTTAGAGATGCAGAATTTAGCCCGTTGGCTGGTCGCCCACGGGCGATGCGAGGAACCCTCCGAGGCTACGGCTCGGACTGCGGTTTGCGTTTGCGTCTGTGAGCAGTTGCGCAAGCCCCTGTCTACACTCGCGGGAGTCGCCGGGTACAAAGCCCTCGTTTCCCGCGCCCTGGCGCTGGCGAGGCCGGAAGCTCCTTCGCTGGCTTCGGTACGGGTAAAGGGAAATGGGTCTTTAGAGGTGCTAGAGGTCGCCGAGGCGGGTCGGGGCATCGACGAGATTCAAAAGGATGGAGCCGTGCTTGTGGCTCAGTTACTCGGACTGCTTGTCACTTTTATTGGCTTAGCCTTAACGGTACAACTGGTGCGCGACGTGTGGCCGGATGCACCGTTCGAGGGCATTGGTTCTGAAACGGAGAAGACATGAACAAGCAAACCAAGGTGAGCATCCGCAAGATGCCGACTGGGGTTCCGGGCTTAGACGAGATCATGGGCGGCGGCCTCCCGGAATACTCTTTCAACATCATCGCGGGCACACCGGGATGCGGAAAGACCACGTTTGCGCATCAGTTCGTGTTCGCCAACGCGACGCCGGAGCATCCCGCGCTCTATTTCACCGTACTGGGCGAACCCGCCCTGAAAATGCTGCGGTACCAGCAGCAGTATGCGTTCTACGACCATGAAAAGTTAAACAGATCCATCCGATTCATCAACCTGAGCCATGTCGTGCTGGAGAAGGACTTGGGCGCGGTCTTAGACGAGATTACCAAAGAGGTCGAGGCGACCAGCCCCGGCATCGTCGTCGTGGACTCCTTCCGCACGGTGGTGCGCAAGGCGCTGGCCGGCGCAAGCGAAACGGAGCTGCAGGGGTTCGTCCAGCGGCTGGCCCTGCACCTGACCAGCTGGCAGGCCACGACTTTTCTGCTCGGTGAGTATTCGGATGTGGAAATACGCGACAACCCCGTGTTCACAGTCGCCGACGGCCTATTCTGGCTCTACCAGAGCGTGGAGCGGAATTCCGTCGTGCGCAAGCTCCATATAATGAAACTGCGCGGGCAGTCCTCCGTGCCGGGGCTGCATACCTTCCGCATTACCGACGCGGGATTGCAGGCCTTCCCGCGCACGCTCGGCCTTATTGGAAGAAAAGAGAAAAAACCCGTCCGGAAGCGTCTTTCGATCGGCATTCCCGAACTGGACAAAATTATGGGCGGAGGTATCCCCGAAGGGGACAGCGTCCTGGTGGCAGGCCCCTCAGGCTCGGGGAAATCGGTCCTGGCGACCCAGTTCATAGCCGATGGGTTGCGGCAGGGGGAGACTGCCATTGCGGCGGTATTCGAGGAACGTCCTCAGGAGTATGCGGCGCGTGCAAAGAGCTTCGGACTGGACCTGGACACGCCGCAGAACGATGGCAAGCTCAACATCCTCTACCTGCGACCGCTCGACCTCTCGGTGGACGAGACCATGCAGGAGATACTCGATGCGGTCCATAAATTAGGCGCCAAGCGCCTGGTAATAGATTCGCTGGCCGGTTTCGAGATGGCGCTGGCACCCGGTTTCCGGGAGGACTTCCGGGAATCGCTCTACCGGATGATGGGCGCATTGACGGGGATCGGGGTGACGATTTTAAGCACGGTCGAGACGACGGAATCCGATAACATGTTCCCCTTCAGCTCCTACTCGATATCGTTCCTTACAGACGATATTATCCGGCTTCGTTACGTGGAGATCGACGGCCAGCTTCGGACTATCCTCACCGTCATCAAGATGCGGGGCGGCAAACACAGCCGCGATATCCGCGAATATGAAATAACCGGCGAGGGGCTGGCAATCATAGGCCCCCGCCTCAGAGGCTACCGGGCCTTGACCTCCGGGATACCAGAGCTGCTTGAACCGCACCGGTCAAAAAGACAGCCCCCGGATAAACCTGCGGGCAAGAAATAAGGAAAATTGCGTGGGCGAAAAAATAAAAGGCCGCAGAAAGGAAGGGACGCCCGACCTGCCGCTGCTCAGCGAACTGGTAACGGAGTATTCGTCCCTGCCCATGGCCGCGGTGGAAGCGGGCGGGTATATCCTGCGGTATGTCAACCCCGCCTTCTGCCGTCTGGTCGGAAAAAAAAGAGAAGAGATGGTCGGCAACCCCTTCGTTCAGGCCGTTCCGGAAGGAAAGGCTTGTCTGCCGGTTTTCGACCATGTGTACCAGACTGGAGAGCGCGCAGAATGCGAGTCCCGCTGGTCTTATGCGATATGGGCGATACCGGCCGCGGGAGGAAGCCATGCAGGCGTCATGGTCCTGGCTACGGATAAGACTGAGGACGCGCTGGTCCGTCAGAAAGCCGCCGCGATGAACCAAGAGTTGATGCTTTCCGTGGTGCGGCAGCATGAACTCACGGAAGCGGCGGAAAAGCTGAACGCGCAGTTGCGGCTGGAAATGGCCGAGCGCAAGAAGGCGGAAGAAGCGCTGAACAAACAGAAGGCCGACTTCTACGCAATGATTACGCATGACGTCAAGTCTCCTCTTACCAGCGTATTGGGTTATTCCGAACTTATGATGTCCAGGGCCGATAAGTATGACGCCGATACAAACGAGATGATTGCCGCGATAATGAGAAGCGGCGAGCGGATTGACCACCTGATTGATAACTTTCTGACTATCTCGAAAATGGAATCCGCGAAAGTTGTTATAAATCCCGTTCCAACCGATATAGCCGCCCTCCTGCGTGACGCATGCTCCGAAATTGAAAGAGCTGTGAATAAAAAGAAGCTCGATTTAAAAATGGAAATAGCCGACGGCCTGCCGGAAGCAACGGTGGATTCCAAATTAATCGAGCGGGCGGTCATGAACCTCCTCCATAATGCGGTTAATTACACCCCCTCCCCCGGAACAATCGCTCTCAAAGCGGTGTTTGACGGCAAGAATTTTATAATTATTTCCGTAACGGATACAGGGAAGGGAATACCCGCCGGGGAAAGGCAAGCCATATTTGAACAATATTACCGTTCGCAAAGGACCGCCGGGGTTAAAGGCAGCGGCCTCGGCCTCGCCATAGTAAAGACCGCCGCTGAAGCGCACGGCGGCCGGGTTGAGGTCGAGAGCGAGGTAGGCAGGGGAAGCACGTTCAGGTTATTTCTTCCAGTTAAAAAAGGCAGGAAGTAGGAAGAACCGGGCAGTATCCGTTGCCATGAGATCGACATTGCGGAGATAAACAACGGACCGGGCAAGACCGCTATTCTAGAAAAGCCGTACAAGATAACGAAGCTTCTGAGAGCGGTCCAGGATATTTTGAGAGCCTGACTTTCAGACCTTTTTCAGACCCTACAAAAAGAGGTCAGCCAAATTTTGGCTAACCTCTTGATTTTATTGGTAGGCGGGGAGGGGCTCGAACCCACGACCTACGGCTTGTAAGGCCGTTGCTCTCCCAGCTGAGCTACCCGCCCGTTTATTTGTTCCCACTCCTTGTAAAGCTCCCACCCTTATGAGAGGGAAAGCGGCCCAGGGTGGGCTGCAAAATTATTTACCCCGCCGCTTCTTCGCTCTTGGGCTCTTCAGCCTTCTGCGGTTCCGCCTTTGCCTTCACACGCTTTAACTTCAGGTTTACCTTCTTCATCTTCTGGCGCGCGAGCTTTACCTTCTTCTTGTCCTTCTCGCCCAAGGCCGCGTCACGCTCGCCCTTCAGCCCTTTGAGTTTCGCCTTCAGCCCCTTCTTTTCCTCCATCGGGACCTCTATCTTTTTCTTTTCTACCTTCTTTTTTTCGCTCTTAGCCATTTTCCCTCCGAAATAAAAAAGCGGCCCTTTCAAATGAGCCGCTTATTTTATAATGTATCCGGGACTTTTTGTCAATTTAAAAAGATAGTATAGCCCCTTAAGCGTAGGGATAGATGTGCGATTTATACGAGTTCATATCCGTCACCATCGCAAAATGCTTGCGCTCGTCCTCCAGGATATATTTGAGCACCTGGTTGATGACGAAGTGCTTGCTGTCTGCAAGGGACTTCTCTGCCATGGATATGGCGTCGCGCTCGAACTTCACATGCGCCTCGATGAGGTCGGATGCCGTCGCCAGGTCCTCCGGCGTGAGGGTAATCGTCCCGTCCAGGCACTGCTGCACGAACTGGAGGAGCTCCTTGTGCTTCTGCGAGTCCATCTTGACGGCCTTCATCAGGGCGTTGACGACGGGGCTCTTAGACTTCTTTATTATCGCTTCGCAACTCCCGACAGTCAGGTCTTCGATCTCAATCCATTTTTCGATGTTCTTGTCGAAGTTTGCACGCTTTTTTACCAGCTCTTCTCTCTTGTCTGCCATAGCGCCCCCTTTTATGTCTATTGTTGGCAATGGTTATTCCTTAAAAGCTAACAGCCGTTTTAGAAACTGTCAAGAATCAGAGAGATTTTATTTGAATTTTTTTTGAGAGATAGCACTGTTCACCGAGAGCATAATGTCATTGATAAGCGCCCTGTTAATAGCTCCTCCTGCTTAAATTGCCAAGCTGTCATCGTTTCGCAATTATTAATATATAAATGAAAAAATCAATAAATTTCACCCGGTATCGAAAATCAAGGATATTTTTCCGGCCTTGCACCGGATTTTTTTAATTCCTTTCGATTATATATTGAAAATTTTGATTTGTAACTGTACGATAAATCCATGTTTGGGAAAATCGCTCTATACTGGGACGAGTCCTACCTCTGGGGGCTGATTGCGCTGAAGACTCTCCGTAAGCTTGGCGTGCCGGTCCGCCTTGTCACGTCCGGCCAGGTGCGGGCGGGGATGCTCGGTTATTACGACCTGCTGATCGTGCCGGGCGGGTGGGCGTCCGACAAGACGGCGGCCCTGGGACACGAGGGGCGGGATGCTGTCCGCGAGTTCGTCCGAAACGGCGGAAGTTACTTAGGTATCTGCGGCGGCGCCGGGTTTGCGCTGGATACCCGGGACGGCCTGGGACTGGTCAATGTAAAACGGGTCCCGACCGCGCAGAGGATACCCTCGTTCAGCGGAGAGATAGGGCTTCTACCGGAGCAGGCTGCTCACCCGTTCTGGCATGGTATAAGACAGCCGCGCCTGTTCCACGTGTGGTGGCCTGGCCAGTTTGATGTTATAGGCGAGGACGTCCGGATAGTTGCCAGGTACGGAAGGCCGGGGCCGGACTTCGCGCTTGCGGACCTTCCGGCATCGGAAGTGTCCGATTGGAAAAAGTGGGAGAAAAAATATGAAATCAATCTCAATCCTGCAGCGTTAGAGGGAGAACCGGCGGTAATCGAGGGGCATAGTGGGGATGGAAAAATATTTTTAAGCTATCCGCACTTGGAGACTCCGGGGAGCCGGAAAGGTAACAAGGCGTTGTTGAATGTCCTGGAATACCTGAAACCTGCCAGGCGAAAGGCAAAGAAAGGAACGCTGAAAAAGGATAAAAAAGAGTATGAAATTTCCGGAGAAGCAGTAAGTGCGGCGCGTGAGATGATGGAGGCCGCGGAGTACTTCATTGCATTCGGAGAACGCAACTTCCTCTGGTACTGGAGGAACGATTGGACGCTCCAGTGGCGGCGCGGGGTCAGGGGAGTGGAATATTCCACTATATACGCGCTGACAAAAGAGCTATGGAGGCACGTAAAAGCCGGACATTCGGCGCCGGACCCGGACTTCAACGGGAAATTGGTCGAGGCACGGAACGAGGTACTGAGGTTTTTCGGGGACGCGAGGGCACTGCTGATGAAGGAGCGTTTTGCGCTGATGGACGGCGCGATGAGCGCCATAAGGTCCAATGACCCCGAAGTCAATAATATGCGTGAGCGGCTGTTCTCTTCATCAAAACGCTGGGGCGGGGAGTTTAAAAAGGTCTTAATGGACCTCGACGAACTGGTATTTGGAATAATATAAAACGTAAGTCATTAATTTTACTGCAAAGCCTTCTCCGTCGCATTCACGCCCAGCGCCTCCAGTTCTTTTATTACCAGCTTTATCAGTTCCGGGATTTTGGCCTCTATCGTGGCAGTCAACTCAAGGCCCCAGTCCGACATATCTTCCGGCTGGATGGCAATGATAACTGCGTTTAATTTCCTGCCCAGGGCTTCGGCTATGGCGAAGACTTCGACCATGCCTATCTGATGCAGGGACGTTTTGTAAGGTACTTTGATGTCTATATCATCGGGCGTGAAGCGGAATATTGCACCCGGCTCTTCGCCTGTCTTTACGGTATCGACGATGATAACCGTATCGATGCCTTTCAGGTAAGGCAGAAGGTCCAAACCTGCCGTGCCGCCGTCCATCAGCTCGACATTTGGCGGAAAATCATAGCTCTCCCGCAAGCGCTCAACCACCTTCGGGCCCACGCCTTCATCTCTTAAAAGGATATTGCCGACGCCCAGCACCATTATTCTTTTGTCCATGGGGCCGACATTTGAAATTTTTTCCATATTAGAGTTATACCTCCTTGAAAAACGTATACTTTTTTAACACTTGAACCATCATTTGTCAAGAAATACAAATGTTGTTAATGCGCCGCCAAAATTTTGACATATAGCAAAGTCATTAGAATCAACCTAATCTAAGAGAAAAGCTTAAAACGCCTGAATAAGTATGTCAAAAAACTGACACTTAAGGAGACTGTTTAAAAATTTTCCTGGTGTTCTTTTTCCGTAATTAATTGATTTAATTAGGTAAAATTTTTTTATATTAACTTGGCATGGCCTTTGCTACTTATATAAACGAGTTCAACAAATGGGCTTAATGAGTTGGAGAACGCGGAATTTACCGCAATAATAATAGAAAGGGAGGGTCTATTATGAAATGCCCAAAATGCGGCGGATTGATGGTTTCGCAGAGGTTTGCTGATTATTTTATCACTTTTTACGGCTGGAAGTGCCTGAACTGCGGAAGTATAGTGGACAAGACTATCGTCCAGAACAGGCTGAAAGCAAGCTCGTTCTAAACTTGCGAAACAAGGCGAAAAGGCCGGCGTACAGCCGGCCTTTTTTTGCATGTACACGCGCACAATCCACATGTTTTTTTTGTCGTTTACAGTTTTTAGGCTTTTTGCATTGACAATTCCTCCGAACCCTGTTTAATTTTATATAGTGTTGTTATTTTGTGCCTTAGTACTTTGTCATAATTTAAGAACGAGGCAATATTTTGCTCTGCCCGATCTGCAAAAAACAAGTGGAGTGGGAAGGAAACCTTTATCGACCCTTCTGTAGCGAGCGTTGTAAGCTGATAGATTTGGGTACTTGGGCTGGGGAAGGTTATAAGATAGAAGGAGATGACACCGATGATGACATTGCCCCGGGTAAAAACGGCGCCGAAGAAGAAGGAGGGGACTGAGTTAAGACGCGGGTTTACCACAGGCTCCTGCGCGGCTGCGGCGGCCAAGGCGGCGGCGTATGTTCTAATCAACGAGCAAGGCCTGGAATCTATAGATATAACCCTTCCGAACGGGCAGAAGGCCGATTTTAAGGTCCACCGGGTTAAATATGAATGCGATACCGCCGAAGCCTGCATCATAAAGGATGCGGGGGATGACCCTGATATTACCGGCGGGGCGGAGATATGCTGCGAGGTAAAATTCTATACCAGAGGCTTCGGTGTAATCGTAAAGGGCGGCCAGGGTATAGGTATGGTCACCAAGCCAGGCCTGTCGGTCCCGGTCGGCCAACCGGCGATAAACCCGGTGCCGATGAAGATGATAAAGGATGAGCTCTGCAAGGTATTAAAAGAAACTGATTGCCCACTCGGCCTTGAGGCTACCATTTTTGTCCCGCGCGGCGAGGAACTGGCCAAGAAGACCCTGAACTACAGGCTTGGTGTGATAGGCGGCATCTCCATCCTCGGTACGACCGGTGTAGTCGAACCCATCTCAACAAAGGCCTGGACCGATACCGTCGTCGCGTCCATGAGCGTGGCGAGGGCATGCGGCATCAATCACGTCGTGCTGACTCCGGGCAGGACAAGCGAGTCCGCAGCGATGAACATGCTGAAAGACCTTCCGCAAGAGGCTTTCGTGCAGATGGGAGACCATGTCGGTTTTTCGCTGGCGGAGGCGAGGAAAAAAGGTTTCACGAAGATAATCATAGTCGGTCAGTTCGGCAAACTCGTGAAGATGGCGATGGGCGCGACCAGGACACACGTGAAGGACTCGTCCCTGGAACTTGGTTTTTTAGCGGACCTGGCTTCCGAGCTTGGTCTTCAGAAAAAGAAGGTGGATTCGATACGGACGGCGAATACCGCAAGGGAGGTTTTTCTCAATCTCCGCAGGGCCAGCGGCGGCAAAGAACTGTTTGAACGCATACGCGAAATGGTCGGGAATACAGCAAAGGAAATACTTGGAAGCAAAATAGAATTTGAGTGCTTGATGGTCGACTATGAGGGGAAGCCGGTATGATAAATGTGATAGGTGTCGGGGTCGAAGGCATTAAGGGGTTGTCCGATGAGTCACTTGGAAATATAGAAAACGCGAAACTGGTTATCGGAAGCGAGAGGCATTTAAAACAGCTTCCGGACATCCCCGAATCCCGCAAGCATTCGCTGAAAGCGGACCTCTTCAAGGTCGTGGATGTCATAAAGAAGAGAAAGAAGCAGGAAATCGTCGTCCTCGCCTCCGGCGATCCGAACCTCTACGGCATAACAGGCTACCTCCTTAAAAATTTTGCTAAAGATGACCTGATTATAACTCCGGCGGTAAGCTCGATGCAGTGGGCGTTCGCGCTTGCCAAAGAGACTTGGGAGGACGCGGAGATAGTCAGCGCGCACGGCGGCAGGAACCTTGACGACGTGGTCAAAGCCGTTTTCATGCGCAATAAAGTTGGCGTTTTCACGGACGATAAGAACAGCCCGGACAAAGTGGCGTCCCTGATCATAAAGAACGGCATCCAGGAGAGAAAGGTGTACGTGTGCGAAAACCTGGGACTCGAGAATACCAGCCTGTTCGAGGGGAGCCTTCAGGATACGGCGCAGAAAAGGTTCTCCGCAATGAACGTGATGATTATAAAAAAGGAGCACCCGGAGGAGGGCGGAGAGAGAGTATATTCCAAGACCCTCGGCATCCCCGACTTCCAGTTCGCGCACCGTGAGGGCATGATAACCAAGGCCGAGGTTCGGGCGATAGTTTTATCAAAACTCCGGCCGGACAAGGGCAATATCATGTGGGATATCGGCGCTGGAAGCGGTTCCGTATCCATTGAGGCCGAGCCTTTCATCCTGCCGGGAAAAATATTCGCGGTAGAGAAAGACCCGAAGCAGCTTTCGTATCTGAAAAAAAATATTGCGCGCTTTCAGGCCGCGGGAGTGGAACCGGTATCGGGTGACGCTCCGGAGGCTCTTATGAGCCTGCCGGACCCGGACATGGTCTTTATCGGGGGGAGCAGCGGCATGCTTACGGAAATTCTCCGTTACGTGGACGGCAGGCTCCGGACCGGAGGAAGGCTGGTGGCAAACGTGGTCACGCTGGAGAATTTTTCGGAGGTGCTTCAGTTCATGAAAGACTACGACTACGCTTTTGAGATAACCACGGCAAGCGTCTCCCGCTCAAAGGAGCTTTCAGAAAAACATTTTATGGTCGGCGGCAACCCCATCAATGTAATTTTCGGGATAAAGACTTAAATCCTCCCAAACCCCGACCCGCTCCCATTTTCCCCTCCCTCGACGGGAGGGGACGAAGGTGAATGTGATATTCGTGCGGCAATCCCTGCTTCGGGATTGCTTTTTTCATTTCCGATGATATACTGATTTTTTTAAATTACATGAGGAGTACATGGCGGGCAAGCTTTATGGAATAGGCGTGGGGCCGGGGGACCCGGGGCTGATTACTCTTAAGGCCGTCTCTATCATCAAGGCGGTCCCGGTCGTAATCGCGCCGAAGTCGGCCCTCGAATCAGAAAGCCTGGCGCTCGCGGTCGTCCGTGAGCATATTGATTTATCACGGCAGAAGGTCATAACTCCGCTGTTTCCGATGAGCATGAAAAAGGATGTCCTGGAGAGCGCATGGGCGGAGGCCGCAAAGGCTGCATCTGATGAACTGCTTACGGGAAAAGACGTCGCATTCCTCACCATCGGCGACCCGTCGCTTTTCAGCACGTACTCTTATATTCTGGAGAAGATAAAAAAACTCGTCCCGGATTTACAGAGCGAGACCGTGCCGGGAGTGTCGTCGATAAACCTTGCGGCTGCCAGGGCGGGGCTGGACCTGGCCCTCGGGCAGGAGCGGCTCGCCGTGATGCCGATGGGTAAAGACCTGGAGCAGATCAAAAAAACTATCGCCGAGTTCGACACGGTCGTCCTGATGAAAGTAAACCGGAATTTTGGCGACCTGAAAGGTATGCTTTCTAAAGCGGGGCTGTCCGAGAAATCCCTTTATATCCGGAGGGCAGGTACGGACAGGGAACTGGTTGTCCGGGGTCTGGAAAACGTTCGGGACGAGGACGTGGATTATTTCTCATTGGTTATAATAAAAAAATATGTCTAAAGTATACTTCATAGGCGCGGGACCAGGCGATCCGGACCTGATGACGATAAAGGCCGCGAGCCTGATAGCCGAGGCGGACGTCGTGATATATGCAGGGTCTTTGGTGAACCCGGATGTCCTGAAATTCGCCAAGCCTGGCGCGGCGCTCCATGACAGCAAGGAGATGGAGCTTTCGGAAATTATCGCTATGATGAAGGAATATGTTTCCCGGGGAAAGGCCGTCGCGCGCGTGCATACCGGAGAGCCAAGCCTGTACGGGGCGATAGCGGAACAGATGGCGGAACTGGATAAAGCCGGGATTGATTATGAAGTCGTCCCAGGCGTGTCGTCCGCATTCGCGGCGGCGGCGGCGCTGAAATGCGAGCTGACGCTCCCGGAAGTGAACCAGACGGTGATATTCACCCGGCTGGAAGGGCGTACGGGAGTGCCGAAGGAGGAGTCGCTGGCATCGCTTTCGAAGCACAGGTCTACTATGGTGATATTCCTTTCCGTGGGCGAGATAGAGAAGGTTGTCGCGGAACTGCGGGAAGGTTATCCCGAAGTTACTCCCGCGGCGGTGGTATATAAAGCGTCCTGGCCACAGCAGAAAATTATCCGCGGCACCCTTGCCGATATCGCAGGAAAAGTGAAGGAAGAAAAAATCCGGAAGACCGCGCTGATACTGGTAGGAAAGGCGCTCGACAGACAGGCTATCGAGAAATATTCGAAGCTCTACGACAAGGACTTCAGCCATGAATATAGAAAATGAATAAACTCGCCATCATCGCCATAACGCGTGGCGGCTCCGACCTCGCCAGAAACATCTGGGAGGCGTACCCGGAGGGCGCAGACCTGTACCTGCCGAAGAAGTTTTTAAGGCCGGACGAGAGGGACGTGCGCACACTTTCGGACGACCTTGCGAAAGATATAAAGAAAATATTTACGAAGTATAAAGCGATCGCCTGCATCATGGCGGCGGGGATAGTGGTGCGGATGGTCGCGCCGCTTGTCCTTGATAAACTTAAGGACCCGGCGGTGGTCGTGATGGACGAAGAAGGCAGGTTCGTTATAAGCCTCCTCTCCGGCCATATCGGGGGCGCGAACGAACTTGCGGAAACACTTGCGGAGATAACCGGCGGAGAGGCCGTAATCACGACCGCCTCGGATGTGCAGGGCTCGCTTGCCGTAGATACGCTCGCGCGAGAGCTGGACTGCGTCGTCGAGGATTACAACGAGGCGAAGAAGGTGACGGCGGCTATAGTCAACGGGGAAGAAGTCGCGGCATGGTCGTATATAGACCCGGCTCTGTACTCGCACAGGATAGATAAAATACCCGGCAACCTCCAGTTCTTTGACTCGATGGAAGAGCTCCTGGAGACGAAGCGGGACGCCACCCTGGTGGTTACGCCGTTTATCCTGCCGGAGGACGTGGAACTTGCGCTGAGGCCGGTCGCAATCTTAAGGCCGAGGGTGCTTGTGGTTGGCATCGGCTGCAACAGGGGGACAAGCGCAAGGGAGATAGGTAACCTTGTAACGAGGACGCTCCTGGAAAATGGTCTCTCGATGCTTTCCGTGCGGAACCTGGCGACGATATATGACAAGAAAGACGAGGCGGGGCTTACGGAATTTGCACGGAAGGCGGGACTTAAGGTGGAGTACGTTTCCAAGCGGCGGCTTTTAGGCGCAGGCACGCCTTCGGGACCGTCCGATAAAGTTTTCAAGAACATGGGAGTATATGGAGTATGCGAGCCGGCGGCGCTGGTATCGGCGGGAGCGGACACGCTTCTCGTGCCGAAGAAAAAATCAAAGAACGCGACAGTCGCGGTGGCAGAGGCGCCCTTAGCGTAATAGGCATCGGGCCTGGGTCGCTTCGCGATATGACAGTCCGGGCGAGAGAAGCCGTTGAAAAATCCGATACGGTCGTCGGATATTCGACATATATCCGGCTGGCAAAGACCCTCCTGAAGGACAAGGAAGTAATCTCCACGGGCATGACCACCGAAGTGGAGCGCTGCCGGGAGGCTATTCGTCTGGCGGCCGAGGGGCGAGTCGTAGCCCTCATATCCAGCGGAGACCCCGGCATTTACGGCATGGCGGGGTTGGTGCTTGAACTTCTGGGCGTGGAGAGCCGGAGTGAGACGGCGCTCCCGTTCGACCTCGAAATAATCCCCGGCGTCCCTGCGGTATGCTCCGCGGCGGCTTCGCTCGGAGCGCCGCTGATGCACGATTTCGCGGTAATATCACTCTCCGACCTGCTCACGCCCTGGGTGCTTATAGAGAAGAGGCTGGGACTCGCGGCGGAAGGAGATTTTGTAATCTCGCTTTATAATCCCCGTAGCAAGGGCAGACCGGAAAACCTTGCGAGGGCGTTAGAGATAGTGCGGCTGCACAGGGATGGGGCAACGCCGGTGGGAGTCGTGAAGGACTCGGCGCGGGAGGGGGAGCGCATTACAGTGACTACCTTGAAAGACATCCCCGTGGAAGACGTCGATATGACGACCATTATCATCATCGGGAACTCAAAGAGTTTTTCTTTTATGGACTATATTGTCACGCCCAGGGGATATAAGGGAAAGAGAATATAATCAGAGGTAGCGGGAACGCGGTGAATTTCTATCAACTGGAGGAGGGAATGTCATGCGAGAGAGAGACAGAGAGATAAACAGGAGAAGGCACAGGAAAGATAAGGCACGGAAGGCCAGGACGCGCGAGGCGATAGAGAACGCGAAGAAGGCCGCCCCCGCGAAGAAAAAATAATGCCGGGCCGCGCTTTCTGGCTTACGGGCCTGCCGGGATCCGGCAAGTCCACCCTGGCCCTTGCCGCGAAAGAGGCGTTTCCGGAAATCGTCCTCCTTCAGATGGACGAGATGCGCAAAATCGTCACGCCTGACCCGACGTATTCGGACGAGGAGAGGGAGTACCTGTATATGGCGCTGGTTTACGCGGCGATGGTGCTGACCCGCGCGGGCAATGACGTCATTATCGATGCGACGGGACACCTGCGTCGCTGGCGGGACAAGGCGAGGGGGCTTATCCCGGAGTTCCACGAGATATACATACAATGTCCTATTGAGACCTGCATCGGGCGCGAGAAGGGTCGTCAAGACGGTCTGGCGCCGGTAGATATTTATGAGAAGGCAGAAAAGGGCTGGCCCGTGCCGGGGATAAACGTGCCTTACGAGGAGCCGGAGGTGCCGGAGCTGGTTCTTGATTGCGAAAAAATGAGCGCAGAAGAAGCGGACGGGATTTTATTGAAATATCTGAAGGGCGCGACCCCCGGGCGAGCCGCTTAAAACTCAACCCCGGGCGAACCGTTTTACAGACTAAGGTTTGTTAGCCATTCCTCGAAACATTTCCTGCCTGCGGTCTCCAGCGCGTCACCATACCGCTCCGTGTCGTGCCTGATGGCTTCGACCGTCGCCACCTTTGACGTGGCGATCTCGCTTGCGTGGCCTATCAGCCATGATTCTATCTTCGCTCCCACCAACTCCGGGTGGCATTGAAACGCGAGCAAAAAATCTCCATAACTATAAATCTGGTTCCTGGTCACGTCCGTAGATGCCAGAAGCACGGCGTCCGGCGGCAGGTCGAAAGTGTCCCCGTGCCAATGGAGCATGGACGTATTGCCGGGCGCAAGGTGGGCGACGGGCGAGTTCTCGCCCTCCTTAGTCAGCTCTAACGGTTTCCAGCCTATCTCCTTCTGCTTCCCGGGATAGACCTTTCCGCCAAGAGCATACGCGAGCATCTGTGCGCCGAGGCATATTCCCATGACAGGCTTGCGCGCGGCGATTCTCCTTTTGAACAGGTCCAGCTCATCGTTTATGAATGGGTATATATCTGCCTCGTAAACGCTGATCGGGCCGCCAAGGCCGATGAGTAAATCCGGCACGCCGGGGTCTATGCCCTTCAGGTCTTGAAGACCTGCCTCGACGTAGGCAATTTCAAATCCCCGCTCCCTCAGCACATCGCCTAACGTGCCGCAGTCTTCGAAATGCACGTGGCGTATTGCAAGTGCCTTTTTCATGGTTTAAGCCTCGCTGTCCCGTAGTAGAATAATTATATGGATAATTATATAACGGCAATCCGGCAAATGCCTATAAAATTTTCCTCTTTTGCAAGCCTTTCCCTCTTGCCCTTGCGCTTTATCCCTGCTAAAATCCCGCCATGCTTCTCTGTAAACCTATAGTTGCCTTTTTAATTGTTTTTTCCATGGTTACAAGTCTTTCCGCTTTTGCCGCCGAAAAAACGCCCAGCCATGAAGAATTAAAGCAAATCCAGGAACAGCTTAAGGGAGTCAAGAAGAAGGTAAAGGAATCCGCACGGCAGGAGAAGAACGTACTGACCGACCTGGAAAAAATCAACCGAAGCTTGGAGGTTAAAAAAACAGAGGTTAAGAAGCTCGAAGGGAAACTGGGACAGGTGGGCCGGGAAATGACCGCTACTCAGTCCGAGATGGAGATATACCGCGCGAAGGTCCGCGGACAAGAAAGCGATTTGGCGGGCAGGCTGCGGGATATGTACAAGACCAGGCGGGCGGGAGGCGAATGGGTGCTTCTTTTGTCCGGGGACTACGGCTCAATGCTCCGCAGGTATAAATATCTCACCGCGATTTCCGAGCGTGACCGGAGCATGGTAGAGGGTTATGAGGAAAGCATCGAGGAACTTACAAAAAACAATGAGAAACTCGGCGTCCAGAAAGAAAATTTCAACAAGATAAAAGTCGCCAGGGATACCGAGGCGGTAAAGGTTCAGGCGGAGGAGGAAAACAAGAAGGAACTTCTCGAGTCGATACGCAAACAGAAAACCTCCTACGAGGTGATGGCTCGTAACCTGGAAGAGCAGAGCCGCCTGATGCAGGATTTGATGCGGAAACTGGAAGCGCAGGCAAAATCAAAGAAGAACGTCCGGCCACTCCCGAAGAACATCCCGGCTCTGACAGGGGGCCTGGACTGGCCGGTAACGGGAACGGTAGTTAGTTATTTCGGGAAACAGAAACACCCCGTTTATGATACCTACATATATAAAAAAGGGATTGAGATAGCGGCGCCGGCCGGGAGCGAGGTCCGCGCCGTGGAGGCCGGACAGGTGGCTTTCGCTAATTTTTTCAAAGGCCTGGGCCTCATAGCCATTTTAAGGCACGGGGGGGAATATTATACTGTTTACGCGCACCTGACGGACCTCAAGGTAAAGGCCGGGGAAAAGGTGAATAAAGGCCAGCCGATAGCGGCGCTGGGAGACGCCGGACAGTCCGGTTCGTCTCTTTATTTCGAGGTCCGGAAAGGCTCGGAGGCGATAGACCCGCTAATGTGGCTTAAAAGAAAGTAAAAAAAGCTTTCCAGAACAATCATCGTGTAGTATAATTTTGGATTGAATGTTTAGGTTCGCGTGTTCCCAACATAACAGGAGGTTTTACCCAAAATGAGCTTCACCAGGAAGAGGAAGATCGCTCCGCTCATTGTAATTTTGGTCTTTGTTTTCGGCATGATCATCGGCACCGGGATGGTGCGGTACAGCCAGGCCGCAAACGAAACATACGACAACTTGAAGACCTTCTCCGAGGTCCTCTCTATTATTCAGAAGAACTATGTCGAAGAGGTCAAGCCCAAGGAACTGATTTACGGGGCCATAAAGGGCATGGTGGCCGACCTCGACCCGCACAGCTCCTTTATGACGCCGGAGGAATACAAGGAGATGCAGGTTGACACCAAGGGCGAGTTCGGCGGCCTTGGGATTCAGATAGGCGTAAAAGACAGGACGCTCACGGTCATTGCCCCGATAGAGGATACCCCGGCATTTAAGGCGGGAATTAAGGCGGGGGATAAGATAATCAAGATCGACGGCGCGCCCACCAATGAAATGACCTTGACCGAAGCCGTTGACAAGATGAGGGGGCCAAAGGGCTCTCCGGTCACCATAACCGTCATGCGGGAAGATTTCGCCAAACCCAGGGATTTCACCATTGTCCGCGATGTCATCACTATCAAGAGCGTAAAATCTAAGATAATCGACAACGAGATTGGCTACATCCACTTAAGCCAGTTCCAGGAAAAGACGGATGCGGACCTTGAAAAGGCGCTTAAGGAATTCGACGATAAGAATGTAAAATCCATCATCCTCGATCTCCGGAACGACCCGGGCGGCCTTTTGAATATGGCGGTCGACGTCTCTGGTGAATTCCTGCCGACCGGCAAGCTCGTGGTTTATATCAAGGGCAGAAACGGCGAGAAGGACGAGTTCTTCACCAACCAGTCAAGCCCGCGCGTGACCGTGCCGATGGTTGTGCTGGTGAACGGAGGCTCCGCTTCCGCCTCCGAGATAGTCGCGGGATGCCTGCAGGACTGGGGCCGCGCGGTGATTATGGGCACAACAACGTTCGGCAAAGGCTCCGTCCAGACGGTAATCGGCCTCTCGGACGGCTCAGGGCTACGGCTCACCACGGCGAAATACTACACCCCAAAGGACCGCTCTATACAGAATACCGGGATTAAGCCGGATATCGAGGTGAAACAGCCGCAACTTGCGAGCGAAAAGAAGAGGGATACCGATTTCACGCATGGGCTCCGGGAGATAGACCTTGAAAACCACCTGGGGAACGACACCCTGAAGAACAAGGACCTGGAGTTGGATAAGAAACAAAAGGGCGATATTTCAGTAGGCGGTCCTACGCCGAAGGAGCCGAAGATAGACCAGACGCCGGAAAGCCCGGGCGAGCCTGTGCAGTTAAAAGACGAGGATGACTACCAGCTCCAGAGAGCCGAGGACCTCTTGAAGGGCCTGGCTATATTGGACAAGATGCCTAAGAAGAAGTAAACAGGCGGTTAATTGAGATTAAGGGGAGCTGAAAAGCTCCCCTTTTTTTATTTTCTGTTATACTTTGATGAAAATTTTTGTTGATTTTTGGAAAAAGCATGGTATATTTTGTTCAATCGTTAGCACTCAGCTTAAATGAGTGCTAATAAAAATTTAGGGCTTCCAATGCCTTAATATCTTAAGGGAAAGGAGAACAAATCATGGGTTTCAAGCCATTAGGTGACAGGATTTTCGTGAAGTACATGGAGGAAGTAGAGAGGACGGCCGGGGGGTTATTCATACCGGACGCGGCTAAGGAAAAACCCCAGAGGGGCAAGGTCGAGGCGGTCGGCAAGGAGGTCAAGGAGGTAAAGACGGGCGACATTATCCTCTTCGACAAATATTCCGGCAGCAAGATAAGCATCGACAACGAGGACTACCTCATCGTTAAAGAGGAAGAAGTCCTGGGGGTTATTTCCTAATTTAAATAGTCAAGGAGGTTTTGAAGATGGCAAAGCAGATAATTTTTTCGGAGGAGGCCCGCGCTAAGATATTAAGCGGCGTAAACCAGCTCACCGAGGCAGTGAAGGCCACGCTGGGCCCGAAGGGCAGGAACGTCGTTATCGATAAAAAATTCGGCTCCCCCACCATCACCAAGGACGGCGTGACGGTGGCGAAGGAAGTAGAGCTTAAGGACCCGTTTGAAAACATGGGCGCCCAGATGGTCCGCGAAGTGGCCTCGAAGACTTCGGACGTCGCGGGAGACGGGACGACCACCGCGACCGTGCTCGCACAGGCGATATACCGCGAGGGCTCCAAGAACGTCACCGCCGGCGCATCGGCGATGGAATTAAAGCGCGGTATCGACAAGGCGGTCGAAGTCGTCATAGAAGAGCTGAAGAAGCTCTCGAAGCCGACCCAGGACAAGAAGGAAGTCGCGCAGGTCGGCACCATATCCGCCAATAACGACCCCACCATAGGCGACCTGATTGCCGAGGCGATGGACAAGGTCGGCA
Organism: Nitrospirota bacterium; assembly: GCA_049801375.1. Classification (GTDB taxonomy): domain Bacteria; phylum Nitrospirota; class JACRHJ01; order JACRHJ01; family JACRHJ01; genus JBARKJ01. The sequence continues at coordinate 35,274 of JBARKJ010000025.1, read as the reverse complement.
AGGACGGCGTCATAACCGTCGAGGAAGCGAAGTCCATGACCACCTCTCTGGACGTCGTGGAGGGCATGCAGTTCGACAGGGGCTACCTTTCACCTTATTTCGTGACGGACCCGGAGAGGATGGAAGTGGTGCTCGAAGACGCCCTTATCCTCATCCACGAAAAAAAGATATCGTCGATGAAAGACCTTCTGCCCATCCTTGAGCAGATAGCGAAGTCAAGCAGGCCTTTCTTGATTATCGCCGAAGATATCGAGGGCGAGGCTTTGGCGACGCTGGTCGTCAACAAGCTCCGCGGCACGCTGAACTGCTGCGCGGTCAAGGCCCCAGGTTACGGCGACAGGCGCAAGGCCATGCTGGAAGACATAGCGGTCCTGACAGGCGGACAGGTTATTTCCGAGGACCTGGGACTGAAGCTCGAAAACGTGAAGATGGAAGACCTTGGCCGGGCCAAGAAGGTCAACGTGGACAAGGACAATACCACGATAATCGAGGGCGTGGGCGAGACGGACAAGCTCCAGGGCCGCGTGAAGCAGATAAAGACCCAGGTAGAGGAAACCACCTCTGATTACGACAGGGAAAAGCTCCAGGAGAGGCTCGCGAAACTGGTCGGCGGCGTTGCGGTGATCAAGGTCGGAGCCGCGACTGAGACCGAAATGAAGGAGAAGAAGGCCCGTGTTGAAGACGCCCTGCATGCGACTCGCGCGGCGGTCGAGGAAGGTATAGTCCCGGGCGGCGGCGTGGCGCTTCTGCGGTGCGTTAAGGCGCTGGACAGTCTGAAGCTGACCGGCGACCAGAACATAGGCGTGAATATCATCAGAAGGGCTCTGGAGGAGCCTATTCGTCAGATAGTTAATAATGCCGGCCTGGAAGGTTCCATAATCGTCCAGAGGGTGCGTGAGATGAAAGCCACCGAAGGTTTTGATGCAGGTACCGAACAGTATGTGGACATGATGAAGGCCGGTATCATAGACCCGACCAAGGTGACCAGGACGGCGCTTCTGAATGCGGCTTCCGTGGCCTCCCTGATGCTTACGACCGAGGCTATGATAACCGACATGCCCGAGGATAAATCGGAGCATGGCGGCGGAATGCCCGGCGGCATGGGCGGAATGGGCGGAATGGGCGGAATGTACTAAGTCATTGAAAATGTTAGGCCCCCGCATGGGGGCCTAACATTTTTATTTAGCTGAAGCATATAAAATATCAAGGTTTTTTTGTTGACAAAATAATTGATATATCCTAAAATTTAAAAAGACATAATTTTAAGGCCGCTTTTCTAACCCGGGAAAGCGGCTGTGTTTATCTGAATCTATAACTATCGACAGGAGAGAAGATAATGGGAGACAAGGCTTTAAAAGTTACTACCGGGTCTTGGGAACAGGACGTCATGCAGGCGCAGGGCCTTGTGCTGGTTGATTTCTGGGCGGTATGGTGCGGCCCCTGCCAGATGGTTGCCCCCATTGTGGAAGAGATAGCTACGGAATACGATGGCAAGATGAAAGTCTGCAAGCTGAACACGGACGAGAATCCGGATATCGCCAGCAAGTACCGCATCATGGGCATCCCGACCTTGATGTTCTTTAAAAATGGGGCGGCGGTAGACCAGGTCGTCGGCGCAGTGCCTAAAGCCCAGCTTAAATCAAAAGTCGATGCCCTTCTGGCGTAATTCATGCCGCCCTTTTTGCGCTGAGGCAGGCCTTATGAATGCTGTGGCACGGGAAAGACTATAGAAGACAAGTTATCATCAACGCCGAGGCAGGCCTTATGAAGACTGTAGCCCAGAAAATAAGAGACGCGATAAACAGGAAGGGGTTCAGTACCGTTAAGGAATGCGCCCAGGCTCTGGGGCTTCCTTACGAACTCCTCCGGAAAGTCGTGGGTGAGGACCATATCCCCAAGGACGATCAGCTCCTCGTCTATGCCAAAAAACTGGGGATCGAGCCGAAAGACCTCCTCTTCACCGCCTACCATCAGAAGGCACCTTCCGATTTTAAGGAATATTTTGAGAAAAAGCTGATAAAGGAAACGCCCTCACACTACAATAAAGTGCCCCTTCTGACCTGGGTGCAGGCGGGCGGATTCGCATCCGGCTCTGATAAATACCCATATCCGGGGGTAGCCGACGAATATGTCGATACGGACCTGCAGAGCAAGTACCTTTTCGCCATGCGCGTAAAAGGCGACTCCATGGAGCCCCTTTTTCGGGAAGGGGAGGTCGTAATGATCGACCCGGAAATCCAGCCTCAGCCCGGGGATTATGTGATAATCAAGAATGACGTAGAAGAAGAGGCCACCTTCAAACAGCTTAAAAAATACCGCGGCGTCTGGGTAATGCATCCGCTGAACCCCAAATACGAGGATCAGGAGATGACCAAGGAGATGCGGGTGCTTGGGAAAATAATTCGCAAGCAGATGGACTTCTAAAAAAAAGTATGCAATCAAAAGCCGTCGGATTAAATTCCGGCGGCTTTTTTATTTTAAGCCTGAAGAATATGGTGCTATAGTTAAAGAAAAGGGAGGTGATTATGATTTATATCGTCTCATTCCTGACCGTCTTTATGCTCGGCGCGAATCTATCTCCCAACCCGGGATATCTAGTCCCGGACATCTCCAAGGCAATGCTGACACTGGAAGAGAACCAGGTCATAGGCGATAAAAAGCCGCCTACCGTAATCAATATCCGGACATATAAAAATCCTGACGGCTCGATCTTCAGGACGTATTCAGTCGGGGGGCACATATTTCGCTACGACGTAGGGGTAAACGGCGCTCCTCCGTTCCAGTACAGGCTGATAGATGAAAATGGAGACGGTATTTTCGAGAAGAAGGAGGCGATGACCGGGGAGATGAAAATAGAGGGCCGAACCCTGAATTATTTTATAGACCTGGGGCCGGCACCGGGTAGAGAATACAGGTACAGCTATGAAAAGATTGAACGACCGGGCATAAGGGACCAGAAAAAACTACTGGAAGGCCTTCCTATTTATATACCTTCATGGGTATTGCTGAGATGGGATTTATTAAAATAATCGGGTGGCGATATTAAATAATAGAAAATTTTCTTGTTTTATGTATAATTATCGTGTCTGATGGGGTGCGCCCCCGCGATTATCGTGAATATAGAGGCATGTTTTTTTAAGAGGGACTATGGATATTACCCAAAGTTTTTCGCTTTTCCAGACACTGTCAGCTATAGTCCTTATAATTGCCTCAATTTTCCTTGTGCTCCGGATGAGGAAGGAAATACCGGGGAATATAAGGAATGAGCTCAACAGGACTACCAGCCTCATATTCCTCATCTTCAGCGGTTACACCTTCTTCGTTTTTATAATGGTCGGGAACGTCCATTATCCTGTTCAGCCGGTAACTGCGAGCATGCTGCTGGGAAGTGCCTGCTTTGTCTATGCCGACGTCATGCTCATCAGATCGCTTATCCAGACTATAAACCAGAAGGACAAGGAGATAAAGCAATATATAGCGGACCTGGAGCGGGAGATATTCGATAGAAAAAAAGCGGAAGACACGCTTTTGCTCCTGGACAAGGCGGCGAAAACAACGAGGACGGGGATTACGATAAGAGACGGCATCGGGCGGATACTTTATATCAACCCGGCTGAGGCGGAGATGCACGGGTATGACGCCGAAGACCTGCTCGGAGAGGACGTCGGAGTATTCGTGACGTCGGATATGAGGAAGCCCCTTGCGCTAGAGGAGTTAAGGGATGCGAAGACCTGGATACGCGAGACCATAAACTACCGGAAAGACGGATCGGTATTCCCGGTTAAGCTGGTCTCGGATATCGTCCGGGACGAGTCCGGCGAGCCTGTGGCGATTGTCACGACCTGCGAAGACATATCCGAGAGAAAGGAACGGGAAGAGGAACTGAAGCAGTACCAGAACCACCTGGAAGAGCTGGTGAAGCAGCGCACCCGGAAGCTTACGGACGCAGTGGCAAAGTTAGAGAACGAGATCAAGGTCAGAAAACGCACCGAAGAGCAGATAAAGTTCCTGGCGTATTATGACAGCCTGACGAGTTTGCCTAACAGGATGCTTTTCATGGACCGCTTTGAGCAGGCTCTCGAACACGCTAAACACCACGACAGGCTACTGGGAATACTTTTCCTGGACCTCGATAACTTCAAGCAAATAAACGATACGTTTGGACACGATGTGGGAGACCTCCTGCTGAAAGGGGTAGTGGAACAGGTAGCGGCTTCGCTCAGGAAGAGCGACACCGTCATCTATGTGGGCAAGGAAGGCATGACAGCTTACTTTTCCCGCCTTGGCGGGGACGAATTCGTAATACTGCTTGGCAGGATAGATAACGCGGACGACGCCGCGCTGGTCGCCCGGCGTATAATCGAGGCCTTGTCCCAGCCGTTCCATATAAACGGCAACGAGATACTTATCACAGCAAGTATCGGCATCACGCTCTTTCCGCTCAATGGAGAGGATACGGAGGTATTGCTTAAGAACGCTGACGCGGCAATGTATCAGGCAAAAGACCTGGGAAGGAACAACTACCAGTTCTTCTCTCAGCCTTAGAGCGGCAGCACGTGTTAAAAGCCGGTGTTGGAAACCTCCTTCGCAGGTCGAATTACATGCGCCAATCCAATTTTTCATTTCGTAATGACCAGCCTTAGCGGCGGGCCATATGCGGTATATTCCTCCTCCGTCGTTCCGACCACCCTTATATAAACCGGGCTCCCCAGGGTGGTAATTGTTTTCCACGTCTTGCCGCTGACCGTAAGGCTGCCATTTCTCGAAACTCCGAGCAGGAGAGGTTTAGCCGTGAAATCCTCCGTAGCGCTTGCCTGGACCGTGCATGACGTAAAACCTGACGTATCCCAGATTATGACGGGCGGAGAGTCCAATGCGGAATCCATGGATGGGTTGGTGACTTCCGGGCCGCCTGTCACGGATGTCAGATGCGTCCCGCTGTAGGTTGTCTCCCCCGTGGAAAGCTTTCCTGAGAACCGCCAGCAGAACGAGGGACTGGGCTTGGTAGTCTTAGACCATGTGCTCTTGCTTGGGGTATATGAGACGGTTGAGCCATACCTAAGCTTCGGCGAATTGATCGGGGCTATGAAATAAGGCTCGGACGAGAACTGCAGGAAGAGCGATGAGCTTGTTCCGGGATCGCATTTCATTGTTGGTATATTTAAAACATCCGTCGAGGGATTATCGGGGATGTCCGTAAAGCCCCCGTCAAGGACCAGTGACCGGCTGCTGCTGTATAGCATATGCTTCTGCGCGCCCTGCCCCGCTATCTTCCAGAATATTACACCTCCAAGTTTAGTTATTTTATTCCACGATTGTGCCGTTGGGTTGAACGTGGGGCTTATGCCATGGTTGTCCGATGCAAACTGAAGGAATTTTTTGAAATCCGGCGTACCTGAGAAATATATCTTGAAATTGCCGCATGCGTTCGGCGCCCATTCGAAAACCGGCGGGTCGGGGAAAACGGGCGGCAGGGTATAAGCGGCCGGGCGTACGGCATTATCCGCGGGTTCAGCGGCTACGGGTGAGATATTGTCTATGCTTACCGGAACGGAATTTATTGCGGAGACATTACCGGCTTTGTCCGTGGCGCGTGCGCTGATGGTGAAGGTCCCAGAAGCAGGAAGAGACCATGAAAAATTCCATGTGCCGCTGCCTGAGACTTTCGTCCAGGGGCCGTTGCCGCAGGACACTTCCACCTTGTCCACCCCGGAGCCGCCATCCGATGCGGTCCCGGTGATGCTGGCGCTGGAACCGTATAAAATCGAAGGCGGCTGGGGGTCCGTAATGTGCACGACAGGACAAGCCGTATCAAGTATTATATTCGCGGAACAAGTATTCGATTCGTTTCCGGCAGCGTCCATGAACTGCGCAAATACTGTTTTTCCGCCATCCCCCGTCGGCAGAAACCAATCCATTGATGCGGCGAAGCTCTCCCAGGGTACAGCGTCGAAATCGCCATCGTTGCAAACCCGCATGGCTGTGACGCCGCTTGAATCCACTGCCGAAAGCGTTAGGGTAACTACTGCCCGGTTTGTCGCGGGCGCATCGTTATTGATGCTTATCCTGCCTGCCGGCTTCGTGTTGTCCACCGTTATGTTATTCCCGGCGCCAGGCGTCTCAATATTCCCCAGGTTATCGCCGGCGCGGGACTGGAGCGTATATTTCCCGTCGGCAGGCATTGTCGTCGAATAGCTCCAAGACGACCATGACCCGTTTCCGGAGGTATCATAGGCGTCCACCCAGTTACCCGCTACCGGCGACAGGACCTGAACCTTATTGATTCCCAAGCCGGAGTTGTCTATGGCCGTGCCAGTTACGGAAAGTTCAGAGCCGCTGATTAACGCGCCGTCTTTTGGCGAGCTGATGGCGGACGAAGGTTCAGCATTGTCTACGGTTATATTGACTCCGGCCAGGGGAGCTTCTCTGATATTTGAATAATCTATGGCGCGCGACTGGAGTGTATATCCGCCGTCGGCGGGCATAATCGTCGAAACTCTCCAGGTGGACCATGACCCGTCGCCGGAGGTATCAACGGCATCAACCCATGAGCCTGAGACTGGAAGCAGGACCTGCACAATCTTTACGCCATAGCCCGCGTCATTTGCCGTCCCGCCTATCGTCATAACCGCGCCGCTTAAAGCCGCGCCGGGCGAAGGTAAAGTAATGGCGGAAACCGGAGCGGTATTGTCCACTATGGCTGTAATCCCCGCACCGGCGTCCTCCAGGTTGCCTGCGTTATCCGTGGCGCGTGATTTGATTAAATAAGCACCATCCGCGGGGACAGTCCAGGTATAGGTCCATTCTTTCCATGACCCGCCTCCGCCATACGTCACGCCGTCCTGGGGGCCTTTCCAGGTACTGCCACCGTCAGTGGAGATTTCTACCTTCTGAACACCGGAGCCATTGCCGTCCGACGCGCTTCCGGTGAAGGTAAAGCTTGTCCCACTTACAAGCAGGGCGTCTCCGCGACTTTTAAAAATACCCTCCGGGACGCCCGCGAATAAAGTGCTGTCTTTGTCATATTCCGGCGAGATTGAAATAGCCTGCACCCCGGAGCCGGTCAGGCCGAAATTACAGGAATTCCATGTAGCGCCGCCGTCCGCCGATTTGAACACGCCGCCGCCAGTCCCGACATAAAGAGTATCATCAGACGCGAACGCGGGCGATATAACCAGGCTGGTTATGGAAAGGCCGGCTATGCCGGTATTCATCCCGCTCCAGCTTGCTCCGCCGTCCGTCGATTTGAACACGCCGCCGTCCGTTGCAATATAAAGGGTATCAGACGCGAACGCGGGCGATATCGTCAGGCCGGTTATGGAAAGGCCGCCTATACCGGTATTTATCCCGCTCCAAGTTGCGCCGCCGTCAGTGGATTTGAACACGCCGCCTGCCGTCCCGGCGAAAATAGTGTTGTCCGTTACAAATGCCGGCGACAAGACGAGAGCGAGTACGCCCTGGGAAAGCGCCGCCCCGGCGGGATACCAGCTCGCTCCGGCGTCGGCCGTTTTATAGATATCCCCGCTTCCCGTCCCGACGAATAATGTCCCATCCAAGGCGTAATTTGAAGAGAACGCTATATCGCGGCCGCTACCGGATGGCAGACCGGCGCCTGAAGAAGACCACGTTGCGCCGCCGTCCGTGCTCTTGAATATACCGCTTTCCGTCCCTATGAAGACGCTATGGTCCGAGGCGTAGGCCGGAGATACGGCGACCTTCCAACATTTTAAATCGGGAAGGCCCGAGTTTATGGCTGACCAGCTCGCGCCGCCGTCTTCCGTTTTGAAGACGCCGCTTTCCAATGTCCCGGCGAAGGCTGTGTGGTCATTAACGTAATCAGGCGAAAAGGCAATCGATGCGGCCGCAACCGGGTTGACTTTTTTCCATAAAAAGGCATATATGGAAGACACGGGTTTGGTATTGTCCACCGTGAAACGTGTCCCGGGGCCGGGTGTTTCCACGTTATTTGCATTGTCGGTGGCGCGGGATTGGATCGAGTAAGCACCATCGGCGGGTGGCGCGAATGAAAGGAGCCATGTCGCCCATCCGTCGGTATGCATAATGCTGTCAGGCTCCGACCAGGTCTTGCCCCCGTCGGTTGAGACCTCGATTTTTTTAACCCCGGAACCCGCGCCGTCCCCGGCGGTACCGGAAATTTGAACGGTGTTCCCAGAGAAGAAAGAATCTGGCGCCGGGGCGCTTATGGACGATTGCGGCGGCGTGGTATCAAGGAAAATCCCGGAGCTTATGACGTCCGACCAGTTTCCCGCGACGTCAACCAACTGTGAATACACAGTCTTCTGGCCGTCCCCGGAAGCGAGGCTCCAACTGGCTACAGCCCCGGATGCCTCCGTGGGCGACCAGCCGCCCGTGTAGTTGCTGAACCTCATCCCCGAAATCTGTTTGTCATCCGATCCGCTAAGGTCCAGAGTCACCGTTGTTGAATTGGCATACTGAGCACCGTGGTTTATCTGCATGGACGTCCAGACGGGTTTTGTAGTATCTAAAATTATCGAACTGGAATATTCCTCCGCGGCGGGTTCTTCCTGGCTGCACAATTGGATGCAGTTGCCGAATAAATCCTTAGCGCAGCAGGGTTGATAGGTATAGTGAGCGGTAATCTGTATTGTTTTGATGCCTTCGCCGGGGCTTAAGCTGAACCTGACGTTGCTTGCCGGCGGGATGGACATGACCGTTCCTCCGGACTCCCCGATGTCCAGGCTGGTTGTACTCGGAGGGTAGCTGATGGATAGGGTGACGCTTGTGCTGTTCGTATAGGCCGCGCCGCCGTTGATGGTTACGCTCCCGTCCGCATATGCAGGTATGGCCGCCGAAAGCAGGCAGACCAGCAAGGACAGGTGTAATATTCTTAGAACTCGATTTCGCATCTCATGCGCTCGCTCAAATAACATGCCGGATGACAATCAATAAAAGATTTTCGGGTAACGTAATAAAACCTATATCTAATAAGCAGTGCTATTTTTTTATCAGTTATAAGCAGGAAATGAAATCTGGGTCACATTTTCAATCCCCAATTTTGATTTTGTTTCGAGAAACTTCAAATATTCTTCTAACTTCTCACATTTAATATAACAATTTAAACCTTCGTTTATTTCTTCACAGTTCACACAAGCATGCTTCATTCGGGCTATCCTTTCTAAACTTACATTAAAAAAAATTGCCGGTGCATGGTTTTTATCATTTATAGGCAAAAAATTAAATCTGGGTATTTTACCAGGGCTTAATTGAGAATTTTTTAATAATTTATCTTTTTCCAAGCTTAAATTTTATCAATCTGCGCAATGAGTTATAGTTAAAATAGTAAATATATTCATTATTTTAATGAAAACCGCTTTCAATAAAAAATTAAAAAAAGAGCGTTATCGAGCATAAAAATCAGCTCGAGATTGCTCACTTATTTGATGTCCTATGAAGAGATTAACGAAAGAATTGAAGTACGAGGAATATCCGTTTGGAAACTAAAGTTGCTCCGACGCTATCTGCATTATGTCCTTTATCTTCAGGGCGGTCTTGTAGCTTGTCTGCTTTATAGCCAGGTGCATGCGCTCGTAGCACGCGGGACAGTTAATGGCGAGAGTATTTGCGCCAAGCGCTTCCGCGTCCTTTATCACTTCGAGCGCGATATCGCATGACACCTTTGTGAAGTCCTCCGTCTGTGCGCGCCTGATACCTCCTCCCGCTCCGCAGCACTTGGAAAACTGGCGGTTTCGTTCCATCTCCAGGAATTTCACTCCCGGTATAGACTTTATAACTCTCCTAGGCTCCTCTACGACATAAGGCTTCCCGCGCGAGATGTAGCAGGGGTCGTGGTAGCAAAGCGTCTCACCGAGCTCCTTCGTAAACTTTATCTTGCCGGCCTCTACTGCGCCCGCCACTTCCTGCGAGATGTGTATTACCTCAAATGGCAGCCTGCCGCCTACGTACTTCGCCCAATTATTACTCAGGAAGCTCATGCAGCACGCGCAGGTCGTCACTAACCTCTTGACGCCCATCTCCACGAACCCGCGGACGTTGTGCCGCACCATCTCCTCTATCATGTCCTCGAACCCCAGCACCATGAGCGGGAATCCGCAGCACTGCTCCTCTTCGAGCATCGCAAAGCCGCCATGTATAGCTTCGAGCATGCGGGCCGCGCCGAGAGCCATCGGCGGAGCGGAGAACGACACGCCGCAACCGACGAAATAGCCGACCTCATGCCTGTCGGTAAACTTCAGGTCAGCCGGGCGCCAGTCCCATTTCTCCGAGATATCCCTTTCGTAAGGCGTCTTCCTGCGGCGGTAGAGGTCCGGCACAGTCTTCTGGTTGCCCACTGGCTGATAACCGAGTTTCACCACCTCCGCCCTGAGAGCCGCCCACAGCTTCTGCGTATTTATCCCGACCGGGCAGACCGTCCCGCATACGCCGCAGGTCGTGCATTTGTAGAGGTGGCTGATAAAACCTTCCATCTCCTCGTTAGACGGCTTCTTTTTTCCGAATATCCTCGCCAGAAGCCCGTCGGATGATTCGATGAGGTATTTAAAATGTCTTATTTTCTCCGGCGGTGAGGCGGACAGGTCCCCCGATACCGCCTGCACGGGACAGAATTTCAGGCACTGGCCGCATCCGGTGCAGGCGTCAAGTTCGATAAGTTGAAGGTTTGTCAGTTTTGATGTTTTCTTTTTCATGCGATACCTGCCGTCTTTTCGCGCCGCTCTGCGGCGGCCGTCGTTATCTGCGCGGCAAAAATATGGAAGATTTTCGAATAGGGTATATAGGCCACGAAGAACAGCGCGAGCAGGGCATGCAACGCCCAGACGACGTTGTAGGCCGTCATTGCATCGCCTATCCTTATGCCCGCGAACAGATGCTTAAACAGAAGCCCGAGCGGCGAGTATGCCGCGTCCGACCAGATGGCCACCGTAAAGCGGAGTCCCTGCATGATGAAAGAGCTTACCGCTATCGTCAGCAGGAGGAACAGAAGGAAATAGTCGTAGCCGCTGGAGGGGACCATGCTGGAAAAGAACCTGCGTACGATAGCGTACGCGACACCGATGATAAAGAAAATGCCCGCCCAGTTCAGCACTGCCTTGAAGAAAAGAAACCTGTCGCCTGTCAGTAGGCCGCTGCCGAATACCTTGACGTTTAAAAACACAGAGATGCTGCCAAGTAATAAAACCAGGAAAGACCATTTGATAGCGATCAGGATAATCGCCCTGCCGGTGGATATCCGGAACGAGCGTTTTGCCAGTAGGCAGCCGGAGGAAAAGAGAGAGGACAGGGATAGAGCCGCAAGCCCAAAAACGGAAGGGTTCCCTTCCAGTTCGCCGTCTCCTGCGAGCCCGCCGGCCCATATTTTCAGTTTTTTATAGGAGCCCGAAAAGAAAATGAGCAAGGCAATTACTTCGAGGACACGAAATGCCTGGATGAGAAAAGGATAGATACCCCAGAATTCAGACCGCTCCAAGGTAACACCTCCAGAGAATAATATGGAATAATAATTAGCATGACTGACTTAACTTGTCAACAATTAACTTGACATTTGGGGAATTTTTCCCCAAAATATCGTGTATTACCCCTTTTTCAGGTTTTCTATGACAAGCCCGCTCAAAACCGTCCTCTCCGAAGTCAGGCCGGAAACCGCCCTTGAGGTGCTCGATCTGGTCGGCTTCCCGGCATTTGCGCTCGACAAGGAATCCCGCATCACGTCCATTAACCAGGCTGCCCAGGTCATTTTTTCTTATACGCCGCCGGAAATAGCCGGCAAACGGGTAGACTTGGTAATACCGGATTTTCAGAGTCTTTTAGGCGCTGAAAACATGGAATCTATCTGCCTCCGGAAGGACGGCGAAGCCTTCCCGGCGGAATTTTCAGTATTTGATTACAAGAGCACCCGCGTTGTGGCTGTCCGCGACGTTTCAGAGCGAAAGAGGCTTGAACAGAAGGCCGTACAGCGTACTAAGGAACTGAACGCATTCAGTGCGCTCACCACTACGGTCAGCAAGTCGATGGATACCGCGCGCATCGCGGGAGAAGCAGTAAGCATGATCATGGGGGTCATGGGGGCGGAGGCGGGCTGGATTTATCTCGTGGATGAGGAGACGGGGAAGCTAAGACTCAAGGAGCACAAGGGGTTGACGGATAAGTTCTTCAAGGACATAGAAAGCGTGAAGCCGAACCAGTTCCTAAGCGGACGGGTCGCGGCAAGCGGACGGCCGCTCACGGTCAGGAAGGCGTCTGAAGACCCGCGCGTAGCCCGTCCCCTAATGGCTGAAGCGGGCATCGAGAGCGTCGCCGGCGTACCGATACTCTCAAGAGGCGCGGTCCTTGGCGTGCTGGGGGTGGCAAGCCGGACGCCTTCCCGGTTCACGGCGATGGACATGAAGCTCCTCGTCATGCTCGGGAACCATATCGGCATTGCGCTGGAAAATGCAAGGCTCTTTGAAAAGCTTACCGAGAAAATAACCCAGATAGGCGTAATCAGCGAGGTGGCGGGGATAATAAATTCCAGCCTCAGCATCGGCGCAATATTCCGGCTGCTCGCATCCGAGACCCGCAGGCTCGTCCGTTACGACCGCGCGAGCATAAACCTCCTCACCCCCGGCGGGAAATGGATGAATATATTCGCGGTCGATACGGAAATGGCGACGCGGTTGACCAAGGGGATGAAGGCTCCGGTCGAAGGCACTAGTTCCGGCTGGGTCACGCTGAATAACAAGCCGTTTATAAACAGCGATCTGAAGGCCGCCGCGGCTTTCCCGCTCGACGAAAGGCTCCTGAGCGAAGGCATCCGCTCCACCGTAAGCGTCCCGCTCTATCACGGGACGGTGCTGGGCTCCTTCAACCTCGACAGCACCGAGCCGGGCGCATACTCGGAGCGCGACCTTGAGGTCCTCGTCCCGGTTGCGAAACATATCTCCATCGCCATACAGAACGCGACTCTTTTCGAGGAGATAAGCAGGGAGAAGAAGGAGTGGGAGAAGACTTTCGACGCGATTACCGACATGGTCTGGATACAAGGCCCCAACCACGAAATAATGACGGCGAACCGCTCGGTGCTGAAGCGCACGGGGCTGACTTACAAAGAGGTCATGGGAGAAAAGTGCTCTGTAATATTGAAGGCGCTGGGCATAAACCCTCGCGAGACACCCTGCCCTTCGATTACGGAATGCAAAGAGCCGACCTTCCGCGAAGTTGCGGACGGCAGGGGCAACACCTACCACTTCTGGACGTATCCTCTTCTAGACGATAATGGAAGGCAGTTCGCGCTGGTGAGCTACTGCAAGGACGTAACGAGCCAGAAGAAGATGGAGCAGCACATGCTGCGCTCCGACAAGCTAGCCTCCCTGGGCCGCCTCGCGGCGGGGATAGCACACGAAATAAACAATCCGATGGGCATCATAGCGGGATACTCCGAGGCCCTTATAGACAGGGCAAGAGATGAAAAGCTTCTCGCCCTTGGGGAGTTCGAGGACTTTCCCGAATACCTGGACACGATAAACAAGGAGATATTCCGCTGTAAAAATATTTTGACCGGCCTCCTCGATTTCGCGCGCCCGTCCGGCGGGACGGCGAGGGAGGTCGACATAAACGACCTCGTCAAGGAGGTCCTGCTTCTGGTCCGGCACAAGGTCGAAAAGGCAGGGCAGTCCGTTGTCCTGGAGGCGGGACAGGGCCTGCCGATGCTCAGCGCGGAGCCGGGGCAACTGCGTCAGCTCTTCATGAACCTGATTATCAACTCTCTCTACTTCATGCCGAAGGGCGGAAAGGTGACGATAAGGACAGCTTTATCTCCCGACGGCAGGGAAGTCGAAACAAGCGTCTCGGATACCGGCTGCGGCATTCCGCACGATTATATCCATAAGATATTCGACCCGTTCTTCACGACGAAACCGACGAACGAAGGCACCGGCTTGGGCCTTGCCATATGCCACAGGATAGTCGAGGACCATGACGGCAGTATAGAGGTAGAGAGCGAGCTTGGGGCAGGTACGACTTTTACGGTCAGCCTGCCGGCATTGAGGCGTCATGGCTGAAGAAATTAAAATACTCGCGGTAGACGACGAGGAGCCGTTCAGGCGCCTGCTCAAAAAAGAGCTGACGCGGAAAGGTTATTTTGCCGAGACTGCAAGCGACGGCGCGGCTGCGGTAAGGATGATAAAAGAAGGCTCCTACGACGTAGTCCTTCTCGATATCGTCATGCCGGGCATAAACGGCATCGAGGTCATGGAGATGGTGAAAAACTTCCCCAAGAAGCCCGAGATAATCGTCCTCACGGGCCAGGCAACGGTAGATACCGCAGTCCAGGCCATGAAGCATGGAGCGTACGATTATCTGAGTAAGCCCTATAAAACGGACGAGCTTATGCTGCTTATCAACCGCGCTTACGACTACGCGGGGCTTAAGCAGGAAAACCGGCTACTCCAGCAGGAGCTGTCGAGGACGAAGGTCCCGTCCTACTTAGTCGGGGCATCAAAGGAGTTCGGGAGCCTGCTCTCCCTTATCAGAAAGGCCGCCCCCTCCGACGCGTCCATCCTGCTCCAGGGAGAAAGCGGCACCGGCAAGGAGATGGTAGCGAAAACAATCTGGGAGATGAGCAAACGGAAAGATGGCCAGTTCATCGCGCTTAACTGCGCGTCGCTCTCTGAGGCGCTCCTTGAGTCGGAGCTTTTCGGCCATGAAAAAGGCGCGTTCACGAACGCATTCCAGTTAAAGAACGGGCTCGTCGAAGTCGCCGACAAAGGGACGCTTTTCCTGGATGAGATAGGGGACATGCCGGTAAGCCTTCAGGCGAAATTGCTCCGCTTTCTGGACAGCGGCGAGTTCCGGAGGGTCGGCAGCAACAGAAACCTGAAGGTGGACGTCCGGCTGATTGCCGCGACGAACATGGACATCGTGCAACTGGTCAGGGAAGGCAGGTTCCGTGAAGACCTTTATTACCGCCTGAACGTCGTGACCATATCAGTGCCACCGCTGAGAGAGAGAAAAGACGATATTCCTGTGCTTGCAGACCATTTTTTAAGGAGATATGCGAAGAGGTCCGACAAGCATATAAGCGGGATAAGCCCACGCGCGCTTGAGACGCTCATGGCCTATAACTGGCCCGGCAACGTCCGCGAACTCGAAAACGTCATCGAGAGGGCTGTAATCCTCACCGAGGGCGACATGGTAATACCCTCCGACCTTTCCCTGACCTCTCCGCATTCGATGCCTTACAACGGCAAGGCCCATAAGCTTGAAGATATAGAACGGCAGCATATCGCGCGCGTCCTGAAGGAAACGGGCGGCAGCCAGAAGAAGGCCAGCGAACTTCTTGGGATCGACCGCAAGACGCTTTACTTAAAGCTGAAGCGTTATAGCCTCTCCGACGGGGAATAATACCTCCAAATGGGGAATAATTTCCCACGTTCATTCCTGTTCAAGCCTATAATCCTTTAAAAATCAACACAGTTCTGTTTGGCACCCATCTTGCTCTAATCTTGAGTATTATGCTTCAGATTCTAATCTGCACCTATGATTCGATGTTGATAAAGGGACTGGAAAATCCGCTGCGGGACGCGGGCTTTTCAGTGACGGTCACGGACCACGCCGCAAGCGCCGTAAGGAAGGTCATGGAAAAGCTTTTTTCGGCCGTAGTGCTGGACTCGCAGGTAGTGGGTCTCAGCGTAGATGAGGCGCTTCCCATAATCCGGCACGTATCGCCGGACATAAAGGTTTTCGTCATCGGCGAGGCGGGGGCGGGTCAGGACGTATATTCCATCCCGAGGCAGTCGTGCCTGCCGGAACTGATAAGAATAATCGACGCGGACTTCACAGTAAAGGAGAGAGCATGAAACCAAGAGAGGTAATGATCAAGGCGTTCGAGGGCGGTAGGGCCGACCGTATTCCCGTATCGCTTTTCGGGGCCGGCATGTGGTCGATACACAACTCCGGCAACACCTTTCAGGGCCTGTCGGGCGACTACCGGAAGATGGCCGACATGCTTGTAACCATGAGCGACAAGCTCCTCTGCGATATCGTATACGCCGGGTCCGGTTATAACAATTTTCATATTTCCTGCATGGGCGGCGGGATAAAGTTCCGCGAAGTCGGCGCGCCTGACCTGCTTGAGCACATCGTTCTATCCGAGGAGGACCTTGCGAAGCTCGATATCCGGAAGATAGACCAGGACCCGGTCATAGAAACAACGAAGAAAGCGCTGAAGCTTGCGGAGGAAAAGATAGGGGACAGGTATGTAGTCACCTTGACCGCGTGGGGCCCGTTCACGCTAGCGGCGAGGCTCGTCGGAGAAGAGACCATGATGAAGGCCACTTTCAAGAAGCCGGAGTTCGTGAAGAAGGTAATAGACTTCGCGACCGACGTGCTGATACACCTCTACGAACCTCTTGTGAAAGACGGCCTGAAGGTGATCAGCCTGGCCGACCCGACAGCCTCCGGCGACCTTATCTCGAAGAAACAGTTCCAGGTCTTCGCCCTCCCTTACCTCAAACGGTTTACCGACTGGGCGCGCTCGCATGGGGCGCATACCCTCGTGCATATCTGCGGCGACACTACGGACAGACTGGAGCTTTTCCCGGAGACGGGCGCGAGTTGCATAAGCCTGGACCACAAGGTGAACATAGCCAGGGCGAAAGAAGTCCTCGGCGGGAAGATGTGCTTTGCGGGCAATGTGGACCCGGTGAAGGTTATGCTCCAGGGCACTGTGGCGGAAGTCGAATCCGAGTGCAAAAGGATAATCGAGACGGCTGGTCTGGACGGCGGTTTCGTACTGATGCCCGGCTGCGATATCCCGCCGACGGTGCCTTACGAGAACATACAGAAGTTCATAAGTGTGGCAAGGGACTGGAAGCTCTGAAAAAAGGAGGTGGTGGTGGCAATATTCTAAATCAGGGGGCAGGCGTACGTGGGAGGAGGACCATGGACATTTGGGAGAGTCTAAGGGACCTGTTGGCGCGATTAGCGGGCGCCCAAAACGCTGGAGGAGGTATTGAAATGGCAGAGGAAAAGAAAAAGATGACGGTCGAAGAAGTCGATGCTTACATGCAGCAGCAATGCGGTTTCGTGCCGAGGATGTTCAAGATCATAAACACGGTCACACCGGAGCCTGGCAGGACCTTCGCCGACTTTTACGCCAGCATATTCTCGGACGGGGCGCTTCCGAAAAAGGTCAAGGAGCTGATGTTCATGTCCATTGGCGTGGCCTACTGTTCACCTCGCTGCATAATTCACGTGATACCGGCGATAAACTCCGGCGCGACGACCGAAGAAGTCTTCGAGGCCGCAAGCATCGGCATGGTCTGCGCGGGCTTCGTACCGGGCGGCACGGGCATACCCTACGCCTTCGAATATGCGCTCAAGTGCCTGGAGATAGATAAGCACTACCGCGCGGGCGAGCCATGGGAATACCTTCCGCAGCCGAAATGGGACCACGGCGTGTTCTAAATTCAACCGCCGACCGGGGCGAGACAACTCGCCCCGGCATTTTATCCAGGATGCTGCATTTTACCCAAGGAGCCCGGGAATGTTTCGTATTGAGAAAGACCAGAAGACTTTTAACATAGGCGGCGCGAGGATTGGCGGGCAGCCTGGCGAGAACCCGCCGCTTCTGATTGCCTCGATGTTCCATAACAAGGACCGGATACTGGCCGACAGAAAGAGCGGCGACTTCGACCGCGCAAGGGCCGTCGAACTGATAAGGAAGCAGGAAGAGCTTTCAAAGGCCACAGGCATCCCGTCGATGGTCGCGATGGTCGCGAACACGGCGGAGGAGGCCAAGGAATACGTGGATTTTTATCTGGCTACCACTGACATGCCGTTCGGCATAGACATGTGGGTCGCGGACAAGAGGGTGAAAGCGACCGAATATATATCCAAACTCGGCGTCATGGACAGGTTCCTCTACAACAGCATTACCCCCTGGGACAAGGACGTGAAGGGGCAGGTCTCCATGCTGAAGGACCTGGGAGTGAAGCACGTCGTCGTGCAGGCGTTCGACGACCAGGACCAGAGTCCGGCCGGCAGGCTGTCTTCCCTTGAGAGGCTTCTTGCGCAGGGTGCGGACGGCTTCGATACCGTGATTGTGGACACCTCTGTAATGAACCTTCCGTCCACGTCGTTCTCGCTGATAGCCAACAGGCTGATCAAAGAAAAACTCGGCCTTCCATGCGGCGGTGCATATTCCAACGGTACGCATATGTGGAAAGAGTCAAAGGTGGCGTGGGGGCTTGAAGGGTTCAAGGCGATGGACGCAGTAACGCAGGGCATGGCGTCCGTGCTGTGGTCGGATTTTAATTTCTATGGCCCGATAGTCACCGCTCCGAGAATATTCCCCGCGGTCGCAACGGCGCACATAATGCTTTCGACTCTCGTATATGATGAAACGAAAAATATACCAGGGAATGCGAACCTGCCTATAAGGCTCTATTTCCAGGATTTCATAGATAAGCTTACAGCCGGCGGAGCTAGAAAATAACATTTTTTCGATAACTAAATGAATGAGAGGGTGTAAATGGCTACTACTGAAATGACTGCCCGCGACAGGGTGATAAAGCTCTTTGCGGGAGAGGAGGTTGACAGGCCGCCCTGCTTTTCTGGGATGGGCAACGTTACTACGGAGGGCATGAGTTCGCTCGGCATTAAGTTCGCGGCTTCGCACCTCGACGCGGGGATGATGGCGAAGGCGGCGGCAACAAGTTACAAGCTCTTCGGGTTTGAGTGCGGCGTCCTCCCGTTCGACCTCTGCATCGAGGCGGAAGCGATAGGCTGTGAGATTAACGTTTATGCTCACTCCGAAGACCTGTTATACCCCACCATAAAGAAAAAAGTAATCCATAACGAAGATGAGATGGATATAACCTTGCCCTCAGACATCGCCAAGAGGGGCAGGATACCGATGATGAAGGACGCGATAAGGCTGATAAAGGCCGATATAGGGGCGGATGTCCCCATAGGCTCCTACCTGCTCGGCCCCTATACCCTTGCCGGCCAGATAATGGAGCTGAACGACCTTTTGAAGCTCTCGTTCAAGAAGCAGGACAAGGTGGGCAAACTACTCGACACGCTGGCGGACGCGATAATCGCCGTCTACAAGGAGTACGAAGAAGCCGGTCTCGATTATATAACGATAAGGGAGATGGGCGCGACTTCCGACGTGCTGTCGCCGAGGCTTTTCAAGAGCCTGATCCTGCCGCCGCTGAAGAAGGTCTTTGCGGAGATAAAGATTCCCAGCGTCCTTCACATATGTGGCAAGACAAACGACATAGTCGAGTTCATGATGGACTCTGGCACAAGCGCGATAAGCGTGGACCAGAAGAACGACGTTGCCGAGTCCAGGAAGAAACTCGGCGCGGATGCGCTCATATTCGGGAATTACGACCCGTATAATGTCCTGGTGTCGGGCACGCCCGAACTGGTCAGGGAGACTATGAAGAAGATTATGGACGCGGGCGTGAGCGCTGTCTGGCCCGGCTGCGATATCTGGCCGACCGTCCCGCGCGAGAATATGGAAGCAATGATGGACGAAGTCCGAAAATACAGGAGGTAGAAAATGGCTACCGACGAAAAGAGACAGGAGCTTTTGAACGCGCTCAGGGAGGGCGTCATCCAATATGACGAGGACCTTATAAAGCAGAAGTCCCAAGAGGTCCTCGACTCGGGGATGAACGTCAACGACGCGATATTCAACGGCCTGGTCAGCGGCATGGAAGAGGTCGGCCGGCTCTTCGAGTCGCAGGAATATTTCGTGCCGGAACTCCTTATGTGCGCGGACGCGCTTTACGCCGGCCTTGATATCCTTAAGCCGCACGTCACTCAGCTTGACTTGGGCGTCAGGGGCTCCGTCGTTATCGGGACCGTCGAGGGCGACGTGCACGACATAGGCAAGAATATCGTCAAGATGATGTTCGACGTCGCCGGGTTCACGGTTTACGACCTCGGCAAGGACGTGCCGCTCGACAAGTTCATCGAGGAACAGCTCCGCACGGACTCCGACCTGGTCTGTCTCTCAGCGATGATGACGACGACGATGGTCGGCATGCAGAAGGTTATAAACGACTTGAAGGCGAAGAACCCGAACGTGAAGATAATGATAGGGGGCGCGCCTGTATCACAGGATATAGCCGAGAAGTGGGGCGCGGACGGCTACGCGAAGGACGCGTCCAACGCGCTTTCCGACGCGATAAAGATGGTAAGCTCGCTCAAAAAACTGAAAGAAGAGGCTGAGACGAAGAAAGGATGAATCCTGCGGTGGGGCTCCTGACACTCAAGGAAGATCTCATATGCGTGGGCGCGGACGCGGTCGGATTCGGAGACGTGAGCCATGCCGTCGCCGGCGAGATATCGCACCTTACGCGGGTAATCTGCGTGGGGTTGAACAGGAATTTGAACGAACGCACACTCGCGGCCCTTAACCGCCTGCAAAAGAAGGCGGCTGGAATACTGAAAGCTGAAGGCTACCGCTACCTCTGCATCCCGCCGGACTCGGACAGGGTGCAGGATAAATTCATTTCAAAGCTCTACCCGCTCTTCTGCCACAAGACCGCGGCGACATGCTCCGGGCTTGGCTGGATAGGAAAGAGCGGGCTGGTCGTAAACCCGGAGTTCGGGCCGAAGATGTCCTGGGCCACTGTCCTCACGGACGGCCCGCTCGAAACGGACGAGCCGACCGTTGAGGGGCTTTGCGGCGAATGCGACCTCTGCGTCAAATACTGCCCATCGGGCGCGCTGACCGGCGCGAGCTGGAGCAGGAGCGACCCCTTTGGAAAATTGATAGACCTCAATAAATGCAGATCCCATAAAAATAACAGGGTCCGTTCCGCCCAGAAACCCAACTGCGGGTTGTGCATAACAATATGCCCTTATGGACGGAAAAAGAATGCTTTACAGGAGATAGGGTAAATGAAAAAACATAAGGTGATATTCCAGCCCTCCGGCAGCAGAGGAGAGGTTGCGGAAGGTACGACGCTGCTCGATGCGGCAAGGCAGCTCGGAGTCGACCTTGAGAACCTTTGCAGCGGCAAGGGTACCTGCGGCAAGTGCAAGGTGCGCGTAGAAGAAGGCTATTTCGAGAAGGACGCGATCGAATCTAAGATGTCCCATCTGAGTGAGCTTACAAAAGTTGAGAAAAAATTCATCAAGGAAGGCGACGGCCACGGGATGAGGCTCGCCTGCGCGGCCGAGGTCAAGGGCGACTTAAAGATATTCGTGCCGGAGAAGTCCCGCGCCGGGAAACAGATAGTAAGGAAGAGCGCGCGCGAGATAACTATCGAGATAAACCCCGCCGTCAGGAAATATCCCGTACTGATGACGGCCCCGACCCTGCACGATATCAGCGAGGGCGACGCCGAGAGGCTGAATAAAGCCATCGAGTCGGCGTACGATTTGAAGGGGCTCAAAATGGACTACACCGTCCTGAAGCAGCTCCAGGATATCATAAGAGGCGGCGGGTGGAGCGTGACCGTAACGGTCTGGCACGACAGGGAGATAGTGAAGGTTGAGCCCGGAATCGTCGATACCATCTACGGCCTTGCAGTCGATGTCGGCACGACGACGGTCGTCGGTTATCTATGCGACATGGTCTCGGGTAAGGTTGTCGGCATAGAGTCCATGATGAACCCGCAGGTCCCCTACGGCGAGGACGTTATGTCCCGCATAACCTTCGCGATGATGAACCCGGACGGCCTGGAGAAGATGCAGAAGGCGATTATAGAGGGGCTGAACGAGATCATAGGCAGGCTTACAAAGGGGATGGCGGAAGACGGAAAAAAGGGCGGGCATGTCATCGTGGACATGTCGATAGTCTTCAATACCGCCATGCACCACATCTTCCTGGGACTGAACCCCGTCTACATCGGCCGGGCCCCGTTCGTCCCGGCAATCAACCACTCCATAGATATAAAGGCGCGGGACCTGGGCGTGGACATCAACCCGGCGTCTTACCTGCACGTCCTGCCTATCGAGGCCGGATTCGTCGGCCCGGACAACGTGGGCGTGCTGATAGCCGAGGAGCCGTACAAGCTGGATGAGAAGGTGCTGATTATAGATATCGGCACTAACGGTGAGCTGCTGCTCGGGAACAAGGACGGCGTTTCATCCACCTCCTGCGCCACAGGCCCGGCATTCGAGGGCGCGCAGATAAAATTCGGGATGAGGGCCGCGCCGGGCGCCATCGAAAAGATACGTATAGACCCCGAGACGAAGGAGCCGCAGTACAAGGTCATCGGGAAGACCGAGTGGCATACCGAGCTTGAAACTATAGGCGCGAAGGGAATCTGCGGTTCGGCCATAATAGACGCCGTGGCAGAGCTTTTCAAGGCAGGTATTATAGACAAGTCGGGCAAGTTCAAGACGGACCTGAACACCCCACGCGTACGGCAGGATACCGATGGCAGGCCGGAATACGTACTCGCCTGGGCGGCTGAGACGACCATTGGCGCCGACATAACAATCACTCAGGGCGACGTGCGCGCTCTCCAACTCGCCAAAGGCGCCCTCTACGCCGGCGCGAAGCTGATGATGCAGAAAATGGGCATAGAAAAAGTAGACAAGGTGATCCTCGCGGGCGCGTTCGGAAGCTTCATTGATAAGGAGGCCGCGCTTACGCTGGGGATGTTCCCGGACTGCGAGATAGACAAGATATATGCCGTTGGAAACGCGGCGGGCGACGGGGCTATCATGGCGCTTCTTAACATGGAGAAGCGTGCGGAAGCCGAGCACGAGGCCAGACGGGTGCAGTTCCTGGAGATAGCTGTAGACCCGAACTTCCAAAAGGAGTTCATGATGGCTATGCACATCCCGCATATGAAGGACCCGTTCCCGAACCTCAAGGCGCTCCTTGAGAAGACGAAGTACGAGGTTGCTATAAAGGGTTGATATGATTCTAAAATCAGGACAAACATGACTAAACTGGTTGTAAATACCGGCGGCTGCGGATATACTATAGGTATAAGGGTTGAAGAAGCCGCCGCGGGGAAATATTCCTTGACGGTCGAGACCGGGTGCAAGCACGTTAAAGCGCTCGCGGAAGACCTACCCGTCCTAAAAAAGATGGACGTGTTTACCCCCATCCTGCAGAACCCCGTTTATCAGGCGGCCGCAAGGCGTGTGAAGCACGCGGCCTGCCCTATCCCTTCGGCCATACTGAAGACGCTGGAGGTGGAGGCGGGGTTCAACGTCGCCAAGGACATGACCTTCACATTTGAGAGATAAAAATGCTGCTTACGCCTCAGAAGCAAAATAGCATTACTTGGCTGAAACTGAGCCTGATGTCGAACGGTATAAGGCTCGATCCCGACCTCGTGAAGGTGGGTCTGCCGCGGTACGTACACAAGCGTGCGTCCCTATCCGAGGGCAGATGTTTTGAACTGACGAGAGACGGAAAGGAATATTCGATAAATCTGGCGGTGTACGAGGATTTTGTTAAAGACTCCCCGTACTATTACGACCACGAAAAGAAGGTCATCCTCAAAAACGGCCAGCCGGTAGTCGGGGCGCGGCTTATCGAGGACCCCTGGTGGTACTCCGAGAAGCTGCCGGACGGGACGCCGTATAACTCGATGGTGCAGCTCCACGGCAAGAACATCCTCGCGACAGCTCTCACCGGGATATGCCGTTTCAAACTCGATGAAGAAGGCTGCCGTTTCTGCGCCCTCACCCCGGACCCTAACGAGCGGACAAAATCGTTCGAGAATATCGCGTCAGTAGTGAAGGCCCTGGAAGAGAGGGGGGAGAAATACACTGAGCTGAACATAAACGCCGGCACGGTGTACGGGGAAGACTGCGGCGCGGAGATGTACGAGGAGGCGATACGCGAGGTGAGGAAAGTCAGCGACATTTCGATTTATGCCCAGCTCTGCCCTCCCGAGGATTTCTCCTATATAAAGAAGCTGAAAGAAGCCGGGCTGAATACTATCAGTTTTAATATAGAAATCTTTGATGAAAAGATACGCTCCGAAATATGTCCAGGCAAGGCTAAGATTCCCGTCAGCCTCTACCTTGACGCCCTGTCGTATGCGGCTTCTATTTTCGGCAAGAACCAGGTGTCTTCCTGGCTTATCGCGGGGCTGGAGCCGAAGGAGTCGCTGATGGCCGGGGCGCGGGCCGTCGCGAAAGCCGGCGCATTGCCGTTCATTACTGTATTCAGGCCGCTTATGGGCTCTGAGCTTCAGAACAGGAAGCCGCCCGAGGCCGACTGGCTTTATGCGGTTTTCGAGCAACTGCGGGAAATATTAATCGAATACGGGCTCGACCCGGCAAAGTCGGTTTCCGGATGCGCCAAGTGCAACTGCTGCTCGGCCGGGGAGGAAGTGCTCGCGGATGTCCGCTAACGGCAAGACATGGGACGATGTGCTGGGCTGCGGGTACAAACTCGAAACTCCCGACAGCCACGTAACGGAACTTGTGCCGTTTTTCAAGGCGGCGGGGGTAGACCGCGTGCTCGACTTAGGCTGCGGTCTGGGCAGGCATTTCCGTCATCTCGGGACGCACGGCTTCCGGATAGTCGGGATAGATATCTCGAAGAAGGCGGTTAAAAGCGCGCAGCTGGCGTCGCCGAGGAAAGGGTGTCTGCTGAGGGCGGACATGGCTTACTTGCCGTTCAAAACAGACGCTTTTGATGTAATAATTTCCTGGCGTGTCGTTCACCTGGCGCGCCGGGGCGCGATTATGCAGACCATCTCGGAGATAAAACGGATTCTGAAGCCGGGTGGTTTTTTTTATTGCAGCCTACGCTCGACGGCCAACACCCTCTACGACATCGGCAGGCAGACCGGAACCGAGATAGAGCCCAATACTTTTATAATGGGCGGCGGCTCCCTTGAAGGGCTCATATATCATTTCTTCAGCGCCGAAGAAGCAATGCAGCTTTTAGGCGAAGGCATGGAGACCATCCAGTTCTACGAGACGGAGCTTGAGCACACGGAATACACCGTAGGCTACGAAAATTTAAGGAATATGTTTCACGTATTCCTCGGGAGGAAGCTATGAAGGTCCTGCTCTTAAACCCCCAGTATCTGTCCCCGGACGAGATGAAGGGGCGGTACGTCAGATACAGGGATTGGATTGAGACAGGGAATATGTACGTCCATCCGTTCGAGCCGCCGCTGGGGCTTGCGAACCTCGTCGCGTACCTCGCGAAGCACGGGGAACAGGCCGGGCTTATAGACCTTCAGGCGCTTGACATGATGGATGGAGAGCTTCGGGCCAGGCTGAAAAAAGACAGGCCGGACCTGGTCGGTATTACAGCCATGACGCCCACATATCCGTCCGCGCTTCGGTTAGCTAAGTTCGTAAGAGAGGTCCTGCCGCAGGCGAAGATCGTGATGGGCGGCGTGCATCCGACCATCCTGCCGGAACCGGTCTTTGAGGAAGCGCCAGTAGATTACGTAATCCGGGGGGAGGGAGAAAAGCCGATGCTGGAGCTTGTCCAGGGCAAGCCGCCGGCTGATATCGACGGACTCTGCTATCTGAAGGACGGCAGTCCCGTCATCAAGGCAAAAGCGAAGGGTATCGACCCGCTCGACGAACTCCCGATGGCGGCTTACGGGGCCTTCCCGGCGGAGCGGTACATCGAATACAACCGAAGGTTAAGGGGCATCAGCGGACTTTCGATGCTCGTATCAAGGGGCTGCCCGTACCACTGCGCCTTCTGCGCGGTAGAGGGTGCGATGGGCAGGAAATACCGTATCAAGGAACCGAAGACCGCTATCGACGAGATGCAGGCACTGAAGGATAAATTCAAAATAGACGGCATCTGGTTCAAGGACAGCATATTCGACCTGAAGCGCGACTGGGTGAAGCGGTTCTGCAAAGAACTTATCGCCCGCGGCCTCGATATGAAATGGCAGATTAATACCCGGGTGGACCTGGTTGACGGGGAGATGCTCGGCCTTATGAAAGACGCCGGGCTGGTGCAGGTGGATCTTGGGATAGAGTCCGGCTCACAGAAAACGCTTGACGCGCTGAATAAAAAGATAACTGTAGAGCAGATAAGGAATGCGGTAGAGACCGCGAAGCGTTACGTCAAGGTATCCGGCTTCTTTATGATAGGCGTACCGGGCGAGACCGAGAAGGACATATCCGACACGTTCAGGCTTGCGAAGGAGCTTTACTTGGACAGGTATTCGTTCAGTATTTTCGTCCCGCTCCCGGGGAGCGACCTCTATGACATGCTGCTCAGGGAGGGAAAGCTTACCCCGAATACAAAGTTCGGCGGCATCCACTTTACCGACGCCGACAAGAGCTACTGCGAAGTACCTCTTATCAGGCTTAGAGAAATTTTCAAGGAAATTAACGATTTCTTTTCGTGTGCGGTCAAGAAGGGGGCATGCGCGTAAAATTAAGCGGATGCCGTCTTCGCTTGACTCCCTGCCTTTATTAAACCGGCTTAATATTTTCTCATGAATTCTATCAAATTTACTGTATAATCCTCTTGTTTTTCCTTGAGGCTTAATCAGGACATATTTTGGAAAATAGGCATGTCGAACATATTGCGGCTGAGCTAAGTCTTGGCTTTCGTCAGGTATCGGCCGCCGCAGCGCTGATCGAAGAAGGGGCTACCGTCCCGTTCATAGCGAGATACAGGAAAGAGGCTACAGGCTCGCTTGACGAGGTCGCCGTTGCCGGAATCAGGGACAGGCTGGTCCAGCTTGCCGAACTAGACAAAAGACGAGCCGCGATACTTAAATCCATGGAGGAGCAGGGAGTCCTCACCGACGAGCTGAAGGCCGCAGTCAATGCCGCGGAGGGCTTGAGCGCGCTGGAGGACATATACCTGCCTTACAGACCGAAGCGGCGGACCCGTGCCACGATGGCAAGGGAGAAGGGCCTTCTCCCGCTGGCGGAGCGTATCCTTGCGCAGGACGGAGTGGAGCCGCTGGCCCTGGCCGCTTCTTATATAGACCCCGATAAAGGCGTCAACAATGCTGACGAGGCGCTTGCCGGGGCGAGGGATATTATCGCGGAACTGGTCAGCGAGGACCATGCGGCACGCGAGAGGATGCGCGAACTTTTTAAATCGAAGGGACTACTTCGCTCAAGGGTGCTCAAGGGCAAGGATGAGGAAGGCGCAAAATATCGGGATTACTTCGATTGGGAAGAGCCGGTATCTTCCGCCCCTTCGCATCGTGTACTCGCGATGAGACGCGGCGAGAACGAAAGCTTTCTTGCCATGCAGATAGCCCCGCCGGAAGAGGAGGCGGTGTCCATACTGGAAGGGATTTTCGTGAAAGGGAGCGGGGCGGATTCGGAACAGGTGCGGCTTGCCGTGCAGGACAGTTATAAACGGCTGTTGTCCCTCTCGATGGAGACGGAAACACGCCTTACGGCAAAGAAAAAGGCGGAGGCTGAGGCTATAAAAGTATTTGCCGAAAACCTGCGCCAGCTCCTGCTGTCCCCGCCTCTCGGGCAGAAGAACGTCCTGGCGATAGACCCGGGCTTCCGCACGGGCTGTAAGGTAGTATGTCTCGACAGGCAAGGCCAGCTACTGCATCACGACGTTATCTACCCGACAATGTCCGATAGAGCCAAGAACGAATCCGCGGCGAAGGTACGCTCTCTTTGCGAAAAATTCAATATAGAAGTGATTGCTGTCGGCAACGGGACCGCGGGGCGCGAGACGGAGACCTTCCTGCGCGGGCTAGGCCTGCCGGGCCAGATAAAGATAGTCATGGTCAACGAGAGCGGCGCGTCTATATACTCCGCCTCGGAGACCGCACGCCGGGAATTCCCGGACCACGACATTACCGTACGGGGCGCCGTGTCCATAGGAAGACGGCTTATGGACCCGCTCGCGGAACTGGTCAAGATAGACCCGAAATCTATCGGCGTCGGCCAGTACCAGCACGACGTGGACCAGAACGCCCTGAAAAATAGCCTTGACGATGTCGTGACGAGTTGCGTGAACGCGGTCGGCGTCGAAGCGAATACGGCCAGCAGGGAGCTTCTAACCTACGTGTCCGGACTTGGCCCGCAGCTTGCGCAGAACATTGTAGATTACAGGAACGAAAATGGACCGTTCCGGTTACGTGAACAATTTAAAAGCGTTCCGCGCCTTGGCCCTAAGGCCTTTGAGCAGGCGGCCGGGTTCCTCCGGATAAGGGATGCGGAGAACCCTCTGGACGCCAGCGCCGTGCACCCGGAGAGCTATCCTGTGGTGGAGGCTATGGCCCGAAACCTGGATTCCACGGTAACCGACCTTATGAGGGACGCGGAGCTTCGAGAGAAAATCGATATCAGGAAGTACGTCAGCGATAAGATAGGCGTCCCTACATTGAAAGATATAATAGATGAGCTTGCAAAGCCGGGGCGCGACCCGCGTCGGCAGTTTGAGTCCGTCAGTTTCGCGGAAGGCATCGAGAAGATAACCGATGTAGAGACCGGCATGAGGCTTCCCGGAGTGGTGACGAATATTACCGCGTTCGGCGCATTTGTCGATATAGGCGTGCACCAGGACGGTCTTGTGCATATAAGCCAGCTTGCCGACAGGTTTGTTAAGAACCCGGCGGACGTCGTAAAAGTAGGACAGAGGGTAACTGTTACGGTGCTTGACGTGGACGTTAAGAGGAACCGGATATCGCTCTCGATGAAGGGAAATAAAAAGGACCTGCCTAATCAAGAAAAACGAAAGGGAGTGAATAATGAGGATAATTAAACTCGTTGCGGTAACGTTCGTCGCGCTGCTTCTCATCGCAGTAGCTATTGTTCCGGCTCATGCCGGCAGCACTGAAGATTTGAATGCCGCTATTGACGCCAGCAATCGTGGCGATTATGACGGGGCCATCCTTCTCTACACACGAGCCTTGGCAACGGGTGGGTTGTCCCAAGTCAATCAAGCGATCGCCTACAACAACCGCGGCACTGCCTATGGCGGGAAAGGTCAACATGATACAGCAATCGCAGACTACAACACCGCGATCCGGCTCAAGCCTGATTATGCCGATGCCTATTACAATCGCGGCATTGCCCACGGCTATGAAGGCCAATACGACAATGCGATAGCAGACTACGATGCCGTGATCCGGCTCGAACCCAATAATACCGATGCCTACAACAATCGCGGCCATGCCTATGGCGCCAAAGGCGACTACGACCGCGCCATCTCCAATTATGCAAAGATCTTTGGGCTAGACCCGAAGTATACTGCTGCGTATAATGGCCGTGCTTGGGCCTATTACGAAAAGGGCGAGGACGCAAAAGGTCTGTCCGACGCCGAGATGGCTGTGGCACTCGCGCCGAAAGATGGCGGCAACGTCGAGACGAGAGCGGAGATCTACGAGGAGCTCGGCAAGCGCGACAAAGCGATCGCTGACTACCGCACCGCGCTGGGACTAGATCCCAAGATGAAAGAGGCAGAGGACGGACTGAAGCGCCTTGGCGCTACCTAGCGGCATTTTAATTTTCTACATCAACCTTAGCCATTTGACGCAATTTGGTGATGTCGCGTAACGGGGGCACGCCAAACAATCGACTGTACTCGCGGCTGAATTGGGATGGACTGTCATAGCCGACTTGAAATGCTGCGGTCGTTGCATCCAGACGTTCTATGAGCATTAACCGCCGAGCTTCGCTCAAACGCAACCATTTCTGGTACTGCAATGGACTCATGGCCGTCAGCGCTCTGAAGTGATGGTGGAAGGTCGATGTACTCATATGGACCTGGGCAGCGAGGTCGTCGATGCGCAACGGCCGCGTGAAGTTACCTTTCAACCAACCGATTGCCCCCGCTATCTGATAACTCTGACTTCCCGCCGACGCAATCTGGCGCAGACGCGCACCCTGATCGCCAACAAGCAAACGGTAAATGATTTCCCGCTGGATGATTGGCGCAAGGATCGGAATGTCCTTCTGTTCATCGAGCAGGTCTACCAGCCGTTGAACGTCGGAGAGCAGAGGCAACGTGACCTCGCCGGTCGCCATTCCACGCCCTGACTGCTGCGCACGCGGCGGGGGTAGGTTGCTGTCCACCATCAGTTGCGAAATCTCGCGCTGATCAAGTTGCAGCATAAGCCCCAGACAAGGCTTCTCCCGGCTCGCTTTGATGATCTGGACAATCGTGGGTAGATGCACGGATGTGATTAAATAATGTTGTGCGTCATACACAAACGTGTCGTTCAACCCACTTAGCGAAGACTCGTACGATTAGGCAATAAAAGAACAGGATCGGTCTACCTGCTTTTTCCCTTTCCGGGTACAATATAATTATTAACAAGATGACAGGTAAAAGGATAAGGAGAAACAAATGCAAAAGCGTAAATTGGGAAAAAGCGGCCCGGAAGTCTCGGCCTTGGGGCTGGGCTGCATGGGAATGAGCATAGCCTACGGCCCGCCTGCAGACAAGAAGGAGATGGTCGCTCTTATAGCTAAAGCCGTCGAACTCGGCGTCACATTCTTTGATACCGCTGAACTTTACGGTCCGTTCACGAACGAAGAGCTTGTGGGCGAGGCCCTCGCGCCTTTCCGCGGGCAAGTGGCGATAGCCACCAAGTTCGGAATCAAGCTGGATCCCAGCGGGCAACAGGTTCAGGACAGTCGGCCCGAGCGAATCAGGCAGAGCGTCGAGGGCTCGCTCAAGCGGCTGAAGGTCGATGTCATCGATCTCTATTATCAACACCGTGTCGACCCGGAGGTGCCGATTGAGGACGTGGCAGGAGCGGTGAGGGACCTGATAAGGGAAGGCAAGGTCAAGCACTTCGGCCTCTCTGAGCCGGGAGTGAAGACTATCCGCCGCGCACACGCGGTTCAGCCTGTCACCGCCGTCCAGAGCGAATACTCGCTTTGGTGGCGACGCCCAGAGGAGGAATTGTTGCCGACGCTCGATGAACTCGGTATCGGACTCGTTCCATTCAGTCCACTTGGTAAAGGTTTCCTCACGGGAAAGATAGACGAGCAGACGACGTTCGATAAGACCGACTTCCGCAATATCGTTCCGCGCTTTACGCCTGAGGCGCGGAAGGCGAACCAGGCCGTGGTCGATCTGCTTCGCAATATCGCGGAGCGGAAGAAAGCGACTCCTGCCCAGATAGCGCTCGCCTGGCTTCTTGCTCAGAAGCCGTGGATCGTGCCGATCCCGGGCACTACCAAGCTTTCGCGTCTGCAAGAGAATATAGGGGCGGTTGAAGTCGAACTTGCGCCCGAGGAACTGCGCGATATCGATAGCGCTGCCTCAAAGATCACGATCGAAGGGGCCCGGTACCCCGAAGCGCTGGAAAAAAGGACCGGTCTCTAACTGGTATAAATACCGTTTTGTGATTGATCTGGCGACGCTCAAAGAAAGATAATGTGAATGAAAGAAGGAGCTAAACATGGGCATCAGTGAAACAGCAAACAAAAATCATGAGGAACTGTTCCCAAACTATAAATCAACACTAAAAATAACAGATCCGGAGCTGATCGAAGTATTTGACAATTTTGCTTTTGACGAAGTGCTTGGTTATGGAAACTTAGATGCCAGAACAAGGTTAATGGTTATTTTGGGATCATTGATCGCAAGCCAGGCCTTAGGCGAATACAAAGTGATGCTCGGCGGCGCACTGAATGTAGGTGTAGCCCCGATTGAAGTGAAAGAAATTGTATATCAGGCTGTGCCTTATGTTGGAATTGCAAAAGTATTTGATTTTATCCATGCCACAAATGAAATATTGGAAAGCCGAGGAATAAAGCTGCCATTAGAAGGACAATCCACCACTTCACCGGAAACACGGTTTGAAAAAGGATTAGAATTACAAAAATCGATTTTTGGAGAACTGATTGATAAGCTGTATAAGGAATCACCGGCAAATCAGCTTCATTTTCAAAAACGTTTATCCGCAAATTGTTTTGGTGATTATTTAACCAGAAAGGGATTGGACATAAAAACAAGAGAGCTATTAACGTTTTCCATGCTTTTATCTTTGGACGGATGTGAGCCGCAGTTAAAAGGGCATATACAATGCAATTTAAATGTTGGAAATGATAAAGAAGTGTTACTTAGCACTGTTACTCAATTATTACCTTATGTGGGATATCCAAGAACATTAAATGCAATAAGATGTATAAATGAAATAGGGTAGCCGCATAAGAAGAAAATCAAGAGAAGGAGATAATACAATGGACATCAAACGAAGCGGTTCACAGCCTTCCGGCAAAGGACCGGCAGAATATTTCACCGGAACGGTGCGTGTTGATCCGCTGTTCAACGCGCCTGATCCCGCACGTGTTCTTGGCGCTACGGTCACATTCGAGCCCGGCGCCCGTACGGCATGGCATACCCACCCGCTGGGCCAGACCCTGATCGTGACGGCTGGCTGCGGCCTGGTACAGCGCTGGGGTGGCCCGGTCGAGGAAATTCGGCCAGGCGACGTGGTCTGGATCGCACCTGGTGAAAAGCATTGGCATGGTGCTGCGGCGACCACGGCCATGACGCACATCGCCATTGTGGAACAGCAGAGCGGCAAAACCGCCGACTGGATGGAAAAAGTCAGCGACGAACAATACCGGGGCAAAGAATAGGGATGCTTCCCCCTTCCTCCTTTCAGGCTGGACCTCACGGCCTGTGCCTTGCGCAGAAGGCCTGATAATATAGTTGACAGGTGGGATTACCAGGGGCTGATTTATTTTCATCTTCTACTGAATAGCCTTGAGAGGGATGGATATCTGAACATGGAACCGCAATGATTTACGCACCTAGGCAGTTAAAAAGATGCAGGTAAAGCCACGTTTACCTTTTTTAACTGGCCATCAGGCTCGGCCCTCGCGAAAGGTGAAGAAGTCGTAGATGAACGTATATGCCCCGGCGGCGAACCAGCAGGCGGCGACCAAGTCCACGATGAACCAGATCCGCATGTAGTCCTGAGTAGTAAGAAAGTCAATACCCACCACCCTGTTAAGATAAGCCTGCACAACGCCGGCGACCGCCAGCGCAAGGCCCATCAGGAACATCCCGGAGACCATAGCCCAGAACGAGAACATCCCCCGTCGCTGGTTATAGTTCTCGCGGCCTTTAAGCTTCGGAAGGGCGTAATAGAACATCGTGAGGTTCAGCATGGCATAAGCTCCGAAGAACGCCATATGACCATGCGACGCGGTAACCTGTGTGCCGTGCGACCACTGGTTTATCTGCGGGAGCGTATGCGCGAAGCCCCATACCCCCGCTCCGACGAAATGGAACCACGCCCCGCCTACCACCCAGTAGAGCGCTACCCGGTTGGTTATCTCTATCTCCTTCTGACGGACGTGGCGCATGGTGTCCATCACCATGAACAATATCGGGAGCGGCTCCAAGGCCGAGAATACCCCGCCCCACCAGTACCAGTACTTAGGCGTCCCTATCCAGTAATAGTGGTGTCCGGTGCCGATGAGGCCGGTGAAGAGCACCAGCCCCACTTCCACGTAAAGCCACTTCTCTATATGTGCCCTCTCGATACCCGTGAGCTTAAGGAGCAGAAAGGCTAAGATAGCGCCTGCGATAAGTTCCCAGGCCCCTTCCACCCAGAGGTGAATCACCCACCACCAGAAAAAATACTGCGTCGCGAGGTTCTTCATGAAGAACACGCCGAACAGGAACATCACGGCTAAGAAGACCATCCCGGCCAGAAGCACCCCCTGTATCGCGGTCCATTTGCCGGTCTTCAGCACCGTCATGAACACGTTGAACAGGAAAATGAGTGCGGCTATCACTATGACCACTTTGATTACCGTCGGCTGCTCCAGAAATGGCATCCCCCACGAATATCCAAGCAGGTAAGAGACAACGGCCGACACCCCCGCCGCAGCCAATAGCCAGAACTGGAGCCTTGCCAGGTTCACGCTGTAAAGCTCAGTGTCGGATTCCTCCGGGATCATATAATAAGTCCCGCCCATGAACCCGAGCAGGAGCCAGAACACCAGGAGGTTTATGTGGATTGCGCGCGAAGTATTAAACGGGATGTAGTAAAGAAGCGGATCCGGCCATATGTACTTGACGATTGTAAGAAGGCCGAATATTATCTGGAGTCCGAACAGGAGGACAGCCAACACGAAGTACGGATAGGCTTCTCTCTGCGTCGCGTGAGTCATGTCTAATCTCCCAGTAAAATTCCTATTTCAGCGAAACCAGGTAGTCCGCCAGTGCGTTAAGGTCGCTTTCGGATAATTTGCCGAATGCGGGCATAGCCGACTGCGGATGCACCGAGCGCGGGTCCCTCAGATGTTTTATATGCCACTCCCTGTCCGGGAGCCTTGACCCCACGTGCGTCAAATCGGGACCGACCTTGCCGCCAATACCGTTCACAGTATGGCAGCTCTGGCAGCCTTCCTGCGCGAAAAGCCTCGCCCCCTTTTGCTCCGGCATCTTCCCCTGACTGCTACCGGAGACTTCGGGCGCGGCGGCGGCCATCATCGGGGTCGGCGGCCAGTTATTCGTGTCGATCTTGCTGACCCAATTTATGAATGCCACGAGGTTCTCCACCTCGCCCGGCCTGAAATTAAATTTCGGCATCCGCCTCTTCGCCGCCCAAACGCCATGCGGGTCCCTGAGGAACATGGCCAGCCACCCCGGGTCACGGTATTTGGCGACTTTCGTTATGTCCGGCGCGTAATATCCTCCGATGCCAAGTATCGTATGGCAATCGTTGCAGTTATATTTCTGCCACACGCGCTTCCCGGCCACGACTTCCGAAGTCAATCCGGCCTCGTCCGTGCGCACCGGCATCTGTTTCAGGGAATCATAAGAAAGGTAAAGAAAGATTATGGAGAAAAAAACAGTACCCCAGATGAATATGTATTTGAGCGACCTCTGGGTCATCCCGGCCTCCAGATTTATATGAATTTTCAAAAGTATAGCAAAGAATGAAATATCTGCTTGAGGCATGGATGATAATGGAGGGGGACGCGGGACAGAGGATAGAGAATTATAGGCCCCTCTATTGCTGACGATTACCAGTTTTTTTCTTGCCGACCCCTACCGTTACACCTCCTTTATTGAAACTTATCTGGCGAATCCGGTCGAGTGGCTATGACATACCGTGCAGTTCTGTCTGTCATAGTTCACTCCGCCGGAGTGGTTGGCAAAACCTGAGCCATCTCGTCGATAATACTTCGTCTGCGTATGGCAGACCTCGCAGATACCGTCGTGCGTTGCGTCTCCGTCGGTAAATGAGTTTGCGCCGGTGTACCTCCGGAACTTTACGGGCACCGTGGTGTAGTTCGAGGCCCGCACGTTCTGCTTTATGCCCATTATGTTCGACGTGTTGTGAGCCTGGTGGCAGTTCAAGCAGTTAATATCCTCATGAGTCGCCTCGGTGTGGCAGTCCACGCAGAGTGCGTTGT
>JBARKJ010000024.1:0-18272 GCA_049801375.1 Nitrospirota bacterium | reverse complement strand
GAGTCCAGTTGTAGCTCCACGTCGTAGTGCCGCTTGCCCTGTTCCAAGTTTTCCCGCCGTCGGTCGAGACGTCCACGTATTGCACGCCGGAGCCTGTCCCGTCCGTGGCCGTCCCGGTGATGATGTAGCTCGTTCCGGATAGCACCGCATTATTTGTCGGAGCGGTAATGACAGACGATGGCGGGGTTTTGTCAACAGTAACTGTAACTCCCGGGCCCGGCGTCTCGACGTTGCTTGCGTTGTCCGTCGCGCGTGACTGAATTGTATATGAACCGTCGGCGGGCGAGGTCCAGGAGTAGCTCCAGGTCGACCATGTGCCCTTACCCGAGGTGTCGGTCACGCCGTCGGCTGGCTGTTTCCACGTCGTCGAGCCGCCGCTAGGAGTAATGCCGACCTCTACTTGCTGCACCATGGCGCTTCCGGCGGCCGAGGCCGTGCCGGTGATGGTATAGGTCATGCCACTAAGAGACGCGCCGTTCGTTGGGCTCGAAATAACTGATAGCGAAGGGGTAAATGAACGATTAAACACTCCACCGTTACCCGCCCCAACATATACGGTATGATCGGACGCATAGTTCGGGGATATGGATAACGAATAAATTGATGTGTTTGTTATGCCTGTGTTTACGGTGGTCCAGCTCGCCCCGCCGTTCGCGCTCTTGTAAACACCGCCGACATTACTCCCCGCATAGACCGTCTGGTCCACGGCGTAGTTCGGGGACACGGCAAGGGCCTGGATATTTGTGTTTGTGATGCCTGTATTTACGGCGGTCCAACTCGCCCCGCCATTGGTGCTCTTGTAAACACCGCCAACATTACTCCCCGCATAGACCGTCTGGTCCGCGGCGTATTCCGGAGACACGGCAAGGGCCTGGATAGTTGTGTTTGTTATGCCGGTATTCACGGCGGTCCAGCTCGACCATGCGTTGGTGGTCTTGTAAACGCCGTAGGCAGTCCCCGCGAAGACCGTCTGGTCCGAGTCGAAGTTCGGGGACACGGCAAGGGCTTCGGTATCTATTATTCCGGTATTCGTGTCGTACCAGATCGAACCTCCGTTGATGGTCTTGAACAAGTCGTAAGTGCTGTCACAACAACCCGCGAAGACCGTCTGGTCGGTGGCGTAGTTAGGGGATACGGCGAGGGCTGGAATATTTGTGCTTGAGTAGGAGGTATTCTCGGCAGTCCAGCTCAGCCCTCCATTGGTGCTTTTGTAAATGTAGTAGTTACTCCCTGCGTAGATAGTCTGGTCGGTGGCGTAGTTGGGGGATACGGCTAACGATAGGATGGGGGCTGAAAGTGTGAGAACCACCGTCCAGGACGTCCCGCCATTCGTGGTCTTGAACATCAAACCGTCAGACGCCCCGGCGTATATCGTCTGATCAGCGGCGTAATTCGGGGATATGGCTAACGAAGAAATGGTTAAGGTCGCTATACCTGTGTTAACCGCTGTCCATATTGCACCCGCGTTCGTGGTCTTGAACACGCCGGTACCCGTCCCCGCATAGACCGTCCGATCGACGGCATAGTTCGGAGATACGGCCACCGAAACTATATTCGGGTTTGTTATGCCTGTGTTCACCCCGGTCCAGGACGTCCCGCCGTTTGTGGTCTTGAACATCTCGCAAAGCGTCCCGGCATAGACGGTCCGGTCAGTGACATAAGCGGGGGATACAGTTAACGATTGGACGGCTAAGTTCGTTATCCCTGTGTTAACCGCCGTCCAGGCTGTCCCGCTATTAGTGGTCTTGAACACCCCGCCGCCAGACGTTCCGGCAAAAACGGTCTGGTCGGCGGCGTAATTAGGAGATATTGCTAACGAAAGGATATTTGCGTTTGTTATGCCTTTGTTCACTGCGGTCCAGGACGTCCCGCCGTTCGTGGTCTTAAACACGCCGCCAGACGTTCCGGCATAGACCGTCTGGTCGATGGCGTAGTTCGGGGATACGGCTAACGAAACTATATTCGGGTTTGTCATGCCTGTGTTCAGTGCGGTCCAGGACGTCCCGCCATTGGTACTCTTTAACAAACCGCCTGTCGTCGCGACATAAACGGTCAAGTCAGTGGCGTAGTTCGGGGATATGGCTAACGAGTAGATATGTCCGGCATTAACTGCGGTCCAGTTTGTGCCACCATTGGCGCTCTTAAGCAAACCGCCTGCAGTCCCGGCATAAACGGTCTGGTCAGTGGCATACTTCGGGGAAATGGCAAGGGCGGTAATGGAACCGGCATACGGCCCGTTCGATGTCCATTGGTTTATGCCCGCCGGTGCTTTCTCAGCAAAAACAAAAAACACCAATACAATTAAAATGCTCGCAGTAAAGAACCTTATTGCGTCTATCATAAAGATGACTCCTTATAAAAATGAAATAAATCTACGGTGATGAAACTTCAATATTAAATAAGCCGAGATTATTCTTAATATTATAATAGCTATTTTTGTAAAATAATTATCAGATAATACTATAATGTAACAGTGAACCGGGAATTGAGCAAAAAACCTAAATAATATGATTTATTAGTATTCGGTATGTTACTCGCCACTTAAATTATAAAGGGTCTTGACAAACCGTCACGATAGAGGCTGTTAGGGGCTGGGAGGAGAAATTATAATCAGGGCTGGTTGGATTGCTGAAGATTTGGACCGAATAAGATTCCTTTACGCCTGTTTTAAAAAACAAAATAAATTTTAGTTTTTATTTGACAAAACCCAGACTTTGCGTAAGAATTAGAAGCGTGCCCGATTAGTTTCCCGGTAAGCAGAGAAGTAGAAAAAGGAGCCTTCAATGAATGAGGTCCTTGCTTTTTCGGCTGTAGTTTTCCTGGTTTGCTGTTTTGCGGTATTCTGGGCGGAATTCAAAATCGGACGGAAAAGTGAAGCTGCGGGGCTTGGGCAGATAGGGTCGGGTAAGCCGGGGCCGTCTGGCAGCGCGCTTAAATACCACCCGGTCGGGCCGGAGGACATGAAACGTTATTTCGTTAGCCCTTCCACATCTCCAGCGGACGAGGCAACGAAAGAAGAGGAGAAAGAAGGCGTTTCGTTTGCCGGGGCGAGGGATTCATAGAACGAGCCATACCGTTTCCTTTACATTCAAAGCGTTGGTGATCCCTACGGGACTCGAACCCGTGTTTACGGCGTGAGAGGCCGTCGTCCTAGACCGCTAGACGAAGGGACCATGCGGCAAGACGCATAATTTATTATATCGGGAGCCCGTTGTCAAGGTCAAACTCCAAAAAAACGGGAGTCAGGTGCCAGGGGGCAGAGATTGACAGGTATTATTACATGAAATGCAGGAATTAAAAAAACCCTCCCGAAACAGGAGGGTTTTAACTTTATTCGCTCCTTTTTATACCCTTTTTGCTTTTCGAAGGGTGGAACTTCCCAAGCCAGTTCCCAAGCCTGTGCGTCCTTTGGAGCTGAAGCTGGAACTGGGCGGCCCGCGCATTTAAAATTGTCCGGGCGGTCTGGCTCAGAAGATTAGTCATATGCTCCGCGATGCTTTTATTCTCCGGTGCAAGCTCTCCTTTTATGTTTTTAGGTCTTTCCTCCCTGAATCCGGTTGCCGGTATGTGTTTCCCCATAATGCCTTGCTTCATGGTCCCTCCTCATTTTAATTGCCTCAAGGCTTCACCCCGCAGGCACTTTCACGCAGAGTATGGGGCAATCCGCCTTTTTCAGGACCTTCCTCGCCGTGGAGCCGAATAGGAAATCCATCCCGCTTTTGCTGTAACTCCCCATGACGATTAGGTCCACGCCGTTTTTCTTCGAGTAGTCCACTATCTCCTCGTCCGGCTCGCCCGCCGTTACAACGGAATTTACATTTTTTATATCCTGCAGTTCTTCATAGCAGTAATGCTCGAGTTTCTTCTTAGCCGCGGTCTCCATCTCGGCAAAGAAGTTATCCAGGGAGATATGGGGGACGTACCACCCTTCTCCCTGTCTTATGTCGTTCATCACGTACAAGAGCGTCAGAGATGCGTTATACTGTTTCGCGAGCGACTTGGCATAATCTAAAGCGGCGCCCGCTCCTTCCGAGAAATCCGTAGGGTGCAGGATGTGCGATATTACCATTAGCAGGCCTCCTTGAAGTAGTTGGACTTCTATTTAAATGATAACGCTGTAAAATACGTGTGTCAATAAGGGGTGAGAAAAAATGGGGAAAATCGAGCTGATAAAAGGAGATATTACGAAAATCCAGGTGGACGCCATTGTGAACGCCGCGAACAGCACGCTTTTGGGCGGCGGCGGGGTGGACGGCGCGATACACCGGGCGGCGGGCCACGGGCTTCTTAGGGAGTGCAAAAAGATTGGCGGCTGCCCGACCGGCGAAGCCAGGATAACCGGCGGCTACGACCTGCCTGCAAAGTTCGTGATACATACCGTGGGCCCAATCTGGAGGGGAGGCGGCGGGGCATCCGGCGAGGCCGGGTCGAAGGAGGATAAACTGCTTGCGGACTGTTACCGGAACTCGCTGGTGCTGGCCTGTGAGAAAGGCGTCAGGACTATAGCATTTCCGTCCATCAGCACCGGTGCGTACCGGTTTCCGGTGGAACGCGCTTCGAAAATAGCGGTCAGGGAGATGAGAGATTTCCTGGGGACGCACCCCGAAATGGAGGAAATTATTATAGTGTGTTTCGGAGAAGAGGTATTCCAGGCATATGAAAAGGCGTTAAAGACATAAAAAACCTCCAGGGAACCCCCTGGAGGCAATTTCTTTTTTTATGGCCTCAAGGCTTATCTCCTGCCGCCGCCGCCACCGCCGCCTCTGCCGCCTCCGCCGCCGAAGCCGCCCCTGGATTCCCTTTTCTGCTGGGGCCTTGCCTCGTTCACGGTAAGCTCTCTCTGCATAAACTCCTTGCCGTGTAACATCTCGACTGCCTTCTGGGCATCTTCGTCCGTCGTCATTTCGACAAAACCGAAGCCCCTGGACTGGCCCGAATAGCCGTCAGTTATAATCTTAACGGAGCTTACTTGACCTGCCTGCGAGAAGAGCTCCTGGAGGTCTTCCTCAGAGGTCTTGTAGGACAGGTTGCCCACGTAAAGCTTAGTTCCCATTTTCATCTCCTTGTTTTTGCAAGCTTTGAAAGGACAACCACCCGATTGACCCCAGAAGCCGCTAACGTAAAAAGCCGGAAAGGCGCTACCGCTGCCTCACCGGCTGCCGATACTAATATGATATCAGATTATGGAATTTTTTCAAGGCGGAATTAAATTGCTTTATTCCGGAAAAACTCCACCGTCTCCTTCAGACCGTCTTCAAGACTGAACGTAGGCTCCCAGCCGAGTCTTTTTTTAATAAAGGCGCAGTCCAGCACGCTCCTGTATTGCTCCCCGGCCTTCGCCGGGCCGTGCTCGTTGCCTCCCCGGTATCCGGTCCTCTCCCTGATAAGCTCGTAGAGCCGGTTCACATCCGTCTCGATACCGGTGCCGACGTTAAAAGGCCCTTCGGCGTCACTTTGAAAAGCCAGCATATTTGCCCGGACGACGTCCCTGACGAAAACGTAATCCCTCGTCTGGCCGCCGTCCCCGTTTATCAGTG
This sequence comes from Nitrospirota bacterium, assembly GCA_049801375.1. Lineage (GTDB taxonomy): Bacteria > Nitrospirota > JACRHJ01 > JACRHJ01 > JACRHJ01 > JBARKJ01. The sequence goes on along the minus strand of JBARKJ010000024.1, from coordinate 12,735 downwards.
GTGTCTGGTTGGTAAGCATTTTTCCGGTGAAGATAGCGACGACTCCGGCCTCCCCGTGAGGGTCCTGCCTGGGGCCATATACGTTGGAATAGCGCAGCGCCATGTATTTTAAGCCGAACACTTTTTTGTAGATATGCAGGTAGTGCTCCACGGAAAGCTTTGCGGCGCCATACGGGCTTTCCGGCCGCGCGGGATGGTCCTCAGGAGCGGGGAACTTCTCCTGCTCTCCGTAAATCGCTCCGCCGGAGGAAGCGAAGACGATTTTTTTGACGCCGAACTTCTTGCAGTTGTCTATGACGTTTATGGAGCCGACCACGTTTATTTCGGCGTCCGTGCAAGGGTCCTCAACAGAATTGCGGACGCTCACCTGTGCCGCATGGTGGCAGACGACGTCAGGTTTTTCATCGGCGAAAATATCAGCGATGTCTTTATGCCTGATGTCGGCAAGATAGAACTTCGCGCACGGGTTAAGGTTCTCTCTTTTGCCAGTGAAGAGGTTATCAACAATGACAACCTCCATCCCCGCGTCAATAGCGGCATCCGTTATGTGGGAGCCTATGAAACCCGCTCCGCCGGTTATAAGTATTTTCATAAGAAAAGGATTTTAAGGCAGGGGAGGGGGATTTGCAAGCACTAATCCATCCCCAGCTTTCTTTTCGCCGTATTTGTTATCGACTGCCTGATATCGAAAAAGCCCTCCCAGGGGTCTCTCTTCAGGTTCTTTATCCGGGCTGGCATGTTCCTGATATTAAAGGAATCCGAGCGCACTCCGTCGGCCAGCTCCTCCCATTCAACAGGGGCCGAGACCGGCGCGCCATCCTTCGCCCGCGTGGAATAGGCTTCCACCGCCGTGGCTCCACGGGTATTCCGCATGTAGTCCACGAATATCCTGCCCACACGCCTTGCCTTGGTCATTTTCGAGGTAAAGGCATCCGGCGCATGGCGCACGACATCTTCGGCCAGCGCCTTGGTAAATGCCTTCACTTCCTCCCAGTCCTGCTTCGCCGCAAGCGGGACCACCACGTGAAGCCCTTTCCCGCCGGTCGTCTTCAGGAAGCTTATCAAGCCAAGCTCGCCCAGCCTCTCCCGCAGAAGTACTACCGCCTCTACTACTTTATCCCAGGCGACGGTCGGGTCCGGGTCTATATCCATCACGAAACGGTCCGGGAATTCGAGCTTCTCCTTTCGGGAGTTCCATGTATGGATTTCCAGCACGCCCATCTGGACGAGCGCGGCGAGTCCCGCAAACGAATCGACGACCATGTAACTCTCGATTCCGCCGCCTTCCTTTACCGGTATCCTCTCCAGTACTTTCGGCACAGTCTCGTTCGCGTGCTTCTGAAAAAAACAGTCCTCGTGCCTTCCGTCCGGACAGCGAACCAGTGTTAGTGGTCGCCCGGCGACGTGCGGGATTATAAGCTTTTCCACTAACTCGTAATATTGCCAAAGGTCGCTCTTGGTCAGGCCCTGCGCCGGGTAAAGGACCCTGTCCGCATTTGTCAGAAAGACTCCGCCTATCTCTTTTCTGGACGACGGTGCGGCTGCAGGGTCTGGTTTGACTTCTTTCTGCACTTCCCTGACTGGTTCAGGGTTCTCCTGCACGACCTGCATCGGCGGTTTGTCCTCCCGGATGCCCAGGAAGGCCGGCTGGCGGAGGATTCCATCCTTCGTCCATTCGGAAAACCGCACCTCTCCCACCATATTCGGCTTCACCCAGTGAACGCCTTTTGCTCCGGCACCCGCGGGGGGGGCTATAAAAGGAGGTTCTTTTATCTCCAGCTTCTTAAGGCGCGTAGATATTTCTTCCAGCATATTCTGATTAAACCCCGTCCCGACCCGCCCTTTGAAGCGCAATCTGCCGTCGGGGTCGTAAACCCCCAGCAGGAGCGCTCCGAAGCCGGTACGGGACCCGCCGGGCTCGGTATAACCGCCGATTACGAATTCCTGCCTCAGCCCGCACTTTATCTTCAGCCACGTCTTTGCTCGGGCCGAGGCATAAATGGAATCGGCCGCTTTCGATATTATCCCTTCGAGCCGGAATTTGCAGGCGTTGTCGAAAAAAGCCCTGCCGCTGCCCGCTACGTGGTCGCTGTAAAATAACGGGCTCTTCGGCTTTCCCTCCGAATTCAGCAGCCCGTTCAGGGTTTTCTTCCGGTCAATCAGCGGGACGCCGCGCAGGTCCTGCCCGTCCATGTACATCAGGTCGAAAATATAATAAGACAGCTCCGTATCCCTGCCCAGGCTCAGGGCGTTCTGAAGGTCCTCAAAACTGGACGTGCCGTCTTGCCGCATCACGACCACTTCACCGTCCAGCCAGAGCGTCTCCGCCGAAAGTTCCGATACGGCCTTCGCTATGAGCGCGAATGTGCCGGTCCAGTCGTTGCCCCTTCTGGTATAAAGGGTTGTTTTGTTATTTTCAAGGCGGGCCAGCACACGGTAGCCGTCCAGCTTTATTTCGTGGAGCCATCCGTCTCCTTCGGGAGGCTCTTCCACGAGCGTGGCGAGCTGCGGGTATATCATTTCCGGCATAGGCGTTTTTTTACCGCCGAGGGCTTTTATTTGGCGGCTTTTTTTTTAGGAATAACGGCGGGCGTTTTTTCAGGTTTTGCGCCGGAGGCTATCTCGTCCATATCCCTGCCGGTTGCGGCGCTTAACGGGTTATCGTTTAGCAGTTCATCACCGCTTCCGGGCCGGGCATATTCGTCCTTCTCTTTTATAAGGAGCCAGCTCTCCCGGCCTTCCTGTTCGGAGACTTTCTTCATTCGGGCAAGCGCCCATTTTCCTTTCAGCTTCTGTCCGAGAAGGGTAAATTTCATAGAGCCTTTAGCGTACATCTCGCGGGGGTCGTGGTCGGGTATCCACGTCCCTTTGTCCCAGACCATGACGGTGCCGCCGCCGTATTCTCCCTTCGGGATAATGCCCTCGAAATCCTTGTAGTCGTATGGATGGTCCTCGACGTGCATGGCGAGACGCCTGACGGACGGGTCAAGCGACGGACCTTTCGGCACTGCCCAGCTTTTCAGCACGCCGTCAAGACTGATGCGGAAGTCGTAATGGAGGTGGCTCGCGGCGTGTTTGTGGACGACGAATACTCCGCCCTCGGCCTTCCCTCCCTCAGGTTCGGAGGTCTTGTCGAAATGGCGTTTCCGCCGGTACTCGGAGAGGTCTGCCGCCTTATCTTCAGATTTCTCTTTAGCCACTATGCCGCCTTGTTCCCGGCCTTCTTAGACACCGGCTTCTTTTGAGGTTTTGCGGGCGCCTGCTTCCTCTGGGCCTCTTTCTCCTCGACGCTCTTCTTCAACAGCGACATAAGGTCTATTATCTCCGCGCCCTTTTTCTCCTCTTTCATGGCCGCTTCCGCCAGACGCTTCGTGTCGCCCGTCTTCACCTTCTCCTCTATCATCTTCATTACGTCTTCGCGGTACGTATCCTTGTATCTGGCAGGGTCCCACTTGTCCACCATGCCCTTGACGAGCATCTCGGCCATCTGTATTTCTTTGTCCGTAACGCCCAGCTCCGAGATGTTTTCTCCGGGTATTTCAAGGTCGGAGGTATCCCTTATCTCATATGGGTACCGGAGGATGTCCAGTACGAGCACATTACCCTGGGGCATGAGCGCCGCGATATATTCGCGGGTATGGATGACGACCTTTGCTATGCCCACCTTGCCCGTTTTCTTCAGCATCTCCCGGAGAAGCGCATAGCCCTTTTTCCCTTTCGCGGTGGGCGCCAGATAATAAGGCTTGTCGAAGTATTCTGCGGGTATTTCATCCGCGTCCACGAAGTCCAGTATCTCTACTGTCTGGGTTGCCTTGGGGTTGGCGTTTTTCAGGTCATCATCCGACAGCACCACATACCGGCCTTCTTCGTATTCATAGCCCTTTACCACGTCGTTCCAGCCTACTTCCTGGCCGGTATTCTTGTTGTATCTCTTGTATCCTACGGGGGAGAAGTCGTTTTTATCGAGCATCGCGAAGTTTAATTCTTCCCGCTTCTCCCCCGAATAAAGCCCTACAGGTATCTGCACCAGTCCGAAGCTGATGCTGCCTTTCCAGATTGCGTGTGCCATAATCCTCATTCCACGCGGTTTAGTCCCCCCGCGCATATAAGGCAGCCTATGCCGCCTCTTTTTCTTCTATTATCTGGTCGTTTAGATCTTCCAGTTCCTCGCGCGACAGCACCTTCGGGGCCTGCCTGAATAGCACGGTCTCCTCCTGCTGGACGTGGTGATCGATGTTTTCCTTCATCGCCATAAGTTTTGCATCCCATTTCTGGTCGTCCACGTTCAATTTCTCCATGTCCTTAATCAGTTTCTTGACCATCTTGTGCTCCTCGTAGGAGTCGCGGACAAGGTCCTTGGTCTCGTCGATGTCCTCCAGGGCCGGGTACAGGTAGTCCTCCTCTATCTGCATGTGCATTTCCAGAGCGTCCGAGCACTGGGAGAAGAGTTGTTCCCTCTTCCGGCCGCTTGTCTTCTGCATCTGGCTTATCATCTGTGAAATCTCCCTGTGGTCCTGCTGCAGGAGTTCGAACATTTTTTCCATTTTTTATTCTCCTTTTGTATCATTGGCCCCGCTCAAATTATTTTGCCCCCTATGCTAAACATAGAATATATCTTCACGCATAATGCCCGTCAAGTCGCCATAGCCGGCATAATAAGCGGGACCGAAAAGATTATAGCCCTGCGGGGGCGGGTTGCTTTCCGCGCCTTTAATGCTCCTGTCGAAGCCCGGCAATATCATATGGAAGAACGCGTTCCGGATAAGATTTATTATCGCCTGCAAAGTGCTCGTCTTGGGGCTTGCCGTCATCCCGGAAATGTTCACCTCTGTCGCTACGGACGAGCGCTGGTTCTCCAGGATATGGGAAATCCCGCCAACCAGCATATAGTAAAGCTTCCGGAAGAGGCTCTTCTCCGCGTCCTTTCGCTTGTCGTATACCTGCATGTTCGTGAACATCGGTTTTACATATCCATCGATCTTTCTGTCTTTCACGTGCATATCCACGTACAACGAGAAAAACCCGTGTACGACATCGAAACTGCCGTATGCGAGCAATATCTTGTTCATGGATGTCAGGTCGGTATTCTTTACCGCGAGCTTGAGGTCGAAATCCGGCCCTGCCTTCGCTGGCCTGAAAGCGGCTGAGGCGGTGGTCAAGCCGTTGCCCATGAAAAGCCCCGACAGCGTAATGTCGGATACGCCTTCGGTTAAGTGGTTAGAGAGGTTTTTTACCGTAAGGTCCACATTGGAAATAAACACCCTGTAGCCGGGGCTTTTGGCCATGTTCACGTATCCAAGCTCGCTGTGGGTCAGCCTCATCTTGTCAAGCTTTAAAAGCATCTCCGGCTTGTTGCCGGCTTTCTTCGCGGCAGCCTTCACAGCCGCCACCCGCGCCGCCTCGGCCTGTGCTGTCTGCGGCAAGTGCAAGTAATCTATTTTGACCTTGTCGATAGTCAGGTCGGATATATGCACCGTCTCTACGTGCGGCGCGTATTCTATTTCCCCCTCCGTGGAAATTACCCCGCCGCTTATATTCAGGTTCTCTCTGGCTATTATTGATTTGAAACGGTCCAGGGGCACGTCTTTCAGCTTGAATTTCGTTTTCATGCCCATATAGGGTTCTTTCAGGAAATCAGCGTTTCCGTCGATGGTGCCCTTCCCCGTACCAAAGACTATGGCTTCCGCGTGTAGCAACGATGGATAGGCACCCTGCCTGGAGTGAATGTTCCTGATGTTGTCCGCCTCCATGTTCAGGTGTTTGATGTGCAGGGGCATCTTTTGGTCCACGTCGATGTATACGATGTCGCCGTCATTAAAAATCACATGGTTGATATCCAGGGGATATATGGATTCGAACGCCTGCTGCCAGCCCTCGTTCTTTATCTTCGTCGTCCTTTTGGCCTCCGTCCGGAGCTGTGTTAAATCAACGTGCATCTGCGGTCTGTCGAATTCAAAATCAGCGACTAGATTCCCGGTTAAAAGCTCCCGCCACTGCACACTAGCGGTGAGGCTTGGGATAGAGGCTATCGGCGGGTTCGGGTGCTCGTTCTGCATGATCTGCAGTTTGTTTAAGGTGAGTGAAAACCCGATTATCTGGAAATGCGCGCCTGGGAGGCTTACGTGATAGCCCTTAAGTTTGGTGTTCATAGTTTTTTCCAGGTAGCCCCGGAGCGGCCTGTCCACGAAAAAGGATGCGACGAACAGTATCAGGATTATTGCGACGACAGCCGCGAAAATTATTAATAGGGTCTTCGGGGCGGAACGGGCGAAAAACTTTTTAAAAAACGCTCTCATTTGTAAATCCTTCCTTACACCTTTATATTAAATTATATCTCTCAGTATGATAGGGGTCAAAAGGGATCAAAGGCGCAAAAAAAAGGCTGCCCAATTGGACAGCCCTACTGATTTATGGAGGCGACGAGAGGATTTGAACCCCTGTAAGAGGCTTTGCAGGCCTCTGCCTTTTCACTTGGCTACGTCGCCGTTACAAACCTTATTTAATAGTTAATATAGCATAAAAACCAGTATGTGCAAATTTACCATTTAATAACTGTTACTACTTTTCTGCGGCTCAAATGAACTTCAATATGGCGCCGATTATGGCGGCTTGTTCCTTGCTCATTTCTCCTACGCTGCCGCGCCTTTCCGCCATTCTCCTGAAATGGGTAAAGTCCGTCGGCAATACCTCTGTGTCCACCAGAAACGCGATTCCCTGGATAATCTCCCTTATATTTTCCGGCGATTTTACTCTTCCTGCCGTTTTGGCGAAGTATTGCACCTTTATTTTTCCCCTTATGCTGTCATATTCCACGTCCGTCACGCGATGAAGCGCGAGGATGATATAATCGCCGAGTGACCGCCAGAAGACCTCGTCATTTCGTTGCCAGTTTTGCAGGGAAAAGCGAAGCATTGTCGGGATTTTCTTTCCGATTTGCGGGATGCATTTATCAAGCAGGACGGGATACTTCTCGACTTCCTTTTTATCTATCTGTTCGAGCATATTATATAGCTCGGTCCTTTGTTGTTTACGGACAAGCTTGTCGAGTTGCTCCAATATGCTTCCCTGGCCGGGACGCTCAACCAGTTTTTCGATAGTCGTTTTCATTGCGGTGTTCATGGCGGTACCTTCCCAATGTAAATCGACGGACAATACACCCACTTTATCATAATTATAGCATTGACATGGCCGGGGACCCATTCTATAGTCTTACGCGGAGGTTTTAAGCCTTGGGCATCATCAGCTACATACTGTACTTCATCGTATTCAACCTGCTGCTCCGGCACCCTTATATTCTCGTGGCGGCTGTCCTTTTGTATGTGTTCAGGGACCGCATCCCGAACCCGTCCGTGTGGATACGCAGGAGCCAGGTCTTCTCCCGCCTCCGGAGGGAAGTATCTATTAATCCATACGACTCCACCGCACGGCGGGACTTAGGGATGGTCCTGCTGGAAAAGGGGCGGCCCGCGGAAGCATTAGACAATTTCCTGGAAGCCCTGAAAAAGGAGCCGAATTCCGCCGAAGTCAACCACTTTACCGGCCTTGCGTACCTCCGGTCGGGGAAACCCGATGAGGCCGTGAAGTATCTTGGAAGGGCCGTGGAACTGGAGCCGAGGCTCAAGTACGGGGAAAGCTGGCTTTACCTTGGGGAGGCGCAAATAGCGTTGGGGAAGCACCAGGAGGCGCTGGAATCGCTGAAGAAGCATCTCTCCATAAACAACACCAGCATCGAGGGGCTGTACCAGTACGCCAGGGCGCTGAACGCGCTTGGCATGAAGGACGAGGCAAAAAAGGCCGTCGAAGACGGCATCCGCTACCACAAGGGGAATCCCAGCTTCAGGCGGCGGAGGGACTGGCGGGCATATGTAAAGCTGAAAGGGCTGAAAATTTAACGCACCATCTCCTTAAACTCCTCCTCCGAAAGAATTTTGACCCCCAGCTTTTTCGCGGTATCGTACTTTGAGCCAGGCTCTTCTCCCGCCACCACGTAGGCCGTCTTCTTGCTTACGGACGAGCTTACCTTTCCGCCGCGTCTCTTCACCAAATCTTCGGCTTGTGCCCTGGGAAGAGATATAGTGCCCGTGAAGACGAAGGTTTTCCCCGCCAGGTCCTGCGGCGCCTCCGGGGTTTTCCGTTCCTCGCTTGTGCGCACTCCGGCGGCTTTCAGTTTGTTTATCACTTTCAGATTTCTATCCTCGCGGAAAAAATCATGTATAGCCTTCGCCATCACCGGGCCGATCTCGTTTATCGTCTCAAGCTCGCCGGTCTTTGCCTCTATGAGGTCGTCGAGCGAATTGAACCGGTTTTCAAGGACTCCCGCCGATCGTCCGCCGACGTGACGTATACCCAGGCCGTAATAAAGCCGCGCGAGCGGCTTCTCCTTGCTCTTTTCTATCCGCTCCACAAGGTTCTCCGCCGATTTTTTCCCCATTCTCTCCAGCGGCACGAGTTCGTCCACCGTTAGTTTATACAAGTCCGCGAAGTCTTCGATGAGTCTCTCCCGTATGAGCAGGTCAATAACCTTCGGCCCCATGCCCTCGATGTCCATCGCACCGCGTGAGGCGTAATGCTCCACGTTTTTCTGGAGCTGTACCGGGCAGCTTATGTTTATGCAGCGGGTCGCCGCCTCGCCCTCCTCGCGCACGAGAGCGCTCCCGCACGATGGGCAGTTTGCCGGGAGCTTATAGACGCCGGGCGTCTTCTTCTCGACAACCTTTACGACCTTCGGGATGACCTCGCCCCCGCGCTCTACGAGCACTGTATCGCCGATATTTATATTGAGCCTCTCAAGTTCGTCCGCGTTATAAAGCGCCGCGCGCGATACAGTAACCCCGCCAATCCTGACAGGCTCCAGGAACGCGACGGGGGTAACCGCGCCGGTCCGTCCTACTGAAGCAATGATTTTATTGAGCCTCGTGGTTGCCTGTTTTGCCGGGAATTTGTACGAGATAGCCCAGCGCGGCGATTTGCCCGTGGAGCCAAGCCTTCCCTGGAGGCGCAGGTCGTCCACCTTTATCACCATCCCGTCTATCTCGTATGGAAGCTCGCCTCTTTTGGCCTCCCATTCATTGCAGAAACCTATGACGCATTCGATATCCCGGCATGTTTTATGGACTTTATTTATCTTGAAACCCATCTCTTCAAGCGCGGCCACGCTCCCGGACTGGCTCTTGAAAATGGACGGGTCGTCCTCCGGGACAAGCTGGTATGCGAACATGTCCAGGCCCCGCTTCGCCGTAATGCCTGGGTCCAGCTGTTTGAGTGAACCGCCGGCGGCGTTCCGCGGGTTGGCGAATGGCTCCTCCCCCCTGGACAGCCGGTCGTCATTGATTTTCTCGAAGGACTTAAGCGGCAGGAATATCTCGCCCCGGACATGGAACCTCATACCTTTGAGAGCACCAGGGATATTCCGGACGGACAGCGGGATACTCCGGATGGTCTTTGCGTTATGCGTGATGTCGTCTCCCGTGGTCCCGTCGCCCCTGGTCGCGGCGACCGAAAGCGCACCGTCTTCATAGGTGAGGGAAGACGCGACGCCGTCGATTTTCAGCTCCACGAAATACTCAAAAACAGTTCCGGGAGCGAGTTTCCTGATACGTTCGTCGAATTCGGCCAGGTCGTCTTTGTTGTAAGTGTTGTCCAGGGAGAGCATCGGGGATATATGGCGCACGGGGCGGAACTCTTTTATGGGCGCGCCGCCGACGCGGCGGGTAGGGGAGTCGGGAGTGATTAATTCAGGAAATTTCGTTTCCAGCTCGGAAAGCTCCTTTAAGAGCATGTCGAATTCATAATCGGAGATTACGGGGCTGTCTTCTATATAGTATTTCCGGTTATGATATTCGATCGTCTCCCGGAGCTCGCTTACCCTCTTTGCCGCCTGCGTCAGGTCCATCGCCCCTCCATAGGTAAATATTTTATTATACAATACACGATGCGCGCTTTGAACTCCAAATTTATCTTGAATTTTTTTGGTTATTAAATATACTGTCTTGACCTGAGAGGAATACAAATGTCCGAGAAAGTTTTGGTAATCGACGACGACGAAGAGTTCGCTAATCTCCTGGGACAAATGCTGGCCCAGAAAGGCTTTGAAACCAAAGTCGCCTATAAAGGCGCAGAAGGCATAGAGGCGGCCGCCTCATTCTTGCCCACTATAATCCTCCAGGATTTAATGCTCCCGGACGTCTCCGGGATGGACCTTTTAAACGCCGTTAAAAAAGCTTCTCCAGCCTCAAGGGTTATAATTATCACCGCCAGGGGCGACGAAGAAGTCGCGGTGGATCTGATGAAGGCGGGGGCGTTGGACTACTTAAAGAAGCCTTTCGAGTCCGAGAAGCTTTTTTCTACCGTAAACAAAGTGCTGCAACTGACATCTTCGGAGCAGGCGCTTGAGAAAATGACCAAAGAAGTGGTGCATCAGAATAAAGAGTTTTTCGCGCTGAACGCCTTCTCCAGCGCTCTTTTGTCCGTCCAGCCGCCGCAGGAGAAGTATAAGCCGGCCCTGGAAATAGTGATGAACAGCATGGAAGGCCTTGCCGTCGTCCTGAGCGCGGTACACCCCAACGGCGGAAGACTACACGTTACGGTCTCAAACGCCGAGGACGAAGATGGATTGAAAGGGTGCGGCATGTCCAGGAATGTGGGCCTTATGTCTTATGTTTCCGAGATAAAAAAGCCCGCCGTGATAAAGGATTTTGCCAATGAAAAGAGATTCGCGGTGCCGGAGGAGATCCACCAGCTCGGGATAAAGTCCGCAGTAGCGGTGCCTCTTCTTACAAAGGGCGTGGTCCGGGGCGTTTTGGCGGTATTTACCAGTGAACACAAGGAATATAATTCTTCCGACATCAAGCTGATGTCCAATTTCGGGAACCAGCTCGCGCTTTCCGTGGATAACGATTACCTGGCCGTGCTCCTGAGCAACTTCCAGAACCAGTGGCAGACCGCGCTGGACACCGTGCCGGACGTAATCAACATCCAGAACACGGACCATATGATAATAATGGCCAACAAGGCCTCCGCCGAATGGGCCGGACTCCAGGTAAAGGATATAATCGGCCAGAAATGCAGTTGGGTTTTCCACAGCATGAAGGAGCCGTTGCAGAACTGCCCCGTAGAAGAGGTCATTCGCACGAAAAAGCCGGTTTCGAGAGGGATTTCAGCCGGGGAAAAGAAGTTTATTATATACGCCTATCCGATTTTCGACCAGGCCGGAGAAGTCACGATGGTCGTGGAACGCGTTGTGGCGGCTTAGATAAAATCCGCGAGCGCATCTACGATTCCGCCAAATGACACTATAATCGCCGTGCGGTGCAGGAGGCTTAGGCCTCCGCGAAAGCGCCCGATATATCCTGCCTCGCTACGCCTATCGTAATATAGCCATCGCATGAACACCTGACTAGCGCTTCCCTGGCGGTCTGGTACGCCAGTTCGGGGAGGTTGTTTATCTGGCTTAAGTGGGCGAGCGTCACGGACTTAAGGCCCGAATGAATAAGGGCGGACAGGAGGGTGGCGGCGTCCTCGTTGGAGAGGTGGCCTTCTTTACCCGAGACGCGTTGCTTGAGCGGCCAGGGATAAGGGCCTTCCTTAAGCATCTTGGGGTCGTGGTTGGACTCCAGCACAAGGATATCGCAGCCTTTAAGCCGCTCCATCACGAGACTGGTCGCGTATCCCAAATCCGTCGCCAGCCCCGCCTTGACATTTCCGGCATAAAAGCAAAAGCCTACCGGGTCCGCCGCATCGTGCGGGGTGGAGAAAGGCTCGACAGTCAACCCGCCTATATTGAAAGCCGTCCCCGCCTCGAAATCCATTACCTTGAAGCCATTCCCCTGCCAGGACCGGACGACGCCCCAGGTCTTCTCAGTCATGTATACGGGCACGCGCAGGCCGCGCGCGACAGGCCCTAGGCCCTGGACGTGGTCGCGATGGTCGTGGGTTATTAATACCGCGGAAATCTCTTCGGGTTTGATGCCGATCTGGGAAAGCCTCAGTTTCGTCTCGCGCAGGGAGAGGCCGGCGTCCACCAGGATTTTAACGCTTCCGCCCTCGACAAGTATGCAGTTCCCTTTGCTCCCCGAGGCGAGCGTGCAGACCCTGATGTTTATGACCGTCCTCCTTCGATAATGACTTGCAATAAATAACACAAGCAGGCAGTTCAAGTCAAGTTTTAACAACAAGATATTGTGGGTAATTGACCGGATATTCGTTTTTTTTGTATAATAATTGATATATATATTGACTCTTAGAGGGAGCCATGGAACATTTGCGGGTTCTCATAGTAGATGACGACGTTGACATGGCTCGGTTGATCAGCTTCAGACTCCTCAGAGACGCCCAGCATTTTTCTATTTCGTTCGCAGGCGGCGGGCGGGAAGCCCTTGAATACCTGAAAAATAACCCCGTTGACTGCATACTTTCGGACTTCCAGATGCCCGAAATGGACGGGATGGAATTCCTTAAGGCCGTAAGGGAGCAAGGAAACGGCGTCCCGTTTATCTTCGTTACCGGCCAAGGCAACGAGCAGGTTGCACGGGAGGCGTTCAAGAACGGGGCGGACGACTATTTCACAAAGGAAACAGGTTTCGCCCATTTTGCAAGGATAATAAATTCGGTCGAGCAGGCGATAAAGAAAAGGATCGCGGAGCGCGCAAAGATGGCCGCGGAAACGGCGTTATTTGAAAGCGAAACCCGCTACCGCACCTTCGTCGCCAACACCTCCGAGGCTATATGGCGGGTCGA
>JBARKJ010000023.1:0-34293 GCA_049801375.1 Nitrospirota bacterium | reverse complement strand
GCGCGAGCACGCTCTGCCCCTCCGATTTCTCCGACGTCACCGCCGTCACTTCCACTTCCGGATGCCCCAGGAGTATGCGTAAAAGCTCTCCCCCCGCGTATCCGCTCGAACCTACTACTGCGACTTTTAGCATGAATTATTTCCTTTTTGATTATTTAACCGCTTTCCTCAGATGACTGATTGATTTGTCATAGCTAATATTTAGTTTTTTGAATCGTTCTTCATCAAGTAAATTCTGAAAAAACGATTCATAAAAAGTATTTATAATTCCAATTCCATCGTGGTGGAAAGTAAAACGTGTGGCTTCAATATAATCTTCAATATCCTTCGTTGTAGCTTTGTTTAAATAAATGGCTGCCTTCATATTTAGTGTTTGAAGTTGGGCAATATCTATACTTAATGTGGGGATCAATTCTTTCATGCTAACATATAATGTTTCATATTTACTAAAGGAGTCCATTGCGGCATTGAAATTTTCCATATGATCAAAATTTTCATGATATCCATTTTTTAACATCTTACGATTATAAAAATCTTTTTGTAAAATCTCTGCTATCTGCTCAGCAAATTGGTGGCGTTTCGTAATTTGGATATCATCGATCTTTGCTTTACGGCCTCTTCTGTAAGTGAATACATTTGTAATTATCCATCCAATAACGCCACCAACCCATTTCCCTGCCGAAATAATTTTATCAATATCTAAGTTCATCTTTGCATCCCATGAGTTTTTTATCAAACTCGCCAACATTTACTCACAATCAAAGTGTGCAGTCAATCATTTTTGGGCAACCGAGTTAACTGTATCCTCCCGCTCTTAATTGCCGTTCCTGTTTAATCGGGCTAAGTCGCCGCCGGTTCATAATTATTCAGAAAAATCTAAAAAAACAACGAATCCCGCCGGGGTATCGATTTTATGACATATCCATGGCCTTACGAGCCATTTTCGGGGGTCAGGGACGGGTTTACGATACACCGATTTTTAAGGTCTTTAAGCGAATTTTCCCTTGTATTAAATAGAGTTACGCCCCTTTTGCAAACGATTCCGGCATCACGTTTTTGATTTTATAAGTATTTGAAACTTAAGAATATTTTTAGCCCATGAAAACGGATTTTTCGGCAAAAAACGGATTTTTCGCGTCCCAAAATGAAACGCCGCCCGCCCCAGAAAACCAAAATTGGAAATTAAAAAGGGGGCCGCTTTTCACAGCCCCCTTCGGGAAAACCAATCCTGATGTTACCGGATTACCTCTTGGAGAACTGGAATTTCTTCCTCGCGCCCGGCTGGCCGTACTTTTTGCGCTCGACCACTCTCGGGTCGCGGGTAAGGAAGCCCGCCTTCTTTAAGGCGCTCCGAAGCTCGGCGTCAACCTCAAGCAAAGCCTTGGAAATTCCGTGCCTTAGCGCGCCCGCCTGGCCGGATGTGCCGCCGCCGGATACCAGTGCGTTCACGTTGAACTTGCCTATCATGTTGACCAGCTCAAGCGGCTGGTTGATTATCATGCGAAGGACCTCGCGGCCGAAGTAGTCTTCCATCGTCCTGCCGTTTATGCTGAACTTGCCCTCGCCCATCGAAAGCCATACCCGGGCAATGGAGTTCTTCCTCTTGCCGGTGGCGTAAAATTTCGTCTCTGCCATTAGTCGTTTCTCCCTTTACAGCCTTCTATTTTCATGGGTTCGGGCCTCTGCGCTTCATGCGGATGCTCCGAGCCGGAATATACTTTCATCTTCAATATAAGGTCCCGGCCCAGCGGGGTATGCGGGAGCATTCCTTTGACGGCGGCCTTTATGACCTCTTCCGGCCTGGTCTTCAGGAGCTTGCCTGCCGTGATGGACTTCAGCCCGCCCGGATATCCGGAGTGATGATAGTATTGCTTGTCATCTAACTTACTGCCGGTGAGCTTGATCTTCTCCGCATTTATAACGACAACAAAATCGCCCGCATCGACGTGCGGCGTGAATATCGTTTTATGCTTTCCCCTGAGGACGGAGGCAACCTTCGTGGCAAGCCTTCCGAGAACCACACCGGAGGCGTCCACCACGAACCATTTCCTGTCCACTTCGTTCTTTTTTGCCGATACCGTGCTCATCATTATCCTCTTTTGGCCCGCCTTGAATTTTATAATGACCATCCCCGCGAAAGTGGAACTATATGTAAATTATGACTGTTTGTCAAGAGAAAAAATATGCTAAGATACGCGCCCATGGACATATCCGTATTTAAAGCCGTCATATCCGAGCTTGCCCGGTGTCTGCCGGGCAAAAGACTCGCGGAACTCGCCGAAGGGCAATCGGGGGAGTTCTATCTCCTTTTCAAGGGCGACGGCGGTAAAGTAACCCTGCTCATCTCCCCCCGGCCACAGTCCCCCCGGATACACCTTCTATCGGGAAAGCCGAAAGATTTGCGGGAGTTGACTCCCTTCGGCCAGAGCCTCGCGAACCTTTTGCTCGGCTTCAGACTCCTGTCCATCGAGCAGGAGGGCCTGGAGCGTGTTGCGCTGTTTAATTTTAACAGAAAAACCGGCAAAAATGAAGCGCCGGTAAGTCTTATATTCGAGATAGCCGGGAAAAAGCCGGAGCTTATCGTCCTTGATGCGGAGAGAAAAATACTTCTCGCGCAGTCTTACGTCGCCCTGGAGGAAGGGGCAAGGGTCATTCTGCCGGGGCTTTTTTATTCACCTCCGCCGGTGCCGGACAAGCAGGACCCATACGGCATAACTTCTGACGATATAAAGGATATAATCCGGGAAAACCCGGAAATGCCGACGGATAAGGCGCTGTTCAGTAAAATCGGCGGTTTGAGCCCCCTGCTTGCCCGCGAGGTGTCGGCGACGGGAAATTCGGACCCGGAGAGACTGGCGGAGGCACTTAAAAATCTGATACATGAATTAGGTGCGGGAAAGTTCCCGCCGCGAATTTACGAGACTGAGAAGGGGCCGGTCCTGGCCGCAGGTCCGCTTTCGCAGCATGGCGATGCGCCGGATATATTGTTTCGGGAGTTTTCCTCAATGAACGGGGCGGCGGAGGCCTTTTATAGCGAAGCCGATAAGCGGCGGGAATTCCAGTCGGTTAAGGCGGGGCTTCTGCGAAAGCTCAAGACGGAGCTATCAAGCGCGCGTAAGAAGGTGCAGGCTATAGAGTCGGACCTGGCAAGGGCGGAAAAGGCGGAGCAGTACCAGCTATTCGCCCAGACGCTTATGGCGTCTTTGAACCGGGTCGCTCCAAGAGCGGAGCAGGTTTCGCTAACCGACTATGTAAGCGGTAATACGCTTGAAATCCCCCTGGACCCGAAGCAGGGCGCCGTGGAGAACGCGCAGGAATATTTTAAAAAGGCAAAGAAGGCGCGGGCAGGCGAAAAGCTTCTCCGGGAGCGTCTTGCGGCGGCGAGGACGGGGCTTCGGACACTTGAAGACCGGCTGGAGCAGTTGGAAGCGGCGGAAATAGACGACCTAAGACCATATCTCCCGGAGCCTAAGCGCGGGAGAAGAACTGCTAAAAGCAGGCTTCCGGAATTCCCGTCGTTCACGACATCGGACGGATATCTCGTGCTTATCGGGAAAAACTCGAAGATGAACGACCTGCTGACGTTCAAGACCGCCCAGTCCATGGACCTATGGCTCCACGCCCAGGGATACCGGGGCTCGCACGTTATCGTCCGGAACCCGGCCCGCCGCCCGGATATACCGCTTTCTACAATCCTCCAGGCGGCTGAGGCGGCGGCATATTACTCCGAGGCGAAAAAGGAAAGCTCGGCTCCGGTGGATTATACGTTCGTTAAATACGTCCGGAAAATGAAGGACGGCGCGCCCGGGGCGGTGATTTTTACAGGCAACAAGACGGTATTCGTGGAGCCTAAGAAGAAATAAGACTTACCACTGGCTGATGCCGCCGGAGAGGTTCTTAATGTTAGTGAAACCAAGGCCCTTCAATTTCCTGCATGCGAACAAGCTCCTCATCCCGCTCGCGCAGTAAACCACTACCTCTTTATTTTTCGGGACCTCTTTCGCCCGCGCGTCCAGTTCGCTTAAAGGGATCAGCTTCGCACCGTCAATCTTGCGGCTCTTGTATTCGCCGGGGGTACGCACGTCCAGCAGAAAGAAATCCTCTTTCCTGCCCCGCTTTGCCTTGAGTTCCTGAGAATTTATATCCTTGCAGCCCATCATCCATGAAAGAAGTCCCATTGCATCTCCTTGAAATTTATCATTAATAGGCCATTATAGCAGGAAAGAGCGGCTGATTAAATTATTTTTTGGCGAAATCGCCGCCGGATGCTATTTTCTGGCGGACGGCCTCGTAGAGGATTACGGAGGCCGCGGAGGCCACGTTCAGAGAGTCTATCATAGTGGACATCGGGATAGACACCTTCTGGTCGGTAAGCAGTGCGGCCTCGGGAGGAAGGCCCGCCCCTTCCTGCCCTAAAAGCAGGACGGTCGGTTTCGTGAAGTCCACGTCAAAATATCTTATCCTCGCTGAGACCATTGCCGCAACTACCTGATAACCTTTTGATTTCATATTATGAATAAAGTCTTCCAGAGAGGGTGTCCGCAAGGTCGGGAGCCGGAAAATGCTCCCCATAGTCGCCCGAAGCGCCTTCGGGTTGTAGAAATCGACCGTCCCCGGCGTCGTGACAACTCCGCCCCCGCCCGCCGCCTCCGTCACCCTTACAATTGTGCCGAGGTTCCCCGGGTCCTGGAGGAGGTGGGCCAGTACCACCATCGGGATAAGCCCCTTGTCCAGGTCGCTCTCCGAAAAAGTCTCTGGCTCAACTAACGCCATCACCCCCTGGCTCGTCTTTGTCTCCGAGAGGTAATCCACCACGCGGTCCGCCACCCATAACACTTCGACCCCCTGCTCCACCGCGGACTGCACGAGCATCGCCGCCCTTTCGTTCTGCGCGGCATGGGGAGAGATTATGAGTTTCCGGACGCAGCATCTCCGCTCAAGTATCTCTTCGGTTATCCTGATGCCTTCGACTATGAACCGGCTTTCCTTCTGACGGTTCCTGGCAAGAGAGAGGGATTTCAGGTATTTTATGGACTTATTGCTGCGGCTGCTGATTATCTCATGGGGGTCTTTAATCATGGACAACCCTTCTTGGGATGCTGAAAGTGAAGACCCCTTCGGCGGCAAGCTCTCCGTCTATCTCCGCCCTGCCCTTGAACCTCGCCAGCCCCATGGCGGCGGCCTCGAATTCGACGGAGTATTTTATCTCGTCACCTGATACTGGCCGTTTATGGAATCTGGCGTCAGTCACGGCAGCCAGGAAACCGGATTCCGGCTTCGCTGCGCGATTATCAGATAATGCAGATGCGGCAGATACTTCAGATGCGGCAGGAGCGGCGGCGACTGCCGCAAGCTGTGCCATGCCTTCGATAAGGAACACCTGCGGATATAGCGGCGAGGCGGGAGTAAAAGACGAGCCTGCGGTTATTTTCTTAACGGCTGAAGCGGATTTTCCGGGGATTAGCTCAACGACCCTGTCGAGCA
Organism: Nitrospirota bacterium; assembly: GCA_049801375.1. Classification (GTDB taxonomy): domain Bacteria; phylum Nitrospirota; class JACRHJ01; order JACRHJ01; family JACRHJ01; genus JBARKJ01. Next base: position 28,809 of record JBARKJ010000023.1, on the reverse strand, counting down.
TCACAAAAGGGAATGAATGCGGGATGGAAGTCCCTATGTCTGCCGCGTCTCTCATTTGCGCATTTTTGCCGGGGTAAGGATGACTGCGGACTAAAATTAAGTTATTTTAACTGCGAAAACTCAAATAATCAAGACCTTTTTATATAGTTATCCCTCCGTCAACGGCGATGGTCTGCCCGGTTATGTAAGCTGCGTCCTCCGAGGCCAGAAACAGCGCGGCATCCGCAACGTTTTCCGGGTTACCGAACCTTGAGAGAGGGATATGAGATAGAAGCTCCTCCCTGACTCTCTCCGGCAGGGTTTCGGTCATCTCGGTATTTATAACTCCTGGCGCTACGGCGTTTACCGTTATCCCGAAAGTAGCCAGCTCCCTGGCAAGCGACTTGGTCATGGACATTACCCCGCCCTTAGACGCGGAATAGTTCGTCTGTCCGGCCCTGCCTGTAATCGCGGATGGCGAGGCCATGTTTATTATCCTGCCGTATTTCGCACCTATCATCCCGCGGCAGGCGGCCTTGGAGCAGTTGAACGTCCCCTTCAGGTTCACCGCGATAACCCTGTCCCAGTCCTCCTCCCGCATCAGCATCAGGAAGCCGTCTTTTATCACCCCCGCGCAGTTCACGAGCAAAAGAGGCGTTCCCAACTCCGCCTTTACCCTGTCGAATGCCTTGGCGACCTGTGCCGAATCGGACACGTCCGCCTTTATGGTTATGGATTTTCCGATTGAGAGGGCCTTGGAGAGGAAATCCCCGGCGGCCTTATCGTCGCCGTGATAGATGGCGGCGACGGCGGCTCCTTCCCGAAGGAAAGCAAGAGATATGGCGCGCCCAATGCCTTTCGTGCCGCCGGTAACCACGGCGGTCCTGAGGTCAAGCAGGCCCATTAGACCCTCGCCAGAAGGATGTCCTGGGCAGGCGTCGCCTCGACGGTCCTGTTAATCCACTTCACCATCCTGGTCAGCGCGCTACCCGGGCCCGCTTCGATGAAATTATCGTATCCTTCGCCTGTCAATTTTTGTACTGAGTCCTTCCACGGGACCTTCTTGTGCAGGTGCATTCCGAGGACGTCGGCGATTTTTGCGGGGCTGTCGATGAATTCGGCGTCGATGTATGACAGAAGCGGGATGCGCGGGGACAGGAAATTAATTCCCCTGACGTCCGCCCGGAAAGCCCTCGACGCGTCTTCCATCAAGGGGGAGTGATACGCCGCGCCCATCGGGATGACGTATGCGTGAAGCGCTCCCTTTGAGAGCGAAATCCTGACGGCCTCGCTTACCGCGCCCGCAAGCCCTGAAACCAGTATCTGCCTCGCCGCATTGACATTGGATATCCAGACGCCATCGAACTCTTCGGCGAACCCCTCGGCGGCTTCCTTGCAGACAGCATCCAACTCCGCCTCGGACAGGCCGATTACGGCGGCCATCGTGCCGGGCGTTTTTTCATTCTGGCGAAGGGCGTGCGCGCCCGCGGCCATTACGAGCTTCAAGCCGTCCTCGAAGGATACGGCGCCTGAGGCGACGAGCGCGGAATAAAAACCCAGGCTGTATCCGGTGACCGCTTCCGGCGCGAAGCCGTCCTCCAGCAGCCACAGCCTCCATGCCTCGTTGCAGACGTACACAGAGAGCTGGGCTTCGATGTCTTTGTCCAAATCCTCCCGTGGCCCCTCAAAAGACAACTTCTTTAAATCCAGCCCCGATAACTCGGAGGCCCTATCGTAGAGGTCCCGCACCTGTGAAAAACTAGTATATAATTCCCGGCCCATGCCTGGAAACTGCGAACCCTGCCCCGGGAAGATAAATACGGTCTTGCCCAAAATTTCTCCCTTAAGCTCTGAGATATTCCCACAAAGGCCCGGTGAAGCCATACGAGCGAAGCCTTGTGCGTATCTTATCCGTCATCCGGAGGTGTATGCCCGGCATGATGAAGTTTGTGTGCTCGCGCCCGAACTTCGCAAGGGACTGGGACACGGCGTCCATGTCGAGTGATGGCGAGAAATAAAACAAGGGCTTAAGACCCGGCCCACCCTCTTTGATGACCCCTTCCTCCCTCGCGCGCCGCTCCAGGCCCGTGCCGGGAAAGACCCTGATGCCCAGCATCGCGATCACCGCGTTCGGCCTTAAAGTTTCCATAAGCGAAAGGCTCTGCTCCACCGTCCGGGCAGTCTCACCCGGCGCGCCCAGGAGCAGGCTGTGGCAGAAAGAAAGCCCGGCATCCGCGCAAAGTTTGGAGGCCTTGACAATGTCCTCCACCCTGAACCCTTTACCTAAGTTTGCAAGGATTTCATCCACGCCGGAATCGGTCCCGAACTCCACTCCCTTGCAGCCCGCCTTCAGCATTAAATCCACCAGCTCTTCGTCCATGTGCGCGGGGTTTAGGTAACAGCTCCACGCCGGGCTAATATCGCGGGAGATCAACTCCCTGCAGAATTCCTTCGCGTGGTCTATCGGGAAATTGAAAACATTGTCCACTATGAAAATGTGCTTCAGGCCGTATATTTTAAAAGCCCGTTCGAACTCGTCCGCCGAAAGCGAAGGAGACCGAAGACGCACCTTGCGTCCCTCGACGATTGGATAAGTGCAGTAAGCGCAGCCGAACGCACAGCCGCGTTTCGTCTGGAGGTTGCCGGCCCCTCCTTCTTCCATGTACATGGCGTTGTCGATTAAGGCCCTGTCCGGCCCGGGCGAGGCGTTTAAGTCCGCAATTTTTTTGGGCTGGTTTATTCTAATTTCGCCGTTGAAACGGAAGACCAGGCCGGGGAGGTCGTTTATCGGAAGTCTTTCTCCTATGCGCCGCAACAGCTCAGGGAAGGCTTCCTCCCCCTCCCCTATAACTCCCAGGTTCAGCCCCAGCGCGTCCAGTATCTCGCGGGGCATCAGCGTAAACGCCGAGCCGCCCGCCACTACGAGCTTTGCACCGATTGCTTTAAGAGTCCTTACGACTTGCAGGATGTCCGGGAGATAGGACTGGCTGTGCGGGAACGCGACGTTGTCTATGTTCCTGATGGAGAGCCCTATGACGTGCGGCTTGAACGCGCGCACGGCGTCTTTTATGGACACCGGCACGTCCACCGCGAACTGGAGGTCAAGGAGCCTGACCTCGTGGCCCGCCTCCCGTACCGCCGCAGCCACATATGCGGCTCCCAGCGGCGCGACAGGGTCCGGGAGGTTCTCCCGGTTACTCGAAATGATCAGTACCTTCACGCGTCCCCTCTAAGTCCCCCCGTAAAGCTCCTCTGGTTGAACATTTTTGCCCGAAAGTCCCCGGTTTTACTGAATAATTTCGGGATGACGCCGGGATAAGGGAAAAAACGTATAAATCCAAGACTTTTATATCATAAAAGGATAATCCAAGGCAAGATAATAAAAAAAACAAGGAGTTTCCCGGAGCCGGAGACCTGTTCGGGAGACATTAGCCGTGGCTATTTGAAGTTGCGCTTCTGGAATACCAGCACGGAGACCGCCAGGATAGCCATGACGTACATGAGGCCGTAGGCAATGGCCGTCAGGACGAACTCCGGCATGACGGGGATATTGTGCACCGTCATGGACTTAACGTTGAAGTCCTGCAGGTTCGGCAGGAAATAATAAAAGAAGTTCAATACGGCCGATGCTCCAGCCGAGCCCGTCTTTTCCGCAAGCCCCCGAAGGTCGCCGGTCATGTTCCCTATCACGTAAATCGCAAGCGCATAACTCGCGGAGAGCGTGGGGGTCGAAAATGTGGAGAATAAAATTGCGGAGGCCGTCACGACCAGAAGCTCGACGTATATCAGAAGCACCGCGATCAGCGTCAGCCAGGGGAGAGTATTGGTGTATACCCAAAGTACCAGCATATAGCAGACGGTCATTACCGCGACATAGGACAATAGCGTGAGGGCGAGCCCAAGAAATTTGCCCAGAAGGAACTGCCACCTCTTGATGGGTTTGGAGATGATGGTATATATCGTCTTTTTCTCAAGCTCTTTATTTACAAGGCCGATGCCCACGAAAATGGCTATTATGACCCCGAATATCTCTATGCCCGAAAGGGATAAGTCCTCGATTATCTTGGACTGTTCCCCCAACGTAAGCGTGGAGAGAAGCACGGACGCGCCAAGCAGGAGAATGGCGAAGAATACAAGGGAGTAGAATATCTTGTCCCTGATGACCTCTTTGAAAGTATTTATGGCAATTGCATAAACTTTCATTTACCTTTCCCCTTCCCGACCTCTTCCATGAACAGGTCCTCAAGCGAGCCTTTGTTCGGTATGAGCGATATTATATCGCCGCCGGAATCGAACACCAGCCTCTTGGCTTTGCTTGCGGCTTCCGGGTCGTTAAAGATGGCCGTGGTCAAGCGGTCGTGTGCCACAATACTCGACGCCATGCTTTCGATTTTAGAGAAGCTCTCGCCGCTTACGCCTTCAAAGGTCATCTCGACAGATTTCACGGTGCCGGACAGAAGCTCGCCTACCGTACCCATGGCCCTGAGCTCGCCCTTGACCAGTATGCCTACCCGGTCGCATATAACCTCGACATCTGGCAGGATATGCGTGCTGAAGAAAATAGTTTTACCCTTTTTCTTAAGCTCCAGGATGATGTCCCTTACCTGCTTTCTTCCGATGGGGTCCAGCCCGCTCATCGGCTCGTCGAGCACGACAAGTTCCGGGTCGTTGATAAGCGCCTGGGCAATGCCTATCCTCTGCTGCATACCTTTGGAAAACTTCCGAAGCTGCAGGTCTCGTGCGCCCGACAGACCGACCAGGTCAAGCAGTTCGACAGCCCTGGCCGTCCTTTCCTTTTTTGGGATGCCGAACAGCCTCCCGTAGAAATCCATGAACTCCGCAGCCGTCAGGTAATCGTAGAAGTACGGCTGCTCCGGCAGGAATCCTATATTCCTCTTCACCGCAACGTCGCCCAGGGGACGGCCCATCAGCCAAGCCTTTCCGCCGGTGGGATAAACGAGACCCATCAGTATCTTGAGCGTCGTCGTTTTCCCGGCACCGTTCGGCCCCAGAAAGCCGAACACCTCGCCCTTTGCCACCTCCATCGTCAGGCCCTTCAGCGCCAGTATGCGCTTTCGCATGAACCCGACCTTGAACTCCATCTGTAAGCTTTCCGTCCGGATCATCGCATCTTCCCCTTGCCGTATATCCTGAGCCTCCGGGGCAACTTGGTGTTAGACGCCTCTCCGGTTTCGGGATTTATGATATACCTGCCGCCAAGTTCGTCTTCCGGTTCGCCTCTTATCAGCCCCGCGGCCTTCAGTTCATCAACGGAAGCCGGGTACCTGCCGTATTTATTTTTGAAAGAATTCGATGCGCTTTCGAGCGTGTCGAGGTTGATTTCCACCACGAGCTCCTTCATCCTCTGCAGGAGCGCCTCTTTCACCTTCTCGTCTGTAGTGTTTTTATAAATTGTGGAGGTCAAGTCAAGGCCGAAGCGCGGGTCGCCGGCCTGCGCATATAAGCGAGCGGCAAGCAGGGGGATGAACGCGGGCCTGCCCGGAAGCTCGGCGGCCCGGCCCAAATAATACGCGGCCTTCTTGTAGTCATGCAAATACAGGAAATAGTTGGTGCTCAGATAAAAAGGCAACCGCCAGTCCCAGGAGTTGTTATCGAAACCTTTCTTAAGCAGCCTGCTGCTCAGGCCGTACTCTCCGTTTACCACGGACAGGAATATGCCCCCGGCCTCGTATATGTACGAGAACTTCGGGTCCAAGTCTGTCGCCGCATCCAGGGCGCGGTAAAGCCACTCAGCCTCCCTGGGCGGGAATTTCTTTTCCCCCATCACCTGAATCGCCCTAAGCCAGATGAGGTCCGCCAATAAGGAGTCATGCCCCAGGGATACTTTTTTAAGGTACTCGCCCTTAGGTATCTGGGCAAGCCCCTGGATTACTGTGCGGCCGGCGGTTTGCTTCTCTATCTGTTTTTGAACATTGTATAAAAGGGCGCCGTCCAGTATTAAAAAGAATATGAGGAATATGCCTGCCGATTTCATGACGGCCATTGGTGTATGAAACTATTTGATTTATTGATAAGTTTTACCCGGCGCATGATATCATTTTTTAAAGAATTTTTACAGAAAAAAAGAAATAAAATCGGTAAACTTAGGATTTCAGGCCCTGAAACTATATGCCTACTTTAGGGTTCTCAAGAACCCTTTGGCTGGTAAAGCATTTATTGGTATATGTCCACTCGTCGCTGCCCGGGACGTTCTTGGCGACATCGCCGGACGCGACCGACATAAAGCTGGTCTGATTGGCAAAAGATGTCGCACCGTCCGCGGGGTTGGAGCCCGCGCCCACGGTAGCTGAGTAATAATCTTGACCATCATAGTAATAGCTATAACGGGGATTACCCGTGACGGTCCAGCCGAGGGCGTTGTCGCCTCTGTCGTCGATAGGTGCGATGTCGGCGCCGGAGGCATCTACCGGCTTATAGGTGTTATTCTCCGCGTGATAGGCCTCGGCGCTGGTGCCCAGCGCGCCCAGGTTGACCTTCGCCTCGCCCTGCTTCGACCTGGCCTCGTACTTCATGTAGTTCGGTATTGCGATGGCGGCCATGATGCCGATGATGGCCACGACTATCATGAGTTCGATGAGAGTGAAACCTTTTTTCGCGTGCAGGAACTTAAACAATTTTTCCCCCGTTAGATGAAAAAAACTGGGGGCGATTTCTCGGCCCCCATTTTTTTTAAACTTAGATTTTCAGACCCTGAAGCTATATACCGGGTTTGGTGTTATCAAGCGCCCTTAGCTGGGTATAGGTCCACTGGTCCGAATCACCGCCATGGCCTATGTCGCCGGAGGCCACGGCGTGAAAGGCGCTCGTGTTGGCGAAAGCTGTGCCAACGTCAGAGCTTTGTGCTACCGTGGTGTCCAGGGCGTCAAACAGGAGCTCGCCGCCCGTCGTCGCGGCATGCGTGCCATAGGCATAAGCGTAGCGGGTATTCCCCTGCGGGGCCCAGCCAATGTCGTTAATTCCGGCTCCTTTATTTGCTATGTTGCCTACGGTGACGGCGTTCGCCATCATGTATGTGTCTTTCTCCGCACGATATGATTCCGCGCTGGTGCCGATCGCGCCCAGGTTGACTTTCGCCTCGCTCTGCTTGGACTTGGCCTGGTACTTCAGGAAGTTCGGGATGGCGATGGCGGCCAGGATACCGATGATGGCCACGACTATCATAAGCTCGATGAGTGTAAAACCTTTTTTCGCGTGCAGGAACTTGAACATTTTTTTCCCTTTCTCTAGTGTTTTCTTACCGCTGTTTATTTGTCTCTCTTGCCCCTTGCCCCTCAATCCCCCCTTTCGCGGGCGGTCTGATGTTTTTTTTCTATGCTTGTTGATAAAGCAATCTACGTGCCAGAAATTTGAATTATCAACCTCCTAATAAATAAGATAATTTTACAGTGATATAAAAATTGCGAGTCCATAGCTGATGGAAAACATCCGTCGAGTGATGATTTACATCAATGCAAGACGCCGTCGTAGTCATTATTCAGTGCGCTGTTTTGGTCTATGGACCAGACATCGTACGCGTCGTCGTTATGAATACTGCCGACCGCGATGCAGGTGAATGCAGATGTGTTAGCGAATGGGGGCTTGATTAGATTAATAGTAGCGCCGGGGGGGGGGCCTGCTCCGGGCGTCCCGTGCAAGCCTATCCAGGAACTGTCATCCCAATCGGCGGGCGCGACCATCGTAAAGTCGTAATATTTCGCGGCTCCCGCCAGCCCGAAGCCAACGTCGGAGAAGCTTTCTGAATAAATATTGTACTCTGATTTATACGACTGCTCGCCAACGAAAACTCCCCCCAGGTTCTCCTTTGCCTCGCCTTGCCTTGTCTTGGCCAGGAAGCCCAGATAAGTGGGGACGGCTATAGTCGCAAGAATAGCCACCATTGCCATGGAGAGCATCAGTTCTATCAGCGTAAAACCGCCCCGGTTTTTTAATCTTCTATTCATAAGTATTCCGCCCATGGTTTGGAGCATATTACACTCTTTCCGAAATAAAAGCAATAATCATGCCTATTCCAACCCGTGCTTTTTCAGCCGGTGCCTGAGCGATGGGAACGTGAGTCCTAACATCCTGGAGGCCTCCGTCTTCGAGCCGCCCGCCTTGTTCAGCGCCTTCACCAGATAATTCTTCTCCACCTCGTCCAGCATGCCCTCCAAATCTATACCGCTGTCCGGTATGTCATCCGGTAATGGCCCCACGCGTCTCCTGCGCTCGCCCCTCAGTTCGGCGGGAAGGTGGTCAGCGGTAATGAATACGCCTTCGCTCAGGGTGCATGCGCGCTCCATCACGTTCTCCAGTTCCCGCACGTTCCCTCTCCAGTTACAGTCCGTAAGACGCGCCATAGCCTCGGGCGTTATCCTGATGGAATCAGCGTCCTTGCAGAATTTCCTTAAGAAATGCTCCGCCAGCGCCGGGATGTCTTCTTTACGGTCCCTGAGCGGGGGCATGTGGACCGGGATGACGTTCAGCCTGTAGAACAGGTCTTCGCGGAAATTTCCCTTGGCTATCTCGTCTTTTAAGTCCCGGTTCGTGGCGGCTATTATCCGGACGTCAACTCTTATGTCGGCGGTCCCGCCTACCCGCTTGAACTCCCTCTCCTGGAGCACGTGCAGGAGTTTCACCTGAAACGTCTGGGTGGTTTCAGCTACCTCGTCCAGGAAGACCGTCCCGCCCTGGGCCACCTCGAAAAGACCCGCCTTGTTCTCCACCGCGCCGGTAAAAGAGCCCCTGACGTGTCCGAAAAGCTCCGACTCTAAGAGATGCTCCGGCAGCGCGCCGCAATGGATATACATGAAAGGCTTGTCGCGCCTCCCGCTCAGGTTGTGAACGGCCCTGGCGGCCAGTTCCTTTCCGGTGCCGGACTCGCCGGTGATAATCACGGTGCTGGCCTTGTCCGCAACCTTGGAAATAAGCTCGAACACCCGCTCCATCGCCGGCGAATGGCCGATGAAATTCTGGAAGCCTTTCTCGGCCTCCAGTTCGCGCCGGAGCAGGACGTTCTCTTCGCGGAGCTGGCGCTTCTCAAGGGCGTTCTTGACGACCAGCTTTATCTCTTCCACCTTAAAGGGCTTCATTATGTAGTCGTACGCGCCGGCTCTCATCGCCTCAACCGCGCTCTCGGCAGTCGCGTATGCCGTTATCATAACCACCACCGTCTCCGGCGAATGTTCCTTCACGACCTTGAGGAGGTCCGCCCCGCCCATCTTAGGCATACGGACGTCCGTTATCACGAGGTCGAATATATCCTCTTTCAGGAGCTTCGCCGCCTTCTGGCCGTTCTCCGCCATGACCGGGACATGTCCCTCCTTCTTCAGCATGATCGAGAGGAAGTCCCGCATTGATTTCTCATCGTCTACGACAAGTATCCTGCCCATCAATCCGCCCTCCCGGCGGGTATGTTCAAGGTGAATTTACTCCCTTTGTCCGGCGTGCTTTCCACTTTTATCCTCCCGCCGTGGTCCTCGATTATCCTGTACACAATGGCCAGCCCAAGCCCCGAGCCGCCTTCTTTCGTGGAGTAGAAGGGATAGAATATCTTGTCCAGGTCTTCTCCGGAAATCCCTTCGCCGTCGTCCTCCACGGAGACAACGGCCTCTCCCCAGAAGGGCTCCGCCTTTACCTTCACGGCGCCCGGACCGGATAAGGACTGTACCGCATTCAGCATCAGGTTTAAAAGGACCTGCCTCATCTGGCCGTGGTCCGCCCTTATCAAAACCGGGCTGTCAGGCAGGTCCACCGTGAACCTCACGCCTTCGGCGAACTCTCCTCCGCCCTTGACCAGGTTTACTGTATCTCTTACTATCTCGACGATATCGCACTGCTCCTTCACCAGCGGCTTCGGCCTGGCGTAGATCAGGAACTCGGTCACTATGCGGTTCAGGCGATCCATCTCGTTCAAGGCGATGTCCATCAGGTTTCTATTGTCGTCGGACAGTAATAACTCGCTCTTTAATATCTGGAGCGACCCGGACAAAGAGGCCAGCGGGTTTCTTATCTCGTGCGCCATGCCCGCGGATAGCTCGCCGATGGCGGCAAGCCTGTCCTTTTGCTTTATCTCAGCCTCCATCTGCTTTATCAGCGTTATGTCCTGGAATATGCAGAGCAGGCCGCCCGCCTCGCCTTTTTCATTCTTCAGCAAAGATACCGTCAGCCCCAGCGTGAGTCTCTTCCCGCCCTTTGGGAATGACACTTCGCAGCGGCAAGGCGCCTTATCAAGTGACCTTATATCTCCGAGTTTATGACCGAAATCCGGGATCATGAAGAACTGGTCGAGCGCGTGCCCCCGGACGTCTTCGAACTTAAGCCCCGTTATCTCGTGGGCGGCATTATTTAAAGCGCCTATCCTGCCCTCTAGGTCCATCGTGACCATGCCGTCCGCCATGCTCCGGACGATGTTCTCGTTTAGCGCCTGGAGTTCCCGCAGGTCGAAGGCCTTTTCCTCCAGCTCCTTCCGCGTCGCCTTCAACCTTTCGGACAGGCTGCTTGCGAGGAAGGCCACGGTATAGAACGCGACGAAATTCAAAAAAATGTTATAGAATACTTCGCTTTGGGTGAACAGCCTGTCGGGAGACGGTATGATTACGCCGTAGTACTGCAAATCCACTAATGCCCCGTATGCTATCCCGGCCAGCGACGCGACCAGGAAAGCGCCCCGTCTGAAAAGCATTATTCCGGCGGCGATTATGGAGAAGAAAAAGGTGAACGAGAATGCGCTGTCCACGCCCCCGGTAACGAAGACGATACTCGTCTCCAGCCCCAGGTCAACCAGTATCTGCACATAGGTGAGCGGGGCAAGGTTCCCGATACTGTTAAAGAGGATAGAATAGAAGATGGTGAGGAAATAGGTAGCGATGATGATGAAATAGATCGAGTTCGGCACCGTGCGGGACTGATATATCTGCAGGATGGCCAACGACCCCAGCAGGAGGGTGACGACCGTCACCCTCAGTATCATCAGCCATTTTACCTTGGGCCTCAGCTCCCGGTCGTTGAAACCGGCTTCGCCTTGACCTGAACCCTTAAAAGCCATCAGCCTACTACGTCGGCCAAGTGGAATATCGGCAAGTACATCGCGATGATTATAAAGCCGACGGAGATGCCGAGGAACACCATCAGAGCGGGCTCCAGCGCAGCCGTCATCGCCTCGACCGCCGAGTCCACCTCGTCGTCGTAGAAATCGGCGATCTTCGAGAGCATCGAGTCCAAAGCGCCCGTGGTCTCGCCGACCGAGATCATCTGCGTGACCATCGATGGGAAGACCTGCGAACGCTGGAGAGGTTCCGAGAGCGTCTTGCCCTCGCTGATGCTGGCGCGGGTCTCGCGGACCGTGTTCTCAACGACCTTGTTCCCGGCCGTCTTCGCGACTATCTCCAGTCCGTCCATAATGGGGACGCCCGCCCCCATTAACGTGCCTAAGGTACGGGTGAATTTCGAGACGGCGACTTTCCGGATCAATGGCCCCACGATGGGAGCCTTAAGGAACATCTTGTCCATTATAAGCCTGCCGGACTTTGTAGCATAATACTTCTTAATGGCAATCCACGCTAAGACAGCCCCTACAATTATTAACAGAAAATATTTTTTCAAGAAGTTACTCATGCCTATGACTATCAGCGTTGGGCCGGGAAGCTGCCCGCCCATGTCCTTGAACATCTTCGCGAACATGGGGATGACGAAGATCAACAGAACTGCTATGACGCCGATGGCGACCGTCATGACTATCGAGGGATAAACCATCGCCGACTTTATCTGCTTCTTTATCTTCATGTTTTTTTCTATGTACGTGGTGAGCCTCGCCAGAATCGTATCGAGGATGCCGCCCACCTCGCCGGCCGCGACCAGGTTCACGTACAGGTCGTTGAATATCTTGGGGTGTTTGCCCAGGGCGTCAGCATATGTGGAGCCGGCCTCCACGTCATGCCGTACCTGGCCGATGGCCGCCGCCAGGGTCTTATTATCGGTCTGGCGCTCCAGTATCTCCAGACACTGGACCAGGGGTAGGCCCGCGTCGATCATGGTGGCGAACTGCCTGGTAAAGATTACGATGTCCTTGTCGGAGACGCCGCTCCCGAATGACGGGAGCTTGAAGTCCATCTTCATCCCGGACCTGGCGTTTATGGAGGTGATGACGACTCCCTGCCTTCGGAGCTGCGATATCACCTCGTCTTTGTTGTTCGCCGACGTTTCGCCTTTGGTGATTTTCCCGTCCCTGCCCTTGCCGGACCAGGTAAAAGTGAGTGCAGAGGCCATTGTTCAATCCTCCTTTTTGATGCTATCTCTTCAGCGCGGGTTTGCCATGGGGGTCCCCCAGCTTGGCAATCATCCCCAGGAACTCCTCCGGAACCGGACTTCTGCCCAGGGCCTCGTCGTAGGATATTATCCTCTTTGAAAAGAGGTCGTAGAGGGCCTGGTTCATCGTCTGCATACCGAACCTCGACTGACCCGTCTGCATGGACGAGTAAAGCTGGTGCACTTTATCCTCGCGGATGAGGTTCCTTATAGCGGGAGACGGGATCAGTATCTCGGCGGCAAGCGCGCGCCCCTGCCCGCTCATCTTCGGGATAAGCTGCTGGGCGATAATGCCCTCCAGCACGAAAGAGAGCTGTGCGCGTACCTGCGTCTGCTGGTGCGGCGGGAAAACGTCGATGATCCTGTTTATGGTCTGGACGGCGGAGTTGGTATGGAGCGTGGCCAGCGCAAGATGGCCGGTCTCCGACACGGTCATGGCGGCTTCCATGGTCTCAAGGTCCCTCATTTCGCCGATCAGCACCACGTCCGGGTCCTGCCTGAGGACGTACTTGAGGGCCTGCTTGAAGCTCTTGGTGTCCGCGCCGACTTCCCGCTGGTTCACTACACCCTTCTTGTGCTGATGCAGGAACTCTATGGGGTCTTCCACCGTGATGATGTGTTCGTGCCGCTCAGAGTTTATCTTGTCCAGCATGGAGGCCAGAGTCGTGGATTTGCCGGAGCCGGTCGGGCCGGTGACGAGTATAAGCCCCCTCGTCCTCTTCGTCAGCTCGTCCACGATGGGCGGGAGGTTTAGCTCCTCGAACGAGAGTATCTTGAACGGTATCGTCCTTACCGCCGCGGCGACGGCGCCTCTCTGCATGAAGATATTCGCCCTGAAGCGAGAGAGCCCTTTTATGCCGAATGAGAGGTCGAGCTCGTCGTTCTCCTCAAACTTGTGCTTCTGCACATCCGTGAGGATGCTGTAGCATATCTGTTTCGTCTCCGCGGCGGAGAGCGGAGGAAGGTTCATCGGGACCAGTTGGCCGTCGATCCTCAACTGGGGCGGAGAGCCCGTGGTGACGTGCAGATCGGAGGCCCCTTTGTCTATCATCGTCTGAAGAAGCTGGTGCAGGTTTGCCATAGTACTCTAATCTCCGAAGGTTACCCTGAGCACCTCTTCTATCGAAGAGACGCCCTGCGCTATCTTGGTGAGGCCGCTCTTCCGGAGCGATTTGCAGCCGTCGTCCAACATGCATTTCTTTATCTCCGTCGCCGTCGCGCCCTCAAGTATAAGCTCCTTGATACCAGCCGATATCGGCATGACCTCGTAGAGGGCCACCCTGCCCTTGTAGCCCGTGCCGCCGCAGAGGTCGCAGCCGCGCCCTTTGTACGGCACCACCTCGTTCGCCTCCTCCTCGGTAAACCCCACGTCGATAAGGGCCTGAACGGGCACTTTTTCCGGCTCCTTGCAGTGCTGGCATACCCTCCTGCAGAGTCTCTGCGCCAGGATGAGGATGGTTGAGGAAGCCACCAGGAACGGCTCGATCCCCATGTTCAGGAGACGGTTGACCGTGGAAGGCGCGTCGTTGGTGTGCAGGGTGGAAAGCACCAGGTGGCCGGTTAAGGCGGCCTTGACCGCTATCTCGGCTGTCTCGTAGTCTCTTATCTCACCGACCATTATTACATCCGGGTCCTGCCGGAGGAAAGAACGGAGCGTCGCGGCGAAATTAAGGCCTATCTCGTCTTTCATCTGAACCTGGTTTATCCCCATCAGGTTATACTCGACAGGGTCTTCGGCGGTCATAATATTAACGTCCACCTTGTTGACGTTCGAGAGAGCGGAATAGAGCGTGGTAGACTTGCCGGAGCCGGTCGGGCCGGTGACCAGCACCATCCCATACGGGCTGTTTATGGCCTTGAAGAAGTCCACCCCGGCCTTTTCCTCGAAACCGAGCTTGGCCAGGTCGAGCTGGAGGTTCCCCTTGTCCAGAATACGCATGACTATCTTCTCGCCGAAGAGCGTCGGCAGGGAGGAGACGCGGAGGTCTACTTCCTTGCCCTTCATCTTGAGCTTTATGCGCCCATCCTGCGGGAGCCTGCGCTCGGATATGTCCAGCTCGGACATGATCTTCAGACGGCTTGTAAGGGCCGCCCGGAGTCTCATCGGCGGCTGCATCGTCTCATAGAGCACTCCGTCCACCCTGTAACGCACGCGGAAGGATTTTTCGTAGGGCTCTATATGGATGTCGCTTGCGCCCTTGGATATGGCGTCGGTCAGAATGAGGTTCACGAGCTTTACGACGGGCGCGTCCTCGACCGCCTGCTTCAGGTCGCCCAGGTTGATGTCTTCATCTTCCTCCATGATGAGGTCGACGTTTTCATCGCCCTCCTTGAGGGTAGCCATGACGTCGTTGAGGGCTTCGGCGGTGTCGTAATATTTGTTTACGGCGGCCTTTATCGCGGCCTCGGACGCCACGACCGGCTCGACGTTATAGCCGGTCATGAACTTGACGTCGTCCAGCGCGAAGACGTTCGACGGGTCCACCATCGCTATGGTGATGGTCGCTCCAGTGCGGTTGATGGGCATTATCTGGTATTTCTGGACTACGTCTGAAGGGATGAGTTTGCAGAGGCTCTGGTCTATGTCCAGTTCCTGGAGGTTTACGGAGGGAATGCCGTACTGCTTGCTAAGGAAGGAAATCAGTCTATCTTCGTCGATAAAACCAAGTTTTACCAGGTTTGAACCTAAACGTCCCCCGTCTTTCTGCTGGACGGCGAGCGCCCTTTTAAGCTGGTCGTCCGTTATCATTTCCGCGGACACCAGCAACTGTCCAAGCCTGCCTGCCATTTAGCTCTCCTGGAACGCGTAAGGCTCGAAATTAAAGGTAAATTTTACGTTACCGGGCGTTAGGTGTCAAGGACAATCGGCTTCCGAGCGGAGCGTGGCAGGTTAAATCTTTTTAACTTTGAGCCCTTTCTCCAGCGCCTCCCTCATCACTTCCACGGGCGGGAGCACGCCAAGCCAGTGCTCGAATGCGATTACCCCTTGATAAAGAAGCATTCCCAGGCCGTTTGAGACTTTTGCCCCAGCCTTTTCAGCGGCGGCCATCGCGGCAGTTTTCGGGGGGTTGTAAACGATGTCGTAAAAGAACTGGCCTTTGCCAAACGCGCCTGCGGGAATGGGCAGCGGGTCCCCCTCGCGCATCCCAAGCGGCGTGGCGTTTACTATCAGCTCGCATGAGCGTATGAAGTCCTGGTCCATAGGAGTGGCCCTCGCGGCGTCCTTATTAAACGCGGAATTTAAGTCCTGCACCAGTTTGTCCCGTTTCGGCCCGTCCACGTCGTAAAGGAATATGGGACCCGCGCCCGCATTGATGAGGGCAAACGCGATACCCCTGGCCGCCCCGCCCGCGCCACAGATAAAGACCTTTTTCTCCACAGGCATGAACTTCGCGTCGTCCTTGAGCGACTTCACAAACCCCCGCCCGTCGGTGTTATAGCCTTTCAGCACGCCGTCTCTGTTTACGATTGTGTTGACAGCGCCTAAAACTCTAGCCTCCTCGTCCAGCTCATCGAGGAATTCGATGACCCGCTCCTTGTGCGGCACGGTAATGTTGGCGCCTTTGAGCCCCATCGCCCGGAGCCCCAGGGCGGCGTCTTTAAGCCCGTTCGGCCGGACATGAAAGGGCACATAGACGCAGTCCATGCCGAGCGCGGCAAACGCGGCGTTGTGCATCGCGGGAGACAGCGTATGCTCTACCGGGTCGCCGAATATGGCGATAACTTGCGTATGACCGGAAATTTTCATAAAGTCTCCAATAGTCCCCGCGCCGTCGGCTCTATCATTATAATTTTCAGCCCCGTCTCGCGCTCTACGTCCTCCGGCGTCAGATCGTCCAGGAACACGCCCGCGCCGTCGCGCATGGTGACGGACGGGATAATCGCCGCATCGGCTTTTTTGCCTTTTAAGGCGGCTATTATATCATTGCCGGACAGAAGTCCTGTAACAGTTATTTTATCGCCGAAAAGATTGTTCTTCACCGGCAGGACGCGAAGTTTCAGTTTTTTGACCTTACCCTCAATCTCTTTTGCAATGTTTTTAAGCATCGGCTCAAATGATTTCCCAGTTATCAGGATCAGGTTTTCAGCCCCGTTTCTCTTTGCTACTTTCTCTTTCCGTAAAGAGAAAGTAGGGGTAAGGTTTTTCATGGACTTCCCGAACTCGTCCAGGAAATCACGCACCAGCCCCACGCCGTTGTCAATCTGCGGATAGCCGTCATATTCTTTAACCGGCGGAAAGGGCCATTGGCCCTTTAGATAAAACTCATCCGACGGATACACGAAACTGACGCCGAACTTGCGACGGTATTTCTTCCGGAGCGGCTCCAGAGCGTCCAGCAGTTTTCCCGCTTCATTCTTTGTGAAAGTTCTTAATGGATACAGTTTTTCCCGATGCTTCGTAAGCCCCACCGGGACGACTGCGAGAGACTGCACCTTCGGATAAAATGCCGCCAGGTCCTCCGTCGTCTTAATAAGCGCCGCGCCGTCGTTTATTCCGGGTGCGACCACCGCCTGGGTATGGAGCACGATGCCGCTGTCCGTGAGTTTCTTTATACCTTCCAATACCGAAGGCGCCTTGCAGTTGCCCAGAAGGAACCGGCGGAGGCTGTCGTCAGTTGCATGTACGGAGACGTAAAGCGGCGAGAGACGCTCGCGGATGATGCGCGCATAGTCCTCGTCCTTCATCGTTGTAAGCGTGACGTAGTTGCCGTACAGGAAGCTGTGGCGGAAGTCCTCGTCCTTCAGATACAGGCTTCTCCGGAGGCCGCCGGGCATCTGCTCCACGAAGCAGAACACGCAGTGGTTGTTGCAGGCGCGCACCCTCATCGGCGGCGCGATTATTCCCAGGTCGTCATCCTCGTCTTTTTCTATCTCTATCTCGGCTATGCCGCCGGATTTCTTCTTGACCAGAAGGGTGACTTCTTCGGAGGCGATAAGGTAGCGGTACGCCAGGTAGTCCGGTACGGGAGAGGAGTTGACGGAGATTATCTCGTCGCCTTTTTCCATGCCGACCTCGGAGGCTATGCCGCCCGGCTCGATGCCGGCGATTTTAAGACCTTTTAACGATATATCCTTCATGGTTTATCCGTATAGAATTCCGATTCCCTGTAGCTCTTTATGAACCCCGCCACGAACACTTTGATTACCGCGGCGATAGGCACGGCAAGGAGTATGCCCGCAAAGCCAAAGAGCTTCCCCAGCACCAGGAGCGACAGGATGATTATTACCGGGTGGAGGCCCAGCTTGTGTCCGATTACCTTGGGGGTGATAAGATAGCCTTCAACCATCTGGACAAACCCCATTATGCCGACGACGATAAGCGGGTGGAGGACGTCGTGGTATTTCAGGAGCACCAGGATTATGGCCGTCAGGCCCGCGAGCGTCGAGCCCAGGTATGGCACGATGTTCAGCAGCCCGCCGCCCATGCCGACCAGTATTGGCATGTCGACACCGACGAAATAAAAACCTATGCAGTACATCAGGCCCATTATAAGGGCCACCAGGAGCTGTCCCTTAACGAAGTCTTTAAGGACCGCCTCTACCTCTTTAAGCTTCGCAACAATATATTGCCGGTATCCGTCCGGCATCAGTTCCAGTGCGGATTTCTTCATGTTCTCCCAGGACATGAGGAGGTATATCATGAACATGGGTATAAGGAAAACGGTCAGGACCACGATAAAGAAATTCAGCGTGCCGGCCACGAAGCCCAGGACGCGCCCGAACGCCGACGTAAAAGACTCCGGAGATAGGTTGGATATCTGGCTCTTCAGGTTATCTATCAGCGCGTTAAAATCCAATCCCGGCCCGAGGCCGAGGGTGCGGCTGATATACGGAAAATAGTCGTTTTTGAAAGTATCTATATAAGAAGGGATGTTATTCACGAGCTGGGGTATCTCCAGCATCAGGATATATATCACCCCGAACAGAAGCCCCGCCAGCATGGCGAAAAGGAGCACGGAGAAAAACGCCGCCCCGGCGCTCCTCGGTATCTTCCGTCTCTCCAGGAAACAGACCGCCGGGTTCAGTATATATGCGAAAAGGAGCGCCAGGACAAACGGGGTTATGGTTTCCCCAAGCGTCCATGCCAGCAAGAACAGGACGGCCAGCAATAGGAAAACCGCGAGGTCAACCTGCCAGATTATTTTTTTTATCATGCATTATCCTGAACCCCCGGAGAAGGTACTGGATGCCGGAGGTTATTAGAAGCGCGGCCGTGAGCCAGACGAGATATTCCTTCAGGTCGAATTCCCGGTTCAGATATACCCCTACCAGGGCGACCACTAGCAGGGCAATCAACATAAACGTGGTAACCTTTCCCAGAAGGACGGGCTTAATCTTCTTTTTAAAACCCCGTTTGTAGAGGTAGAGGCTCCCGGCGACGATGACCGCATCCCTGACTATTACCGTCACGGCGAGCCAGAGCGGGAGCTTGTCCATCAAGGCAAGGGCGACGAAGGCCGTCAGGACGAGGAATTTATCGGCGAGAGGGTCTAAGAACATGCCCAGTTCGGTCTGCTTGTTCATCATCCGCGCGATAGCGCCGTCAATCGCGTCCGTCATTCCCGCCACGATGAACACGCCAAGCGCCATGCCGTAATTGTCATAAATAAGCAACAAGAGAAACACCGGGACGAGGGCTATCCGAAGGAAAGTGATGATGTTCGGTAAGTTCATTTGTCCGTGCCGCCGCCTTTGTAGAACTGCCGCTCGTAAAGCCTGTGCCAGGCCGTGAACTTTCCTTCCTGGACGTCTTTGTCCGCAAACTCCGCCAGTCCCTGGAGCTTCGCGTCAAGGTTATCCGCGTAATGCAGTATGAAGGCCTCCATGCACTTGGGCCGCTTCGGAGAGCCATACTCGTACTCGCCGTGGTGAGATATGACCATATGCATCAGAAGGTCCGCCTTTTCCGGGTCCTTCTCCGGAATCCCGTCAAGCTTCTCCTTCACGGCCATCAGCCCCAGGGTCACGTGACCAAGAAGCTTTCCCCTGAACGTATAGTCGAACCCCGCGCCGGAGGAGAGTTCCTCGACTTTTCCTATATCGTGCAGGAACGCCCCCGCTATCAGGAGGTCCCTGTCCACCATAGAAGCGACCAGGGGATCGGAGACGCTGTACTCATCAAAAATCAGCGTCGCCAGTCTCACTACCTTTAACGTATGTTGCAGGAGTCCCCCGGCAAAGACGTGGTGCATCCCCTTCGCGGCCGGGGCCGTCCTGAATTTCTCCACAAAAACCGGGTCGTCAAGAAAACCGAGCAGAAGTCCCTGAATCCAGTCCGTCCTGACGTTCTTAGCCGCCGTCCTCAGTTCCATGAGCATCGCATCGACGTCTTTTTCGGTCGTCGGCAGTATGCGCTCTAAATAATCCTCCGGCGCCTGCACTTTTTTCAGGTCGCGCACGGATAGCTGAAGGCTGCCGTTATATGAGCCTACCTCGGCCCGGACGGCCACGATGTCGCCCTTCTCGAACTTAAGCGAAAGGCTCTCGGCGTTGTCCCAGGCCACGGCCTCCACGCTGCCGGTCTTATCCGCCAGCTTAAGCGACAGGAACGGCTTTCCCTGTCTGGTCTTCTTCAGCTGTTTTTCCGTCGCGGCAAATACGGATTCTACTTTCTCGCCGTCTGAAAACTCGTTTACGAATTTCAATTATATCTCCTCCCCTTAAGGGGCCGAGTATATTTGCAATCTTGTTGTCCTGTCAAGGAAATTTCAGTTCCCCTTGCCCCTGAAGATGCCCTTTATCCCGGCAAAGGTCCGAAGCCCGAACATTGCCCGGTCGATCAGGTGGATGAATCCTTCCAGTTTTTCCAGGCGGCTGGCCAGGAACTTTAGCTCCGGCTCGCCTTCCTCGTCGTATTTATATTCCACGAATGCCCGCTGGTCGCAGATCTCCTGGAGCGCGCCCCCCATTTCCTTCTCGCGCCGCTCCTTGAGCACGGTCTGGAGTATCTGAAAGAAATCCGATTCCGCCTCGAAACACATCTCCTGCCCGTCCTTCGGCGGCGTCTCCTTTACAGCGCCCAGCCTTTTCAAGAGCTTAAGCTTGACCTCCACCGCTGGGGCTTCGGCTTTCAGCTCCGCCGCCAGTTCCGCAAGACACAAGGGGTCCTGAGTGAGGAACAGAAGCCCCCAAATCCGTGCCTCCAGGAGTTCTATTCCCCAGAAACCTATGGCTTCCGCCAAGGCTTCGATGGCCTTATCCCGCGCCTCTTTTACGTCTTTGTCCATTCTTAAACTATAACATAAACAAAAAAGGCAGCCTATCGGCTGCCTTTTTGTCCATTTGAAGCTTTAATTAATACGCGTACAGTCTCCCGTACGGTCTGGAAGACTTCGGGTAGATCTTGATGAACTTCTCTTTCATTATCTCGGCGTAGTCGTGGCCCGTGTCTTCGCAGTACTCTTTTACGTACTTCGAAAGCTCGGCCATCTCTTCCTCGTTCGGCTCCAGTATCCCTATCTCCGCGCCGCAGTCCCTGGGGTCAACCTCGCCCCTTAAATACATCACGCCGCCGTGCATCCCGGTGCCCAGGTAGCCGCCCGCGATGGGCTCGCCTTCTTTTCTGCCGATACCGAGCAGCACCAGCAGGCCGCCCGCCATGTATTCGCCGAAAAAATCACCCGCCGTGCCGCCCGCGATGATGACCGGTATCTGCGATTTAAAGCCCTTCATGTGGATGCCGACGCGGTAACCTACGTCGCCTTTTATATAGAGCTTTCCGCCGCGCATCCCGTAGCCCAGGACATCTCCCGCGTTGCCGTTTATAACGATTTTGCCGTCGTTCATCGTGTTGGCGACGCCGTCCTGTGCGTTTCCGTTTACGATAAGCGTCGGGCCGTCCATGAAAGCCGCTAAATCGTTGCCCGGCACGCCGTTAATGGTGATGGTGGCTTTGGCGCGCAAACCGTCGGCGATGTAGCGCTGGCCGTTCACGTTATCCAGCACGACTTCTTTCGCGCCCTTGTCTATCTCCTCGCGCACCCGTTCGTTAAGCTGCCGATAGTATATGCCTTTTGCGTCGATAGTCATTAAGAACTCCTAAAACTAAATTGTAATCCCTAATTTCTCGGCAATTTGATTAACTATATTGCCAATATTATAATAGTCCATTACACCAACTACAGCACCACAGCTACTGCACTGGATAAACGTTAATTTAAAATCTGAACCCTTAGGAGAATTCTCTACCATTTCGAAATGACCATTGCCGCATTTTGGACAAGATGAACGAGCCATTATTCTCCTCTTCTTTTACGATTCATTTCTTTAAATTAACTACGGAAATTACGCTTCCGCAAATTGGACATTCGATAAAGTCAAATTCATCTTGAGAAGATTTCACATGGCTGACTTTAAAAAATAGTTCAGCATCGCTATAACCACACTTTTTACATGTTAATGTCAATTGCTCTTTCATTAACGGATCCGCATTGGTAGATTTCACCCTCCCTTTAATCCACTCCCATCAAGGGAGGGGGTAAAATCTGAAACTCCCACCCTATTCTGAACCCCTCGCCCTTTATGGGAGAGGGGCAGGGGAGAGGGTGATTATATTTTTATCTTCCTGCCGGTTTTACCCCGAGTATTTCCAGCGTCTGCGCGTCCAAGCCCACGCCGCGGAGCCTCTCGCGGCTTCCGCGCAGGCTCTCCACGGAGTTTACGCCGAGTGCGCCCAGGAACTCCATTATCTCGTTTCCCCACGCGCGGAGCAGGTTATTGAGCCTCATCGCGCCCCACTCCGGGTCAAGCCGGCGGGTCAGTTCCGGCTTCTGGGTGCAGATGCCCCAGGCGCAGTTGCCGGTGTAGCATTTCTGGCAGAGCGAACAGCCCATCGCAAGAAGCGCCGCCGTGCCTATCGCGCAGGCGTCCGCGCCGAGCGCAATGGCCTTGACCGCGTCCGCGGATGAGCGTATGCCGCCTGCGGCGACTATCGATGCCTGGTTCCTGATGCCTTCCTGCCGGAGCCTGTCGTCCACCGCCGCGAGCGCAAGCTCGATGGGTATGCCGACATGGTCGCGTATCTGGGTCGGTGCGGCTCCCGTGCCGCCCTTGAAGCCGTCAAGGTAAACTATGTCCGCTCCCGCCCGCACGATACCGGTGGCGATGGCCGCGACGTTATGCACACAGGCTATCTTCACGGAGACGGGCTTATACCCCGTCGCCTCCTTTATCGCGTAAATGAGCTGGCGGAGGTCCTCGATGGAATATATGTCGTGATGCGGCGCTGGCGAGAGCGCGTCCGTGCCTAAGGGTATCATCCTGGTCTGGGAGATTTCCGCGCCTATCTTCTCGCCGGGCAGGTGCCCGCCGATGCCGGGCTTTGCGCCCTGGCCTATCTTTATCTCCACCGCTACCCCGGCGTTTAAGTACTCGCTGTGCACGCCGAAACGCCCTGACGCGCACTGGACAATCGTCCATGGGCCGTATTCGTACAGCTCTTCATGCAGCCCGCCTTCGCCGGTTCCGTAAACAGTGCCGGATTCCTTCGCGGCCATCGCCAGCGACTTGTGGGCGTTTAACGAAATGGCGCCAAAAGACATCGGTGCGAATATTATGGGTATCTCAAGCTTGATGTTCGGCGGGAGCTTTTCCTTCAAGCGGGGCTTGCCGTTCACCATCTCCATTTCAAGCTTGTCCGGCTTGCGGCCAAGGAACGTGCGGAGCTCCATCGGCTCGCGCAGCGGGTCTATGGAGGGGTTCGTCACCTGGCAGGCGTCCACGACCAGGTGGTCGAAGATTATCGGATACGGCCTGTCGTTACCCATCCCGGTAAGCAGCACGCCACCCGTCTCCGCCTGTTTCCAGATGTTCTTCCTTATCTGGAGCGACCAGTTCGGGTGCTCTTTGTAGACGTTGGGGTTTTCGTGAATGGTGATGGCGTCTTCCGGGCACATCGCCGCGCAACGGTTGCAGGCGACGCATTTATTACTGTCCGGGACTACGCGGTCCGAAAAGCTGTACACGCCGAAACTGCAGCTCTGGAGGCAGCGCTTGCACTTCCTGCATTTTTCCTGATCGATTTTAACCCGGAACTCCGGGGGCATTGTCCTGTTCACCGAACTTCCTCCATTACCAAATTATATGATGCCCTTGCCCAACTCCACGACTACCGGTTGTCCGGCCCTGGGAGCCCAGACTTTCTCGGGGTCGGGGCATATCTCGCGTATCGCCGATTCCTCGCTCGACATATAAACCGTCTCGCCCTTGGTCGCCGCGATGAACGGCCTGAGTTTGATCCTGTCGTTCATGCCTATAAGACCCTTGGCGTGCCCGAAGAGTATTGCAAACGGTCCGTTCAGGAGAGCAGGCCCATATACCATACGAAGCGCCTCACAAGCCTCCCTCTCGCTCTCTTCCATCCTGTCTATGTCCTTCCAGAACGGCGCGGCCACCACAAGGCATGCGGCGGATATCGGCAGGCCCTGGCGCCTTACCAGCAGGTCGAATATATACGTCACCACCTCGGTGTCGGTCAGGAGCGCCAGCTTGTAACCGAACATCTCCAGGTATCTTTTATTTATTCCGTAGGAAGATATCTCGCCGTTATGGACGATGGACCAGTCGAGCAGCGTGAACGGGTGCGCTCCGCCCCACCAGCCCTGCGTGTTTGTCGGGAAGCGGTTGTGCGCCGTCCAGGTGTGGCCCTCGTAGTTCTCCAGCATGAAGAAGTCCGCGATGTCCTCCGGGAACCCGGCGCCTTTGAACGCGCCCATGTTTTTACCGGAGGAGAATACGAACGCGTTGTCTATCTTGTCGTTTATGTGCATGACGATTTTTACTATAAAATCGTCTTCCGTCATCGGCGTCCCTTTAAGGCTCTCTGGCTTTACTTTCGCGAAATAACGCCTGAGAAGCGGGTGTGACGGGACTTTCTCCGTCAGCTTGACCGGGATATCCTCGGAAAGGTCTACCGCGAGCGACTTTTCCAGGTACGCCTCGGTCTCCTTCATCGCCTCTTCAAAATCCCTGGTGGGCTTGCCAGGCTCCTCCGTAAACATTATGTGCAGGGCGTAATGGTCCTTGTGGTTCGGGTATATCCCGTACGCCGCGAACCCGCCGCCCTGGCCGTTGCCCCGGTCGTGCTGGAGCGCGATGGACTTCCTTATCGCCGCACCGGAGATGCGCTTTCCGTCCCAGTTGATTATGCCGGACAGGCCGCACCCGGAGATGTCTTTCTGCCACCAGTGGTCCATTTACCTTTTTCCTCCGATCAATTTTTTCCAGTCGTCCGTCCCGGTCTTGGGCGCGTCCTTCAGGCCCAGCTTTTTCCTCTGCGCCTTGGAAGGCTCGCCAAGGCGACCGGTCTGGTTGAACATCTCTATCGCCTTCGCGGTCGTCGGCTGTACATAGCCCTGCTTGATGGCCATCTGCTTCAACTGATGGAACACCTTCTCCATCCCGTAGCATTGCGGGCACAGCTCAAGGCAGGTATGGCATTCCACGCACCGCCAGATGTCCGGCGACTTCAAGAGTTCGTCCAGGTCTTCCGTCAAGACCCTCTTCATCATGGAATGGAGGTTCACCCCTTCCACGGACAGCGTCACCGGGCAGTCGTTCGTGCAGGCCGCGCAGTTCACGCAGCGCTCTATGGACGCTACGTCGAAAATCGCTTTCGTCTTCGTATGCTCGCCGATATTCTTCTCCCATTTCTGTACGAACGCGGCGGTATCGATCTTGTGCATGTCGATGCCGATTTCCGCGGGAGAGAAACCCATGGCCAGGGCCAAAAGCTCCTGGTATGAGATTACGGGGAGGTTGTATTTTTCGCCGGAGCGGGCGAGCATAAATTGCTGCGTGTCGTACTGCGAATAGCAGGACGGGCATACTGTGGTGATGGCGTCGGCCTCAAGGCTTTTAAGCTCCTGAAGCTTCCTCCTTAAAAGGTCCTGTCCCTCGGAGACGTTCCCAACGTTGCTTAACCCCCCGCCGCAGCAGAGCATCTTGGTGGTATAGTTCATGCTCTTTGCGCCGATTGCGTTCACTAACGCGTCGAACTTCACCGGCTGGATCGGGTCGTCGAAGTTCAGGACCTTCGCCGGGCGCATCATATGACAGCCGTAATGCACCCCTATTTTCATCCCCTTCAGGGGTTTCTGAACGTATGCCGCGATTTTCGCCGGTGAGATGACGTCGTGGAACAGCTCCAGCATGTGGAGCACCTTGACCTTACCCTCGTACTTCATGCCGATGGCGGCCAGCTCTTTATTGACCATCGCCATAAGCTTCGGGGACTTGTGGAGTTCGGCTTTCGCGCCTTTTAACGTGCCGTAACAGCCGTTGCAGGGTGTAACGAGCGGCAGGCCTGTCTTTTCAGCAAGCGCCAGGTTTCTGGCGGCGGTAATCAGCCAGAGGTCGTCCCCCATGCTCTTTACCAGTTCCTTTTCGGGGCAGCAGGTAAAGCCGTCGAGGTCCACTATATCTATTTCCATCCGCTCGGCCACCAGCCGTGCCGCCTTTTCCTGGAAGGCGAAGCGGGCGGGGATGGTGCAGCCCCAGAAGAACACGTAGCTTTTCATTAAAAAATCTCCGTCAGCTCGAAACGGCCAAAATGCCTCCCTTAGAGGCGGATATTGATGCTATAAAAACAGCCACTTAATGTCAAGATTTTTTTCCTGGAAAATCGTCAGAACACTCTTTTTTAGGAATTATAACTGCTATCGAACCCCAAGTCCAGCAAAATTGCATAAGCTTGGCTATTTAAAAATCAGCATAAAAAGGCTATAATATTAACGGCCATGCGTAATAAATCTTTTTTGCATAAGATATTCAAAATATCGACCGCCGTGTTTGCCATTTTACTGGCAGATGCGGGAAGCGCGTGGGCCGTCCAGCCGCACACGGGGCCGGAAGGTTACTACGCTCATCAAGCAGCCCACCTGCTTTTCATTTTTTCGATGGTCTATCTGATAGTCCTTCTGGGGAAGCCGACCTTAAGGCGCCTCTCCGGGTGGCAGTATATACGCCTGGCCTCGGTGTTCTTCCTGCTCTGGAACGTGGACGCTTTCATTTCGCATATTATGGAGTGGTTTATGGTGCCGCGTGAAAAATATTTCAGAGGCTCCTGGATGCTCATGGAGGACCTGAAGTCGGAGGTCTATTACGTAACCCGCCTGATTGAGTACTTCTTCCTTTTGCCGGCATTCTTATTCATGGCCCTCGGGGTGAGGCGTCTCAAGGGACAGCTTGAACGGGAGAAGGAATGATAAGCCTTCGGCCGATCTGGACAATAGATATAATTTCAAACTCCGTGCTGGTGCTCATATCCGTCTACCTGCTCGTGGAAACGAGAAGGATAAGGGCCATGCGTCCCCATGTCCTTCTGTGGGTATACCTGTACTGGCAGGCCGTCGCCTTGACGGTGTTCGTACTTTCTCACTCGGTGGCGCACATCGTCCAGCGTGTGATGGTATTAATGGGGTATAGCCATACCTGGGAATATATCGCGCCTGTTACCGGCGGGATAAACACGCTTACGTTCGTGGTGGTGGCGATACTGACATTCCTCTACCGGGACCTGGAATCGGCAAGCGAGCGGTATGGGACTCTCTCCGAGACGAAGAAGGAACTGGAGCAATCCATGATAATGCTTCAGGAGTCCTCGGAGAAAATTGAGCGGGATGCGGAGGAGATATTCCAGAAGAACCGGGAACTCTCGGCCCTTTACAGGATCGCGACGGAGATCGGCAAGTCCCTTGAGCTGAACAAGGTCATGTCGGCTACGATCAGGGAGGTAAAGGACCTGGTCAAGGCGGACTTCCTGGCGGTCTACCTGGTAAAAGGCGACAAGATAGTCCTGCAAGTGAGCGAAGGCCTGACCGGAAGCCTGCTCGACAAGGCAGCCGTGCGGAGCGCCGATGAGCCCTGGGTCAAGAGGGAAATTCTGCAAGGCAGGGCGTTCTTCGTGCAGGAAAGCCTTTCCGAAAAGACCGGCAAGATAGATGAAGACTTAAAAAAAGGGGGTCTCCAGGCCTGGACCGCAGTACCTATAATGGCCAAGGGCAAGGTGGTCGGAGTCCTTTCGGTCGGCTCGACCAGTCTTGACGGCATCGACCAGCGGCAGATAAATACCCTCACGACCATAGGCAGGTACGTGGGCATAGTCATAGAGAACTCCATGCTCTACGAGGAACTGAAACAGAAAGTTGACGACCTGGAGCGGTTCAGCAGGTTCTCTGTCGGCCGGGAGATGAGGATACTTGAGATGAAGGAGCAGTTAAGGAGCCTCATGGCAAACCGCCAGAACGTTTCTTTAAAACCCGAAGAAAACGAGTCGCAGGAGCTTCCATGATTATTAAAAACGAAGATATAGATTCCGTACTTCTCGCCGTGCCGGAAGGACACAGGCACCTGCGGCTCGCGCTGACGACGAAGGAGGAGACGATAGTCCTGCACGAGGCGGCGGTGGCGGCAATCGTGCGGGCGTATGTTACCGTGAAGACGCACCCGCAGATGAGGGCGATAAAATTAATCTCCGCGAAGCCGGAAGGGCTGAAGGAAGGTTACGCGGCCGACCAGCTTATCGAGTCCGAGGCGGACGAGGCGGTGATAGAGGAGATGACGCATCTGTTATCGCACGATGACAAATCAGGGGGTGATTACCGCGGTTAAATTTTCTCCCGCAGGAACTCCAGCAGCGCGTCGTGGAACATCTCCGGGTTGTCCAGGTAAGCCGGGTGCTTCGCTCCGGGAATGACAAGCAGTTTCGAACCTGTTATCTCCCGGTTTAAAAATTCCGCATTCGATATCGGCGCGATATGGTCTTTCTCTCCCCAGACGATGAGCGTCGGCACCCGGATCGTCTTTATACGCTCCCGGTTTTCGTCTACGCCTACAGACCCGACCAGCACCAGTCCCCCGACCTTCTCCTGATGCTCCAACGTGAAGTTTATGCAGATGCGCCCGCCCATCGACGGCCCGACCATCACAGGTTTTTTTAAACTTTCTGCTTCGAAAAGTTTCAGGAGTACGTTATCCGGCCCCGTACCGCATTTTTTGGAGAGGCCGAAGCCGGGCATATCCACGGCGGTGACGTCATAGCCCGCCATACCCAGGACTTCGAGAGTCCCCAAATCCGCCCAGGTCTGCGCCTGAAAGCTCATCCCGTGCAGCAGCAGGATGTCCCTGCCCTTCGCGCTCCCCGCCTTCAGGCAGTTCAACTCGCACGGACCGGCTTGAATAGTTTTCTGGATTATTCCGGACATAGATAAAGTATATCAAAAAAGGGGGATAGGCTGTTAACTAAGGGCGGATGTAACCCATTTCTTCCAATATCTTCTTCAAATTATCTATACACCGGCAGATACACCGTAAAGGTTGTCCCTTTGCCTGGCTCGGTGTCAACTTTTATCGTCCCGCCGTGCTCCTCGATTACCTTGAGCGAGAGCGCGAGTCCCAGGCCAAGCCCGCCGCCCTTGGTGGAGTAAAACGGGTTGAATATGTCCTTCAGCGCGTCCGGCTCGATGCCGCTCCCGGTATCCGAGATGGTCACCGCGAGCATGGTCTTCTTGCCCTTTTCGGTCTTTATCG
>JBARKJ010000022.1:0-6133 GCA_049801375.1 Nitrospirota bacterium | reverse complement strand
CAGCGTGAGGACGGCTGGTTCCACGTCCTCCACCGCGCCCTCGACCGGCGCACCCCGGCCAAGCAGCGCCCCAAGCTCCGCCCTCTTTGTCCGCTCGTCCCTCTCTAATGTAAGTTTTTTGTCAACTAACATGGACTGTTCGACCTGCGTTTTAATGATATCCTTGAAGTTCCCCAAGCCGACCGAGTAGCGGGACTGGGTTATTTTCAGCAGGCTGTCGAGAAGATTAGCAGTCTTATCCAACACCTCCCGGCTTTTTTTGAGTAGATAAAGGTCGGAATAGGCAGTCTTCACGCCCTTCTCAAGTTGGAGGCCCTCTTCATCATAGTCCCCCTCCAGCGCCTGTGCCTCGAAGGTTTCAGCCTCTCTCTTCAACTTTCTTTTCCCAAAGAACGGGAAGGTCTGGGACAGCCCAATCATCTTCTGGGTCATCTCGTCTTTATTGAACGAGAACGAGTTTACCGGCAGGTTCTGGACTCCCATCATCAGCATCGGGTCCGGGAGCGCCCCGGCCTGGGACACCCGCTCATGCCCCGCCTCGTACTTGTACCGCATAGCGGAGAGGGAGGGGTTTTTCGCCCGCGCCTCATCAAGCAGGTCGGAGAGCTTCAACGTATTCTGGGCGTACGCAGGCATTGCGAATCCGGTGTCGCCGTCGCGCCGGATTATCCCAGTCGGTTTGGATGTCTCCTGTGCATGGGCGGGCAGGGCGAGTGCGGCCAGCATGACGCCCGCCGCCGTTATTTTAAGAAGGTTTCTCACTTTTATCTTCTTTCTTTTTTATTTTGTCTTGAAAAACGGATACTTCTCCGGGTTCTTTTTAAACTTCGCTATTTCCTGCTTGCTGCAGCACGCGCCGAAGTAGTACTTCTTGCCCTTATACGTCCAGCTTTCCTTTGCGGTCTTCGGGTTTACCGTATCCCCGCAGATGGGACATTTCACCGTTTCCTTGGCAGTGGACTGCGTGTTCATGCCCTGCTGTGCCGCTGTCGCAACAAGAGGGAAAAGCGCGGCGAATGCGGAAAATACGATTATTGCAACGAGCTTCTTCATTTGAGGTATCTCCTTTTTATGAATAGACATAAACATTAATTCCCATGCAAATGCTCTGAACGAGCTTCTGCACGGTTTACGGCTTAGATTACGAATAAGAAAAAAGGGGACTTTGGGCGCAAAGCGGCCCAATCAGGCGCAACTTATGCGTCCTGACGGTATTTTCAGCAGATGTATGCGGAGGTCAGTTTATAGACGGGTACTGAACTTAGCGCCCCGGGCGGGGAGCCGGTAATAAACGGGGCCTTATTTGCGAAGGTATTTAACGCGAAAGCCGGGCCGGAGATGGGTGTCAAGCCCGGCAGGGATTTCTCCGCCTGCGCCGTACTAATAGCGGCAGGGTCCGGGTTCTGCGCGGCCTGTATTTTGCAGCAGGGCGGCTTATCGGGGGTATGCATCTGCAAGGGAGAGTAGTCAGAGCAGGAAGACTCCGCCGCCGCTCCCATTGCTCCCCCGGCCCCCTTTACGCCCTGACAGCAGGGCATCCCGCAGGTCTTGGGAGGCATGACCGCGCAAAGCAGGTTTAAGCTGATTGCCGCAGTCAGGAATATTTTAAGGAAAACTCTCACGAATTAACTTATACCGCAAGGGTTCAATATCTGTCAAGATAAAAAAAGCCGGAGAAAGCCCCCTCTGTCTACACCAGCACGCTGTCGTTCATCCTCTGGATGGCCTGGTGTATGAACGCCTCCAGGCGGGTAGTAGAGTTTGCCTGCTCGTTTCCGTCGTAGGACATTGATATGTATGGGAAGTCGCCGTGGTCCTCCGAGAACTTCTTCAGGAGTGCGGTAACGATGGTCCCCGGCATGCAGTTAAACGGCATGGCGTTCACAACGCCCGATACGCCGTGGCGGGTGAAGTCCACGCTCTTGCCCATCGAGAGGATCGCCTCGCCCTGAAACGACGGTTTTAAGTACGGCAGGGCAAGCGAGAGGGTCTCTTTTATCGGCGGCTCGTGGAGCGTATTCAAAAAGCCCTCGAAGATGGAGCCGTATTTATGTTCTATCCTTGTCTGGACCATATGGGTGGCGAGACAGGAGAAATATTCCGATATGTTCCCCTTTCTTCTCGCGGCGTCGATATTTGTATGGTTCTGGTAGAGTATCCACTCCCCGAACGGCGCAAGCCACACTTTTCCGCCCAGGGCCTCGATTTTTTTGATGACCGATTCGTTAGAGAACTCGTTGCTCCGGACATAGATCTCCCCGACGATGCCGATAAGCGGCCTGTTCAAGCCGTCTTTGGGCAGGCCTTCGAAGGCGTCTCTCATGTCATGGAGCGTGGGCTCCATCGGCAGGCCCTTTTCGATTACATTGCATATCCGCTCCAGGAACTCCGTGTGCAGGGCCTGGGCCGCCCCTTTCTCCTTCTCGTGCGGACGGGTCTCGTGCAGGCATTTATTCAGGAGGTCCGTAGCCACGATGCCCTGCCAGGCGGAGCGCACGAAACTGCTCCCGACCATCCCGAGGTCCTTGTATAGCCCTTCGTCCTGGTTCGGCGCATAGATGGGCACGTCCGGGAAACCTATCTCGTCCAGCACCAGGCGGTGCAGCATATTGTACTGTCCGAAGCGGCACGGCCCGGTGCCGGACGGCATGAAGAACGCTGAAGCGGCGGGGTCGAACCCCTCCTGCAGACATATCTTCACCATGTCGCCCGTGGTGACGGTGCAGGGGTAGCACTCTTTGCCGGAGGTGTGCTTCCGGCCGAGTTCGAGAGTAAGCGAGTCTGAGGGGGCAGTCGGAGCCGCATCGATGCCGTGCCGCCTGAACGCTGAGGCAAGGACGAAAGCGTGGTCGCACATGCGGGGAATGAATATCTTCCGGCCTTTCCCGCCCATCTTCGAGTATGAGACCGTCCTGAAGCTCCGTCTCTCGGTGGAAAGCATCCCGACGTTCTCAAGCGAATCGAGGAACGCCTCGCACCGGGTTATCGCGCCCGCGTCAGCCGAATGCTCGTCCACCTCGAGCTGGAGGTAAGGTTTCTCGACCATGACCTCCTTGAAATACTTCGTGAGGAAGGAGTCCGGCCCGCAGCCGTAATTCGTGATGTAGAGCGCGTTCAGCCTCTTGTCGCCCCGGACGATTTCCGCGCCCTGAAGTATCCTCTGACCGCTCCGCCAGTACATGTTCGGCCAGTCGCGGCTTATGTCTATATCGCCGAGCGGCAGGAAATCGAGCGGCATGGCGGCGATGCCCAGGTCCCGGAGCTTCTCCGGCAGGTCCAGATTAAGCCCGCCGTCGCAGCCGTTGTACGGCCTGCTCATGATCACGATGGCTCGGCCGTTTTCACCCAGCGAAGCCAGGAACTCACGGCCCGCTTTTTTAGTCGACTCGTAAAATTCCTTCTGGGCCTTTGCGCCCGCGTCAAGTGCGGCCCTAATTCGGCCAATACTTATTTTATAATCCGAGAGCGAGCCTTTAAGCTCCCGGGCCATCTCGGCCATGCCCTGTCCGAAATCTATCGACGGCGCAATCAGCTTTAGCCCGGGTATGGCCGCGGACGCGAGGTACGGCATGGTCTGGACATAGGGGCACGCCACCCCGCGCTCCATCTTGTCTCCGTCCTGGGCCAGGTTGATAAAGGACGGCAGGAATATCCGCTCCACCCCTTTATCGAGTAAGTCCATTATATGCCCGTGCGCCATCTTTATGGGGAAGCAGGACTCGGCAATTACGGCCTCCAGCCCCCGGCGTATGGTCTGCTTGTTGGAGCGGTCGGACAGCACCACGGTAAATCCAAGCGTCTCTAAAAAAATGCGCCAGAATGGGAACTGCTCGTGGAAGAAAAGGACGTACGGTATCCCTATTTTGGGCCCCGCTTTTTTTAAACTCGCTTCGCGCGATGTATCGGCGCTTTTGGATGTGTCGTAGCCTTTGAGCAGAAGCTCTTCTCTAAGCGCGAACAGTCGCGGGAGCTGGTTCTCCTCCTTCGCGGCCTTTCGCTTCACGTCGTATTTTTCGCAACGGGAGCCGTAGAAGAGTTTTTCCTTCTCGCCCTCTAAAGTCACCTGCCTTATCTCGCACTGATTTGAGCAGCCCTTGCAGTCGAAGGACTTTACGGCGTATTTACGGTTGCCCAGGTCGAAGCCCTTGAAGCCGCTTTTTTTGAGGCCGGTCTGCTCGGCGCGTTTCTTGGCGATTAACGCCATGCCTATGGCGCCGGTCACGTCGTGGTGCGGAGGGACGGTAATGGGCTTGCCGGTCACGCGTTCGAACGCCGCCGCAACGCCCTTATTGAAGGCCACCCCCCCTTGGAAAAAAATTCGATCGCCGACCTTCTTGTCGCCGACGACCTTGTTTAAATAGTTATAGACGATAGAGTAGCCAAGCCCGGCAACTAAGTCTTCCTTGGGCGCGCCCTTCTGCTGATGGGAGACCACCGCCGATTCCATGAAGACGGTGCAGCGCTCACCAAGCGATATGGGGCACCTCGAAGAAAGAGACATCTCGCCGAACTGGACCTTAATGTTTATATCGAGCTTGTCCGCCTGCTCCTCCAGAAAAGAGCCGGTGCCCGCGGCGCAGACCTTGTTCATCTCGAAGTCCACCACGACGCCGCCCCTTAAGCTTATGAACTTGGAGTCCTGGCCGCCTATCTCGAATATGGTGTCGACCAGCGGGTCGATGTCCGCAGCGGCGGTTGCCTGCGCGGTTATCTCGTTCTTCACGATGTCCGCGCCTATGAAATCGGCTATCATATACCGCCCCGAACCGGTCGTGCCCGCGCCCAGTATCCTCACGTTGTCTCCGACCTCAGCGCCGACTTCGCGAAGACCCTGGCGCACCGCCTCGATCGGCCTGCCGGCCGTCATCAGGTAGCGCTTGGAAAGCACGCGCTTCTGCTCGTCTATGACGACAACGTTAGTGCTTATGGAGCCGATGTCCACGCCAAGGTAGGCGTTGACCTTCTCTGCCCCTTCTACCCTGTAGACCTCGGACAGCGGGGAGGAGCGTATCAGGAACTTCTCGTCGGCCAGAAGCGGGGCAAGGCCCTCGCCCATGTACCGGACGACCTTAAGGTACGCGAGCAGCTTTTCCGCGCCCTGGAATTTCCGCACGTCTCCTCTTGCCGCCGCGTATAGCGCCGCGCCCGCCGCCGGGAGTACGGAAAAATGCTCCGGCACCACAAGGCTCTCGCCCGCGTCCATTACTTCCCTGAATGCCCGGACCATGCCCGCATTCGCCGCGACCCCGCCTGCGAACAATAGGGGTTTAAGCATCTTTTTGCCGCGCCCGATCGTACTTTTGAAGTTCCTGGCGACGGCGAAACAAAGACCGGCGACGATGTCGTAATCCGGCGTGGCGAGCTGCTGGAGGTGTATCATGTCCGACTTGGCGAACACGCTGCACCGCCCGGCGATGCGGGGCGGGTTTTCGGACTTCAAAGCAAGGTTGCCGAACTCGTCCTCTATCTTTATATTCAGCCGCTCGGCCTGCTGGTCGAGGAATGAGCCGGTGCCCGCGGCGCAGGCGGAGTTCATGGAAAAATCGCGAAGCTTCGCGTCCTCCATGACTACGAGCTTGGAGTCCTCGCCTCCCATTTCGATTACCGTCCTGATGTCCGGGTGATATTTTCCGACGGCGGCGGATAGCGCCACGACCTCGTTCACGTGGGTAAGGTCCAGGATGCTGGCCAGGAGCTTTCCCGCCGAGCCGGTAACGACCAGGGGGGTGCCCTCCGGCAGGTCGTCCAGAAATTCCAGGGCTGCGGACAGCGCCTGCCCGTAATGCCTCTTGTACCTGGAGGAGACAATATTTCCATCCGGCCCCAGTGTAACCGTCTTCACGCTTACGGAGCCAAGGTCTATCCCGACGATGCCGTCCAAGTCGAAGCCTCCTTTTATAAGATATCCGGCCGCCTTTTTACAGCCTGTATTACCTTCTCCCTTATGATTTCCGGCTTCGGAAGCTCCGAAATCAACTTCCCATTTTCCATCAACGGGAGAAGTATATCGGCCTTTTCTCCGCCGCACAGGCAGTGCCTGTGGTTCGAGGACAAGGGAATTACCATATCCGTTAAACACTCAAGGCACCTAAGCACGCTCTTCGCGCCGGATGCCTTTCCCCGCTTGGCTACG
>JBARKJ010000021.1:0-4021 GCA_049801375.1 Nitrospirota bacterium | reverse complement strand
TCGTCGCGCCGGAGCTTTCCCCGGAGATGCGGAAAATAGCCGGGGAGCAGGCGGAACGGATAAAATCCGTCGCGAGGGGATACAGGAAAACGGACCTGCGGGGCGCTTTCATAGCCATTGCCGCAACTAGCGACATGGAGGTGAACTTAAAAGTCTGCCGGGACGCGGAAGACTTAAGCATACTGGTGAACTGCGCGGCCCCGCCGGACGCGGGTAACTTCATCGTGCCCTCTAGCACAGAGCGCGCGGGGCTGACCATCGCGGTTTCCACTAGCGGGAAATGTCCTGCGCTGGCCAAACTCCTGCGCCGGGAGCTGGACGAATACACGGCGGGATATGCGGCCCTGCTTTCGTTTCTGGAAGAGGCGCGGGCAAGGCTCCCTGAGGCGATACCCCTTGAGAGAGACCGGGCGGCGGCGCTGGAGGGCCTCACGGTGCGGCTGATGGAGCCGTTCCGCACCGAGACGAAGGCAAAAGCGCTAAAGCAGGCTAAGAAGGAGCTACAGGCCGTGTTAAAAAGCCACAATAATTAATCAAAAATTGTGTCATTTCTGCAACATATCCTGCCGGAACGGTTCTTTAATATCGCATAACCCACTGTAATTCCAGAAGTTTGCCCGGTGGCATTTTACTTGCAATAATACATTACATGCTTTATCAGAGGACTATAAGAAGGCCGGTCAAGCTTGCGGGAGTGGGGCTGCATACGGGCGAGACAGTCAGTATGGCGCTCTCCCCTGCACCTGCCGGAACCGGTATAATATTCCGGGTCGGCGGCGCGGAAATCAAGGCGGTCTCGGAGAACGTCGGCGACACGAGCTATGCGACCACCCTCGAAAAAGACCGCGTAAAGGTGCGGACTGTCGAGCACCTTCTCGCCGCGCTTGCCGGGCTTCAGGTGGATAACATATACGTAGACCTCTCCGGGCCGGAAGTGCCCATCATGGACGGCAGCGCCAGGGCCTTCGTCGACGCGGTTCTTGAGGCCGGCCTGGAGACCCTCGACGCCCGCAGAAAATATCTGAAAATTGTGAAGGCGGTCACCGTGCACGACGGCGACAAGTCCGCGACTCTCCTGCCCTCGCCGGTCGCCAGGATAACCTGCCGGATAGATTTCAACCACCCGCTCATCCTGGACCAGGACATATCCCTCGATTTCGACCCGGACACCTTCGACCAGGAACTGGCTGACGCAAGGACTTTCGGCTTCTTAAGGGATATAGAGATGCTGGAAAAGGCAGGGCTGGCAAAGGGGGCCTCTCTCGATAACGCGGTAGTGGTGGGCGAGGCGCATATACTTAACCCGGACGGCCTGCGCTACCCGGACGAGTTCGTCCGGCACAAGGCTCTCGACCTCATGGGAGACCTCTCGCTGGCCGGCATGCCGATAATAGCCCACGCGGTAGTGGACAAGTCCGGCCACCAGCTGAACCAGCGCCTGGTCCGGAAGCTCTTGAGCGAAAAGGACGCCTGGATGGTGCTGGAGGGCGAACCGGAGCCGATGGAAGCCAATCTGGCGGCGGCGGTATAAGGGGCGGGGCGCAGCCGAAGAATCTGCCTTTAGAGTTTTATAGAGTCGTAAGGAGGAGCCGGGAGCCGGGCAGAATTGGGTTCCCGGCTTTATTATTTTTAAGCCTGCCGGGCGGAGACTAATTAAATCGCGCCTGCTATTTCTTTATTATCTGTACCTTGTCTTTTTTAATGTCCATCTCAGGGCACTCGTCCTTCACCGCGTCCGCCACCGCTTCGTAATGCAGGTATCCGCCCTTGTGCAGGGGCGTATCGCCAAGTTCCCTGTCAACGTCCATGCTGGCGACGCAGGGGTAGCTGTGCCAGTATTTCGCCGTCTCGTTGACGTTTAAGTCCTCATTGATTTCCTTGCCCAGCAAGTTCCTGGCGACGAAATACGTGCAGCCGCACGGCGCGGACGTGATTACCTGCGCCTCGATTACCTTGTTATCCTGCACCTTCAGTTTTATCTTCGGTTTGCCGATGCGGAAGTGCCGCGCGAACTCGGACAGAACCGGCTGGTCCGGGCTTGGCAGAAACGAGCAGAAAGGCTTCGGGAACGAAGATTCCATCCCAAGCTGGTCGCATATCTTCCTTAGCCTGCCCCGGATCCACTGGCTAAGCCACGCCGGGTCCTCCGACGGCACTATCAATGCCTTCGCACCCGCATCCTTCGCCCTCTGGGGCAGGGAGAGAAGTAAGTCCTCATGGACGTGCATGGCCAGCATGACGTCGTGGGGAGGCAGAGCATCCGGCAGGTAATCGCCCGGGTCGTCCACGTAGTACGGCAGTTCCGCCGGGAGGAGTATAACGCCCGCGATGTCCTCCTTGAAATCCACCGGGAAGAGCGCCGGGAACTTGTCCCGGCAGTGGTCGCAGTCATTCCCGCAGCCGTTGCAGATCTCCGCGTAATCGTTCTGCAGGTGCTTCACAACGCGCTCTGAGAACATGTCCTCCATGATAACGGAGAACGGCTTGCGCGGGACGGGGTTATATTTTTCGTTGGTGACGATTAAAAGCTTCATTCGTTAATAATTCTGTAGCTCGTCTTTATCTTCGATACCCCGCGAAGGTTCGCCATTACGGAGCAGTACTTTTCCTCCGAAAGGGAGATGGCCCGCTTCACCGCCTCGTCGGTCAGACCCTTCCCGGTCACGACGTACTCCAGCTCGATATCCTTGAAGTACTTTGGGTAGACGTTCTCGCCCTCGACCCAGTCCCCCTTCACGTTCACATGCAGGCTGCGGACCTCGAGCTTCTTCTTCCTGAGTATCGATACCACGTCCATCGCGGTGCAGCCGCCCGCGCCGATAAGGAGAAGCTCCATCGGCCTCGGTCCCGCGTTCTCTCCTCCCACCGTGGGCCCGGCGTCCATCACAATCGCATGGCCGGTCCCGGATTGCCCGACGAACTGCATACCGTCAACTAACTTTACCGTCGCCTTCGCTGGCTCCGCCATTTTACCTCCCAAAATAAAAAACCGTACTTTTTCTTTCAGGTGAAAGAAAAAGGTACCAAAAAGAAAGCCGGATGGAAAAACTACAAACCCGAGAGACAGAAAGAGCGCCCCCATTAGAGGGCGCCCGTCTGTTCCTCGAATTTCTAAAACCGGTTATTCCGGTTTGATAGCTTCGTTAGGACAGGCTTCCTCGCAGGTGCCGCAGTCCGAGCACTTTGCAGGGTCGATAACGTACTTCGGGTCTCCTTCAGCTATCGCGCTTTCGGGGCACTCGGCCTCGCAGGACCCGCACATGATGCAATCGTCGCCGATAATTCTTGCCATCTTCCCAAACACCTCCTTCTTCAAGTATCAAAAACGCTGACTTAAACTCTACCACAAAGTATGCGCGCAAGGCAATCAAAAAAAGTCTTAAGCCTAAGGCCCCCTTCATTTTTTTCTTGCAATTCTCAAAAATTGATATATAGTTTACAACCGAATAAAACGTGAGGTGAGGGGGCCTGATACCGGGGCCCAAAGCTGTTATCCGTCAACCGCAAAGGGAGGGCCGTATGGGTACAAACTTACATACTAAGTCAGCGCTCCTCGGCCTGCCTTTCGGGTAGGGGTCACGGCAAACAAATAGTCGGTTCGAACCGAGGCGCGTAAGGATAGCCCTGTATAGAGCTGTTCACGCGCCTTTTTTATGTTAAACTAAAAAAGCACCGCAAATTCGCGGGGTTAAAAAGACAACAGAGGGAGGGTATATAGGTTGCAATCTTTAGGAACACATTTGCTGTTAGAGCTGCGGGACTGCAGGGCCGGAATACTCCAGGACCTGGACCGTGTCCGGGAGATAATGGTCAGCGCCGCCCGCGAAGCAAAGGCGACCGTGGTTGAGGTCGCGTTCCATGAGTTCAACCCGTTCGGGATAAGCGGGATGGTCATCATCGCCGAATCCCATCTTTCCATCCACACGTGGCCGGAGTACAACTACGCCGCGGTGGATATTTTCACCTGTGGAGAAATTATAGTTCCGCAGGAAGCCGCGCACTACCTTATACGCGAGTTCGG
>JBARKJ010000020.1:0-24424 GCA_049801375.1 Nitrospirota bacterium | reverse complement strand
TCCGTAACCGCACGGGAATTGTCAATTCTGGTGGAGAAACTGTCCGCCTCGGCACGGGACCTGCCCGTCCCGGCCCGGGACTCACCGCAGAGCCGCTGATGTCCAAGGATGATTACGAGCAGATGGTCCGCCGCGCGAAGGAATATATCGCCGCAGGGGACATTTTCCAGGCCAACCTCTCCCAGCGGCTATCGGCGGACGTGGAGGGCATCCACCCGTACGACATATACCGGGTACTGAGGGAGGTCAACCCCTCGCCTTTCGCCTGTTACATGGACTTCCCGGACGTAAAGATAATAAGCTCGTCTCCGGAACGGCTCGTCCGCATGGAAGGCGGCAGGGTTGATACCCGTCCCATCGCGGGGACCAGGCCCAGGGGCAGGGATTTGGACGGAGACGAGGCCATGCGCTCAGAGCTTCTGTTAAACGAAAAAGAGCGCGCGGAGCATATAATGCTGATCGACCTGGAGCGAAACGACATGGGCAGGGTCTGCGATTACGGGACTGTGCATGTGGACGAGCTTATGGTTACGGAGGATTACTCCCACGTCATACATATCGTATCAAACGTTACTGGCAGGCTGGCCGAAGGCAAGGACGCATTCGACGTCATACGTGCGACATTCCCCGGCGGGACTATTACGGGGGTGCCAAAGGTCAGGTGCATGGAAATAATTGACGAGCTGGAGCCTGTCGCAAGAGGCCCGTACACCGGCTCGGTGGGATACATCGGCTATAACGGCAACATGGACTTGAATATCATAATCCGCACTTTTGTGATAAAAGATAATAAGGCATATGTCCAGGTGGGCGCAGGCATAGTGGCCGATTCCGACCCGGAGCGGGAGTACTACGAGACCCTGCACAAGGCCCAGGCGCTGGTTAAAACTTTAGAGAAGCTTAATAATAAATGACTCGATTTGTTGCAACACTTTTCTTTTTTGCAACCATGCTCGCCATGATGAGCGTTGGGGTTTATTATGTTATATGCTCTTTGGTACAAAGAGAATCCGCATTTGCTTAAGCCACCTAATAAATATTCCCGAGCTTTGTCACGAACAATTTATGAACGGTACGGCAAAAAAGGCCTGAAAATACTATATACACCGGGAGCAATTGCCTTCACTATTGGCCCTGTCTGGATTATTATCTGGGTCTTTTGTATATTCAATCGTTGAGAGGGTCTTTATGCAAATTTACATAAACGGCTCCTTTTACCCGAAGGACGAGGCGAAGGTTTCCGTATTCGACCACGGATATTTATATGGCGACGGCATATACGAGACCCTGCGCTCATACGACGGCATGGTATTCAAGCTGATCGAACACCTGGCGCGGCTGAAGCAGTCGGCGGACATGATGGAGATGACCCTGCTGATGGACGAAGACGGCATCAGGCGCGCGATATACGATACATTGTCCAGAAACGGCCTCAAAGACGCCTATATCCGCGTCAGCGTATCGCGCGGCCCCGGCGAGATCGGCCTGGACCCGGCGCTTTGCCCCACCCCAACCTTCGTGATAATCGCGAAACCGTTCTTCGACTACAAGAGCGAGTTCTACGAGGAAGGGGTAAAGATAGCCGTCGTGGAAACTCGGAGGAACCACCCGGAGACGCTGAACCCGGCCATAAAGTCCACGAATTTCCTGAACAACATCTTCGCGAAGATGGAGGCCAAGCGCGCGGGTGCGTTCGAGGGGATAATGCTGAACCACGCCAATTTTGTCGCCGAGGGCACCATCTCCAACATATTCATGATAAAAGACGGAGTGCTGATGACCCCGCCCCTCATCGCTGGGATACTCGAAGGCGTAACGCGCGACCTCGTCCTTCGATTAGCGGAGACTCTTGGCATCACCGTTTACGAGGAGCTGTTCACAGAGGCGACTCTCGGGGAAGCGGACGAGGTTTTCATAACGAATACCACGATGGAGATAATGCCTGTCAGGGAAGTGGGCGATAAAGTAATCGGCCCTCCGGGCAGGGTGACGAAAATGCTCGCGGAGGCATACAAACAAGAGGTGCTCCGTTGTTTGAAAACGCGATAGAGCTTGCCCAGATAATCGACCATACCCTGCTCTCCCCGACAGCGTCCCCGGCGGATGTGGACAGGTTATGCGACGAGGCCACGCATTACTCTTTTCACTCCGTCTGCGTGAACCCTTGCTACGTCTCGCGCGCCGCGGAAAGGCTCCGGGGCACGGGCGTAACGGTCTGCTGTGTAATCGACTTCCCCCTGGGCTCCGGAACCACCGCAATGAAGGTAATGGAAGGCGTCGAGGCGGTCCGCACCGGCGCACAGGAACTGGACGTGGTGATGAACGTGGGGCTTTTCAAGGCCGGTGAGTTCGAGGCGGTGGCGAGGCAGCTCAAGGATTTTATACTCCTGACCCCGGGCGTGGTGCATAAGGTTATAATTGAGACATGCTATCTCACGGACGCTGAAAAGGCCGGCGCGGCGAGGCTTTCGGCTGAGGTCGGCGCGGAGTTCGTAAAGACCTCTACCGGGTTCGGCACACACGGCGCGTCTCCCGCGGACGTAATGATAATGAAGGCCGGGGCAATCGGCAAGGCAAAGATAAAGGCGTCGGGCGGCATCCGGGACCTGGATACGCTTTGCAAGATGGTACAGGCCGGGGCGGAGCGTATCGGCACGTCCTCCGGCGTGGCCATCGTCGAGGAGTTCATGCAAAAGCGCGGCGCGGCGTTATGAGGTTTTCATGTCCAAAGAATTTAAAGATTTCCTGACTAATTTTCCCGGCCCCGGTAAGGCGTACCTTGACCTTTTCAAGTCGGTCATGGACGCGCCCGCGCTGGATGCGAAGACGAAACAGCTAATACTTATCGGCGCGATGACGGCGCAGAACTACCCGCCGGGAGTTGCCGCGCACATCCCGCAGGCATTAAAAGCCGGAGCTACGCGCGATGAAGTCCTTGAGGCGATATTGACTCCCCTGCCCGTATCGGGCATAAACGGCGTAATAGAATGCCTCCAGGCGGCCCTTAAGCTGTTGGATACGCCCGAATAAAAGCCCGCCAAAACCATAGCTTATGATATAATTGAAACAGACAGGTATAAGTATAGTGTTTATCTCGCTATTTTTAAAAGGAGGAACGAGATGGCCGAAGGGGGAAAGACGTATAAATGCGAAATATGCGGACAAGTGGTGAAGGTGATTGAAAGCGGGGCAGGAGAGCTTGTATGTTGCGGCGAACCGATGGTTAAAATCGACTAAAGAACAGGAGCAATATCGATGAAAGAGAAAGTGGAAGCGATACTGGATAAAATAAGGCCTCATCTCCAGGCAGACGGCGGGAACGTGGAACTTGTCGGCGTTGAGGGGAGCGTGGTGAAGGTGCGCCTGGTCGGGGCATGCGGAAGCTGCCCGATGTCCCAGATGACGCTCAAGATGGGCGTGGAGCGCGCAATAAAGGAAGAGTTGCCTGAGGTGACGGAGGTTATCAACGTTTGACCGCCGCCAATTGAAAGGAGGCAGGTTATGCTTGCTATAGCGAGTAACCTGAGCTTCAAAAACCGCGAGTTTATATCTGCCGCCAGGACTGGCAATACGGATTGGATAGCCGGTCAGGCCCTTGCCCTTAAGGATGCGGGGGCGGATATGCTTAATATCAGCCTTAGCCTTGACGGGGACGGTGACGAAAAATACATGAAGACGGCGGTACTCGGCGCGCGCGATGCGGGCCTGCCGCTTTCCATAGACAGCCGGAACCCGAAAGCCCAGGAAATCGCCGCGGGCGCCGCCGGAAAGAAGATAATCGTCAATTACTTTTCCGCCGATTACCAGCGGGTAAAGGAGATGGACGGCATCCTGCGTCTTGCCGAGGCGGCGGGCGCGGACCTCGTCATTTACCCTGTCCGCAAAGGAATCCCGGCGGACGCGGACGAGCGGCTGGCGATAATCGAAGACCTTATTGAGAAGGCCAATTCTGCCGGGATTTCAAACAGTAGGCTTATCGTGGACCCGATGGTCCTGCACATAGCGGGGAACGTGCGCGGACAGGAACAGGCCGTGGCGGTGCAACAGACCCTTTACGGTTTAAGCGAGCTTGTCGATCCGCCGCTTAGGACCACATGCTGGCTCTCGAACATATCCGCCGGGTCGGATAAGAGTGTGCGTCCGGCGATAAACAGCACCTACCTCGCCATGCTGGCCGGCCTTGGTTTGTGGTCGGCATACGTGGACGCTCTGGACAAGGAGACGATGCGGACCGTGCGCCTGATCAGGGCGTTTAGGAACGAGACTGTATATTCGCAGGTTGACGCGGCGGCATGACATCCGGCTACAGTCTTTCGCTTGCCGGGAAAAATGCCGTAATCTCCGGCTCCTCGCGCGGGGTAGGCTTTGCGATAGCTTCGGCCCTGGCTCATGCCGGGGCGAACGTCGTCATTAACTACCTCTCCAACGAGGAAAGGGGCGGAGTTGCTCTCGTCGCGCTCAGGGAGATAAACCCTTCGGTCATTTCAGTCAAGGCGGACGTGTCCGCCGGGGAAGGGGCTGATACGCTGATATCGGAAGCTGAAAACGCTTTCGGCGGCGTGGACATATTGGTTAACAACGCGCATGGGCGCATTGTCAGGAACATGTTTCCCCTGTCGACCTGGGAAGAACACCGGGACCATATAGACAGCATCCTCCGCCCCGCATATTACTTATCCAGGCGGGTAACCGACGGGATGAGGTCGCGCGGCTGGGGCAGGATAGTGAATATAGGGAACAACATGCTTCTTCAGCCCATAAAAGGTTACAGCGCCCTCACTTCGGCAATGGGGTCGCTCTTAGGCTTCACAAGGAATCTGGCCGCTGAAGCGGGACCGTGGGGGGTTACAGTCAACATGGTTTCGCCGGGCTTTGTCCTGACGGAGGAGGCCCCTTATACCAACGAATCCGTACTCCGGGCGATAAAGGAATCAACGCCGCTTGGAAGGCTCGCCCAGCCTCAGGACATAGCGGGGGCGGCCCTTTTTTTCTGCTCCGACCTTGGCCGCTTCGTTACCGGCGCAAACATCTCCGTAGACGGCGGAAGGGTAATGGGATAAGGCGGCCGGGAGGCCTCTCATGAAACAGGCTTCTCTGTGGGAGCCGCTTGAAGATAAAAAAGTCTACTGCTTCTTATGCGGACACCGGTGCAAAATCCCTGAAGGCTCAAAGGGCGTATGCCAGGTCCGGGAGAACAGGGACGGCATCCTCTATACTCTCGTTTACGACAAGGTCATCGCCCGGCATATCGACCCGATAGAAAAGAAACCGCTCTTCCATTTCTACCCAGGCTCCCGCTCATACTCCATAGCCACACCTGGCTGCAATTTCAAGTGCCTCTTCTGCCAGAACGCCGATATCGCCCAGATGCCCAGAGACATCAAGGCGATAATCGGAGAGGCTGTCTCACCGCAGTCGATAGTGGACGAGGCGTTAAAGTCCGGCTGCAAGAGC
Organism: Nitrospirota bacterium; assembly: GCA_049801375.1. Classification (GTDB taxonomy): domain Bacteria; phylum Nitrospirota; class JACRHJ01; order JACRHJ01; family JACRHJ01; genus JBARKJ01. Next base: position 18,970 of record JBARKJ010000020.1, on the reverse strand, counting down.
ATTGCGTACACCTATACCGAACCTACCGTGTTTTTCGAGCTGGCGTTCGATACGGCAAAACTCGCGGTTGACGCCGGAATAAAGAACGTGTTCGTCACGAACGGCTACATTACGCCCGAAGCCCTTAAGACGATAAAGCCGTATCTCGATGCGGCCAATATAGACCTGAAAGGATTTACCGAGGAGTTCTACAGAAAGGTCTGCGGGGCCAAACTCGAACTGGTGCTGGAGTCCATAAAAAATTATTACGACTCCGGAATATGGATAGAACTTACGACCCTTGTAATCCCCGGCCATAACGATTCGGAGGAGGAGCTTCGCTCCATCGCCCGTTTCATCGTCTCCATAAACCCGGAGATACCCTGGCACGTCTCACGCTTTTATCCGACTTATAAGCTTACAGACCAGCCCCCGACTCCACTTTCCACCCTGTCTATGGCGCGGAGAATAGGAATCGAAGAAGGGCTGAAATACGTTTACGAAGGGAACGCGCCGGGCCAGGGCGGCGAGGATACGCCTTGCCCCGCGTGCGGCAAGATATTGATTACACGCTACGGCAATATAATGACCGGCAATTATACCAAGAACGGCGCATGCGGATGCGGCGCCAAGATAGCGGGAGCGGGTCTTTGAGCGGTAATAACGGGATCCCTCTTACGGACAACGCCCTGCGCGTGCTGGAGAGAAGGTACTTAAGGAAAAACCGCACGGGCAAAGTCATCGAGACGCCGGAGGGGCTTTTCCGCAGGGTGGCAAAGACCATCGCCGCCGCGGATGAAAAATACTCGCCCGGCACAAAAGCTAAACGCAGCGAAATCTATTACCGGATGATGTCTGAGTTGAGGTTCCTTCCGAACTCCCCTACCCTGATGAACGCGGGCACATCGATCAAACAATACTCCGCATGTTTTGTCATACCGGTCGGAGACAGTGTAAAAAAAATCTTCGGGGCGCTCTCGGCGATGGCCCGTATCCACCAGTCCGGGGGCGGGACCGGGTTTTCTTTCTCGCGTCTCAGGCCAAAGGACGACATCGTAAAATCCACCGGCGAGGTAGCCTCCGGCCCGGTATCATTTATGAGGATTTTCGACCAGGCGACGGATGTGATAAAGCAGGGCGGCAGGCGGCGCGGGGCGAACATGGGGATACTGCGCATCGACCACCCGGATATAGAGGCGTTCACCAGGGCGAAAGAGAACGGGGCCTTCCGTAACTTCAACCTCTCCGTCAGCATCCCTGATTCCTTCATGCGGGCGCTGGACGAAGACGGGGAATACTCGCTGATAAACCCCAGGGACGGCAGAGAAACGGGACGGATGCGGGCGCGGGAGGCATGGGATTTAATAGCCCTGATGGCCTGGAAGACCGGCGACCCCGGCGTGATTTTCATAGACAGGATAAATGCCGCAAACCCGACTCCGGCGGCAGGCGTTATAGAGGCGACGAACCCCTGCGGAGAGCAGCCCCTTCTGCCGTACGAGTCATGCAACCTGGGCTCCATAAACTTAAGCCGGTTCGTCGTCAACGGACGCATGGACTGGGAGAACCTCCGATATGTGGTAAGAGACGGTGTGCAGTTTTTGGACAACGTAATAGACGCAAGCATCTATCCCCTCCCGGAGATAACTCGCATCACGCGAGCCAACCGCAAAATTGGACTGGGGGTTATGGGCTTTGCCGATATGCTGGTAATGCTGGATATCCCGTACGACTCGGACGACGCGCTGAAGCTCGGTGGGGAAGTGATGAAATTTATCAATGATGAGGCGGTGAAAAAGTCCTCAGAATTGGGCCGCGAGCGCGGCAGTTTTCCGAACTTCCCCGGAAGCGTCTGGGAGAAAAAGGGTCTTAAGTACATGCGGAACGCCACCGTAACCACGGTCGCGCCTACCGGGACCATAAGCATTATCGCCGGGACTTCCAGCGGCATCGAGCCTCTTTTCGCGCTCTCGTTCGTCCGAAGGGTCCTGGACGGCTCGGAACTTCGGGAGGTCAACCGCGTTTTCTTTGACAGGGCGAAAAAGGAAGGGTTCTATTCGGATTCCCTGCTTAAGGACCTGGACGTGAAGGGCGGCGTGTCGAGGCTTCCGGGAGTGCCGCAAAAGGTGAGGGAGGTTTTCAAGACGGCCCTGGAGATACCACCGGAGCGGCACGTGATGATGCAGGCGGAGTTCCAGAAATATACCGATAACGCTGTCTCCAAGACGATCAACCTGCCGGAGGATGCGACGCCCTCAGACGTCGAAAAAATTTATTCCCTCGCGTACAAACTGGGGTGCAAGGGCATAACCGTTTACCGTTACGGCTCTAAGAATGAGCAGGTGCTGTCCCGTGCGGACCAGCCGTCGGCGTGCCGGGTATGCTTAACTTAAATTTTCCACTAATTTTCTTTAGGTTCGGGGGCATGATATACTTTGATTAAGACCAACAAGGAGAGGTGAAAAATGGCGAAAGTGCCGGTCGTGGACAAAAGGCTCTGCACGAGCTGCGGGCTCTGTACGGAAATCGCTCCCAATACGCTAAAGCTGGACAATGACGACCTCGCGGAAGTCTATAACCCCACGGGCGACCCGGAGGACGTGATACAGGAGGCCATAGATTCCTGCCCGATCGAGGCGATATCTTGGAAGGAGGACTGAAATGGTAAAGGTTAAGACGTTCGGCCAGGTCCTTAAGATATTCGAGACCCAGCGCGAGCTGCATGCCCTGGACGACGAAGTGAACAAGTTCATCCAGGACAACAAGATAACAAAGATTATCTCCGTGAGCGACGCGGTATTGACAGCCGAGGAAGGCGAGACCCAGGGCGTCATCCGGGTCCTTGCTTACGAACAATAGATGCGGCCTAACCTGGTCAAGTGGCGCGAGTGGGGCAGTGAAGCGTTCGCGGAGGCGGAGCGCGACGGGAAGCTCGTGCTTCTGGATATCTCCGCCGTCTGGTGCCACTGGTGCCATGTCATGGACGATACTTCTTACTCGGATAAAAATACCTCCGCCATAATCAATATGCGCTATGTGCCCGTACGCGTGGATACGGACAGGATGCCAGACGTCAACGAGCGCTACAACATGGGCGGCTGGCCTACCACGGCCATACTTACGCCGACAGGCGAGGTCCTCCTGGGTGCGACCTACATGCCGCCGGACAAGCTCCTGGAGACGCTGGAGGAGGTGGACAGGTTCTATCAGGAGAACAAGGGCCGTGTAATGGAGAGGGCGGCCCAGGTCCGGGAGGGAAAGCAGGCTGAGCTTCTGGCCTACCGCCAGCAAAGGCCGGACGCGCTTCCCGGAGACGTTGCTGCGGAAGTCCTTCAGGAGATTGAGAAGGAGTTCGAGCCTGTCCACGGCGGTTTCGGGACGGAGCCGAAGTTCCCGATGGCGGATGCAAACGACCTGCTCCTTGTATCCTACATAGACACGGGCAATAAAGAATACCTTGAGATGTCCGAAAAGACGCTCGAAGGGATGTCATCCTATGGGATGTACGACCACGTCATGGGAGGATTTTTCAGGTATTCCGTGACGCGGGACTGGACCGTGCCGCATTTCGAGAAGATGATGGAATCCAACGCGGCGCTGGTTGTAAATTATCTGAACGCGTTCCGGCTGACGGGTAACGAGAAGTGGAGGACGGTCGCTCTCGGTACGCTGAAATACATTGAGGAATGGCTCTGGGACAAGGAGGGCTATTTCTGCGGGAGCCAGGACGCGGACGAGGAATACTACGGACTGCCGCTTGCGGAAAGGCTATCAATGACGCCGCCCTATGTGGACCATACGCTGTATACTAACCTGAACATGAAGGCGGCGTACGCGTTCCTTTCGGCATGGGAGACGCTGGGTGAGATACGCTACAGGGAGAGGGCCGAAAGCGCGGTGGATTATGTCCTTTCGAAGATGAAAACGCCGGACGGCGGCCTGTACCATTACCTGGACGAATACCCGAAAAGGCCGGGCCTTCTGCAAGACTCATCCGCCGCGATTAAGACGCTCCTTTACATGTATCAGCTCACGGGCGAGGAAAAGCGTCTACTTGACGCGATGCTCCTGCTCGATTACCTGGAGAGGACTCACTGGGACGCGGAATTCGAAGGGTTTTTCGACCTGCCGGAGGACCATGAAGCGGTGGGGGCGCTGGCCGACCGGGCGAAGCCGATGGCGGAGAATTCCGAAATGTCGGTATCGCTAAAGACGCTCTGGGTACTGACGGGTACGGAAAGGTTTCTGAAGATGGCCGAAGCCTGCCTCCTGCCTTTCGCGGAGAGTTTTAGGCAATTTTCCTATATGGCTGCCAACTATGCTCTAGCATCCGATTTCTTTATTAAGCCCGCGCTGGAACTGCATATCACGGGCAAGTCCGGGAACCCCGATATGACTGCCTTAGCCGATGCCGCTGGGAAATCTTTTACCCCGAGGCGCGTAATCCGGCTGATGGACTTCGGGCGCGACGAGGCCGAGATTGCCGGGCGGGGCTATAAAGCGGACGGAAAGGCCGCGGCGTATCTCTGCAAGGGCTTCATCTGCGCCGCGCCTATCGAAGACCCGGAAGAGCTTAAAAAGGAACTCCTGAAAGCCGCCTAGTCCCCCGAAACGAAATCCACGCTCCTTTTCTGCTTCTGCGCGATAAGGCAAAGTTCCTTAAGCTTCCTGACGAAGGTCAGGCATTTCTGTTTCACATCCTCCGACATCAACTTATCGCCGGCGATGTACTGCTCCAGCTTCTCTACTTCCTGGGTTAATGCGGGCACCTCTTCCGGCGCGAAGATTACGTCCTCCTTGTCCTCCTTGGCCTTTCCCAGGTTCGGGTAGTCATCCAGGTTCACGATCTTGCGCCAGAGCATCCCATGGACTCCCGGGTCTAAGCGGGCCTCGCCAATAAACTTGAACTCTTCATTCAGTACCACGATATCGAACGGCATCTATTTATCTCCTCTCATAATGTCCTCTTGAACGTCACCACCGCCAGCGACATCATAACGCACAAAAAACAAAACAGAAATAAAATATCGCCGTAAACGGCAGTCAGCATGTTGCCTTTAAACATTATACTCTTAAGCGCATGGACGGCATAGTATTCCGGGTTCACCTTAGCGAAGACCCTAAGCCAATGGGGGAAACTCTCCACGGGATATACCGCGCCCGACGGGAAAAAGAATATCACGTTCATAAAACCGGAGAACACTCCGACTATCCTTGGGTGGTTCGCCCGGCCCAGCATCAGGAACATCATGCTTAAAAGCCCCAGCGTGGTCAGCGCGAGCACGGATAGTATTCCCAGAAACCGCGGGATGCTGCCGAATATCGTTATGCCGGTTATAAGTGCGCTGACGATATAAACCGTCGTCGCCATGATGAGCGTGATTACAAACCCTGAGACGACAAGGCCCCCGACGATGTCCATCTTCGTCACGGGTGTCATAAGTATCGCCTCGTCCACGCCAAGGAACCGGTCCATCACAAGGTTGAATACGCCGGTTATCATCGTCCCCATGAACATCGCCATGACGACTACGCCGGGCACCAGCGACTGGTCGTAGTCCACCTGCCTGTACAGCTCCACACGCCTGGCCTGCACGACCGTCCTGTCCGGACGGAGCGGCGTGAACTTCTCCCGGACCGCATTAACCGCATCGGTAAGCGCCCCGGTAAGGGCGCCTTCGGATATCTGGTCCGTGTTGTCCACGAATATGCCGACCTCCGGCCCGGTGCCAAGGTCCATCTTGCGAGAGAAATCCGGGGGTACGATTACCGCCCCTTTATATTTTCCTTCCCGCACTCCGTCCACCGCCGCGCCCTGGTCTGACATATACGTTACCGTCACCGTCTTGGGCCCGATTGTCAGCGCCTTAAGCCGTTCGTCCAGCCTTTGGCCCCAGTAGCCGTCGTCCTGGTTCACCACGGCCACCGGCAGGCCCTTCAGCTTCCCTTGAAAGGAATTGCCGAGGATGATGAGGTACGCTATCGGCATGACCACGGCCATCACCATGATGACCGGGTTCCGGGAGAACTTGCGGATATCGCGCTCGACTACAGCATAGACCCGGCGCATCAGCCCCTCCCAAGCTTAGACGGCACGCCCGCGCCCAGGAACAGGCTCACCTTCTTCGATTCTTCCTCGCGTATCGAGCGGCCGGTGTAATGGATGAAAACGTCCTCCAGCGAGAGGTTTTTTATGGAAACGGCTTTAACTTTCACGCCCGCTTCCGTTGCGAGTTTCATAAGCCTCGGCGCGTTTTCGCTTCCGCTATCCACATAACAGCGCAAGTCGTTATCCTCAAGCTGGACCTTATGCACGTAGCCTTCCGCCTCCGCCAGCCCGCGCACTTTTTCCGCGTCTCCGGATAGAGTCATTATCACGATGTCGTTGCCCGGTATCCCCGCCTTCAGTTCGTCCGGCGTCCCCATCGTGATGATGCTCCCGTAGTCGATGATTGCGACGCGCGTGCAGAGCGACTCCGCTTCGTCCATGTAATGCGTGGTAAGGAAAACGGTCATGTTGTAGTCTTTCATGAAGCCCTGGAGCATGTCCCACACCACGCGGCGGCTCTGCGGGTCCAGGCCGGAAGTCGGCTCGTCGAGGAAGAGCATCGCCGGCCTGTGCACCAGCACGCGCGCTATGTCGAGCCTGCGCCTCATACCGCCGGAGAACGTCGCTGCCAGTTCGTCCGCCTTCTTCGTCAGGCCCACCCGCTCCAGCAGCTCATCAATCCTCTCCTGCCGGATTTTTTTGGGCACCTCGTAGAACTTCCCGAAAATGTCCATGTTCTCGCGGGCGGTCAGGTCCAGGTCGGAGGCCATGTTCTGCGTTACGACGCCGATGGAGCGGCGCACCTCTTCCGGCTCCTTTATTATGTCGTAGCCCCCTACCTTCGCCGTGCCGGAAGTGGGCTTCAGGACCGTCGTCAGCATCCGTATCAGCGTACTTTTTCCGGCGCCGTTCGGCCCCAGGAACCCGAAGAACTCGCCCTCGTTAATCTGGATGCTGATACCCTTGACGGCGGCCAGTTCGCCGAAGTTTTTGCGGATGTCAAAGGTTTCAACTGCTGAAGGCATAAATTTTATAGCCGCATGTTAAGGAGAAAGGGAATACTTAAAACCATGAAGTACCCGTCCAGCATGAGTAACGTCCCCAACAACGCCGAGATGAGCGAGAAGATAAACATCGGCACCCACGTCGCGAGTATCGATATGGACGCAAGCACGATCGCTATCTGCAGGAGCGCCTCGCCCAGGTCGAAGTACCGGTCCTTCTCGCGATACTTCTCCCGATCATTCTCGAAAGCCATGGCATCCTTTTTTATCTTCATCTTATCCTCGTGATACAGCTCCTCCTGCGCCTTCAGGCGCGCCTCCGGGTCGATCTCTTTATTATCCTCGTTACACCACGCCGCCTCCTCCTTCAGGCACGCCTTCAGTTTCTCATAATTCGTGCTATCCAGGCCTGTTTTCTTCTTCTCCGCGAGCATAGCCCCCGCCATAATGACCTGCGTCTTGTATAACTGCTCCCGTATAGTCTTCGCCTGGTAATAAGACCACTGGTCGGAGGCCTTCTCCTGGGAGAGAATCATCTCCTTGGACGCCGCGTTCCCGAAGAGCGCGGTGATTGCAAGCAGCACGGCATATACCGCCGTGGCCAGCGCGACGCGCTTGGAAAATCTATTTTCTTTCTGCTCCTCTAGTTCGTGCAGGCTAGGCGGTTCTTCTTTGGGCTGGTTACGTAACCCCTTTAAGACTTTAACCATTTATCGCCAAATCTATCTCTAAATTATCTATTACTTCTTCAAACCGTGTAAAATCCATTAAAAAGCCCATTTTGGCCTCCTATATCTTGTTATCTCAGTTTCCCCCACTTCTTCTTCAAACTCTACCTTCGTTACGAACCTCTGCTCCAGGTCGAAGCGAAGTTTTTGCGGATGTCAAAGGTTTCAACTGCTGAAGGCATAAATTTGATAGCCGCAGATTAATGAAAAAAGGGGAGACTTAGAAGCATGAAATAACCATTCAGCATCAGGAACGTCCCCAATACCGCCGAGACGAGCGAGCCGATAAATACCGGCCCCGATGACGCGAGTATCGAGATGGATGCAAGCACGATTGCTATCTGCAGCAGCGCCTCGCCCAAGTCGAAGTACGGGTCCTTCGCGCGGTACATATCCCGCTCCTTCTCCAGCTTGCGCGCCTCAACCTCCAGCTCTTTTTTATCTCCCTCGTATTTCTTGGCACCCGCCTTTAACTGCTTCGCAAGGCCCTCGTAATTTGCCGCATCGGCCATCATCGACTGCGTATTGTATAACTGCTCCCGTATCGACTTCGCCTGATAGAATGCCCACTGGTCGGAGGCCTGCTGCTGGGAGAGAATCATCTCCTTGGACGCCTTGTTCCCGCCGAGCGCCGTGATTGCAAGCAGCACGGCATACAACGCCGTGACCAGCGCGACGCGCCTGCTGAACCTCTTTTCTTTCTGTTCCTCTATTTCGTGTAAATTCGGCAGTTCTACTTCAGGCATAAATCACCCCTATTTCTTTCCCCACTTCTTCTTCAAGGCCTGCTTGTTATGCAGCATGTTCGAATACAGAGAAGCGAACAGCAGGTTCACTCTGCTGACTTCGCACTTGGTGCTTTCGGATGTTTTCTCCAAAATCAGGAGGCTGTCTTTCAACTCCTTCCTCCTGTAATTCGGATTCCTGCGCAGGAATATATCCACCGCAAGCATCACGCCGGGAATGTTCTCATGGTAGTCGTGAATTGCCGCCTTGCCTCCGGCATCCAGGAGGCAGAGCCACTGGAGGTCCTGCGTTACATATTTAAGCTTATGACTCGCATCTATTATAATAAAGGAAAAACGCTCGCCTTTTTCCCTCGCTTTCCTGAAAGCGTCAAGGCTCATGCCAATCCGGACGTCCAGGCGCTCCGGGTCGATGCCGTGATGCATGAGGTTGTCGCGGAAGACGCCAAGCTGGTTTTCAAAATAATTGAACGACTCGACCACCATGACTCTGGCAAGCTCTTCAGGCGGAAAATCTTTTATCAGCCTCACCAATGTGCCGCCGGCGGCCGTACCTATCTCGCCTATCCTGCCAACCTTCGGAGAGGACGCCATCTCACTTCTAAGGAGTGCGATCTCGCCTTCCGACATCTCCGAGACGCACAACCCGCTTAACTTCTCCTCCCTGCCCATCTATTTTTTTATCTCCTCGATTTCGTGCAGATTCGGAAGTTCTACTTCGGGCATAATTACCTCTACCATTTATTAATCTAATTGGAAAGGTGTTCCAGAAATCACTTCTTTGTGAGAAATCTGCGAAATATCTAAACCTGCTTCATTTGCCAACTTCACAAGCCCATCAATATCGACAAGACTTACGAATCTAACAGACATTTTTTTTGAATCACGTATTCCACCTTTGAAAAGTGGACCATATTTCCTAGCAATAAGTTGCATATATGAACTTATTTTCCCCTCATCACTGTTCTTCGGAATTAAAGTGTAATCATAAAGTAGTTCCTGTTTAATATTTTCCATAGTATTTCTTCTGCTGTCACTGAAAAACCTGTTTACTGATGATTCTATTTGGTCTAAACGATCTATTATGTATTTTTGAGTATCGTCTTTAGCTGCTACTTTACGCATAACATTTGCTTGTACGACTCTATAAATTGGATTATCAGGTTCTTCTTCGAGCATAGCGACGTCTATTGCTGCTCTAATTTTTAGGCCTAACTCCTGTACTCCCGCCATATCATTTATATAAAAAATCGTCCTTTCATCTGATATATCAAATGGCAAAACTGTGCCAGTTTCTGCTAATGTTACCACAGGTTTTCTTACCGCATGTCTTACTGCTAATTCATACATTACATTGGGATTTAATTCACTTAGGTTCGTTAAAACTAAATCATCCTCTAAAATATGTTCAATAACCTGCTTAGTAATTGAACCTGGCGCGGCAATTTCATGCGCTACAAATACTTCAAATTCTAAATCGGATAAAATTGGTTTTATAACGGTATTAATTAATCCATCCGCAGCACGCCTGGTAGATGAATCAGTTTTTCCAATAGGAGTTACAACGAAACATTTTTTTAATTTCGATTCCTTTTTTTCCTTTCCCATAGCTCCCCTTAAATGTTTACGGTATCTCCACCATCACCGTCATGCCGGGTTTAAGTATCCCTTTCGGGTCGTTTATTTTTATCCTCGTGCGGAAGGTTTTGATGTCCTGGCGGCCGCGGGTGACGTCCCGCTCAACCGCGAATTCGCCCTCGCGCCCTACGTCGAATACCTCTCCATCGAAAACCATATCCGGATGGTGCTCAAGCCATACGCGCGCCTTTGTCCCCACGCGCACCTTCGTTACAAACCTCTGCTCCAGGTCGAACCGCACCCAGAGGGTACTGGGGTCCACGACGGTCAGGATGCTCATACCCGGCGAAACGACCTCGCCCTCTTCCACGGACCGGTACTCCACCACGCCGTCCGACGGCGCGAATATGTCAGAGTATGAAAGCTGCGCCTCGCTTAGCTTTACGTTATCACTCGCCTGGCTCACTCGCGCCCTTTGAGTCGCCACGTCCTCTTTCGCCTTCTTAAGCCCCGCCTGTGCCGCGGCATGCTTGGACTTCGCAAGGTTTATCGATGCGAGCGCCGCATCGACGTCCGCCTTTGCGGAATCGCGGGTCGTCTGGGCGTTATCCAAATCCGCCTTTGCCACTATACCCTTTTTATAAAGCTCCTTTTCGCGGGAGAGGTTAAGTTCCGCCAGGGCAAGCTGGGACTGTGCCCGTTGCTCCTGGGCAATCTGATTCGCCACGTCCGCCAGTTCTACCTTGACCTGGTCGGCGGAGTTTGCCACGACCTGCCCTAACGACGTCTGCGTAAGCTCCTCCGCCCGGAGCGCGGACTGGGTAGCCTTAAGCGCAGCCTGGAGGTCTTCGTTCTCTATCCGGGCTATGAGCTGGCCTTTTTTAACCACAGCCCCCTCGCGATATCCGATAAACGTGATACGCCCGGCTATCCTGGAGGAAATATTGGTCTCTATCCCCTCCACCACTCCGGTCGTCCGGACCTTTTCCGGCCCTTTCTCACCTTCGGAATAAAGGAACATATAGGCCGCGATGGCTATTATGGCGGCAATTATGAAGACGATAGCTATTTTATTTTTTCGTTTCAATAAAGTCCTTTTTGCTCTGGGATAATCATCATATCATTATATCATTGCGGCCTTTTTGTCAATGGTATAAGTCCCTATCGCTAAAAGAAAATTATTGACAAATTCTGCACTCAAGATTATCTTTATCGGATATGTCGCGCCAAGGAGAAGCCGTACGTAATGCGGGCTAAATCATTTGTTTTAATAACGTTCTTTGCCGGCCTCACGGCGGTGACGGCCTTAGGCGCGTGCGGTAAACCGGCCCCTGTCGCACCGGCAAAACTCGAGGCTATAAAAACGGAACCGTCCGAAGCGGTATCCGGCAAAATAATGTCGGCCAAGAAGAAAAGCGAAGAGCTGAAGATAAAGCTGAAGCGGGATAAGGACGGCGAGTATGCATGGGAGATAGACGGCAGCGACGTTGGTGCGATACTTACAGCGGACAGGGCGCTTAAAACAAGGCTGCGGACTGCCGGCCCGAAGGCCGGACAGGCGGGAGAGGAATGAGATATTTCGATGTTGTAAAGGAAGGTTTCAGGACAGCTAACAGGAACCTGGCCGTGCTGCTTACGCAGTTCATGGCGGGGCTCATCATGCTGTTCGTATTCTTCCTTCTCGCGGTGATACTCGTGTTCATAGCGCTGGGCTCCATCCCCAAACTGGGCCTTCAGACGCTTTCCGTGGACAACCTGTCGGCGCTTTTGCAGACGTCCTTCACCCTCATTGCCGTAGGCGTCTTCTTTGCCGTTTTATTTGCGCTCCTTGTGGCTTTTATCACCGCATATGTGCATTCCGGAAACCTCGGCTGTCTAATCCAGACAGCGCGGAAAGAGGCCAGAGGGTTCACCGCGAAGGAGTTCTTCACCGTCGGAGGCCGCTCGGTATGGGCGATGCTTGGGCTTTATATAATATGGGGGCTTATCGCCCTTTTCACGCTGTTCGTCTTCGCCTCCATCGCCGCCATAGGTTATGAGGCGGTGCTCAGCCCGCTGAAGGAGGCTGGAAAGGGCATCCTGGCCTTCACGCTTGGCGTGCCCTTTATCCTCGCGCTGATCCTGACCGGGCTATTGCTTATGTTTTTTCTGTATGCGGGATGGGCTTTCTCCGGGATAATACTGGTCGGGGAGAGGCACGGGGCATTCTCTTCTCTCCAGGCGTCCTACCGCTTTATAAAGACGCACTTCTGGGATGCCCTCCTCTTCGCGCTCCTGATGTTCGTGCTGGTATTTTTCGCCAATATCATCTCAAACGTCGTGACGATGCCTTTCAACATCAGTAAAGATACCAGCCCAGCGACGGCCGCCGGGTTCCTGCCGCTGGTCCTTCTGGGGCTGATACTTCAAATGTACGTGGGACTTATAGCCCGCTCCTGCTTCGTCGTCTACTACACGGACAGGGCCGCCCTGCCCTCCGAGCCCGCCATGCCGCCTCTCTCTGATACTGGTATACCAGTCTCTCCCGGGCCTGAAAACGCTCCGGAAAACCCCGCGCCTGACATCGAACCGCCAAGGGAAAATCCTCCCGCATCTTGACCCGAAAGCTCTTTCCGCGTTAGAATTTAACCAGGATAACATTCCTAAAAGAGGTATTTCCATGAGAAAGACCATTGCAGCGATAGCCGCCGTGGCTGCCGCCGTATTTCTTTTCACGTCCTGCGCCACTGAACAGCAATCGCAATATACCGCGACGGGGGCGGGCATAGGGGCGGTAACGGGCGCGGTGTTGGGCGCGGTCCTCGGAAGCTTTGGCGGACGGGCCGGAGAAGGCGCGGTAATCGGCAGCATTTTCGGAGGTTTAGCGGGCGCATCCATAGGCAACAACGAGTACCACCTCCAGCGCTCCGAGGAGCTGGCGGCAAGGCAATACGATTATGATGCGGCGCGTGCGCGCGCGGACCTTGTCCGCGTCGAGGACGCCTACGCCGACCCGAAGACAGTCGCCCCCGGAGATGCGGTAAATCTCGTTTCCACGTATACCGTGCTCACGCCGTACAGGCGTCTTGCGTTGGTCCACGAGGTCCGGGAGGTACGAAACGACGCCGGGGAGGCAATCGGCAAGCCGGAGGTAACCATACGCCGGGAAGGCGGGACGTGGACAAGCTCCATGCCCCTGAAAATCCCTGAAAACGCAAGGCCTGGCACGTACTGGGTGACGACGATAGTGGAGACGGACAGCGCCGGCGATACCCGTGATTTCGCGTTTCAGGTCGTATCGCCGCAGGGCCAGTGGAAGAGATAAAGTACTACGGATAAATAATCTTTGATTTAATCCTGCCGGGACGCGGAAAACCCGCGAAGGCGCGTTTAAGAACATATATTTTTCAAGCACTTGCAGAGGCCGATGCGCGGATTTTCCAGGCCGCCGAAAACGGGGAAATTCGCGGCATAACCATATGTTTATTCAGGTTAAAACTTAAGTCACCCCCCTTCTGAAACGATAGCTCCGTAACCCCCCTTTTAACCACCCGTAACCCGGCCCCGGTGACGTAAAAGTGGCATAATTTGATACGCGATACAAATCGGCGGATAAGCCATTTATATATTGATAGCGGTTAATTAACGGCGGGTTCGCGCGCTATGCAGGAAGGACTATTAAGAGCGCAAAAAATAGTTTCCGCCGGTTACGGTATCTCTCTCAGGCGGGCAGGACTATCTTTGAGCAGTTGCAGCCGAAGTGCGCCGGCTCCCTGGGGAACCTGTCCGCCGGATAAACCCCCGGGCCGAGCCCGTAGAGGTCCCGGGCGCCCATGGGCCCGCACTTGGGACACCCTTTGCAACGTTCGCTGACCAGCCATTTCATTGACATCGCATCCTCCCCAGTTTAAAGCTACTACTTAAAGCTACTATCTTACAAGTATAACATCCCGGTCAGGCAATATGTCATGCATGGAGCCGACGGCAAAGAATTTGAAGGAATCTTTGTGATATAATTTTATAAGATATGAAAATCCCAGCGAAAAAAGGTCTTAACGAGAGGGAAGACATGTTGATTAAAATATTGATCGGGACGCTGTTTCTTATATCTGTTATGGCCGTACACGCGGATGCGGCGATGACTACCGGGGGCGCATATGTTAAGCCGTCCAAAGAAGAGTTGAAAAAACGGCTGACTCCCATGCAGTACGAGGTAACCCAGGAGAACGGCACGGAACCGGCCTTCAATAACGAATACTGGAACAACAAGCGGGCCGGCATTTACGTCGATATTGTATCCGGCGAGCCCCTGTTCAGTTCGCTGGACAAATTCGATTCCGGCACCGGATGGCCGAGCTTCACGAAACCCCTCGAACCCGGCAACATCGTGAAGAAAAAGGCGGGCTTTTTCGGGACCAGGACGGAGGTAAGGAGTAAACACGCGGACTCGCATCTCGGCGACGTTTTCAATGATGGCCCGCCGCCAACGGGCCTGCGCTATTGCCTGGACTCGGCGGCGCTCAGGTTCATCCCGAAAGAGGACCTCGTCAAGGATGGGTACGGGAAATACCTGAAGCTCTTCGAGAAGTGAAGTCAGGATGAGCGCGCCTAAGAATATGGGTCTTATAATAAGGCTGGCGATAGCGGCCATCGTTGTCGTCCTGCTTGTCTCAGGCTCGAAATACCTCCACTTCCATGAACTGCTGACTGGCGCGCTTCAGTGGGTCTCCGGCCTGGGGATGTGGGGGCCGGTAATATTCATAATAATCTATATAGTTGCATGTATTCTGTTATTCCCCGCCGCAATCCTGACGCTTGGTGCGGGCGTCATCTTCGGCGTGGTCGAGGGCTCTGTAATAGTGTCCATATCGGCCACGCTGGGCGCGACTGCCGCTTTCCTTGTGGGAAGGTACCTGGCCCGGGACTGGGTGGCCAGAAAGATAGCGGGAAACCGGAAGTTCAAGTCGATAGACGAAGCGGTAGCCAGGGAGGGGTGGAAGATAGTCGGGCTTACTCGTCTGTCGCCCGTATTTCCGTTCGTCCTCCTTAACTATGCATACGGGCTAACGAAGGTTTCTCTCCGGGACTTTTTCTTCGCGTCATGGATAGGGATGCTACCCGTGACGGTCATGTATGTCTATATCGGCTCCCTCGCGGGAGACCTTGCAAAGCTTGGCGCCGGGGGACGCACCCGGACGGCCGGTGAATGGGTCCTTTACGGCGCCGGGTTCCTTGCCACGGTGGCCGTGACCGTTTTCGTGACGCGCATTGCACGCAGGGCGCTTAAAGAGGTAAATTAACCTCTAGCATGCGGTCTAATCAATTTCGTAAAAATAACTTGACTAAATAAGACAACTATAGTAAAAAAAATATAGGACAGTGTCAGCCTTAGTTAATCGAAACGGACGGATAGGGGTTCAAGAGAATTATGAAAGGAATGCAGGAAAAAAGGGTATTTAAGAGAGCGCCATACACGGGCGAAATCCTGATAAACGGCTCGGCGCGCTTTAACGGGATAGACATAAGCGAAGGCGGGCTGTACGTCCATACCGGCAGGAACTTCATGGTCGGAGACGTAGTCAAGGTCGCCTTCCCCATATCGGGCCGGGACTTGGAGCTTGCCGCCGAGGTCGTGGTATCCGAGGAATCGATGGGGATGGGACTTCAGTTCCTGGACCTTTTTTATGACGAAAGACAGGCCATTATTGATTATATCTCCGAGCAGGAGGATGGAAAGAGAACTAATATTTTAATCGTCGACGACAATGAAGCCAACCGCAGGATGAACAAGAGCAAGCTTATCCTTGAGGGTTTCAAAGTCGTCGAGGCGGCAGACGGCCGGGAAGCGGTGCAAAAGCTTGAGGAGAATATCCCGGACCTCATGGTGCTCGACCTCCACATGCCGGTGGTGGACGGTTTCAAAGTCCTGTCGTACATGAAAGGCCACGATAAATATAAAAAAATACCCGTCCTCATCCTGTCCGCGCGCGGTGATAAAGCGACAATAGAGAAGGCCATGGATTTGGGCGCAAGTTCTTTCCTCGTAAAAATGATTACTTCCCCGGCGAAGCTCGTGGAGGCCGTGAAGAGGCTGCTGGCGAGGAGAAAACGCTCGGCGTGAAAGGCCGTGTGTCCGCTTGCAATCCCCCGCCCCCACTACCAAATCTCTCTTCCTGTTGCATTAATTTCCCTACGGTGCTATCATTTTGAACCGTCTTTTTTTACAAGCAACAGGAAAGAGAAACAAGAATGACAATAAAAAAGATAAAGATAATAGTATTCATAGTCATAGCCCTGATCGCCATTACCGGCGGGGCAAGCTACGCGGTGATAAACACCGTGAAGCGCGACCTGCCCCAGATAAGCTCGCTTAAGAACTATAAAGCCCCTATCGGCACGCAGGTGTTCTCCGAAGACGACCATCTGATTGGCCGGATAAAGGTGGACCGGGGGATATTCGTGCCGCTCTCGCAGATGCCGGACAGCCTTAGGAAGGCCGTGGTGGCTATCGAGGACGCGAGGTTCTATGAGCACGGCGGGCTGGACTTCCAGGGCATCGCGCGCGCGATGGTTAAGGACGCCCTCACTTTAAGCTTCAAGGAGGGCGGGAGCACCATTACGCAGCAGCTCGCGAAGGTGCTCTTCCTCACACCGGAGAAAAGCGTAAGCCGGAAGCTGAAAGAGATGATGCTCGCCCGGAAAATCGAGCGGAGCCTGACGAAGGACGAGATTCTTGAACTGTACCTGAATAAAATATATTTCGGGCATGGCGCATACGGTGCCGAGATGGCGGCGCGGACGTTCTTCGGAAAGCACGTCGGCGACCTGACCCTTGCCGAATCCGCCATGATAGCGGGCCTTATCCGCTCCCCGGAGGGCTATTCGCCGTACGACCATATGGAAACGGCGAAGAGACGCCAGGAACTGGTGCTTAAAAGGATGGCCGAGGAGCGCCTTATCTCCGCGGGGCAGGCGAGCGTGGCGATGGCAAAGCCGCTTGTCCTGAAAAACCTCCGGACTAACGAGGAGGTCGCGCCGTATCTGGTCGAGCAGATAAGGATATATCTGGAGAAGAAATACGGGCCCGAAAAGGTTTACATGGAAGGCCTGACCGTAAAGACGGCGATAGATTACCGCATGCAGGTCGCGGCGAACCGGGCGGTCGAGTCCGGGGTGCGGGAACTGGAAAAACGCGAGGGCTGGCGCGGCCCGCTGGCGAAGAAAGACCCGAAGGAAGTCGGGAAGCTCCAGGACTCGAAGGCCGCCCAGGCATCCTCATTCCAGCCGGGCGAGGTCGTGACGGCTACCGTCCTGAAGTTAGACGACAAGGGCGCCGTGATATCCACGCGCGGCGGCAAGGGATACCTGGCCTGGGCGGACATGAAATGGGCCGCCGGCAGGGACGCGGGCAAAAAGAAGCCCTCGGATATACTTAAGCCGGGGTACGTTATAGAGGTCAAGGCGAAGGGAGTGGACAGGAAGATGCGGCGCCTCGCGTTTACGCTGGAACAGGAACCGGCCTGTCAGGCCGCACTGGTCGCCATCGACCCCTGGGAAGGCAAGGTGAAGGCGATGGTCGGCGGCGTGGATTTTCAGAGGAGCGAGTATAACCATGCGACGATGGCCCGCAGGCAGCCGGGTTCGGCCTTCAAGCCGCTCGTCTATGCCGTCGCGATGGAAAACGGCTTCACCCCGGCGTCAATCGTAAACGACGAGCCCAGGAGCTACGACAACGACACCTGGAAGCCCGAGAACTACGACAGGGAATATTACGGGCCGACCCGTCTTCGCGACGCGCTGGTCTACTCCAGGAACGTCGTGACGATAGAGCTTCTCCATGAGGTCGGCGTACAGAAGGTAATCGACCTGGCGACAAAGCTCGGGATGGCTGGGCCGTTCGCCCGGAACCTCACCCTCGCGTTGGGCTCCGGGAGCGTCACACCGCTTGAGCTGACGACGGCCTATTGCCCGTTCGCCAACGGCGGCTACGACATTACCCCGGTCACCATCCTGCGGGTAGCCGACAGAAGGGGCCGCGTCCTGGAAGACCACGAATCGTCGCACGAGCAGGTGCTGTCCTCCGAGTCGGCTTATCAGGTTACCAGCATGCTTGAAGATGCGGTGCAGCGCGGGACGGGCACCTTAGCGGCGTCGCTCGGCAGGCCGGTGGCGGGCAAGACCGGGACGACCAACGATTACAAGGACGCATGGTTCGTCGGATACACCCCGAACTTAGTCGCCGGTGTATGGGTGGGCCATGACGACGACAAGGGCCTGGGGCACGGCGAATCGGGCGCGAGGGCCGCTCTTCCCATCTGGGTGCGGTTCATGGCCCCGGCCGCGGCGGCATATCCGCCTGACGATTTCACCGTCCCGGACGGCATGGATTTCGTGCAGATAGACGCGGCGACAGGGCTTCTGCCGACTGCCGCGAGCGAGAAGGTGGTGACCGAGGTGTTCAAAAAAGGCACGGCGCCGACACAGTACGTCTCCGCGATGCCCGAGGCGCAGCCGGTTTCTTCTACGTCCGCACCCGTTCCCGCGAAGGCGGTACTGGACCAGGAAAAGCAGATGAAGCTCCTGCAGGACGCGGATTAAAGGGGACGCGTTCTTAAGGGCGGAAGAATCTGCCCTCAAGGGTACTATAAAAAAGAGGCCGGTCAGGATTTCCTGACCGGCCTCTTGATTTTCATAACTCGGTTACTTTATTACTCGTTCGCGCTCCAGGTCCCCGAATCGCCGTTCGAGGATGAGAAGTTGCCGCCCATGATGGCCCCGGGCGTGCCGTATGTGCCGGTTGTGACGGACCCTGTCAGGGTTGTCGTATTGCCGGAACCGTCGGTAAAGCTCGCGTTAATGTTGTTGTTGACGAGCGTGCCCGATACATTATTCACATTGTTACTGGGG
>JBARKJ010000019.1:0-8330 GCA_049801375.1 Nitrospirota bacterium | reverse complement strand
CTGCCCACATGGCCGTATGCGGCAAGTTTCCTGTAAAAGCCTCCCTTGACCATGGACGGCAGGTGCCTCAGGTTGAATTTTTTTATTATTCCGGCTAACCTGAAATCGAAATTTTTCTCCAACATCGAAGCTATCTCCTCATCGCCCGTTTTGCCGGTGCCGAACGTCTCCACCTGCACGCTCACCGGCCTTGAAAGGTTGATTGAATAGCTCAACTGGACCTCGCATTCGTTTGCGAGCCCTGCCGCGACCACTGTCTTGGCCGCATGCCGCGCGGCATAAGCCCCGATTCGATCAATCCTGGAGGGGTCCTTGCCGGAAAGCGCCGCGCCGCTGTGCCTCGAATATTCGCCGTAAGTGTCGATGGCGTTTTTCCTGCCCGTAAGGCCGGAATGCACAGAGGGGCCGCCCACTATCAACTGGCCCCTCGGGTTCACGAATATGCGCGTCTTGTCGTCCGGTTTTATTCTCTCGTCCCTGAAGACCTCGTCAATCACCGCCCCCTTTATTTCTCCGTGCAGGTTTTTAAGGACAGGGACGCCGGTTTTGTCCTGGCTCGCGACTATAGTTATGCTGTGTATCCTGTACGGCTTAAAATCCCTGTACTCCACTCCCACCTGTGTCTTTCCGTCCGGGCACAGGTAGGGAAGCGTCTTTGTCAGCCTCACCATCGTAAGCCGCCTGGCAAGCTTGTGCGCGAGCCATATCGGGAGCGGCATCAATACCGATGTCTGGTCGCAGGCATAACCGAAGACCGTGACCTGGTTTCTTGCGGGTATCGCCTCGATCTCCTCGTCTGACATGTCCTTCTCGTCCACTGCCGGGCGGTCTTTCTCCGGAAGCTCCCTCAGGCTTGTGAGTATGCTGCACGTCTTCGCGTTAAAGGCTGGCTGGTCATAGCCTACCTGGTCTATTATCTGTCTCGCAACCGCCGGGAAATCCACAATGGCCGTGGAAGCGAACCTCGCCGCGATGAATACAATGGACGTGGAAACAGCGCACTCGACGACCACTTTGGAGAGCGGGTCCTGCTGGAGGAAATGGTCCACGATTCCGTCGGCTATGATATCGCAAAGTTTGTCAGGATGCCCTTCCGTTACCGACTCCGAGGTAAACATGAAATTCTTTCTCATATCCGTTCGTCTCCCGTTCGGTTGAAGGTCCGGTGATTTCAAGCGCGGATGCGCTTTTTTCAGCTTTTTCCGAAGGTCTTTTCTTCGACGCCTCGTTTATCAGAAACGGCAGCATGGAGCCGGCGCCGATAACGGCCGCATCGGCAAATCCGATCGTCGTAATACCAAGGAGCCTCCTTAAACCCGGTATTGCCAAGGTTAGAACCTGCAAGGCGAGAGAAACACCGAGCGCCGTGTTAAGATAAGGGTTCGGCGGCATCTTTTCCTTGCCGAAGATGCCTTCCGTCTCCGAGCGGCAGCTTATTGCATGCACGAGCTGGGCGGTCGTCAGGGTCGTAAACGCCATCGTGCTTGCCTTTGCCCCCATCCCGTACCTCGCTATTCCGTATCCGTAAGCCCCAAGCGCCCCGCCGGACAGGATCGCCGACTCGAAAGCGATCCTTTTAAAGTCAGAGCGCTTTATTATCGGCTCGTGCGGGTCCCTGGGCGGCCGGGATAGAACGTCCGGCTCTGGTAGTTCGAGCGCAAGCGCAAGCCCTGGGAAGATATCAGAAAGGAGGTTTATCCAGAGAAGCTGTATCGCGGAGAGCGGCTGGCCCAGGCCGCCCGCGATTGCAAGGAACATTACGTTGATTTCGCTTAAGTTGGTGGCGAGCAGGTAGTGGACCGATTTGCGGATGTTATTGTATATTGTCCTTCCATGGCTGACCGCCACTATCATCGTCTCCAGGTTATCGTCTTCCAGGACAATATCCGCCACCTCTCTGGCTACGTCCGTCCCGGTATGTCCAAGCGCAATCCCGATGTCTGCCGCCTTAAGCGCCGGGCCGTCGTTTATGCCGTCGCCGGTCATGGCCACCACCTTCCCCGATTCCTGCAAGGCCCGGACTATCTGAAGCTTATGCGCCGGACTTACCCTGGCGTAAACATGCACCCTCGCGGCGAGCGCCCGAAGGACGTCCTTGTCCATATCGGCGAGATGCGTCGAGTCCAGTATTTCGAGTTGTTTATCCTGGCTCAGGTTCAGCTCCTTGCCGATTGCAAACGCGGTAGGGCTCTGGTCGCCCGTTATCATTATAGTATCAATGCCGGCCTGGTGAAAACCGGCCATAAGGTTCTTGAGTCCCTTCCTAACGGGGTCCGCCATGCCGATAAGGCCAAGCCATATCAGCCCATTACCGTTTTCATCTGAATAATTGAAAGCCGCCCCCAGCATCCTCATCGAAGCGCCGGCCATCCTCTCGTTTTCCGTGAATATCTCCTGCCTGTCGTCTTCGATAAGCGGAAGCCTTTGCCCTCCCTTCATATGCCAATTACACATCGCGAGGACTTCCGCCGGGCTCCCCTTGACCGCAATAATTTTGCCGCCGTCCTTCGCCCCGTGCATGCTGCTCATGTAGTTGCGGCTCTCCGAGCGGTGGCTTATTTTTCGGAGGGGGTGCCTCGCCCTGAGTTCCATTACGTCTATGCCCGCGTTTATAGCCAGGTTAATCAGCGCGATTTCCGTAGGCGAGCCTCTAAGCTCGTATTCGCCACTTTTGAAATCTATCTTGGTCTCATTGCATATGACCGATACGTGCAGCAGCATCAGCAGCTCTTCCATAGCATAGGGATTAACCCTGGCCCCGTCCGAGATGAAATTGCCGTCTGATATCTTCAGCCTTCTGCCGCCTGCGTAAATCTCCACCACGGTCATCCTGTTCATGGTGATCGTACCGGTCTTGTCGAACGAGATGGTCTGGACAGAGCCCAGGGTTTCCACCGCTTCCAGATGCCGGATAAGCACGTTATGCTTGCGCATCTTCCTTATCCCGAGCGCAAGGGTCGTAGTCGCGATCGTGGGCAGGCCCTCGGGTACCGCGGCCACGGCAAGGGATATCGACGACTGCAGCATCTGCAGGAATCCATATCCCCGTATCAGGCCGATTATGAACACGACGCCGCATACGGCCCCGCTTATGACGACAAGCTGTCCGCCCATTACCCTGAGCTGTCTCTCCATGGGAGTCTCCGGCGACTGGGCTTCCCCCATCATTGTCTGAATCCTGCCTATTTCAGTGAACTCGCCTGTGGCGACGACCACGGCGTAGCCCTGTCCCCCGATTACAAGTGTCCCCATATAAGCCATATTCAATCTGTCCGCAAGGGGCACGTCCACCTTTGCAAGCGTGCCGGTATTCTTTGTCACCGGCATGCTCTCGCCGGTGAGGGCCGACTCGTCAACTGTGAGAAAATCGGCCTCTATCAGCCTTGAATCCGCAGCCACGTAACTGCCGGGCTTCAGGATGATGATGTCGCCCGGCACCACGTCTTTGGCATCCAGCTCTGTCGGCAAACCGTCTCTTAAAACAGTCGCGGAAGGCCTGACCAGGGTTTTCAATGAATTGATGGTTTTTTCGGCCTGGGTTTCAGTGACATAACCGATTGCGGCGTTGATGAGGACCACGCCCGCGATAAGGACTGCGTCGGTTATGCCTCCCGTAAAGATTGAAAGGCCCGCGGCTACACCCAGAAGCGCGACCGGAATCGATTTGAACTGTTCCGCGAATATCTCAAGGCCCGAGCGCTTGATAGCTTCCGGCAGGAGGTTCGGTCCGAATTTTCTGAGCTTATCCCCCGCGGCTTCGGACGTTAGGCCGTAGCCCGCCTGAGAGCATGTGAGATTGAGGGCGTCTTCGGAACTGATAAGATGCCAGTGTGCCGCGTCCTGTTCTTCATGTCGGCCTGCAATTCTCCTGACCTTTTCCCTTAGCGGAGCTTTCACCTCTGCGGGGGCCGTTACCATCCTGGCAGGAGGTCCAGACTTCTGAAGAATTTTTATGTAGCTGTCTACAATGGACTTGAGCAGTGAGGCTATTACGGAGCTGGATTCTTCGGGAGGGAAAAATACGAGAACATTTCCGGTCAGAACATTGACGGAAAAAGAAATTACACGAGCCTCATTAAAGAGGCCATTTTCGAGATAATTTTTGAGGGATTCGGAGTGGTAAAGTCCTTTTACCTTATACCGTGCCCTCCCTTTAACCGCAGTATGTATAGGCTGGACCACATTGCCCTTGCATTATTCGATAATGCCAAGTGGAACAAGCTCTTTTTCAATTTTATCGGCGTCAGGCCTTGCCTTCAGGAATATGTTGAGTGCATACCAGAATGCGGTGTACCATGCGGGCGCGGCGAAATTGCCTCTCGCTATTTCGTAAATCCCGACTCCCGCGAGGGTCAGGAATGAAGTGGTGGGCAGGTCAAGCTCTCCGTCCGTCGCGGATTTCAATTTATCGTCCAGGCTCTTGAAGCTCTCTACCAGGTTGTTGGCTATCTGCTGCCTGCGTTGTGCGAGTTTAAAGAACTTGTTCGACTCCGCAAGTTTGATGATGGAATTGGTGTCGGTTTTGTGGATGACAAGGACACTGCCAGTCACGGGATTGATTTCGACACCCGCGACCTTGGCATTTTTTTCAAGAACGTCCTTGATATTTGTAAAGAAGCGGGCGTTGCCCTTCTTGGAAGGTATCTTGAACCTCACCCTTCCCTTTGTCGCATGGCTTATATGGGCCGACGGCGCTTCCGGACCGGTTTTAGGAGGCACTTGGAATTTCTCCCCCTTCGGCGACAATGGATTCGAGGGTTTCCTTCGCCTCATCCTTCTCCATCTCAGCCTTGACCTCTGCTACCAGGTCCTCGACCACCTCGCTTACCTCATGAAATGCCTCCTTGCCCTTCTCAAAGGCAATTAACCCACCCTTTAACGCGGCCTTGGCGAGTGGTTTCGCGGCGCGCGCCGCCACGGGCGCAAGTATTATAGCACCCACTCCAATCACCACGGCAGTGACGATATTGCCCTTGAATATATCACCCAAACCCGCCATAACAGCCTCCCTTTATTAGATTAAACCGACAGTATTATTAAAAGATTACCGCGTCAGCCTTATTCTTGCAAATCCCCTCTTGCCTAGATTTAAGCATAACATACGGGGTATTAACCCTTGCGGGATAATTCCATCACTTACCTAATTTGAAATTATTACTGGGTGGTTCAGCCTCACCTGCATCTTCCGCCGTTCAGCCTGAAGATTTCCCTGACCCTTCTGGCAGTTAAAAGCGGGACAAATTCCTGCACCCTGGCATTTTCCCTTATATTTGCAAGTTCCTTATTGTATAGCTCAAGCAGTTCTTCTTCCGGGCAGAAAAGCTCCTCCTTCAGTCTCTTTATTACGCGGACATGCCGCATGAATTCTCTTTCGTCCTGACCGGGATTCATGGCGCCCAAAGAGCATCCCCCATGATTCGATTTTCTTTAAATAAATTATATCATTTGTTGTATAATATTTCACCTTTCCCGCCAGCCCCTATTTTTATCAATTACCTCGTTAACAGCATTTAGAACGCGACCATCTCCTCGTACTCCTCTCCGACCTGCGCCATTACAGCCTCCGTCTCCATGTCCCCATCGTGTCATTATTTGTCTAATTTTTAGACAGAGAAAAATGATTTAAGTGTAACTTCCGTGTCTCACGGCCCGTCTACCAAGTAATCTATCAGCCCTCTTATTGAATGGTTAAAGAAATTGATAGCCAGGGGTGCTAACCATGCCTAAAACAAGATGTCCGCACCTGCTAAAAAGGGTTGCATACCACTGCTGTACAGTGAATGAATCCTACTGCCCCAGTAATTTCCAGCTAAGAGAGTACTGCACTACCATTCTGTGCAGGATATGTCCTTTTTATCTTGGATATCACTTAAAGCATAATGAAAGAAAGGAGGGTGTGACGCAGGAAAAAATGCAATGACGGAAGTGATTACCACTGACAAACAAACTTATCGTTGAACAATCGGAGGTCGAAAATGAAGAAACTGACTATTCTCATATTTACCCTTCTCTTTGCACTTTCAGTCCCGCTGCTTTCAATGGCGCGGGCGGACGAAGGGACGGGCGATAAGGCGCCGGCTATGCATTGCGGTGAGAAGCATTCGCCGTGCATGAAACATATGGAACATGGAAGAGTCAGGGAAGGGAAACGCGGCGAATTCGGTCACAGGGGCGGTTTTTTGAAGATTGCCAGGTTGCCGTTTTTTTACATTGAACATGCAAAGGATTTGAAGCTCACCGACGATCAAGTGGCTTCCTTGAAAAAGATATCCTTTGAAATGAAGAAGGATATGGTATCCAAGGGCTCCGACGTGAAGCTGAGACGGCTGGAGCTCAAGGAAATCCTCGACAAGCCGGACTATAAACTGGAAGACGCGACAGCGAAGCTGAAAGAAGTTGAAGACGCACGCCTGGCGCTCGCAACAGCCGCGCTACAGCATGCTACGCAGGCGCGGGACGTACTGACTCCCGACCAGCTTAAAAATATAAAAAATATAAAAGGTCATTGCGGGGATGACTGTCAAGATAAACCCTGCGGTAAAGAGATGAAACGGCATATGTAATTTCACGAGGGCAGGCCGGGAGCCGTTCAGTAAGGCTTCCGGCCTTTTTCAAACTTAGTCCATCAAAGCATTTTGCCGGCTGTGCATCTACCTTTCGCTTTATCTACATATTCAAAAACGATTTTGAAACGATTTTGAAAGATTTGATTTTCACGGGAGAGCCCTTTATATAATGGGCTTTTTATGCGTTCCTTTACCGCCGAAAAGCCGTCTCCTTCATAGTCCATTCCATCTAACCATTTGATTAATATAGCTTAATTAAAGACTTTTAATTTGATTAATGGTCCGCCTCCGCGTATCTTGGGGCAGTTCTGAAAGGGAATTACCCCAAACAGTACGGAGGGAATAAACGATGGACCTGAAAAAAAATCACAAGCTTTTCAATCTCTATATTTTCATTCTTCTGCTCCCGCTTCTCATATTCGCCTCGCAGGCGTTCGCGTCTCCCGGCGATATCCATACGTATGCGGGTCTTGGCAAGGCAGGCTTCTCCGGCGACGGGGGCCAGGCTACGGCCGCATTTCTTAAGTCTCCAAGCTCTGTGGCGTCTGATGCCGCGGGCAACCTCTATATTTCGGACAGGGCCAACCAGCGCATCAGGAAAATTGACGCCACCGGAAAGATATCGACCATCGCGGGAAATGGCCTTGCTGGTTATTCGGGCGACGGCGGCTCCGCCGTACTCGCAAGGCTGAATAACCCTTCGGGCATTGCCGTCGATAGCGCCGGGGACGTGTTATTTGCGGACATGGGCAACAGCCGCATCAGGAAGATAAGCGCATCCGGCACGATAACGACCGTTGCGGGGACCGGCGCCGCGCATTTCTCCGGCGATGGCGGGCCGGCTGCGGGAGCGGCCATAAATCATGCCGAAGGCGTGGCTGTGGACTCCAAGGGAAATATTTATATATCGGACACCGGCAACAACCGCATCAGGATGATTTCTACAGCGGGCGTAATAAAGACCGTCGCCGGGACGGGCGCGGCGGGTTTCTCCGGAGACGGCGGCCCCGCAATTTCGGCTAAGCTGAACAGGCCCGCGGGCATTGCCCTGGACGCAACAGGCAAACTTTACATCGCCGACTGTTATAACCATAGCGTCAGGGTCATTGATTTGAACGGCGGGATAACGACGCTGGCGGGCGACGGCAAGGCTGGCTTCTCCGGAGACGGAGGGCCTGCCGCATCCGCCTCGCTGAAATTTCCTTCTGGCGTGTCGGTTAGCGCCGCGGGAGATGTATACATAGCCGACTGGCATAACCAGCGCGTCAGGGTAGTCGATGCTTCCGGCACGATAACCACCCTGGCCGGGACTGGTGTCAGAGGGTTTTACGGCGACGGCGCGGCTTCGGGCGACGCCGTACTCAGCTTCCCGTTTGGCCTCACGGCGGATTCATCGGGCAATATATTCATAGCCGACAGCAAGAACAACCGTATCAGGATGGTCGAGGGGCCGTCATACCCCTTACCGGTCTCGACAATAACTTCGCCTGTATGCTACGGCACGGCATTTTCCGGCGACTCCGGCCTCACCGTCACCGGCACGGCGTCAGCCGCGGGCGGCGTCTCCTTTGTGGAAGTCTCCACGGACGGCGGGACGACCTGGGGAACGGCCAGCGGCACGACGGCATGGAGCTTCGGATGGACACCGGCGAAAAAAGGCGCATACATGATAATGAGCCGCGCGACGGATTCAAGCGGCGCGCATGAGACCATAATCAGCTGCGCATACGTGAATGCAATCCTCAATAGTGCCGTGCCGGTCTC
>JBARKJ010000018.1:0-5004 GCA_049801375.1 Nitrospirota bacterium | reverse complement strand
TCCAGGTACGGGAGCGCGGGCTTTACCATGATTATGTCCGCGCCTTCGTCGATATCAAGCTCCGCCTCACGGATGGCCTCGCGCGCGTTCGCCGGG
The DNA here is from genome assembly GCA_049801375.1 of Nitrospirota bacterium. Taxonomy (GTDB): domain Bacteria; phylum Nitrospirota; class JACRHJ01; order JACRHJ01; family JACRHJ01; genus JBARKJ01. The sequence goes on along the minus strand of JBARKJ010000018.1, from coordinate 4,908 downwards.
TCCATCTGGTGGCTCCGCCTGTCGCCGTACGCGGGGGTGGATTCGGCGGCCTCGCGGAAGGGGCCGTAAAATGCCGACGCGTACTTGACGGCGTACGACATTATGGGTGTCCCGGAATAGCCCGCCTCGTCAAGCGTCTCGCGTATTGCGCCCACCCGCCCATCCATCATGTCGGACGGCGCGACAATGTCCGCTCCCGCTTTTGCATGAGAGAGCGCCTCTTTGCACAGCAGGTCCACGGTCGGGTCGTTTAATATCTCTCCGTGCTCCACAACCCCGCAGTGCCCGTGGTCGGTGTATTCGCAGAGGCAGACGTCCGTTATAACCAGGAGATCCGGGACGGCATCCTTTACGGCGCGAACCGCCTGCTGGACGATGCCGCTTTCGGCATATGCCTCGGAGCCGCGCGAGTCCTTCACCTTCGGTATGCCGAAAAGGAGCACGGCGGGGATACCCAGCGAGAATGTCTCTTTCGCGTCGGCCACGATATTATCCACCGACTGCTGGAAGTTCCCCGGCATCGAGGCTATCTCCTTCTTCACGTTTTTCCCGTGCGTCACGAAGAGCGGGTAAACAAAATCGTCCGGCGACAGGGAGTTCTCCCGCACCATCCTCCTCATTGTCTCGTTCACACGCATCCTTCTCGCGCGGTACTGGGGAAAAAACATCGATTTACCTCCTGTAACCTATAACCGTTACTTTTCTTTCGGGTAAAAGAAAAGTAACCAAAAGAAAGCCGGGCCGAAAAACCAGTTTAAAAGTTTTTGGCGTTACCTTTTTATCAAAAAGGTAACGGTTTTAAACCTGCAAATCAGTGTACCGTCGTCTTTTGTCCCGGGGCCTGGGCCGGGGGCTGTATCTCTCCGAACTGCCGCTCGTAACCGGCGACATTTTCCGCGAGCGCCGCAAGGAACTGCTTGGCATGGACCGGGTTCGTAATCACCCGCGCGCGCACCACCGCCGTTTCCTTACCCGGCAGGACCGCAGCGAAATCGAAGATGAACTCGTTGGGGTTATGCACGATGCTTGCGACGTTGGAATAGACGCCGCCTTCGACCTCCGGCTTAAGCTCGAACGTAAGCGCGCCAGGCGGTACGCCTTTTGGTCTCTCAGCCATTTTCTCTCCTTGGTTCAGCAGCAGGAGCCGCCGTGGCCGCCACTACCGCAGCCGCATGAGGAGGCTTCGCCGGTCTCCTTGATTATAAAGCCGTGGTCCTCCATGAAATCCACCTGAAGGCCTTCCATCAAGGCGGTGGTCTCCTTGTCCATGTAGAAGCTGACGCCCTGCATCTCGACCTTCGCGTCGTCCTTCTCGCCTTTTTTTACCAGGTCCATCTCGTAGTTCTGGGACGGGCCGCACGAGCAGCAGGACGATTCTGCCACGAAAGCCTTTATCTTCACGCCCAAACCCTTTTCGTCCTGGGACTCAAGGACTTTTTTGAACTCGTTTATCGCTTTTTCGCTGACTTCAAGCATTACTCTTCTCCTTATTGAAATGATCCACTACAGCGAGGAAGAGCGACTCCGCGGTATACTCCCGCGGAATGACATCGACACTCAGCCCCGCCTCCTCGCACGTCTTTGCCGTCACCGGCCCAATACACGCTATATCCGTCCCGGACAGCATCCCCGCCGCACCCGGACCTGCCGCATTCAGAAAGTTTGTAACGGTGGACGAACTGGTAAAGGTCACGACCGTGCGGGCTTCGCCCGAGAGCGCGCCCCTGATTACCCCGGACAACCCCGAAGGCGCGACCGTCCTGTATACGGTAACCACGTCAACGATCGCGCCCGCCGCCCGAAGCGCCTCAGGCAGGACTTCCCTCGCCACTTCCGCGCGCGGGTACAGAAATTTTTTACCCCTGATGTCTTCCCCGGACAGGGCCAGGACAATGCCCTCCGCCTTGGACTCCTCCGGGATAATATCGGCCTTCAGCCCGTTTTTTTCAAGCGCGCCAGCCGTCTTCGGCCCCACGGCCACAATCCTTAAACCCTTCAGATCCTCCGGCCCCTTCCCCGTCTCGCCCATCCGGAGCAGGAGGAACTTAAGAGAGTTTACGCTTGTGAATAGGGCATAGTCGTATGAAGAAAGACTCGCAACGGCCCTGTCTATACCGGATATATCCTCTGGCGGGACGGTCTGTATAACCGGAACGGCCACCACCTCCGCGCCCGCCGCATTAAGCATATCTATTAATTCCGCCGACTGCTCCTTCGCGCGGGTTACAATCACGCGTACGCCTGAGAGCGCTTTATTTCCCGGCATGCTCATTTTTTCACTGGGGCGGTAACGGATAAATTCTTCAGGGCTGGCGCGGTTCCTGAAATATTTTTCAGCACCGGCGAGGCCGGTTTGAGTTTCGCAAACAGCTTTGACAGGTCGCCCGGGTCTGTCCGGGGGAAGAGGTCTTTATTAAACTGGGGCACCTCACCCTCCAGCCCCGAGTCTTTTTTAATCCCTTCCTTCAGGGCGTTCAGCGCGTCGTCTTCTTTACCAAGCTTATTGTAGGAAAGGGCTTCCAGGTACGGGACGATCTGGCTGCCCGGGTTCAATGCTTGAGCCTCCTTGAATTTATCCAGGGCCTCCCCGTATTTGCCTTCGGAGAAAAGGAGCACGCCTATGTCGTTAACCGTGCGGGAGTCCTTCGGGTTCGCCTTCATCGCCTTATTATAACTAGCTTCCGCATTGGCGTTATCCCCCGCGAGGTAATAATACCAGCCGAGGTCGGGAAGTATCAATTCCGGCTTCACGCCGTTTGCCAGCGCTTTGTCCGCAGTCTTTACGATCTCCGTGAGCAAATCCAGATCCCAATAGTTATCCATTATAGCGAGGTATGCGCCCGCGACCGTGGGCTTTATCTTTATTGCTTCGTCCAATGCGGCAATGGCGTCCACACTCTTGTGCGACTCACCGTAACACCTTGCCAGGTACATCCATATGTTGTAGCTGTCCGGCTTAAGCTTGGCGGCTTTTTTAAAATCCTCTATGGCGAATTCCCAGTTTTTGTGCTCCATGGCCTCGAGGCCTTCGGTGAAATAATGTTTGAGTTCGTCCTTCTTTGAGTCCTTTGGTTCCTGCGCCTTGCCGGGCTCCTCGGCCTTCGGCGGCGTCTGGGCCGCCGCGCACTTAGTCTGGACGGCGAACAATCCAAAAAGAAGTATAACCGTTAGCGCCGCCAGTAAAAACTTACCCCGGAACATCAGTACCTCCACTTTAGTACCCTTTCAGTTCCCTGCCGTAAACTTCCGCGAGAATCTTGTCCGCGCCTTTAGAGAGAAGCCTCTGGGCGAGTTCTATACCCGCTTTGGCCCCTTCCTTCACGGGCGCTTCCAGCTCGTCTTTTATAATCCTGTCCCCGGTCACGCTCCCGACCAGCCCCCGAAGCCAGAGCTTTTTTCCGCCGTCCATTACGACCGCATAGGCCGCGATGGGGACCTGGCATCCGCCCTCCAGCTTTCCGAGAAACGCCCTCTCGGCCGCGACCGCATCCCAGGTATCCTGGTCCTGAAGGCTCGATAGAGCTTTATTTATAAACTCGTCGTCCTTCCTGCATTCAATCCCGATGGCCCCCTGGCCTATCGCCGGGAGACAGATTTCCGCCCCGATATACTCTTTTATCTTCTCCGCCCAGCCCATCCGCCTTATCCCGGCGGCGGCGAGTATCACCGCGTCGAAGAGGCCTTCCTCGCATTTCCTTATCCGGGTGTCCAGGTTTCCCCGGAGCTGCTCGACCTTTATGTCCGGCCTCACCGCCATCAGCTGGCACTGGCGCCTTAAGCTGCTTGTGCCTATGGAGGCCCCTTTGGGGAGCTTGTCGAAAGAGGCGTGGTCGCGGGAGAGGAAGGCGTCCCTGGGGTCTTCCCTCTTCGTCATGACAGCCAGGTGCAGCGGCTCCGGGAGTTCTGTCGGCACGTCCTTCATGCTGTGCACGGCGAGGTCTATCTCGCCCCCCAGCATCGCATCCTCTATCTCCTTTACGAACAGCCCTTTGCCCCCCACCTGCGCGAGCGGCACGTCCAGTATCATATCGCCTGTGGTCTTTATCTTCTTAAGCGTTATCTCCACGCCCGGGTTTCGCATCATCAGCTCGCGCTGGACGAACTCCGCCTGCCAGAGTGCAAGCATGCTGCCGCGCGTGCCTATGATTATGCGGTCACGATTATTCAAATTTCCTCTTTTCTAATATGCGACTTGTATGTGCCTTGTTTTAACTCCATCCTCAGGAAATAGCTTAGGACTGTCCGTACGCCGACAATGGATACAAGTATGCCTACCTTTTCCCAACTTGGACTGATTGCAGAACTGATGATATCCGCCGCAATAAATATTTCGAGTCCAAGAAGAAGATGGGCGCCCAGATGTTGACGTATAACTTCACTCTTAGAAACCGCGTCTTCTTTCACGGAGGAGAACTTTAAACCTACAAATGCAACTATCGCCTCAATGACTCCCCAGACGACAACCATGGCCCCCAATCCGCTGATAGTAAGGATCACTACCTGCAGAACATTTTGCACCTGCGCCAATGTTCGCCGACCTCCGCTTTTATTAATTTATAACGGCGGAATATTTTTATCGCGTCTCCGCTTCTGAGAGCGCCGAAGACTCGTCCGCCTGGCCGTGTTCTTCCTTTTCTTCCACGCCGAACAGCACGCGCGCGGACTCTATGTTGCTGCTGCTTTCCGGGTCGCCCGCGGCTTTTTTAAGGGCTACCAGCGGGTGGTGGAGGAGCTTGTTCACGATGGACTGAGTAAGGGCCTCCACCTGCTTTTTCTGTTTTTCGGAAAGCTCGCCCATCTTCGAGAGCGTTTTCTCCAGTTCGGCGGTCCGCATCTCCTCAGCCTTTTCGCGTATGGCCACGATGGTAGGGACTACGTCTATCGAGCGGAGCCACGTCTGGAACGTCT
>JBARKJ010000017.1:0-13313 GCA_049801375.1 Nitrospirota bacterium | reverse complement strand
CGGCCCTTGAGCGGCGTTTCCAGCCGGGAATGGTGCGGGAGCCGGAGGTGGAGGACACCGTCTCGATACTGCGCGGCCTGAAGGAGCGCTACGAGGTGCACCACGGCGTCCGCATAAAGGACTCCGCGCTCATCGCGGCGGCGATGCTGTCCAACCGCTACATAACCGACCGGTTCCTGCCGGACAAGGCTATAGACCTAATCGACGAGGCGGCGTCCAAGCTCAGGATGGAGATAGACTCGATGCCCACGGAGCTCGACGAGCTGGACAGGACGATAAGGCGGCTCCAGGTGGAGGAGCAGGCGGTCAAGAAGGAAAAAGACCCGGCGTCCAAGGAACGCCTTAAAGGCATCGAGAAGGAGATAGCGGAGCTGTCGGAGAAGCGCTCCGCGCTACACGCCCGTTGGATGAACGAGAAAGAGGCCATAAAGAAGATACGCGAGCTTAAAGAGAAGCTGGAGCAGGCCAGGGGCGAGGCAGAACGGGCGGAGCGCGATGGGGACCTTGGGCGCGCTGCGGAACTGCGTTACGGGACTATAGTGGAGCTTAACAAGGAACTGGAGAGGCTGAACGAGGCCCTGGCAGCCTTGCAGGCCCACGGTTCGCTTCTCAAGGAAGAAGTCGATGAGGAGGACATCGCGGAGATAGTCTCCAAATGGACGGGCGTGCCGGTATCGAAGATGCTGGAAGGCGAGATGGCAAAGCTTACAAAGATGGAGGAACGCCTGAAAGAGAGGATCGTCGGGCAGGACGAGGCGGTCGTTGCGGTATCGGATGCCGTGCGCCGCGCGAGGGCGGGGATACAGGACCCGAACAGGCCGATAGGCTCCTTCATATTCCTTGGCCCTACGGGCGTAGGAAAGACGGAGCTTGCCCGCGCTCTTGCCGAGTTCCTTTTCGACGACGAGAAGGCGATGATAAGGATAGACATGTCCGAGTACCAGGAGAAACATACCGTATCGAGGCTTATCGGCGCGCCTCCGGGGTATGTGGGTTTCGAGGAGGGCGGGCAGCTGACCGAGGCGGTACGCAGAAGGCCCTACTCCGTGATACTGTTCGACGAGATAGAGAAGGCGCATCCGGAGGTTTTTAACGTCCTTTTGCAACTGCTGGAAGACGGCAGGCTCACCGACGGGCACGGGCGCACGGTGGACTGCAAGAACACGGTCGTCATCATGACCTCCAACATCGGGAGCCAGTTCATACAGGAGGCAAAGAACGAAGATGAGATGCGGAAGCTCGTGTCGGAGGCTCTGCGGCATCATTTCAAGCCGGAGTTCCTAAACCGCATCGATGACATCATCATATTCCACCCGCTCACCGAAGAGCAGTTGAAGAGGATAATCGATATACAGCTTGGGCTGCTCCAGAGGCACCTTGCCCAGAAGAAGATAAATATAACCCTGACCCCGGCGGCGAGGGAGATGCTGGTGACGCTGGGATACGACCCGGCATACGGCGCAAGGCCGCTTAAGCGCACCATCCAGCGGGAGATACTGAACCCGCTTGCCATGAAGATACTGGAAGGCCAGTTCAAGGAGGGGGATACCGTACAGGCCGACGTGGAGGGCGGAAGGCTCGTTTTCCGCCGGATGGTGGAGGCGGAAGCGGCGTAAGATATAGATACCAGCAGGGAGGCATACGCCGGTTTATCTTGAAATTTTACGCTGGAAATGGTACAAAGATATGTGTAGCCGAAGGTTACGCTAAGACAGTACGCCAAAGATGTGCCAAAGATTAGGAGGAGAGTTTTGGCAATCCTTGAAATAAGAAAATATCCGGACCCGGTCCTCCGGCGCAAATCAAAGCCGGTGACTGAGATAACCCCGGAAATTCAGAAGCTTATAGATGACATGATAGAGACGATGTATGCCGCGCCTGGGGTGGGACTAGCCGCTCCGCAAGTGGGGATACCGCTTCGACTCGCCGTGATAGACGTCTCGACCAGGGACGACCCGCACCCCCTTCTCGTCCTGATTAACCCGGTTATAATCTCCAGGGAAGGGGAATTGAACGAAGAGGAGGGGTGCCTTTCCGTCATGGACTTCCAGTCAAACGTTACCCGCTATGCGAAAGTCCGCATCCGGGCGACGGACAGGGACGGAAAAACCTATGAGGCCGAAGGGCAGGAACTCCTGGCAAGAGCATTCCAGCACGAGTTGGACCACCTGGACGGGATACTCTTCATAGACCGGATAAGCCCGCTGAAGCGCGACCTCTTCAAGCGCAGGATTAAAAAGAACATAAAAGAAGACAAGGCGGAGGTGGGTTGAAAATTGTCTTCATGGGGACGCCGCAGTTCGCCGTCCCTGTCCTCGAAGCCCTGGTGAAGGCCGGGCATGAAATCCCTCTTGTGGTTACCCAGCCGGACAGGCCCAAAGGCCGAAGCAAAAAGCCGGTCCCGCCGCCGGTGAAGGCTCTCGCGGAAAGCCTGAACATCCCCGTATTCCAGCCGGAGAGGGTCAGGAGGCCCGAGGCAATCGAGGAAATAAGAAAGGCCGGCCCGGATGCCCTGGTAGTTGCCGCGTTCGGGCAGATACTCCCCAAGGCACTCCTTGATATTCCACGGCTTGGCAACTTCAACGTACACGCATCGCTCCTTCCGAAGTACAGGGGTGCCGCGCCGATTAACTGGGCGATAATGAACGGCGAGGCCGACACAGGCATCACCATAATGCTTATGGACGAGGGGATGGATACCGGCGGCATGCTGACGGCTGTAAAGGAGCCGATCCTGCCGGAGGACACGGCACAGACGCTTACCGCGAAGCTGAGCCGGATTGGGGCCGAATTGATAGTTAAAGCGCTTGCCGAGTTCGAAACGGGCAGGCTTAAGCCGGTCAGCCAGGATAATTCCCAGGCGACGTACGCGCCGATCCTCAAAAAAGAACTGGGAAAAATCGATTGGACGAAGCCGGCGCGTGAGATTGAGAGGACGGTGCGGGGTCTTGACCCCTGGCCGGGCGCGTTTACTTATCTCACCGGGAAGATGCTGCATATCTGGAAGGCCAAAACAGCGCCCAGCCGGCTTTTAGAACCACCATCCCCGGCAGGTGAAGTAATTTCAGCGGATAAAAACGGCATTATAGTCGCGACGGGCGAAGGCGCACTGATTATAGAGGAGCTTCAGCCGGAAGGCGGACGCAGGATGAAGGCGTCCGAATACCTTGCGGGGCATAAAATCGCTACGGGTGAGATTCTGGGATGAAAGAGCCGAAAAAAAGAGTTTTCATTACCCTGCTGATAATAACGATGGGCCTGCTTGCCGGGGCCGGATGGCTTTTGTGGTACATCCCGCAGGTAGGGCTTCGTAACATCAATCCGCTGCTTCCTGCGGTTTTCACCGCGGTTATCTTCGGCGTCGTCGGTTTTATTGCATTCGGCGTCTTCCTCCTTATCCTCACGCTAATCAGGGGGCATGAGATATTCCTCGCCCAGCGCCTCCGGTTCGTGGTGGTAAAGGTGCTCTTTCCCCTGATGGTCGTCGTCGGCAGGCTCCTAGGCATCTCGCGGGATAAAGTACAGCAGTCATTCATCGCCGTGAACAACCAGCTCGTACGCTCGAACGTGGGTAAGGTAAAGCCGGACAGGCTTCTCATCCTGCTGCCGCACTGCATACAGATTAACGACTGCAACATAAAGATTACCGGCGACGTCCACCGGTGCAAGGGCTGCGGGAAGTGCGAGATAAAAGACCTGGTCGCCGTAGCGGACAAATACCAGGTAGCCCTCTCCGTCGCCACCGGCGGGACGCTGGCCAGGAGGATAATAAAGGAAAAGCGCCCGAAGGCGATAATCGCGGTCGCCTGCGAGAGAGACCTTACCAGCGGCATCGTGGACAGCTATCCCCTGCCCGTAATCGGGATACTGAACGACCGCCCGTTCGGGCCCTGCATGAACACACGCGTGGACATGCAGGACGTGAGGGAGGCGCTGGAAATGTTCATTGCATCACCGGTCGATGCGTAAGAATTCAGGCGGGGAAAAAAGAGATAAAGTCTCTGCGCGCGACGCCGCGTTATACGTCCTGTCCGTCTCGCTTGCATCGTTCCAAATCCCTTCGACGGTCATCCCTGCGGCAGATTCGGGGCCGAAGATGGATAAAAGCCGCGCGTCTGAGCATGAGCGCGTCCCCAACCGGCCTGCACCCCGCGCGGAAGTCCTGCTTCAGCAATCTTTCCAAAAATATTCCCTCGACCACCGGGACAGGCGCCTTACAACCGAGCTTGTTTACGGCGTCATACGGAACCTTATCTCGCTCGACCACTCGCTTTCCTTCTATATAAAAGAGCCCCAGAAAGTCCAGCCGGAACTGAGAAATATCCTCCGGCTCGCCGCGTACCAGCTTTTGTACCTTGATAAAATTCCGGCGCGCGCGGCGGTGGACGAGGCGGTAAAACAGGCCAAAAAATCGGCGGGCAAGGGGGGCAGGGGGGGCAGCCACGAGAGCAAGGGAGCCGGGGGGCCGGGAGGCTTCGTGAATGCCGTGCTCCGGAATATGCTCCGGGAGCCGGGGAAAGTAAAATTCCCTGACCCGGCAGATAAACCTGTAGACTACCTGTCCCTGAAGCTCTCGTTTCCGAAATGGCTTGCGAAGCGGTGGATAAAGCACTTCGGCTTCGATGAGGCGACGGCCTTGATGGAGGCGGCAAACAGCAGGCCGCCGCTCGTCCTCAGGGCGCAAAGGCCCAGGGCGGACGGGGACACGCTCGCCGGGCTTTTCAATAAAGAGGGGCTGGAAACCGGGCCGGGCAGGTATGCGCCGGACGCGCTCATCGTGAACTCGCACGGGCCCGTCCCGGAGATGCCGGGATATGACGAAGGACTGTTTTCCGTGCAGGACGAGGCGGCCCAGCTCGTATCGCTTCTTGCGGGCCCGAAGCCGGGTGAGTTCGTGCTGGACGCCTGCGCCGCGCCGGGCGGCAAAAGCGCGCACCTCTTTTCCCTCTCCGGCGGCTTGGCGCATATCGTTTCCGTGGATATCTCCCTTGACAAAATCAAGCTTCTGAAAGAAAATAGTCTGCGCATGAAAATCGGGAATATCCTTCCCGTGAGAGCGGACGCGGCGGGGCCTCTGCCATTTAAAATAAAGTTCGACCGGGTCCTTTTGGACGCGCCCTGCACCGCACTCGGCATCATCCGGCGGCGGCCGGAGATAAAGTACACAAGGAAGCCCGCGGATATAGCGCGGATGGCGCACCTTCAGCTTTCCATGCTTGAGAATGTTTCGGGCCTGGTGGCGCCTGGCGGCGCGCTGGTTTATTCCGTATGCTCGACGGAGCCGGAGGAAGGCGAAGGTGTAATGGAAAAATTCCTCTCTCTCCATCCGGAGTTTGAACTCGACGACCCGCTGCCGCTTTTGCCGGAGGCGGCACGCGTACTGGTGAAAGATAAATTTATCCGCACGTTCCCGCATCTGCACGGTACGGACGGGTTCTTCATGGCAAGGATGGTATGCCGGTAACGGTTAAAAAATTCTTTCAGATACTCCTTATCGTCCTGGTGTTTCTGGGCCTGGCGATGGCCTCGGCGATCATAACAATGAACGCCTTTACCTGGGGCCATACCGTCACCGTCCCGGACGTGCGCGGCAAGGAGCTGACAGCCGCGATAAACCAGATAAGGAACTCCGGCCTGGACATAAAAGTGGAGCGGGAAGAGCATCACCCCACCGTGCCGCAGAACTATATCATAGGCCAGAACCCCGCGCCTGGCGATCGCGTAAAGAGCGGCAGGAACGTCATGGTCATCGTAAGCCTCGGCTCGGAGGAGGTGGCCGTGCCCACGGTGGCGGACAAGGTATTCCGCCTTGCTCAGGTTACGCTCAAGGAGGCGGGACTCGAGCTGGGGGAGGTGGCGCGCGTGAACTCGCAGTCGCCAGCGGAGATGGTAATCCTTCAGTCCCCGGCGCAGGGTACCGTGCTGCAGAAGGGATCCGAGGTGGACATGCTGGTGAGCGCTGGCGGCAGGGCGACCAGGTACGTTACGCCGGACTTGACGGGCATGACGCTCCCGCAGGCCGGTGATTTAGTGAGGCCGATGGGCGGCAAGGTGTTTTATTCCGGAAGGGGCAATGTTATCGCGAGCCAGGGGCCGAGGGCCGGTTATCAGCTTCCCGCGAACGGGCAGATAATCGTTGCGCTTGGGGAACCGGCACCGCCGAAGCAGGATATTTCGCCGGTTTCCCAGCAGGCCAAGAAGAGTAAAACCCCTGGGCCAAAGCCGCCCAATCAGGATATTCCGCCGGTTTCCCGGCAGGCTGAAAAGAGTAAGGCCCCTGGGCTAAAGCCGCCGAAGCAGGATAAGACGGCGGCAGCACAACCATCGAAAACAAATCAGCTTTTAAACCCGATGGGCCATTAAGCGGTTTTTCTTTTGGTCACTTTTTTCGGCTTTAATCATGGGAGGAAATGAGATGGTAAGTATTGCGCCGTCCATACTGTCGTCGGATTTCGGCAGGCTGGAGGAGGAGATAAAGGCGGTAGAAAAGGCGGGCGCCGACATCATTCATGTGGACGTCATGGACGGGCGTTTCGTGCCGAATATTACCATCGGGCCGAAGGTCGTACAGGCGGTCAGGAAGGCGACTTCGCTCCCGATAGACGTGCACCTGATGATAGTGGAACCCGATAAATTCATTCATGAATTCGCGCACGCCGGGGCGGATTACCTGACCGTCCATTCGGAGGCTTGCATACACCTGAACCGCACTCTTGCCGCGATACGCGAGCAGGGGGTGAAGGCGGGGGTCGCGCTCAATCCTTCGACGCCGCTTTGCGACCTGGACTGGGTATGGGAGTACATGGATTTACTCCTTATAATGTCAGTAAATCCGGGCTTTGGCGGGCAGGAGTTCATCCCGAACTGCATGGAAAAAATCTCCGGCGCGCGGGTGGAGATAGACATGCGGGGCATGGACGTTCTGCTGGAAGTGGACGGCGGGATAAAGATAGGAAACGCCAAGGAAGTGGCCGAATCCGGCGCGGATATCCTTGTCGCCGGGAGCGCGGTTTTCGGGACAAGTGATTATAAAAAGACGATAAAACAGTTCAAGGACCAGGTGAAGGGGATACGGGTAGAGTAATTTTTTTGTAGGGCGCGACGCCCCCGGCGCGCCATATATAAATAAGCGCTAATTAAACGTTGCAGGGATAAGAAATCCGGCGAAACCGCGAAAAAAAGTCCTTAGATTCCAATAAGTTGCACGGGTGGCCTACGGATTTTTGCGCCCCGCGAAAATGGGCAAATTTGCGGCGTAACTATCTATAAAATAAGGTTTAAACCTTTCACGCCCTATTTAAAATCCGTGTCTCAAAACCCCCTCTTTTACCCCCTAAATAGCATCGTAAACGGCAAAAAAGGCCGTTTTTTGATGCGTAATAAATTTCGTCGAATAAATCATTTATATATTGATTGGCATTAAGAAATGATGATTTGCCGCGCGGAGCAGGAAGAGCTATTAAGAGCGGAGTGATGCAGTAATTTTCATTGACTATGAATTTTGATTATGAGTAAATGAGCCTTCACTAAATTAATAAGGCGAAGAATGAAAATTTTTTTACTCATATCATCTTTGATTGCACTTTTGACTTACGCCGGAATATCACTGGCCTACGGCGGCACGGGCGCGGGCATTGTTCCTTCCATGACGATTAATGCCCATTCTCTGCTGGCAAACCCATCCGGCGTTGTTTTTCAGAGGGAGAAATTTGTTTGCAGACAGGGTTTCCTTACTTTTACGACCAGTGATGTTAGTCCCGGCAATCAGATGGCCGGCAAGAATTTCAAGGGAGAGCTAGTCATGGGCTCTGCGACAACAGGAAAAACTACTTTGAGCAATGTATTTCTAAACTTAAGCGGTCTTATGCTTAACGATACCCTGTATAATGAAGCGAAGTCCGCCGCGATAAGTACCGGCGCGGTCAATGGTTCTTACACTGTTACCCAGCCTAGCGCCACTACTACCGTAAGCTTCGCCGGATCATACAGTTTCAAGGCCGAATTCGGCGAAAAATCCGGGATCGTCGCCCCGATGAGCATACTCATCTCAAATGTAGGACCTCAAGGTTTGGCGCCAACGCCGAATTTCAATAACTCCACAACTATAATGACCAGCCAGATTGCGCCACTGCCCGAGATAATGAATATATCGCTCCCGGCCATCCCCGTCGAAATTTCCTCTGCCCCACCATCAAACTTTGCAGGTATTTGGAGTGGGACCGAGGTGGTTACGACAAATAATTATTCATCTCAAAATACGATTTTTTTCAATCTGGCACAAAAGGGCAATTTCGTTTGGGACCCGAATCAGGTTATTCCTTGTGTAAAATCAGGAACGGTTTTCGGCAAAGACATTATTATAAAATACTACGATAATTACATTGATTATACCTTTATGGGCTCCTTAAATTGGGACGGGACGATGTCCGGAACTTTCACAACAGGCTCTAATAATGGTATTTTAGGGAAATGGGGAGCTGTATTGGAAGGTAGCCGTAATAGAGGAGTTTCCGGCATATGGAGAATAACCTGTAAACCATATAATAACAGTTATAGCGTCTCGACCAATTTAGAATTGTGGCAATTTGGCAATACGGTAATGGCATGCGGATTTGATGGCACTGTCAGCGGCTCTAATATAATGTTTTCTACTCTCGGTGGAATGTTTTATCCTTCTAATCTTACAGACGACATAATCAAGGCTCTGGGCACCATCGAGATGAGTTCATCTCCTCCCACAATGTCTGGCACATACGAGGATATTAAAAACGAAAAGGTCGTTGGCTCGGGAACCTGGACCGGGACAAACCTACTACTCCAGCCTTAACGCGGTAATCGGGTCGAGCTGGGAGGCCTTCCAGGCGGGGTAGAAGCCGGAGGAGACGCCGACTCCGATTGCGAAGAGCGGCGCGGCGATAACGGCTTCCGGGGGGATGGACATGGACCATCCGAAGCTATACCCCAGGATGTACGAGCCCGCGACTCCCGCAAGGACTCCGATAAGCCCGCCGAACAGGCCCAGCATGACGGCCTCCGCAAGGAACTGAATCTGAATATCCCGCGACGTTGCCCCGATGGACAGGCGAATGCCGATTTCCCGCGTCCGCTCGGCGACAGTCGCGAGCATCACGTTCATGATGCCTATCCCGCCGACAAGAAGCGCAATCGACGCGACGCTTATGAGAAACATCTCAAGAGTCTGTTTGGCGGCAAGCAGGGCCTTTATCGTCTCGTCCGGATGGCGGATGTTGAAATCGTCCGGCTGGCCGGGCTGTAGGTGGTGCCGCTGGCGAAGAAGGGCGGTTATCCGCTCAATCGCAGGCTCCGCGTCATCCCGCGAGAGTGCCGAACAAAAGATGTCGTCCAGCCATGTAAAACCCTGGCCCCGAAGCTTCCTTAAGACCGTGGTATAGGGCATGATGACGGCGTCGTCCTGGTCCTGCCCGGTGGTTGTCTGGCCCTTCACGGACAGCACGCCGACCACCGTGAACACCATCTGGTTTATCCGGACATGCCGCCCGACCGCCTCGTCCGGCCCGAAAAGCTCCTCTTTCGCCGTTTGCCCGAGCAGGCAGACGTTGGCGCTGTGCATCACGTCCTGGTCCGTGAACGGGGCGCCTTCCGCAACGTCCCAGCGCTTGATGCCAAAGTATTCGGGCGTGACGCCCCGGTAATGCGTCGTCCAGTTCTTGTCTCCCGCGATAATGCCCACGCTCCCGTCCGCGTTCGGGGAAACGCTTTTGATGAGTGGTATCTGGCTCCTTATCGCCTCCACGTCTTCCATGTTAAGGGAAGTCATCCCGTGGCTGCCGGAGCGCACCCCGTTCACGTTACGGGAGCCCGCCTCTATCCATATGAGGTTATCCCCCAGGTTCTGGAGCTGCTGTTCCGCCTGCTTTGAGCCGGCCGAGCCGATGGCCACCACGCAGACTACCGCGGCGATGCCGACGGCGATACCGATTACCGACAGCGTGCTGCGCATCTTGTTCCTGTAGAGGGAGCGGAAGGCGGTGCGTCCGAAGACGCTCAGAGGGACCTCAGTTAGCCCTTTTAGACCGGATTTAAACATAATTCTTCACAAATTCTGCGGCGATTTCATTAGAATTAGATGTTGCACCATATGAGGGCGCCCAGTCAAGGATAAAAAAAGCAGCTTGACATTTACCCCGTCCTCTAATAAAATCCATTTTTCCCGTGATCCGGGGCCGAGGGCTACGTGCGCCCTTTTGCGGCAGGCCGTAAACGGTGATATAATACTTAAGTTCAGGTGATTACGGATGTTTGACAGCCTTTCCGAAAAACTCGAAAACGTATTTAAAAAGCTCAAGGGCAGGGGGTTCCTGACCGAGGCGGACGTTTCCGAAGCGCTCCGCGAAGTACGGATGGCACTGTTAGAGGCGGACGTTAATTTCAAGGTTGTCAAGGAGTTCGTCGAGTCCGTCCGGGTGAAGGCTGTCGGTTCCGGCGTACTGGATAGCCTCACGCCCGGCCAGCAGGTCGTAAAGATAGTTTACGACGAGCTGGTGACGATGATGGGCGAGACGGTCACCCGCATACAGCTCGTCCCGAACAGGCCGACGGTGGTGATGATGGTGGGCCTGCAGGGCTCCGGCAAGACCACCACCTCCGGCAAGCTGGCCAGGATGTTCAAGAAGGGCGGTCGAAAGACCCTGCTCGTCGCGGCGGATACGCAGAGGCCCGCGGCTATCGACCAGCTCGTTACCCTGGGCCGCCAGCTTGGCATAGAGGTCGAGGAGTCCCAGCCGGGCGAGGACCCGGTAGCAGTCTGCAAGCGGGGACTGGATAGGGCAAGGCGCGGCGCGTTCGGCGTGGTCATAATGGATACCGCCGGGCGTCTGCATATAGACGAAGCCCTGATGGACCAGCTAATAGACGTCAAGGCGGAGGTAGTCCCGGACGAAGTGCTGTTCGTCGCGGACGCCATGACCGGCCAGGACGCGGTGAAGGCGGCGTCCGCCTTCGACGAGAAGCTCTCGCTCTCGGGCGTTATCCTGACGAAGATGGACGGCGACGCGAGAGGCGGCGCGGCCCTTTCGATACGCGCGGTTACCGGGCGGCCCATAAAGTTCGTGGGCATGGGCGAGAAGCTGGACGCCCTGGAGCCGTTCTACCCGGACAGGGTGGCCTCCCGGATACTCGGCATGGGAGACGTCCTCTCGCTCATTGAAAAGGCGCAGCAGGAAGTAACCCTGGAGGAAGCCAAGGACCTGGAAGCCAAAGTCCGCCAGGGTGAATTCACTCTCGAGGACTTCCGGGTACAGCTCCTGCAGGTGAAGAAGCTGGGGCCGCTCGACCAGCTCCTGGGTATGATACCCGGGCTGGGTAAATTCAAGGGCGCGATGGCCAACGTGGACGACCGCGAGGTGGACCGCATCGTCGGCATAATAAACTCTATGACCGGCAAAGAACGCAGGAATGCGAATTTGATAAATGGCAACAGGCGTAAACGCATCGCGAAGGGAAGCGGGACGCAGGTGCAGGACGTGAACCGGCTGCTGAAGCAGTTCGCGGAGACCCGCAAGATGATGAAGATGCTCTCCCGCCCCGGCGGAAAACTCCGTCTCGGCAGGGGGATGTTCGGGTAGTATTTTTTAACTGGAGGTGATTTGGATGGCGGTAAAAATTAGACTTACGCGTAAAGGGACTCACAAGGCGCCGTTTTACAGGATGGTGGCCGCGGACTCGCGCTCTCCGCGCGACGGGCGTTTCCTGGACATACTCGGCACGTACAACCCGCTGGTCAAGCCTGCTTTAATCGAGCTCGACCGTGAGAAGATAGTATCGTGGCTTGCAAAGGGCGCGACTCCCTCGGATACGGCGAAATCGTTAATTAAGCAGTCCGGAATCCTGAAGTCCGAAGATACGCCCAAGGCTTCTTAAAGAAAAAAGGTCTGCGAACTCTGACTACGGCCACTACCAGCGGAGGCGGGATATATGAAAGACCTGATCGAAATCATCGCGAAAGCTCTGGTCGATAACCCCGAGCAAGTCAGCGTCGCCGAGGTCGAGGGAGAGAAAACCACCGTAATAGAGCTGAGGGTCGCCCAGACGGACCTGGGGAAGGTGATAGGCAAGGAGGGCAAGACGGCCCGCGCCATGCGCACCATCCTCAACGCCGCGGGTACGAAGATTGGAAAAAGGTGCGTCCTGGAGATACTGGAATAGAAGCCCGGGTCCTGGTCGGTATCGTACTGAAGACTATCGGGCTGAAGGGGGAGCTTAAGATAAAGCCCCTTACCGATAACCCGGACCGCTACTCCGAAGGGGCGAAAGTTTGGGCGGAAGTTGAAGGGGGCAAGCCCCCCCTGCCGCTCACGGTCAGGTCCAGCAGGGCCGCTGGCCGTGACATCGCCGTATATTTCGACGAGATAGGTTCCATCGAGGAGGCGGAAGGGTTCCGGGGCAAAGAACTGTTCGTCCCCGAATCGGACGTGCCGCCCTTGCCCGAAGGCGAGTATTACCAGTACCAGGTCCTGGGGCTGGAAGTATATGCGAGTTCCGGAAGATTGCTTGGAAAAGTCAGCGACATAATCGAAGCGGGCGAGAAAGACGTCTACGTCGTCAGGGGCGGGGGCAAGGAATACTTGATCCCCGTAACAGACGAAGCGGTGGAAGAAATAGACGTTAAAGGCGGGAAGATTAAACTTCGCCCGATGAAGGGCTATATCCCCGAATGAACTGCGAGGTCCTTACCCTTTTCCCTAAGATAGTGGAAGCCGCGGTCGGCGACAGCATATTGAAACGCGCGGCGGAAAAGGGCCTTATAAAAATAAAAGTAACCGATATCCGCGATTTCACCAAAGACAGGCACAAGACGGCGGACGACGCCCCGTTCGGCGGGGGGCCGGGAATGGTGATGAAGCCGGAGCCGGTGTTCGAGGCGGTGGAGGCGGCGCAATCGGGGGCAGAGGCGGCAAGGGTCGTTCTGATGTCGCCGCAGGGAACGCCGTTCAACCACGAAAAGGCGCTGGAGCTTTCAAAAGAGACGCGTAAGCTCATATTCATATGCGGGCGCTACGAAGGGATTGACGAGCGGGTCCGTTCGTTGGCTGACGAAGAGTTATCCCTGGGCGATTTCGTCCTCTCAGGAGGAGAGATTGCCGCCGCCGCGGTCATAGAGGCAACGGCAAGGCTCATCCCGGGGGTGCTGGGAGACGAGGAATCCGCGGGGCTGGATTCGTTTTACGACGGCCTGCTGGATTACCCGCACTATACGCGCCCGGCGGATTACCGGGGTCTACAAGTGCCGGAAGTGCTCCTCTCCGGGAACCACGCCGAGATACGCCGCTGGC
>JBARKJ010000016.1:0-16226 GCA_049801375.1 Nitrospirota bacterium | reverse complement strand
TTCTATCCGCCGGACCCCGGCAGCCACGCTTTCTGCACCCTCGGCGGCAATATCGCGGAAAACGCGGGCGGCCTTCGCGGGCTTAAATACGGCGTGACGCGCGATTACGTAATGGGTCTTGACATCGCGCTCCCGGACGGGCGGACGTTCCAGGCGGGCAGCCGTACACGGAAGAACGTCACCGGGTACGATATGGTCCGGCTGTTCACTGGCTCGGAAGGGACACTCGGTTTCATCACCGGCGCGACGTTAAAACTTATCCCGCTACCGGAGGCGAAGGCGGGATTCCTGGCGACGTTCGATACGCTGGAGGAAGCGTCCGAGGCGGTGGTCCTGATTATAAAATCCGGCATCACGCCGTCGACGCTGGAAATAATGGACTCGGTTACGCTTAAGGCGGTGGCGGCATACCGTACGGGTAAGGAAGGCCGGGAGCAATCACTAAACGCACCGTCGCCCCTGGCTGGCGGAGAGGCGGGGGGCGCGCTCCTGCTGATAGAGGTGGACGGCTCCAAACCGGAAGTCTTGCGCCAGTCGGAGAAACTGCTGGACGCGCTGAAATTGTCGGGCGTGAAAGAGCTTCGGCAGGCAAAAGACCCGCTGGAGCAGGAGGAAATCTGGACGGCGAGGCGCTCGGCTTTGACGGCGCTGGCGCGGATATCCCCATCCGTTATCTTGGAGGACGCTACCGTACCTCGCGGCGAGGTTCCGGCGATGGTCCGGGCGATACGCGCGGTTGCGGACAAGTACGGGCTGGTGATCGGCACATTCGGCCATGCCGGGGATGGAAACCTGCACCCGACGATAATCACCGACTTAAGGATTGAAGAAAACAAGGGCAAGGTAAAGGCCGCCGTGGGCGAGATTTTCGCCGCGGCGTTAAAGCTCGGCGGGACGCTCTCCGGCGAGCACGGCATCGGCCTTATGAAGTCGTCATATATGGAGTCGGAACTTGGCGCGGCGGGCCTCTCCGCGATGCGGGCCGTCAAGGACGCGCTCGACCCGCAGGGTATAATGAACCCGGGAAAGATATTTATTTAGGATGAGCAATTTAACGAATTATACAGAAGAAATCTTCAAATGCATCCGCTGCGGGGCGTGCAGGGCGGTATGCCCGACGTTCGGCGAGGAGTTGAGCGAAATCGCGGTCGCCAGGGGCAGGATGGCCCTTGTCGAGGCCGTGATGGAGGGCGACTTATCTCTCACGGACGCCTTCGAGAAGGCCGTCTTCCACTGCGCCATGTGCGGCGCGTGCAAGGCCGGGTGCCCGTCCGGCGTGGACGTCCCCGCCATAATGGAAGCTGCCCGCGCGGAACTGGTGGAGAAAAAAAGAAGCGAGCCGCTGGTGCGGTTCCTGGCCAGGAAATCCCTGAAGGACAAGAAAGCGCTCGACCGCGCATTTTCCCTGATGGCCCTGGGAAGGGCGGCATACGGCCCGCTCGCGGCGACCCCTCTGGCGAGATACCTCCCGTATCAGTACGAAGACTTCAAAAGGAATTTCCCGAAGATACCAAAGAAGCCCTTGGCTGCCCGCATCCCGCCAATCTCCCGCATCCGTAACGCCAAAGGGACGGTGCTTTTCTATGCCGGGTGCGTCATAAACTACATTAATCCTGAAATAGGCGAGGCGGCGGTTAAGGTCCTGAACCACGCGGGCTATGACGTGGTGTTCGTGAAGGAAGAATTATGCTGTGGAAAACCGCTGAAGTCGCTTGGCGAGACGGAGGCGTTCCGTTCGGTCGCGAGACGGAACGTGGCCCTGTTAGCGGACGTCAAGGCGGATTTCGTCATATCGGCATGCCCAACTTGCTCCTTGACATTAAAAGACGAGTACCCTAAAATTCTGGCGGAATCGCCCGAATCAGATGCCGCGGACGCCGCGGCGGGGCTGGGGGCGAAGGTGCGCGACATCAACGAGTTCCTGATGCACGAGACCGACTTCATTACGAAGCTGGACGCTGCTGAAATGGTGATTACCTATCACGACCCATGCCACCTCTGCTTCGGGATGGGAGTGAAGAAGGAGCCAAGAGAACTCCTGGACGCGGCCACGCTTGGCGGACTCATAGAGATGGAAGAGGCCTCGCGCTGCTGCGGCTTCGGCGGGACTTTCAGTTTTTTAAACTACGAACTGTCCGGCAAGATTGCGAACCGGAAGGTGAAAAACATCATAAAGACCGGCGCGCCCGCCGTCGTTACCGCGTGCCCCGGGTGTATGATGCACCTGAAGGATGCGCTCGGCCAGGCGGGCTCCGATACGGCGACGTTCCATACCTTGCAGATATACGAGAAGGCTATTAAAAAATAGGGGGTAATCTAAAATGAAATTCTTTATCGACACGGCAAATGTGGAAGAGATACGCGAGGCGGTGAGCCTTGGGGTGATAGACGGCGTTACGACGAACCCGTCGCTTGTGGCGAGGGAGAAGCGTGATTTCCGCGAGCTTATCTCGGAGATCTGCTCCATAGTGGACGGGCCGATTTCCGCCGAGGCGGTGAGCCTTGACGCACCTAGCATGGTCGCCGAAGGCCTGGAGCTCTCAGGTATAGACCGGGATAAAATCGTGGTTAAAATCCCCATGACGAGGGAAGGCCTCAAGGCCTGCAAGCAGTTGACCTCCATGGGGATCAAGACCAACGTCACGCTGATATTCTCTGCCTCCCAGGCGCTGCTCGCCGCGAAGGCCGGCGCGACTTACGTCTCGCCCTTCGTGGGAAGGCTGGACGATATCTCGCACATCGGCATGGACTTGGTCGAGCAGATAGTGACCATCTTCGCGAACTACGACTACGCCTCGGAGGTAATCGTTGCGTCCATAAGGAACCCACTGCACGTCGTCGAGGCGGCGATGATGGGCGCGCACGTGGCGACCATACCCTTCAGCGTTATCGACGCGCTTGTCAAGCACCCGCTGACGGATATCGGGATACAGAAGTTCCTGAAGGACTGGGAAAAAGTGCCGAAAGGCGTCGAGGTATAAAGTCAGGGAAAATGCCAATTTACGAATACCACTGTCCCCGATGCGGGGAAGACTTTGAGAAGCTGGTGTATAGCAGCACGGAAGTAGTCTGTCCGAAGTGCGGCTGCGCCAAGCCGGACAAGAAGATGTCCATGTTCGGCATGGCGGGCGCCAGCGAAAAAGGCGGCTCCCTTGCCTCAAGCGGCTCGTCGTGCTCCGGGTGTAGCTCGTCGTCCTGTTCGACCTGCAAGTAAAATCCAAATTCGTTACCTTTTTGGAAAAAGGTAACGCCAAAAACTTTTAAATTTGCTAAACTTATTTAGTCCCGCTTTCTTTTGGTTACTTTTCTTTCACGTGAAAGAAAAGTAACGAATTTAAATCTTCGGAGGCTAAATAAATGGACTGGCGCGACGAGAGCTGGCGGGAAGGCCTGAAAATCACCCTCGACTACAACTCTTCGACGTCCGACTTCATCGGAGAGAACGGTATCTCACGCGATGAGATAGACGCGCTGCTCCCGAAGGCGGGTGAGGCGCACGAATGGCTCGTCCGTGGCCGGAATGACGGGGCCTGCCCATTCTTCGACCTGCCGTATCAGGACACTTCCGCGATAAAACTGCTCGCGGACGACATCGCCAAAAGGACGGAGAACTTCGTGTTGCTGGGCATCGGCGGCTCCGCCCTGGGGCCCGTCGCCCTGCACACCGCGCTCAACCACCCGCACCATAACTTACTTAAGCGCACGGAGCGCGGCAGGCGGCCCCGGATGTTCTTCATGGATAATGTTGACCCGGACGCGTTCGGCAGCCTGCTGGAGCACATAAGCCCCGCGAAGACCACGTTCGTTGTAATCACCAAGTCCGGCGGGACGGCCGAGACGATGGCCCAGTTCATGATAGTGCGCTCCCTTATGCAGAAGGCCTTGGGCAAGCGCGCGCTTAAAGACCACTTCGTTTGCATAACGGACCCGAAAGAGGGAAACTTAAGAAAAATCGTGCAGTCTGAAAAGTATACCTCGCTCGAAGTACCGCCGGGGGTGGGCGGGCGGTTCTCGGTGCTCACCGCGGTCGGGCTCCTGCCCGCGGCGGTTTCAGGGATAGACATAGACGAGCTGCTTGCTGGCGCGGCGGACATGGACAAGCGGACGTCGCTTCAAAATCCCCTTGAAAATCCGGCATATATGGCGGCGTTGCTTCAGTATTTCGCGGATACGAGGAGGGGAAAGCATATCTCCGTGATGATGCCTTATTCAAGCGCCCTTAGAGACATTGCGGACTGGTTTAGGCAGATATGGGCGGAGTCGCTGGGCAAAAAGCATGATTTAAATGGAAATGTCGTACATACCGGACAGACTCCCGTGAAGGCGCTCGGCGCGACGGACCAGCACTCGCAGGTCCAGCTTTACATGGAAGGGCCGAACGATAAGACCTTTACTTTCCTAAGGGTCGAGAACTTCCGGCGCGAGCTTCCGATACCGAAGCTATACCAGGACATCGAGGGCATCGCGTATCTTAGCGGGCATACGATGGCGGAGCTTATAAAGGCGGAGCAGACGGCGACCGAGGCCGCGCTGACGAAGGCCGGACGTCCGTCCATGACAATCAGAATCCCGGAGGTGCGGCCGTTTACGGTTGGCCAGGTACTTTATATGCTTGAGGTTTCTACCGCCTTCGCCGGGGGATTATACGGCATCAACCCGTTCGACCAGCCGGGCGTGGAGGAAGGGAAGCTCCTGACATACGCGATGATGGGCCGGCCGGGTTTCGAGGGAAAGAAGAAGGAACTCGAAAAAGCAAAGAAGAAGCCGGGATACGTGATTTAAATTGTGTACAAACTCACAGCGGTATCGCCGTATAAATAGTCTTTCTTTTTCGTAAGCCGCCCGACCCGCTCCGGGGCCGGGTTCTTCTTGAAATGCTCGTATGCGATTATAGCCCCTTCCGGGAGTGCGCTTGAGAGCTCCTCGCTTCCCAGCATCTCCATCGCCTTCGGCCCCGCGTCGGTATGGTAGGGCGGGTCCACGAACACGATATCGTACGGCCCAAGCTCGCGCGCGTTCTTCTTCAGGAAAATCAGGACGTCCTTCGCCACCACCGCCGCACGCTCCCGATAGCCTAACGACTCAAGGTTCTCCCGGATAAGGCGGGCCGATTTGGTGGAGCTGTCTACGAGGACGGCATAGCCCGCGCCGCGGGATAATGCCTCTATGCCCACCGCGCCCGTGCCCGCGAAAAGCTCCAGGAATACCGCATCCTGTATCCGCCCGCCGAATATGGAAAAAAGGGCCTCCCGCACCTTGTCGGACGTTGGCCTGACCCCGCCATGTTTCGGCGGGGCTATGCGCCGTCCTTTCGATTCGCCGCCTGAAATCCTCATGCGGCAATGATAGCCCCGCGAAAAGCGGCAGTCAACCCCGAAAAACTATTTATTCTTGAAGGTTTTTAGCGCCTATGGTACAATCTACTGTCCTACTTTTTAGAGGCTCTATGGATTTTCCTTTTATTTCCGTCATAATACCCGTGAAGCCGGGCGGATATGTCCGGGCGCTGGATGCGCTTAAGGGCGTGGATTACCCGATGGACCGGCTCGAGGTGCTGGTCGCGGAGGGCCGCCAGCCGTCCGTCCAGAGGAACCGGGCGTCCAGGGAGGCGGCGGGGGAGATACTTTATTTCCTGGACGACGACTCGCTGGCCCCGACGGGTCTTTTGAAAGAGGTCGCGGCGCGTTACGGGGACCCGGGAGTCGCGGGGGTAGGCGGGCCGATTATCACTTCGCCGACGGACGGTTTCCTGCGGAGCGGTTTTGGCCTCGCGTTGTCCTCCCCGTTCGGCGGCTCCTCTATCCGGGCGAGGTACAAGAGGCTGGGCCTTGAGAGGCGCGGGACGGAAAACGATTTGATACTTGCCAACCTGAGCTTTCGGAAATCCGTTTTCCTGGGTGCGGGCGGGTTCAACGAAAACCTGTACCCGAACGAGGAAAACGAACTTCTAAACAAACTCACCTCTGAGGGAAAGACTTTCCTGTATGTCCCCGACGCCTGGCTTTACAGGAGCCAGAGGCCTAGCTTCAAGGCGTACTTAAAGCAGGTGTTCACGTACGGGCGCGGCAGGATGGACCAGAACTACCAGCACCCGGAAGGGTTCAAGCCGCTGCACGCGGCTCCCTCGCTGTTTCTGCTATATTGCCTGGGGCTTGCAGTCATCCGGCAGCCTATTTACTTTGCGCCCGGACTGTTATATATTGCCCTTTGCCTCATATTCTCGGCGGCCGCGGCCAGGGAGGCTAAAAACCCGTTGTACGTCCTCGTGATGCCGCTACTTTTCGCCAGCCTGCACCTGGGCTACGGCTCGGGCTTCATCTGGGGCGCGATTAAGAAGTTCAAAAGGAAAAAGGGCGTCCAGACGGACGTGATGTTTTCGCTCAAACGCGTGGAGCTTGGGAAAAACAGGTGAGTCACAGGGTGGAGGCTTAAAGAAAAATGGTCTTTGTTCCCTGCCCCCTGTGCGGCAAGGATGAATGCGAAGCGCCGGCAGGGGCTCGACATTTACGGCCGCCGCGTTTAAGGAGCAAAGACGGCGTTTAGACATTCGGAGCAGGAACGGATTTTAAAGGAGAGCTTTATATTGTCCAAGTTCAAGTCCTATTTCATAGATGAAAACGGCAGCTTCACCAGCCTCACTTATATCCTCCTGTATGTCGTCTTAGCTCACGTCTGCTTCTGGAAATACTTGGTGCCGGGGAATTTCGCCTTCGGCACGGATACCATACAGGGGAGCTATCCCGTCTCCAACATGGGGATGAGCGAGATATTTAAAAACCACTCCGTCCCGCTCTGGAACCCGTACGTATTCTCGGGCATGCCGCTTCTGGCCAGCTTCTCGTTCCATGTCTTCTATCCCGGAAGCTGGATATACTTCTTCGTCTCGCCGAAGTTCGCGACAGGCTACCTCTACATAATCCACTTCATCCTGATGGGCTGCTTCCTCTTCGCTTTCCTCCGCCACCTGGGACTGTCCAGACAGGCGTCGTTCGTCGGCGGACTGATGTTCATGTTCGCACCCCACCTGGTCACCCTGGTCTATCCGGGGCACGGCGGCAAGATATACACCATGACATGGCTGCCCCTTGCCCTGCTTTTCCTGGACCGGGCGCTGGACAGGGAGCCGTTCTTCAATCTGACCGTGATGGGCCTGATGGTTGGGCTGATGTTCTACGGTGGGCATATCCAGATACTGTTCTACTGCGGGGTCGTCCTTTTCCTGTTCCTCATAATGAGGCTTGTCGAGGGCATGAGGAAGAGGGGCTATAAATGGGCCCTGAAGGGCGCGGCGGGTTTCGTCTATGCCTTCGGGCTCGGGACGCTTCTATACGCTGCGGTACTCATGCCGGCCTTCGAGTACAAGCATTATACCGAACGGGGCCAAGGCGGGACGATGACGGGCGCATCTTCGTATGAGTTCGCGACGTCTTTTTCCATGCCCCCGGAGGACCTGCTCTATACCGTGATGCACGACCCGTTCGGCTGGGGCAAGGACTACGGCCCGAGCGTTCCCACGACCGACGGTATATTCTACCGGGGCAGGATGGGCCTTAAGCTTTCCCTGGACTATTTCGGCGTCCTGGGCCTGGTGCTCGCCCTGATCGGCGTCCTGTTCAAGCGGAACAGGTACACATGGTTTTTCTTTGGCATGGGGGCGCTGGCCGTCTTCCTGGCGCTTGGCGGCTTCAATCCTTTCTACCACTTCATATGGCAGTATGTACCCGGCTTTTCCATCTTCCGGATACCGTACGCGATTATGATACTCACGCCTATCTGCGGGAGCGTCCTTGCCGCATTCGGGATGCAGTACCTCCTGGACTACAAGGCAAAGGCTAAACCAGCGGCTGAACCAAAGACTAAGCAAAAGGGTAAGCCAGAGGCAAAACCGAAGGCTAAAATAGACCGGCTTCTCTATTTCATAATGGGCGGAACAGCCGTACTGGTTCTGGTCATGGCGACCGCGTTTTCCTGGAAGGCTGACCTGGGCGGCACCGCCGACCGGCTGCTGAGCCATGAATGGATACGGGAGATGCTCTGGGATCAGTTTGACGACGTGCCGGGGAGGCTCTACTACTTCATAGAGAATATGTTCATATTCAGCAGCATGCTTGCCGCTTCCATAGTTCTGCTCCTGGCCTGCTGGAAGGGCTGGCTTAACGGGAAATTTCTTACCCTGATAGTCGCCGTAATCGTCCTGGCGGACCTCTGGCCCGTGGACTGGAAGATGATAAAAGTCATCCCCGTCTCAAACCTGGAGAGCGTCTTCTACAAGGAGACGCCCCAGATAAAAACGCTGGAAGCGGACAAGGACGGCCCGTTCAGGGTGTTCGCGCCGGGGATAAACAACGAGCTGCTGGTCCGGGGGATCCAAAGCCTCACGGGCTATCATGCCGCGCCGCTCAGCTATTACATGAAGACGGTGGAAAACATAAACTTCGAAAACCCCATCCTGGACCTGCTTAACGCCAGGTACCTCCTGCTCCCGAAACAGCCGGAGTATGATTTTGCCGACCTCCCCGACGCGGCGGCCAGAAACGCGATGATGGGGCAGTACGAGGTGCTGGATAATACGGACTGCTACTTCTATAAAAGGAAAAAGCCGCTGCCCCGCGCCTGGCTCGTGAGCAGGATCGTGAAGGTGAACGACGCGGACCAGGCCCTGGACGTGATATCCGATCCGCAGTTTCCCCCGTTCGCCGACGCGGTCGTCTCCGACAACCCTCCGCGGGACTTTTCCATGGACCCGAATGCAAACCTTTCGGGGCAGAAAACACAGGTGACCAAGTACCTGCCGGACGAGGTCGATATCGAAGTGGACGCGCCCGCGAACTCGTTCCTCGTGGCGTCCGAGGTATGGTATCCCGGCTGGAAGGCTTATATCGACGGCAGGAAGACGGATATCTACAGGACCGACTACGTCCTCCGGGGAGTGGCGCTCCCGAAGGGGCGGCACCTGCTTGTGTTCAAGTTCAGCCCGGACACCTATCACGCGGGCGTCGCGATATCGCTTCTGGCGCTGGCGTTTCTGGGTTCGGTCTTTATATTGCGGTACAGGTCTTCTCGCCCTTCGAGGGGATAAGAAGACCGCCTTTGGGAGCATGCGAGGAATACGCGGTTTGAGAGTTTTAGTCGCCATACCTACATACAACGAGATAAGCAATGTCAGGAACATTGTCGAGGCGGTGCTCGCCGCTTCCGAGGCCGCGGAGGTCCTGGTAATCGACGACAATTCCCCGGATGGAACCGGGCGGGCGGCTGACGAGATGGCAGGGGCAAACCCGCGCGTCCACGTCCTGCACCGCCCTGGCAAGATGGGGCTCGGGTCGGCATATATCGAGGGTTTCCGATATGCGATAGACAGGGGCTACGACCTGATATTCGAGATGGACGCCGATTTCTCGCACGACCCCGCCGAGATACCGAGGTTCCTCGAAGCGGCGAAAGACTACGACGTCGTCATCGGCTCGCGCTACATAGACGGCATCAGGATACTGAACTGGCCGCTGAAGAGGCTTATGCTATCGTATTTCGCCAGCGTGTACGCGAGGATGGTGACGGGCCTCAAGCTCTACGACACGACAGGCGGTTATAAGTGCTTCCGCCGCGAGGCGCTCATGAAGCTGGACCTCTCCCGCATCCATTCGGACGGGTACTCGTTCCAGATAGAGATTAACTTCCTCTGCCAGAAAAAGGGGCTCAGGATAAAAGAGATACCCATAATATTCGCCGACAGGAGGCAGGGCAGCTCCAAGATGAACAACGGGATAATACTGGAGGCGCTGGCCGTGGTCTGGCTTCTGAAGATTAAGTCAATACTGGGGATATTATAAATGGATATCTCAATAGTAATCCCGCTGTATAACGAAGAAGAGAGCCTCCCGGAGCTGCACAGGCGCTTGACGGCCGTCCTGTCCCGCATGGGCAAGGATTACGAGATCATCTTCGTGGACGACGGCTCCACCGACCGCTCCCTTGAAGTCCTGGAGCGTATCTGCCGGGAAGACAAAGCCCACGTCCTCGTCCACTCCTTCCGCAGGAATTTCGGCAAGAGCGCGGCCCTTGCGGCAGGCTTTCAAAACGTGCGGGGCGAATATGTCGTCACGATGGATGCCGACCTGCAGGACGAGCCCTCCGAGATCCCGAAGCTGCTTTCGAAGCTTGACGAATACGACCTGGTCTCCGGCTGGAAGTATCCGCGCCACGACCCGCTCAGCAAGCGCATCCCGTCCAAGGTGATAAACTGGCTGACGGCGAAACTCACCGGGGTGAAAATCCACGACATGAACTGCGGGCTGAAGGCATACAAGGCCGAGGTTGTGAAGGGTCTCTCCCTTTACGGCGAACAGCACAGGTTCATACCCGCCCTGGTGCATGCCGACGGTTTTAAGGTGGGCGAGGTTCAGGTGACGCACCACCCGAGAAAGTTCGGGCATACGAAGTTCGGCGGGAAGCGTTTCATTGAAGGCATCTTCGACCTGATTACAGTACTGTTCATAACGCGCTACATAAGGAAACCGCTTCACTTCTTCGGTATCGCCGGGCTCGCTCTCCTGGTGGCGGGCGGCTTTACGCTGACTTATCTGGCCATAGGCTGGTTCATGGGCCGCTGGATAGGGGACAGACCGCTTTTCCTCCTGTCCGTTTTACTCATCATACTGGGTATTCAATTTATTTCAACAGGGCTCCTTGGAGAAATGCTTACGTCGCTCAGCTACGAAAAAAAGCGCGAGGGCGGCATCGAGAAGGAACTGCCCTGGGGGAAAGAGTAGGGCGCGACGCCTCCGCGCGCCAAAGGAGCGTAAGTGAGATATAATTTCTCTGTTGAAAATGCCAGCCCGGTGAGTGTTTATTCGAGAGTTATTTCGATAATTCCCGCCGGGAGCAGGGTTCTTGATGTCGGTTGCGATACCGGAAATCTGGGACGGGCGATTAAAGCCAATGGTTCTGTTGTGGACGGGATAGAGATGGATCCTGAAGCCGCGGCTTTGGCGGCGGAAAAGATCGACCGTGTGACCTGCGGGAGTATTGAGGACAAGGAGGTTCTTATGGGCCTGGGCAGGTTATACGACTATATAATTTTTGCGGACGTGCTTGAGCACTTGGCGTATCCGGAACGCACCCTAATTAATATAAAGCCTTTTTTGAAAAGGGGGGGCAGGGTTATCGCTTCTCTGCCGAACGTGGCTAATTTCAGGGTGCGGCTCGGGCTCTTGATGGGGAGATTCGAATACACCGAAACGGGCATCCTCGACCGGACGCACCTCCGTTTCTTCACCAAGAAGACAGGACAGCAGTTATTTATCAGATCCGGCTATAGGCTGATTGATTTAAAGCCTGCAGCGACCCATATTCCTGGGATTACCCTGGAGCTGTGGCCTGAGTTCCTGGCGACCAGGTTCGTTGTAATCGCGGAGGCCGAGTAACCGGGCAATCCTGCGGGCCGTCGGCGTGGAGAATCGACGAGAAACCAGATGTGATAAAGGAGAGTTTTCCATGTCTAAGTTTGGGTCCTATTTACGACGGAGGGCGGACAAGAAAAGATTTATCCCTCTCTTCGTGTTCATCTCGCTTTTGTGCTGTTACTGCCTGGTCCTGAGCACGCATCTCGACGGATACGAGAGGGGCTTTTTTCAGACCGCGCTGACGGCGGTTACCCAGCATGAGTTCAATATGGGCGGCGGGGGCTTGGCCGGGACCACTGTCGTAGACGGCAAGAGATATGCCGAATACGTGCTGGAAAGCATGCTGGACGTGCCGCTGGTCGGCGCAGGTATCGTATTGGACTCCTTATTCGCAAAGGCGGGCATGGACCCCCAGCTCACCTTCTTCTTGCCCAAGGGCTTAAACGCGCTTCTCACCGCCCTTACCGCCATGTTGCTTTATCTCTACGCCCTGAGAATATATAAAAATGAAAAGACTGCGGTTATCCTCGCCTTTATCTACGGGCTCGCAACAATGGCGCTGCCTTATTCGACCATAGGCATGGACCCGCTCTTCGTGTTCCTCGCGGTCCTTGGGTTCTACCTTATTAGGCGGGGCGCGGACAGGGGCGGCGCGGCCGTTTTTGCGTTTGCTGGGTTCGTCTTCGGCCTTGCGATGGGCGCCAAGACCTACGCGTTCCTAACCTATCCTTTTGCCGCCCTTTACCTGTACCTTCTGAACAGGGAAAAGAAGATCGAGGGTCTTCCGCTTAAACTTGCGCTGGTTATCGGCGGCGGCATTGCGGGGTTCATTCCTTATTTCTGGTACAACTACATCCGGTTCGGGAGCATAATCCCGTTTGGACGGTCCGCCTCCATGGCAGGCCAGATTATGTCACCGTCTTTTTCCAACTTCCTCGACAGCCTTTACGCCTCGTTCTTCTCCGCGGGCAAGAGCTTCTTTTTATATTCGCCTCCGCTCATCCTCACATTCTGGGCAATCCGGCGCTTCTTCAGAAAAAGCCGCCCCGAGGCGGTTGCTTTTCTCTCTTTCTGCGCCTTAATCGTCCTCTTTTTCTGCACGATGGACATACCGATGTACTGGGCGGACGAGGTGTGGGGGACGCGCTATTACCTGGTGCTCGTGCCGTTTCTGGTCCTGCCACTCGGCATCCTGGTCGAAGGATTAAGGGAAAAAAGGCTTGTAGCGAAAGCCGCCTTTTACGCGCTGGTCGTCCTGGGTTTCCTGGTGCAGATACCGGGCACGATTGTCTATTATGGAAACCATCCTCGGATACTGCTGGACAACAAACTTTACTCGGTCCAGAACGCGTTTTACATACCGGCGCTTTCGCACATGCGGATGAATATTTTCCTTATACGCGCAACGATTACAAAATTTTTTACAGGCGATTTCCCGGCATTTTACTACCAGCCTCGCTCCAATATCTGGAATCTCATCAAGTTCGCCCCGGTGCAGGTTTCAATAGAGCCAAGCGATTATATCACCGTATGGTGGCACCAGATGCTCTCCATGCAGGACTTAGCCGGGTTTTCCAGGTTCCTTATAATCCTTCTTGTGGCGCTCCTGGTAAGCGGTTTTCTCTTCTTCGGGGCATATGCATACAGGCTGGCTGGAAACAAAGGCAGTAAAAAAGCTTGATGAACGGCAAGGTCGCGGTCGTGCTGGTTAACTACAAGGGCTATGCCCGGAAATATCTGCCGGACTGCATAGAAAGCTTAAAGAGACAGGACTTTCGGGACTTCAAAGTCCTTATTGTCGATAACGAGAGTTCGGAAGAGACGTTCGATTTCATCCGCGAGACCGCGCCCGAGGCGGAGATTATAAGGAACGAAAGAAACGAGGGCTTTGCCGGCGGCAACAACGCCGGGATGAGGGCAGCCCTTCGGCAAGGGCTTAGGTACATCATCCTGTTTAACATCGATACGGTCATCGGCGAGACGGCCGTAAGCGGGATGGTAAGGGCGGCCGATGCGGAGGAGAGGGCGGGAGCGGTGCAGGCGAGGCTCATGCTCTGGCCGGATAAGGAGAGGATAAACAGCATCGGGAACCTGACGCATTTCCTGGGGTTCGGGTTCTGCAAGGGCTACGGCGAAAAGTGGAGCCCCGGCCTCATAAACGGCAAGTATATATGCTATCCGAGCGGAGCGTCGGTGCTTCTGAAAGCGGATGTCTTAAAAGAAGTGGGGCTGTTTGACGAGAGCCTTTGGATGTACAATGAAGACCAGGACTTGGGCTGGCGCATCTGGCTTGCGGGGTGGAGTTGCGTTCTGGCCGAAGACGCGGTCGTTTATCACAAATATGAATTTTCCCGGAGTGGCAGCAAGTATTATTACGTGGACAGGAACCGCGTGATAGCTATCCTGAAGAACTACCACTGGCTGACGCTGCTTCTCATAGCGCCGGCGTTTTTAGTCATGGAGGCGGGACTACTTCTATTCTCCGTCAAAGAGGGCTCGTTCAAAGAAAAGATGGGGGTTTATAAGTACTTTTTAAACTTGAAGAATTTAAAAAATATTCTAAAGAGCCGGGCCGGGATTCAGGCCAACCGCAAGATTCGGGAAAAAGAGGCGGTAAAGCT
The DNA here is from genome assembly GCA_049801375.1 of Nitrospirota bacterium. Lineage (GTDB taxonomy): Bacteria > Nitrospirota > JACRHJ01 > JACRHJ01 > JACRHJ01 > JBARKJ01. The sequence goes on along the minus strand of JBARKJ010000016.1, from coordinate 2,203 downwards.
CTTCAGCGGCCGGATCTGGTATGAAGAGATAGACGACGTCAGGCTTAGGATGGTCAATCCCCTGTTCGATATGTACTGGAAATTTATTAAACTGATCATGATATGGTGAAGAGGACAATGAGTTTAAATATAGAGAAAGTAAGGTTGTCCACTCTTGCAAAAGTACCGGCTTGGGTATGGCTTGAGCATAAAGCCCGTTACAGGTTTGCCGCCAATTTTGTCTCAAATAAAATAATTGTAGATTGCGCATGCGGCTCCGGGGAGGGGACCGAGGTCTTCTTCAAATCGGGAGCGAAAGAAATAAAGGCGTTCGATCTCTCGGAAGACGCAATTAGAGAAGCAAAGGCGAAATGTAACCATGCAAACGTCGATTTCAAAATAAACAGTGCGACAAAATTGCCCTTGTCTGATGAGTTTGCGGAGGTGTACGTATCGCTTGAAACCATAGAGCACCTGGATGACGACAAGCTTTTTTTAATGGAAGCGAACAGGGTCTTAAAGCCGGGCGGAATTTTTATTTGTTCCACTCCGAACAGGACGGTGACAAATCCGGGAACAAGCTTGACCAGCAAACCCTCTAACCAGTTCCATGTAAGAGAGTATTCAAGCGCTGAATTCGGTTCGTTGCTTAAGGAATATTTCGGCCAGGTAGAATTCTATGGACAGAACCCGAATAAAAAATTCAAGGTAGATTCACTTAACCGCCTCGGATTTTTTCTTCCATTCCATATACCTACGCGCGTCCATCAGGCATATAAGCTCTTGTCTTATTTTCTAAATAAAGATAAAGCGTCTTTCGAAGTAAAAAAGATAAGCGATCAATTTTATTACGAATATATAACCGCAGTGTGCATAAAGTCTTAGGAGTGGAGTGAAAAGTGGATAAATGGGCAAAAAAACAGAAAGAATTTTATGACCACGATTTTGCAACTATTGCACCTCCCGTGGTGGAAGAAAACATCAGGGATTTTCATTTTCAAAAAATAATTCGCATTCTTGAACAAAATGAAATTTCTCTTGGTGCGGATGCGATTGCTTTAGAATTAGGTTGCGGCCGTGGACAGTTTATGAAAAAAATGCAAAAACATTTTAGTCGGTGCAAAGTCCGAGGCTATGATATTAGTGAAAAAAATATAGCAAATTGCAAAAATGAAGGATTGGATGCACAAGTCGCCGACGCTGAAACCATGTCCATCAGTGGTAAATTTGATTTAATATATGGGACGTCTATTCTTCATCACCTAAATGATTTGCCGAATTTCTTTAATAAGATTTCAAAAAATTTAAAAAAAGGCGGCATACTTTTATTTGGAGCCGAACCTGTATTTTACGAATTTTTGTATATAATCCTGCATAAAATCAGAGGATGCTGGGAAATCGAAAAAGGGATGATGAATATCTCTGAAACTTGCATGAAAGAATATCTGTCACAAGAATTCGAAGAGATTAAAATATACAGACATGGCAACGCGTTTGCTTATAGTTCGAAAAAATTAGGGAATTTATGGAATGCATTAGGTTTGTCGAAGGTTCCATCAATAAACGATATATATATTTTTGCCAAAAAGAAATGAATTTTATTTTTGGCGCAACCGGACTGTTGCCGAAAAGATATGAAGTTCCTCGCCATCATACCCGCATATAACGAAGAGGCGACCGTAGGGCTGGTCGTGGCGGAGATACATGCCTCTATCCCAGAAGCCCATGTCGTGGTCATAAACGACGGCTCCGCCGACGGGACTGCGATCGCCGCTTCCGCCGCGGGCGCGGCTGTGGTAAACCTGCCTTTCAACATGGGCATAGGAGCGGCGGTCCAGGCCGGCTACAGGTATGCCCTCCAGGGCGGGTACGACATCGCGGCCCAGGTGGACGGCGACGGCCAGCACGACCCGTCCGAGCTGATTAAGATAATCGAGCCGATAAGGGCGGGGAAGGCGGACATAGTAGTCGGTTCCAGGTTCCTGGGCGGGGACGGCTTCAAGTCCACGGCGATGAGGAGGGTCGGGATATCTTCGTTTGCCCGTGTGCTGTCGGTGCTCACCGGCGGCAGACTCACCGACCCGACCTCGGGCTTTCGGGCGTGCAACAGGAAAATAATCCGCCTCTTCGCCCAGGAATACCCGGAGGACTATCCGGAGGTGGAGAGCCTGCTGCTTGCCCACCTGGCGGGGCTCAGGATATCGGAAGCGCAGGTAAAGATGAG
>JBARKJ010000015.1:0-4641 GCA_049801375.1 Nitrospirota bacterium | reverse complement strand
ATATCTTCCAAAAAGCTTTTGGCATCCCGCGTAATAAGTGCCACCTGCAGTATTCCGCTTAAGAGCATCCCCGAAAAACATTTAAACTTGAGGTGACACCATGTCCGGCTATCTGCGCATTTTTTCCGCATTGACCCTCTTTGTTTTAATATTTATTACTCCCTCTTTCGCTGCAGAGGTGTCTCTTCCCCAGACCGGCCAGACGACTTCGTACGGCCCAGGGGACGACGGAGCCATTCAGGCGGGCATCGCATGGCCCTCCCCCAGGTTCAATGATAACGGCGACGGCACGCTTACCGACAACTTGACCGGGCTCATGTGGATGAAGGACGCCGACTGCATCGACACCAGCGGCTACGTCAAGCCGGGAAATGCCACTCCCGGGCTTCAGTCGTGGCAGCAGGCATTCGATTTCGTGGACAAGCTTAATAGCGGCGCGCTCACCATAAGCGGCTATTCCGCCCCTTATACCGATTGGCGCGTCCCCAACATAAACGAGATGGAAAGCCTGGTTCGGGCCGATACGCCGCAGTATACCTGGCTGAACGGGGCCGGCTTCGTCAATTTCCTGAACCACATCTATGCCTCGTCCACTACCCTCGCCGGCTATTCAGGGTACGCATGGTGCATAAACATGACTTGCGGATGGATTTTAAATACGGCGAAGACTGGAGCGTGCTACGTGCTCCCGGTGCGGGGGATCTCCAATGGCCCGGCTCAGGTGTGGCAGACCGGGCAGAGCATGAGCTATGTTCCCGGGGACGACGGGGCTGACGCAAGCAAAGGGTACGGCGCGACGTGGGACCCGCAGACGCGCTTCATAGATAATAAAGACAACACCGTCACCGATACCCTGACCGGTTTGATGTGGGCGAAGTCGGTGACGGGAACTACAGGTTCAACCTGGGCCGATGCGCTGGCGAACGTTCAGTCGCTTAACAGTTCAAGTTACCTGGGATACGCTGATTGGCGGCTTCCGAACAGAAAAGAGATGAGAAGCCTGGTCGACTATTCGGAGGCCAGTCCGCCAATCTCAGCCGGGAACCCGTTCAGCGTTCCGACCGACCCTTATTGGACTTCCTCGCGGGACGCCGTGCACTCCGACACCGCCACCAACACCTTAGATGAGTGGTATGTGGACACGCAGACGGGGGTGGAAAAGTTCGAACCCAGCACGGTGATGAGCCTGGTCTGGCCGGTGCGGAGCGCGGGCGGCGACACGCTTACGGTGAACAAGGCGGGCAACGGCATGGGCCAGGTAACCAGTTCCCCGTCCGGAATAAACTGCGGCGCTTCCTGCACTACGGATCAGGCGTCATTCAACGCAAATGCTGCGGTAGTTCTCACGGCGGCTCCCTCATCCGGCTCCGTCTTTGAAGGATGGTCCGGGGACGCAACCGGCAGCGACAGTTCTATCACTATAACCATGTCTTCCGGTAAAACGGTAACCGCCACCTTCGTCAGCTCTTATGCCCTCACTGTATCGGCAAGTCCCGCCGGCGCCGGGAGCGTCACGCTCTCCCCGCAGGGGCCGTACACTCCGGGCACGCAGGTTACATTGACAGCCGTTCCCGTCACCGGTGCCCAGTTCATCGAGTGGTCCGGGGACGCTACCGGCAGCACGCCAAACTTGACCGTCACGATGACTAAAGACATGACCATTACGGCGAATTTCTCGACACCTCCGAGCATGCTCTCGCTGGATTATACCCAGAGCGGGACCGCCGTAACCTTAAAATCGACCCTGGATGTGGGCGGACAGCCGGTACCGGCCCAGCAGGTGCGGTTCTTTGAGACCGTATCGGGCAAGGACGTTTCATGCGGAAGGGCGCCCACCGGCGCGGCCGGGAACTGCCAGATGAAGATGACCGTCAGACCCGGCACGCATACCTGGTATGCGAAGTTTGTGCCCAAGGGGGTTAACCCGAGTATAATGGAATCGGCCCCGGTAACCTGCACGATAGGTAAGGTGGCCCTGGTTTCGCCGAATAATAATACCGTCGTGAACGCGCCGGACCCGGCCCTTTCGTGGCAGGGATGGCAGGGGTACGACAGCGCGACCGGGTATGATGTGCAGGTATCCAATGCCGCGGGTTTCCCCGCGAAAAGCACGTCCACATACCATGAGACAGGCACCACCACCAGCGCCGAGAATTTACCAGTGGGGAAGAGATATTACTGGCGGGTGATTGCGGATCTGCCGGAAGGCACGAGCATGCCGTCGGCTACCAGAAGCATCGTTTACAAGAGCCCGAGCAACCTCACGCTGGCCCTGGTCAAGGGCAGCACCGCGACGTTTAAGGTGATACTCACGGACCCGGCAGGAAACGGCATACCCGGCAGGCTTGTCAAGATAACCGGCGGAAAAAGAGCGGTAATCGGACGGACGTTGGCCGACGGTTCAGTCACCAAGACAATCGTATTGCCGGTGGGCAGCTACAGCATAACGGCGACGTTCGGCGGAGACGGAAGCTATGCGCCGTCGCAGTCCCTGCCCGTGGCCGGCACAAATTAGCGTTATTTCGGGTGGTCCTGTCTGTAAGGGATTACAGGTATCTTCCAGGGCGTCTGCTGGTTGATTACTGAAATCTCCAGCGGGCAGACGTTTTTCGGCACGGTGAGGGCGAATACCACCGCCCTCTCTATCGCCTCGGTCGTCATCAGGCGCGAAGGCTCGATTGTCTTGGGGTCGAGGTTTCCCGTCAGCGAGGTGTCCGTAACTCCTGGGAGGAGAGAGGTGACTTTTATATTGTAGTCGCGCATCTCCCAGAAAAGCCCCTTCGTGAACGCACGGAGCGCCCATTTGAGGGAGCTGTAGACGATGAACGTCTTAGGAGGCGGGTCCACGAGCGTGGAGCCGGATACGACGTTTACTATAGAGCCGCCGCCGTTTTCCACCATGTGATTTATGAGTAGCCGGGTAAGCATCACGTAGCCGAAGAAGTTGGTCTGCATCAGCATCGGGATGTCCTCAAGCGGCTGTTTATGGAACAGGTGCTGGCTGGATACCCCGGCGTTGTTTATCAATGCGTCCACCCGGCCAAGCTTTTCTACCGCCGCCGACGCAAGCTTTTCCAGGTCCGCCTGCTTCGAGACGTCGCATAACACCGGGTGCGCCTTCACGCCGTGAGTTTCCGTCAGTTCCGCGCAAAGTTCGTTTAACGCGCTGCTCCCCCTCGCAGCAAGGACTAAGTCCATGCCCTCACGCGCCAGCGCCGTCGCGATTGCCTTACCAATGCCTCTGCTCGCGCCGGTTATCACCGCGCCTTTGCCTTTCAAGCTTTCCATGAGTCCTCCCGCCCTTGTCAGTCTGAACGAAGTGAAGAATCCGCTGTGGATTATAAAGGAATTCCAACTCCAAGTAAAGCCCGGGTTCCCGGAAAGTCTGCACCTGAATTTCCCTGTTTTCCTTGACTGTCCAGCTATTTTGCCTGTATCCTTTCTTAATGCCTATGAAAGATTCGAGCAAATCAGTCGTTTACGCCCTCATCGCCTGCACAGTCTGGGGTTCCGTATATGTAGCCGTGAAGATCGGGCTGAACTGCGGCCTGAAACCCCTTACCTTTGCCGGGGTCAGGTTCTTCGCAAGCGGGCTTGTCCTGCTGGTCGTGGCGGCATTTATGGGCAGGCTGAAGTTTTCATTACGGGACCTCTGGGTAATCGGACTGTTCGGGATCTTTCAGACTGGAGTCCAGAATGCATTATTTTTCACGGGAGAAGCGTACACTAACGCATCCGTCTCCGCGATATTCATCAACACCGCGCCGTTCTTCGTCATACTCGCCGCGCCCTTGTTTTTCAGCGCCTCCCGCCTCAGTATCCCGAGAGTCGCCGGGACGCTGGTCGGCTTCGGCGGGGTGCTCGTAACGTCCTGGAACCCCGAAATCATGAAGGGCCACTACGAGCTGGGAGTGATACTCCTCATCCTCTCCGCCATGACATGGGCAGGCTCGAACATCGCCGCGAAAAAGATAATGTCACGCCGGGATACCCTTGCGGTTACGGGCATGCAGATGGTGATGGGCGCCGCTCCGCTTATTGCGATCGGGTATAAGTTTGAAGGGAATTTCATGGCGGGAGTGAGTAGGGGCGGCTGGCTTGCGCTTATCTATCTCATTTTATTTGCTACGATGATACCGTTTCTAGCCTGGTACAAGGCATTGAAGCTGGGCGAGGTGGGGAGGGTTTCCATATTCGGCTTCACCCTCCCGATACTTGGCGTCCTTACCGGCTGGCTTATTCTGGGCGAACCCGTAGACGCGAAAGTAATCGTCGGGATGGCGATGGTCGCCTTCGGGATAATTACCGTTAATATTTAATCCCTTATGGCCTCTACGCTGTCGAAATCCGAAAGCTCCACCTTCGAGAAGCCCTTCCTGACGATATCCGTAAGAGAGAACCCCAGGCTGAATTTTTTATCCACCGCCTTCGCCCGTATCAGGACCTCGTGCGGCTGAAGCCCCGCGTCCTGGTTGTGCGCGATAAAGATGTAGTTGTATGTATACGATTTGAATTGGTAAACGTTCGGGAACGCTTCGAGTAACGTCCGGACGCAAGGGTCGAAAAGGGGATTAACAACCGAGCCCCAGAGGTTCCAGACCACCGCCCCGCCGGGCTGAAGCTTCTCTTTCACTTCCAATA
>JBARKJ010000014.1:0-29543 GCA_049801375.1 Nitrospirota bacterium | reverse complement strand
TCATGTTATTTGTCCCTGAATAAAACCGCCCGATTAAATCGGGCAATTACATTAACAGGCGGATCCGAAGCTCTCGCTCGGAATGACACGTTTAAGAGGGGGTGGAACCCTCTGGCTTCGGATGTCTCCTGCGCCTCCTGGGCTTCTGTGCCTGGTCGGCTGTGGAACCGGGCTGACCCTCTGTGGTGTCGGGATTTGCGGCATGTGCCGCCTCAGGCTTTTCAGTCACTTTGCCGGGCGTCCTGTTCGCTGGTCCGCCGCCTGGTCTGCTTCCCGGCCTGCCGCCGGCTCTCTCTGGTGGCCTGCCGCCGCGCCCTCCGCCAGGTCCACCGCGCCCATCTCCGCGTCCGCCCCTGCCGCCGCGTCTGGCTTCCATTGCCGCGCGTTCCTCGCGCCTTTCCCTGTCACGCTCCTCGGAGGCCTTTTTCTCCTCCGGCGTGCGTCTCTTCTCCTTCGCGAACATATCTTCGTCCGGCCATGCGACCGGTATCTTCATCCCGATATATTTCTCAATCGGCTCAAGTCCGAAGACGTACTGCTCGTCCGCGAAGGAGTATGCCTTGCCCGTCGCGCCCGCTCTCGCGGTGCGGCCTATCCTGTGGACGTAGTCTTCCGGGTCCTGCGGGAGGTCGTAATTGAATACGTGCGTAACGCCTTCGACGTGCAGGCCGCGCGATGCCACGTCCGTCCCTATCAGGATCGGAAGCACGCCTGCCTTGAACTCCGTCAGTATCCTGAGCCGCTTCTTCTGCGGTATGTCGCCGGAGATCATGTCCGCGGGATAGCCATTACGGTTGAGCCGTTCTACCAGCTTCTCCGCCTCGCGCTTCGTGTTCACGAACATCATGCTCCGCTCCGGGCTCTCCTTCTTCATGAGCCCTAGGAGCAGGCTGAATTTTTCCTGCCGCCCAACGTGGAAAAGCGACTGTTCTACCTTCTCTACCGTGACCTGCTCCGGGCTTATCTCTATCTTCACCGGATTATTCATGTGCTCGTATGCGAGCTCCATGACCCTGAAGCTGAGCGTCGCGGAGAAGAGCATCGCCTGACGTTTGTCGAACGGGGGCATCCGCCTGAGCATATAGCGGATATCGGCGATGAAGCCCATGTCGAACATCCGGTCCGCCTCGTCCACTACCGCGATTTCGATATATTTAAGCGAGAGCGCCTTCTGTTTGAAGTAATCTATCAGCCTGCCCGGCGTCCCCACCAGCAGGTCGACCCCTTTGTCCAGGTCGTCTTTCTGCTTCTGGTAGTCCACGCCGCCATAGACGGCGAGCATCTTGAGCCCGGTATGCTCGCCCAGCGTCTTTGCGTCCTCCAGGATCTGGACGGCAAGCTCGCGCGTCGGCGCGATTACCAGCGCTCTCGGAGCGCGGCCCTCGGCTATCTCTCCGGTAATGGGTTTCAGGCGGTTAAATATGGTGATAAGGAATGCGGCGGTCTTGCCGGTGCCGGTCTGGGCCTGCACGGCGGCGTCTTTTCCGGAAAGCGTTACCGGTAGGGCGGCCTCCTGCACGGGGGTCAGGTATTTAAACCCTGCTTCTTTGATGCCTTCAAGCAGGTTATGTTCGAGGTTCAGTTGGTCGAATTCCATATGCGATAAACATTTTACACTAATGGCGGATTATTGCAAGTGCCATATGATATTGAACTTGCTTGTCATTCCGAGGCCGTCAACGCTCGGGGCCGCGCCTTGCGGAAAATAATCTCTTATCCCTATTTGTAAAGGGGTTAGGTTCGTGGTATTTTAAAGTAAACCATTAAGGAGGGCCCTATGAGAATAGCGGTTTCCACCTATGACGGCAGGACCGTATGCGGGGAGCTTGGGAAATGCAACCGGTTCATGATATTCGACGCGGACAACCACGGCATTTTAAGGCGCGGGATGCGGTTTTTCCCAGGACCTGCCCGCCAGAACCTTTTGCAGGACTGTCAGGCGGTGATAACCCAGGGCATGGGCAGGGGGATGTACGACGGCCTGATGTCCGCCGGCATCATCCCGGTGCTGACCCTCGAGGAGGACCCGGAGGCGGCGGTGCGCCAGTTCCTGTCCGGGGGCGTAGCGGAGAACTGTCAGGAGAACTGGTACTCGGCACAAGATAATTAAACCGGAGTTTCATGAAAGAAAAAGATTTACCGGAAGCGATTTCTCTCATTAAAAAAGCCGTGGCCAAATGGAAGACCCCGGCGGTTACGGAGATAGCAAAAGATAAAAACCCCTACCGGGTGCTGGTGTCCTGCATCCTGAGCCTTAGGACGCTGGACAAAACGACCGGGGAGGCGTCGGCAAGATTATTCAAGCTCGCCGATTCGCCCGTGAAGATGTCCGGCCTTCCGGAGCAGGAGATTGAACGCGCGATTTATCCCGTCGGCTTCTACCGGACCAAGGCGAAGACAATCAAGGAGATAAGCGGCCGGCTGATAGATGAATACGGAGGACGCGTGCCGAGTTCCATAGAGGAACTGCTTAAGCTTCCGGGAGTTGGCAGGAAAACGGCGAACTTAGTTGCGACGATGGGCTTCGGCCTGCCCGGAATATGCGTGGACACGCATGTCCACCGCATCACCAACCGCTGGGGATACGTCAAAACGAAAACGCCCGGCGAGACCGAAACGGCCCTTCGGGCCAAGCTGCCCAAAAAATACTGGTTAGAGATAAACGACCTGCTGGTGACCTTCGGGCAGAACCAGTGCCGGCCCATTTCTCCGATATGCTCAACCTGTGCCGTGGCGAAATTCTGCGACCGTGTGGGGGTAGGGGCGTCTCGGTAGTTATGTCTCCAGGGACATTGAATCTTCTTCGGAGCTTTCAGGGTAGTTCAGCTCTTCCGGCTTGTGATGCGGGAAAAGGGCAACCCTTTCCAGCGATTCCCGGACGGCCATCTCGATTAAAATCCAGGGAGAGCCAAGCTCTTCGGCGCGGCTGGGACCGCCCGATTTGACGAAGTAATGCGGGGGAAGGGTGTTCAGGGCGAGGGCGGCGGCGTCCAGCCTGCACTGCCGGCAAGGGCAGAACCTCTCCGTCTCCGACAGGACCTTTTCGACGAAATAATGGACCTTGTCGTAGTTTGCGTTCTCAATCCTGGCATCGCTCTTGCCGTCCATATCGGGCTTCTCCGCAGTGGCGGTTATGCTTTATCAAATCCTTGTAGTTACAATTTAATATAAGCAAAATTCATACCCGAAATTCAGGCGTGCTTACGGAAGTTGTAAGGACTTGATTTAAAAGGCTTACGAAAGGCCGGGCCGCATCGGGCGAATAACCGATGAGTGAAAATACGCATATGAACCAATCCAAAAAGAAAGCTTTTCCTCACCCTATTTATAATAGCCATGTGAGAGGCGGTATGATAAAATCTATTGCTGCCGGCAGTTTCCGCACCTGAGCACAGTGGAGGGATATGGACAAGCCAGAGAAAAAAAAGGCGTTGGACGAACTAGCAACGTTCATGGAGAGGGCATACGGCGACAACCTGGTTGCGCTCTATGAGTTCGGCGAAGGCGCGTGCGTGGACTGGGAGGGAAACGGACTGAAAATCCTTGCCGTGCTTGAGACATTGGGGACGAAGGAATTAAGGGTCCTCTCGGAGGACCGGCGCAAATGGGAGAAAAACGGCCTGCCCGCGCCGCTCATGCTGACGAAAGATACGCTCCTCAACTCGGCGGACGTGTTCCCGATGGAGTTCCTGGAGATGAAGGAGGCAAATCAATTCATTTTCGGGAGCGAGGACGTGCTGTCCGGCCTTGAAGTGCCGCTTTCAAACCTGCGCCGCCAGTTGGAGGAGCAGGCCAAGGGAAAGCTCATCCACCTCCGGCAGTCCTATATCGAGGCCGCCGGGGATAAGAAGAAGCTCGGCCATCTCATCGCCGTGTCGATAGAGCCGTTCACGGAAGTGATGCGGAACGCGCTACGACTTTATGGCAAGCACGCGCCTGTGGCAAAGGAAGAGATAATAGGCCAGTTTTGCGCCGAGTCCGGGATTGACCCGGTGCCGTTCAACCAGGCCCTGGAGCTCAGGCGACAGGGAGTGGGGGGCCTTAAGGGACCGGTGAAGACCGACTTAGACGGGCTTGAGGCACTTTTTTCCAGCTACCTGGAAGAGGTCGTCAAAATGGCGGAAAAAATTGACAATAACTTCAGTTGAGTATAAATTGTAATGTCGTTTGAAAGGTGTCCATGCCAAGATTAGTAAAATACTGCCTGCTCCTTTTCCTCGCGCTCATGCCGCTTGCGGCGAACGCGGCTTACGGCGAGCTTCCGAAGCCCAAGGGCTTCGTAAACGATTTCGCGGGGGTGCTCTCCCCGGAGCAGGTAAGCTCTATGGAGGAGTATCTGCGGGGTCTTAACCAGCGCACTTCTGCGGAAGTCGCGGTCGTTACCGTCCCGAACATGGACGGCTATGCCGGGCCTGAGGAGTACGCAAACGACCTTTTCACCGCATGGAAGATCGGCAAGAAGGGCCAGGACAACGGCGTCCTGATACTGCTTGCCCTGGAGGAGAAGAAGGTCCGGATAGAGGTGGGCTACGGGCTTGAGGGCGCGATAACCGACGGCGCGTCCGGTATGATCATCCGGCAGGTGATGGCGCCGTACTTCCAGCAGGGCCGCTTCGGCGACGGGCTAATGGCGGGCGTCCAGGCGGTAGCGGCGAAGATACCTCCGGGAGGAGTTCAAAAGGCTTCAACGGGCGGCAGGAAGGCGTATTCCGGCTTCCTGTTCCTTGCGTTTCTCGCGTTCCTTGTCATCCAGTTCGTCCTGCCCGGCGGAGGCTTATGGAGCCGGGGGCGCGGGCGCGGCGGCTTCGGCGGCCCGTTCATCGGCGGCGGCTTTGGGGGCGGGTTCGGAGGCGGCGGCGGGGGTTTCGGCGGTGGCGGCGGCTTCGGAGGAGGCTTCGGAGGTTTCGGCGGAGGCGGCTCCGGCGGCGGCGGGGCGAGCGGGGGCTGGTAACATTAGGAAACCTTGGAATCGTGAAAAAAATAATTTTGCTGATAATTTGCTTTTCTTTGTTATCTACCTCGGCATTTGCAGATAAAGCCAATAATTGGATTATGCTTCGTGGAGCTTGGACAAATTATGTTAATTATCCGTCCAGCGATAATGCAAAAAACGTATCCCGATTGCTGCCCGCTAAACCGCACTCACGTGTTGATAAAGAAACCTTAGATTATATTTATGACAGAGATGGAAACTACAGGATTTTAGAAAGGCAAATAATTTCGAGCGACCCGGCCGCAGTGGAGTTGGCATTTCGTCTTTATACAATTGCAGACGGTGCATTTGCCGAAGAATTAGATATATTTTTAGGTGAATTAGTTCGAATAAATCCGAAATTATTTTTAAAGAAATTAAAAGAGCATAGGAACATAGTTGGTGGCGGATTTGATGGGCTTTTAGGTAATTTCGGCTATGTTTATGTTGATAAATTGAAAGCTCATGCACTGGAGACATCTCTTAGAATTGAAGCGTTGCGTTCTGTGAATGACAAATCTCTTCTATCTGTAAGAGATGAATGTATCCAGGAATTGAATAGGCAGTTAATCGAACAGAAAAGGGACTTGCCTGTCATTAAAAACAATGGAAAGGAAAATTGATTTTGGACGACAAGAAAATAGCTGAGTCACAGAAGAAAAACGAGGAGGGCCGGGAACTCCTGATGAAGCGCGAATACAGAAAGGCCAGGCAGGCATTCGACGAGGCGATACGCCTGGACTCGAAAAACGCCCGCGCACATTCGGGGAAGGCCAACGCGCTATTCGGGCTTGAGGAGCTTGAGAAGGCCATAAAAGAGATGGAGAAGGCGCTGGAGCTTGCGCCCGACGATAAAGAGATACTGGACAACTACGGCGCGTATCTCTTCAATATGGGCAAGCACAAAGAGGCGTTGGGCGTGGCCGAGCGTTTGGCCGATATGTCTCCTGAGGACGCGGACGCCTGGTTCAAGCTCGCCTCCGTGCGGGAAGAGCTGGGCGAAATGGACGCCGCGCTGGAAGCGTACGACAAATCTCTCGCGCTGGAGCCGGATTTCCTGGACGCGCTGAAGGACAAGGCGGCGCTTCTTGAGAAGGCGGGCAGGCTTCCGGAGGCAGCGGAGGTATTTAAGGTCGCGTCCGAAAAAGCCCCGGACGTGTCATATTTCCAGAACTGCATCGGCCAGATAATGGGGCGCTTAAATAAGTTCGACGAGGCGCTTGCGGCGTTCGAGAAGGCGGAGATTGCCGACCCAGAAGACGAGTACGCCAAGAACGGCAAGGCGGCGTCACTTGCGAAGCTGGGCAGGTTAGATGAGGCGCTCGCGGCGTTCGAGGACAGGATACGGATGAACAAGGACGACCCCTTCGCGTGGGACGGAAAGTCATTCGTCCTGAAAACCATGGGGCGAAAGGAAGAGTCCGACCAGGCGAAGTCCGAGGCCATAAGGCTTTTCCGCATTCTCGACAGCAACGACCATGGGACGTTCAGCTCGTAGCAAACCGTTACCTTTTTGAAAAAAGGTAACACCAAAAACTGTTAAATTTGTTTTTAAGTCCCGCTTTTCTTTGTGTTACTTTCTTTTCCCGTGAAAAGAAAGTAACGACTACAGGAGAACTTATGAGTAAAGGTCTGATTGCGGCGCTTGCTGTACTGGGCGCGATTGTCCTGGCCGTGCTGATAATCGGCGGCAGCGTGATCTCCGCCCGGAACCGCCTGGTCACGATGGACGAGGCGATAAACGGGCAGTGGAGCCAGGTGGAAAACCAGCTCCAGAGGCGAAACGACCTCATCCCGAACCTTGTCAGTACCGTAAAAGGCTATGCCTCGCATGAAAAAGAGATATTCGAGAACATTGCTGCGGCGCGGGCGAAGATGGCGGGGGCCAGGACGAAAGACGACACCATAGACGGCGCTAACCAGATGAGCGGAGCGCTCTCACGGCTCCTGATGGTGGTGGAGCGGTATCCGGACTTAAAGGCCAACCAGAACTTCTCCCAGCTAATGGACGAGCTGGCTGGAACGGAGAACAGGCTTTCCGTGGAGCGCAAACGTTACAACGACCTTGTCCGAGACTATAACGCGTCGCTTCGGCGGTTCCCGGACAATATGATTGCCGGGATGTTCAACCTTCACCCTGCGACGTATTTCAAGGTGCCAGAGGAAGCGAAAGCGGTGCCGAAGGTGCAATTTTAAATGGGAAAGATAGCAATATATCCGGGCACGTTCGACCCGATAACCAACGGGCACGTGGATTTAATAAGACGTTCCCTGACCCTTTTCGACAAGGTCATAGTCGCCGTCGCCCCAAGCCCAAAGAAGAAGCCCCTGTTCTCCGCGAAGGAACGGGTAAAGATGATACGGGAGGCGACGGCGGACCTGGGCGAGCGGGTCGAGGTGGAGCTTTTCGAGGGCCTTCTGGCCGAACACGTAAAGCGAAAAGGGGCAAACGTCGTGGTCCGGGGACTCCGTGCGGTCTCGGATTTCGAGTTCGAGCTGCAGATGGCCCTTATGAACAGGCGGCTCTCCGACCAGGTTGAGACGGTCTTCATGATGCCTTCCGAGGAATATTCCTATACTTCTTCAACGGTCATAAAGGAAGTCGCCGCGTTGGGCGGCGACGTCTCCGGACTCGTGCCGGACTGCATAATCCCCTACCTTCAGAAGCACCTTGTCCCAAAGTGCAGAGTGAAATAATCCTTTCCTAATACTCGATTTGACTGCCATAAGCCCTTACTATATTATTAGAGTAACTCTAATACCCAAAGGGCCACATGGCAACCTATCCCTCTGGCGCCCTTCAGGCCCGCATACGCGAGCTTGAGGAGGCGCTTTTCATTACCGGACTCATCTTTCAAAACTTAAGCGACGGCCTGATTTATGTGGACCATTCCGGAAAGATATCCAGAATAAACCTGGCCATGGAAAAGATGCTGGGCAAAAAAGAGGAAGAGGTGCATGGCCGCCCCCTTAAGGAGATCGTGGGAGAGGGAGAACTCTGCCACCTGCTGGTCGCAGAGCCGGGGGTGGACGGCTTTTCTCTCGGCGGGAGGCAATACGACGTTGAAATCATAGAATTGAAGGACAAAAAGAGGGAGGGCCTGGGGCTGGTGGCGGTATTCCGGGACGTGACGGAGAAGCAGCGGCTGGAGCAGGAGCGGTCCGATTTTCTGTCCATGCTGACACACGACCTGAAAAGCCCCTTGACGACCATAATGGGATATACGGCCCTGATGAAGGACGGGAGCATAGGAGAGCTTCCGCCCGTATTTCAGGAGCCGGTGGCTGCTATAGAGCGTGGCGGAAAGAAGCTGATCGGCTCTATAGAGGACCTTCTGACGCTTTCCCGCTATGATACAGGCATGAAGCCCCCTGTCTTCATTCCCCTGGAGCTTTCGGGCGTGGCGAAATCAGCGGTGGAAGCTATAGCCCTGGATGCGGCGCGGGCTCGGAAAAATCTGTCGTTCAGAGCGGAGCCCGGGCTGCCCCAAATCATGGGTGACCAGAAGCAGCTTGAGAGGCTCGTCATGAACCTGCTGGACAACGCGCTCAAGTTCAGCCCCACGGGGGCGGCTGGGGGCAGCCGCGGGGAAATATCCGTGGAGCTTAAACAGGCGTCCCTCGTGCCGGGGCAGGAGGCGGCGGACGCCGTCGAGTTGAAGGTTGTGGATAACGGGATAGGGATACCCGCCGAAGAGATACCGTTCCTGTTCGACAGGTACTGGCGCGGCAGCAAGAGCCGGGGGCTTCGCGGGAGCGGCCTGGGGTTGGCTATAGTCAAATGCGTAGCCGAGATGCACCAGGGCGCCGTCTCCGTGCAAAGCGAAGAAGGCAAAGGCAGCGAGTTCAGCGTGGTGATCCCGGCAAGGAAATAAAACCGGCGGGGGACGTTGCTCCAGGAAGGTATCGGTCAACTTATATCTGTTTCTCGCCTCCTCTGTCTCAAGGGGCGGTTCTAGATTGAAGCGGGCGGGCTAATATCCAAAGTCAGGGAATAGCTGCCGCTGAGTATCCTCATAAAAATAGTCGCGCGTATACGTGATAGTCCTCGGCGGCTGGTTGTCGAACAGCACGCCCCGCGCGGCCTCCGCTTCCAGGGTCTGATTGACCGGCGGACGGTATATTCTGCCAATCTCTTCGGACCTGCTTTCCGGCAGGAGCCCTCTTTTCTCATAAAACGCGATCAGCTCTCTTTGCTCCTCCTCGTCCGGCGGGTTCATCCATCCGGTGCTGAGGTTCCCGGCCTCCCGTTCGCCCTCCCCCTCTCCCAGCAGGATATTGACAGTCGAATCCGAAGACGCGGCGACGGCAAAGTCCGCCATTTTTCTGTTCTTTAAATTGAAAGCGGAAAAACCCCTGGGAGAAGTCCCCGCGGGAGCGGCGGGACCCTCCTTAAAGGTGAAATCCCCGTTCCCCGAGAGCACCTCGAATTGACCGCCGAAGACGCTCGTGCAGGCGATGTCGGGTTTGCCGTCCCCGTCGAAATCTCCCGCGGCTATATACTGCGGGTCCGACCGTGAAACGAACTCCACCGGTTTTTTAAAAAAGCCGTCCCCGGTGCCCGGAAATACGGAAATCTTGTTGGAATCGTGATATCCGACGGCCAGATCCAGCTTCCCGTCCCCGTTAAAATCAGCCGCCGCGAGGAACGCAGGCATGGGCGCGGTTTGCGTATAGCCGCCCTCCCGAAAAGTCCCATCCCCAGCGCCTATGAACATCCTGACCAGATTGTCCTTCTCGCAGGCGACGGCTATGTCCTGTTTTCCGTCCCCGTTGAAATCGCCGATTACAATACCCGACGGCTGTCTTCCCGTTCCCAGGAATACCGGCGGCAGGAATGAACCTCCGCCGTCATTGATGATGACCGCTATGTCATCGTCGTTGAAATCGCTGACCACGAAGTCGGCAAGGCCGTCGCCGTTTAAGTCCGCGCTCCGTATTTGGGACGGAGAGGCGCCGACATAGATTTTTGTCGGGTTGTCCTTGAAACCGCCGTGCCCGTTGCCCCTGAAAATTTCCACGACGTCGTCGAACCAGCAGACGCAAGCGAGGTCGATATTTCCGAAGCCGTCGAAATCTCCCGCGATTACGCTCACGGGCCCGGATTGCGTATGGAGCACCGCTTTTTGGATAAATTTACCGTCCCCTTCGCCCATGAATATGGTTATGGTGTCGTTTGCGAGGTTGGCGACCGCGAGGTCCGCGATTCCGTCGCCGTCGAAGTCCGCGGAGGTTATGGAATATGGATACGCGCTCAGATAAAACCCGTCGGGCGGGCCTTCATAGCCCAAGCCGCGCATGCCTGCCGGATGATTCCGTTGCTGGGGCGACGCGGGCATAGCTGCATTCAGAGCGGCCCTGTCAACGGACGCGACGGTCAAAGGCGCAGAACTCAACTGTGCTTGCGGCCCCGCCGTTATCAGCGCGGCCAGAAACAGTATGCTTATCATCCGCCCTCCTCCTGTGCTATCGCGCAACATCCCGCTTACTGCTCGGAGGGCAGTCTTAGTGCTTATTCCCCTGTATTTATTTTAACTCTGAAACGGATAGTGTCAAACGGAGGCGGGGCGGGAAATGCGCAGATTGGAAACATGCCGGGATTGCCGTAGAGGACAAAATTTTTCTACTCGAAAACCACTACCGCCTTCAGCGACTCGCCCGCCTTAGCGGTCAGGCGGAACGCCTCTCCGGCGTCCTTCAAGGGGAACTTGTGCGTGATGATTGTATCTGCCGGGATCGCACCTTCGGAGATTAGTCTTAGCGCTTCGCGGGTGTCGTCGGGGCCGCAGGAGTAGCTCTGGACGATGGTTATCTCTTTGAAATACAGCTTGTTCGGCTCGACTTGCAGTATCTCGCCGGGCGGCGTTGGAGTGAAGAAAAGCACCGTCGCACCCGGCGCGGCGCACGATATCCCCTGGGCCATGGCGGGGATGTTGCCCGGTCCCACGACCACCCTGTCCGCCCCGCCGTCCCTGTCGCCAAATAGCTCCGTCAGCCGCTCTCTGGCATTTTCCCTGCTGATATCCACCGCCTCGTCGGCGCCGATTTCCAGCGCTTTTTCAAGGCGGTACGGCACCATGTCCATACCGATAACCTTCGAGGCCCCCATGTGCCGCGCAGCCGCAACGAACAGCGCGCCCATGACGCCGAGGCCGATTATCAGGACCTTATCGCCGCGTTTCACGCCAAGCCGCCGCATCCCTTTCACCACGCAGGCCAGCGGCTCGACAAGCGTCCCGGCCAGATAATCCACCGACGGAGGGAGTTTCAAGGTGTCTTGCTGGAGGTTTATTGCGGGAATTTTTACATATTCGGCGAGGCCGCCCGGTACGATGCGCGAGCGCTTCCATGTCTCGCACAGGACGTAATCGCCGCGCTTGCAACAATGACAACTCATGCACGGCGCGTGGTGGTGTACGAATACCGGGTCGCCTATCTGGAAGTCCGTAACTCCTTCACCCAGCGCGACAATCTCCCCGGCGGGCTCGTGCCCAAAGACCAGCGGCGCCTTCTTCTCGATGTACCACGGCATCACGTCGCCCGAGCAAATTCCGCAGGCCTTCATCTTGATGAGCGCCTCGCCCTTCTCCACCTCCGGCACGCGCCAGTCCTCTATGCGGATGTCTTTAAAGCTATGTAATACGGCGACTTTCATCAATCAATTGCCAATCGAATGAATAAACCAACTAGATAAAAAGGTTCCGCCTCTTTTTGCAGGATTCGGGGTTCTGTCCGGACCGCGTAAATCGCCGAGATCTTAGCTCAGGTATGCCTGGTTTATCCGTACCCCGATATACCAGCCGATTATGCTTGCGGCAAAGCTGACAAATATCGCGGTCGTGAACCCTATTAAATCGCCGAGCCACCAGCCGACCCATCCGACGAGCGTCGATGTCAATAAAGGCATAAGACGGTGCATTTTTACTCCTTATTACTAAAAGCTACAAAGGTAAAAGTCCCTGCGCAAACCTTGTCAACATTCAGCCCTGCTCCTTATGCCTGCTCCGGACCGCGCGCTCCACTTCGCGCTTTGCCTCTTTCTCTTTGAGGCTCTCGCGGACGTCGTAGAGCTTCTTGCCCTTGGCGAGGCCTATCTCGACCTTGGCCTTGTTTCCCTTGAAGTAGAGCTTCAGCGGGATGAGCGTGTATCCCTTCAGGGTGAGCGAGCCCTGGAGGCTTTTTATCTCTTTTTTGTGCAGGAGCAGCTTTCTCGTGCGCTCAGGTTCGAGGTTCCAGATATTTCCGTGAGAATATGGCGATATATGACAGCCGATAAGCCAGGCTTCTTCACCCTTTATCTGGACATAGGAGTCTTTGAGCTGCGCGCGCCCCTCCCGGAGGGACTTCACCTCTGTGCCGGCAAGGGCAAGCCCGGCCTCGAAGGTCTCCTCTATGAAGAAGTCGTGATAGGCCTTCCTGTTTGAAGTTACGAGCTTGAATTCGTCTTTCGGCATAAAGGAAATCTAACACAGGGGGAAGATTTTATAAAGAGGTAAATACAGATGCGGAGAATGGTTCTTGTAAAGAGGCGCGCAGAGGCCCCGCCAATAACGGCGAGGCCTCATTAATTGCGAAAAAAACCATCAACGCAGGCCGAGGTGCCAGTGCCGGATCAGGCCGCCAGAGGAATTCCGCCCGCAAGCTCCCCTTCTTTTTTGTCCTGCGCCATGACTGAAAGGGCCAGCCAGGTCAGACTCTCGACTGCGTCCCCGCCAAGCCGGAGCGATTTCCTGAAGCTCACCTGGGCTTCGCCGAACCTGCCCAGGGCCATCAGGCAACGCGCCTTCTGGTAATGCCCCGCACCGTCCCACGGCGCCCGGGCCAGGTAGCTATCAAGAACCCCTATGGCGTCAGCAGGTTTTCCCGATTTATAAAGGCAGGCGCCTTTAATAAGCATAAAGGATGGCGTTTTGGGGGAATTTTCTATCACTTCCAGGCATTTTTGATACTCCTCCGAAAGAAGGAGCGATACTGCGAACGTCTTTTTATATTTGATAGAGGCCGGCTTCAGGGAGCAGGCCTTCTCAAAATCGGCGGAGGCTTTTTTATTCAACGAGAGGAGCATGTATGCTTTTCCGCGGAGGTAGAAAAATTCAGGAAGGTTCTTTCCGCGGTCGATCTCTTTAGTCAAGACGCAGACCGCGTTTGAGCATTTGATAGCATTGAAACGCTTAATCTTGGAAAATTGAGTACTCATTGACACCACCTCGTCTTTAGGATTGGGAGAGAACTTTCCCCGACTGGATTTTTAGACGCTCCTTTTTAATATAGCATTAAAAACCGCCATGTCAAATTTGAGGGCCATTTTTCCCGTTATTCCCATTCGATAGTGGCGGGCGGCTTGCTGGAAATATCGTAGCAGACGCGGTTTACGCCCTTGATTTCGTTGATTATACGATTCGATATGGCCCCCAGGAGCTCGTAAGGGAGGTGTACCCAGTCGGCGGTCATGCCGTCCTTTGAGTGTACGGCCCGAAGCGCCACGACGCTCTCATAGGTGCGCTCGTCTCCCATGACGCCCACCGTTTGTATCGGCAGGAGCACGGCAAACGACTGCCATATCTCCCTGTACAGCCCGGCCTTCTTTATCTCATCCAGGACGATTGCATCTGCCTCCCGGAGGACCTCCAGCCGTTCCTTCGTCACCTCGCCCAGTATCCTTATGGCAAGACCCGGCCCGGGGAAGGGCTGCCGCCAGATGATATCTTCCGGCAGGCCCAGCTCCGCTCCCAGCTCACGCACCTCGTCCTTGAATAGTTCCCGGAGCGGCTCGACCAGCTTCAGTTTCATCTTCTCCGGCAGTCCTCCGACGTTATGGTGGCTCTTTATTATCGCCGACGGCCCCTTGAAGGACACGCTCTCGATAACGTCCGGATAGAGCGTCCCCTGAGCCAGGTATTCCGCGCCGTCGATTTTGCCAGCCTCGGCGTCGAATATGTCGATGAAGGTGTTCCCGATGATCTTGCGCTTTTTCTCCGGGTCTTCCACTCCCACAAGCCGGGACAAAAACGTCTCCGAGACGTCCACGTATATCAGTTTCAGGCCCATCGTGGACAGAGTCTGCCGGACTCGCTCCGCCTCGCCCTTCCTTAGCACGCCGTTATTTACGAATATGCAGGTAAGCTGGTCTCCTATGGCCTTATGGACGAGCGCGGCGGCGACGGTCGAGTCTACGCCGCCCGAGAGGGCGCAGATCACATTTTTGTTTCCGACCTGCTTTTTGATTATATCCACGGAGTAATCGATAAAGGACGCCATCGTCCAGGACGGCGTGCAGCCGCAAATGGCCAGGAAGTTCTTCAGTATCTGGAAGCCTTGCGGGGTGTGGGCTACCTCCGGATGGAACTGCACGCCGAAAAACTTCTTAGCGTGGTCAGCCATCGCCGCCGTGGGCGAATTATCGGTATGGGCAATGACGGAGAACCCGTCCGGCATCTTCTCGATCCTGTCCCCGTGGCTCATCCAGACAACGGTGGTGTTCTCAGGCGAGTCGCCCGTCCCGCCGACATATTTCAGGAGATCGCTTTCGTCGTCCAGCGCCAGTTCCGCCCTGCCGTACTCGCGTTTATTCGCTTTCGCGACAACCCCGCCCAGAAGGTGGGTCAGAAGCTGCATGCCGTAACATATTCCCAGCACCGGCACGCCAAGTTCCAAGTGGTCTCTGCCGATTAACGGCGCTCCCTGGTCATACACGCTTGACGGCCCGCCGGAGAGGATTATGCCTTTTGGGTTGAATTCCTTTATCTTTTCTATGCCCGCGTTATACGGGAATATCTCGCAATAAACTTTCGCCTCACGCACACGCCGGGCAATAAGCTGGGTGTACTGAGAGCCGAAGTCCAGGACTAAAACTTTTTGCTGATGAATGTCGGACAATTTTATCTCCCTTTAAAACGTTTGACGGGAAAGATGCTTCATTCAATAAAATCTTTTGGTTATTTTAGCAGTTAGCCGGTAGTGTTTCAAGGCAAATCAATTTACTCGCTCCCGCTGTAAGGGGGAGGACGCAATAAAAAAAAGGCGCCGCGTAAACGGCGCCTTCATAATTTTTAACCTGAGGGATTCTTGCTGCCGAAATCGCCGGCAACCCGAAAATAGGTTTACGTGAACCCGGCCCCCTTACTTTTTTCCGGCCCTCTTCTTGCGGGCCTCCTGCTGTTTCCTCTTTTTCTTTACGGACGGTTTCTCGTAGAACTTTCTTTTCTTCAGTTCCTTGAGGAGTCCCTCCTTGGCCATCTGGCGCTTGAGGATTTTAAGCGCCTTCTCGACCTGTCCGTCGTGTACTTTAACTTCCAGGCTTTATCACCCCAATTCGGATTTAATTTAAAAAGTTCGCCGGGAAAATAAGAGACTGCCCGATGCCCCGACCGCATACCTGCCCATCTGCCCGGAAGAATGTCCACTTCCAGAGTATCCTATTGTTTAGCATGGAAGTTAAGTATCTGTCAAGATAAATTTTGGGAGCACGAAGCAGGCTTAAGATAATTTTGCCTCGGAGAGCTCTATCCCTAGGGCGGCGATTTTCCTGTGCAGGTTACTCCGCTCAATCTTCAGCACCTCGGCGGTGCGGGAGATGTTCCAGTCGTTCTCCTTGAGTTTCCGCAGGATGAAGTCCCTTTCGAACGCGCTTCTTGCCTCCCGGAGCGATTCATAGGAGGCGTATGCGCCGCCGTTTTCCGCGCAGGCCGCGGGCGGAGCCGTTATCGGCGGTGGGACATGGCAGGCGTCTATTTCGCTGCCCGGCGTCATGATTACCAGCCTCTCGATTATGTTCTTCATCTCCCGGACGTTGCCCGGCCACAGGTAGCCTGCGAAAAACCGCATCGCCTCCTGAGAAGTTTTCTTGACCCTGCTCCCGTACTCGGCGGCAAACTCTCTGAGGAAGTACTCGACCAGAAGCGGTATGTCCTCGCGCCGTTCCCGCAATGGGGGGACCTCGATGGGTATGACGTTCAGGCGGTAGTACAAATCCTCGCGGAAGCGGCCAGCCGCTATCTCATTTTCTAATATCTTATTGGATGCAGCTATTACCCGCACGTCCACCTTTATCGTCCTCGTCCCGCCGACCCGCTGTATCTCCTGCTCCTGGAGCGCGCGCAGGACCTTCGCCTGGGTACTGAGGCTCATGTCCGCGATTTCGTCCAGGAATATCGTGCCGCAGTGGGCCAGCTCGAACTTGCCTTTCCTTTGGGCGATGGCCCCGGTGAAGGAGCCTTTTTCGTGCCCGAAAAGCTCCGACTCGATCAGCTCTTCAGGGATTGCGGCGCAGTTGACCGTGACGAACGGCCCAGCCAGCCGCAGCGATAATTTATGTATCGCGCGCGCGACGAGTTCCTTTCCGGTGCCGTTCTCGCCGAATATCAGCACGCGGCCGTTGGTCGGCCCGGCGCGCATAATCTGCTCCCGGAGCGTCTTTATCCTGGGCGACTGCCCGATTATCTGTGCGCTTCCCTCGACCTTCTCCTTGAGGCTTCGGTTCTCCTCTTCGAGGCGGGATTTCTCCAGCGCGTTCTTCACGGTGAGAGAGAGCTTGTCGAGCGACAGCGGCTTCTCTATAAAGTCGTACGCGCCAAGGTGCACGGCCTTCACCGCCGTGTCGATACTCCCGTGCCCGGACATCACAATGACGGGCAACGCGGCGGAGATATCGCGCATCCTCTTCAGCGCCTCCAGGCCGTCCATCCCCGGCATCCAGACGTCAAGCAGGACAAGGTCCGGAAGCGCGTCCTTTATGGCTTTCAGCGCCTCCGTCCCGCCTTCGGCGGCGGACACTTCATATCCCTCGTCCATGAGGATATCCCGCACGGACTGGCGTATCGCTTTTTCGTCGTCAACTATCAGGATGTGAGACAAATTTCACCTATTATATAAATTTTCTCGCAATATTTTACGCACCCGCCGGTAATTCGATGACGAACTTCGCGCCGTGCGGGTTGTTGCCTTCCACGCGGATGTAGCCGCCGTGGTCGGCGACGATGCGGGAAACTATCGCAAGGCCCAGGCCGGTGCCGGATTTCTTCTTGGAGAAATAGGGCTGGAAAAGTTTTTCGCGGTCCTCCGGCAGGATGCCGGGGCCAACGTCTGCGACCGTAATCCGCGCTATCCGGGCAGGCCTGTCGTATGCCGTCGTCACGCTGATTTTGCCGCTTCCGTCCATGGCGGTAACGGCATTGTCGAACAGGTTGAGGAAGACACGTTTAAGCTGCTCTTTGTCAACTTTTATAGCGGGCATATTGACGTCGAACTCGCGCCTTATCTCGATGTCCCTATGCGCGCCGTCGAAAAGCCCCGCCGCCTCGTCGATGATGCCGTGCAGGTCGTTCGGCACGGGCGAGCATTCCGGCATCCGGGCAAAGCGCGAGAACTCGTCAACGAGGTTTTTCATCCCCTCCACCTGATTTATAATCATGGACGTACACTCATCGACAATATTGCCGTAATCCCCCGTCCCTTCAAGATATCGCTTCCTCAGCCTCTGCGCTGAGAGCTGTATTGGCGTGAGCGGGTTCTTTACTTCGTGGGCTATCCTTCTCGCTACTTCCTTCCAGGCCGCCGCTCGCTGCGCCCTTATCAGTTCCGTCATGTCGTCGAACACCACGAGCGTCCCTAAGTATCCGCCCTGGGCGTCCTTAAGGGGCGAGACGAAAAGCCTTAAGTTCAAGGCCCTGCGGCCCACGGTAAGCTGGATTTCCTTCTCGATGCTCGAGCCGTCCTCGGCCATCGGCCCGATCTGTTCGCGTATCTCCTCAAGCTGATGGAACTCGAAAATATCCCGGTAATTCTTGCCGACACCGTTATCCGCGCTCATCTCAAGGATGCGCTGGGCCGCGCCGTTGAACGTGCTTATTCTGCCCCCCCGATCGATGGTCAGCACCCCGGTATTTACGTTCTCTAACACGGTTTCTATGAACTGCCGCCTCTGCTCCAGGAGCTCGTTTGCACGGCTTAAGGTTTCGTTGGCCTGGTTCAGCCTGTGGCGCGAGAACTTCAAATCCCTCGTCATCCTTTTGAAGGAATCGACCAACACCCCAATCTCGTCGCTGGCGACCACGTCTATCTTAACGTCGTAATCGCCCTTGGATATGGTATCCGTGGCCGCCGCAAGCGAGGTTATGGGTACGGTAATGATGCGCGAGAGGTACAGCCCGAACCAGAGCGCGGCGAAGAGGATGACCAGGGTTATCAGCATGAAGGAGAGCAGGTAGCTTTCCTTAAGGGGATTCTTGAACGTGCGCAGGTTCCAGTAGGCCTCATAGAACCTGGAGACATCTGAAAGGTTCGCGGATATCACGGGCGAGACGAAATAGCTCGCCACGACGACTCCGCCGGGCCGCCCCGAGCGGTCCTTGAATACAGCCGCGCCGCTTATTACCTCTCCCATGCGCATCGTCTCGGCCGCTGATACCGGCTTGCCTTTAGCCAGGGCCTGACCAAGGCCCTTGTCGCCCGAAAGCGCCCAGGCAAACTTCCCCCGCCCGGCCGCAGCCAGAATTTTCTTATTCCTTGAATATACCGCGACCAGGTCCAACCGGTATTCGTCTCGCGCGTTCCGGGAGAAGGTTTTAAGGTCGATGGGCTTTTTATTTTCGGATAACCGGTCCGCCATCACCTGGGCGTAGTGCAGGGCGTCCCTGGTTTTTTCCCCTTTGTACTCCCGCGCAATGGAGATTGAGTCCAGCACCGCACCCTCGATGCGCGGGCCGAACCAGTATTTTACACTGCCGGTCAACAGTCCGGAGGCGACGATAAACAACAGGCCCGCCGGGACGATCGACAGGGCGATGAAGGCGGTGACCAGTTTAGTCTTGAACCCCGCGCCGAAGGGGCTTTTCTTCTTCTCGAAATATATTTTAGCCAGTTGGCGGCCGAGCAGGAGCAGAAGGACGACGAGCAGGATGACGTTGATATTTAAAAGACCGAGCGCCATCACGTTGCCGATCAGGGGCCTTTGCTGATGGGATTTTACGATCATCTCCACCACGGTCGCCGCAATGGTCAACAGTAAAAAACCGGCGATAAGCAAGAGCGTCCTGCGGCTCTTGGATGGCCCGGAGCGGGATGGCCTTGGGGATACGTCGTCCTTCGGCATTAAAATTCTCTTGGGTGAATAAAAAGTGTGTCTAAAATACCACACTTGTAATGCAAAATCAAGGTAAAGGCGGATTCTTCAGGATTAGGCGGGCAAGCAAAAAAGGTTCAGGCCAGGCGGCGGAAAAGCTCGGCTATCTCTTCATCGGGGCTGACGAACCGTTCCACCGGGCATATCAAGGCGGTACGGTTATGTTCCCGGATGGCCGTCTCAAGCTCCGGAGTCAGGCCAGGCATCCGTGAGAGCTGCACCGGTTGAGTGTTTAAGGCGACAACGTCGCACTTTTTAAGGTTTTCCAGCGCGCCTGGCTTCATATCTGACAACGCGGAAGGGCCGGAGTGTGAAGCGGCGTTCATTACAAAAAAGGCCAAGTCCGGTTTTAAGAGCCTCGCCGCGGCGTTCCCCTCGATGATTACGCCCGGGACGCCCGATTTATAGACCATATCAAAGGCAATCGAAAGGGCGTCATTCAGGTCGCGCTCCCCGGCGCGTATCCATATCACTTCCCTAGCCCCGGCCTGCCGCATCAGTGCGGTATCCTTGCCTGGGGTCATAATCTCGGCCTCGTCGTCCGTGACGCAGACGAGCAGGTCGTCATGTATCACTTTCATCGCGGCGAAACCGGGGAGGTTCCGGATAAGCAGCGTAGCCAGGTACGTCTTCCCGACGCCGCTATGCGAGCCGGATATGGTGATTACGCGTGGATGCATGAATTACTTATTCAACCTGTATCCCGCCTCGTTTATATGCTCGCCGTAGAGCACCGCGAGCGCCAGGGCATTTATCTTCTCGGCAGGCGGGTCGGAGCGCGAGGTGAGGATTATCGGGCAACCCGCGCCGACTACTATCCCCGCGCCCTCCGCGTTCGCGAAATGCCTGAGCGCCTTGTATATCACGTTACCCATCTCTATATTCGGCGAGACCAGCACGTCGGCCAATCCCGCGACGGCCCCGGTTATCCCCTTCCTCGAAGCCGCGTCCACGGAGACCGCAACGTCGAGCGCGAGCGGCCCTTCCACGTCGGCTTCCGGTATCGCCTCCTTCGCCCACTCAGCCAGATCATGCGCGTCCACCGTCGACTGGATTTTCGGATGCACCTTCTCGGTCGCGGACAGAAGCGCGACTTTCGGCCTTTCTATCCTCAAAAGCTTTCTGGCCACGAATACCGCGTTCGCGATTATCCCCTTTTTCATCTCTAAGTCCGGGGCTATGTTAATCCCCCCGTCCGTCTGGATGATAAGCCTGTCGAACCCCGGTACCTGCAAGACCCCGCAGTGGCTTATGAAGAACCCCTTGGACAGGCCGTTCTCCTTCCTGAATATCGGGCTAAGGAACGTGGAAGTCGGCACCATGCCCTTCATCAGAATATCCGCCTCCTTAGTGCGGATGAGCTTCACGCCCCGCTCCACCTTCTCGTCCTCGCCGCTCACATCCATCAGTTCAAAGAGCTCCGGGTCGAAACCTCTCTCTTTTATTACTTCGAGGATGCGCGCCCGCTCGCCGATAAGTATGGGCCTTGCCAGCCCGAGACGGGCGGCGGTGTCCATCGCGGTGAGAGCGCTTTTGTCCTCAGCCGCGCATACCGCCACCCTGTATGGCGTGAGGCACTCCCTCGCCTGCTTCGCCGCGGCCATCAGCTCGCTGAAGTTCCTAATCCCGCCCATATTGAAGTACCCGTTCCTCTCCTGATAGCGCCGCCGCCGCATGCCAGGCCAGCGCCTCCATCTCTGCCTGCCCCGGATATACTACCACTTGCGCTATAAAATCCACACGCCTTGAAATCTCTTTTGCCACCCTTGCCGAGAATGCCACGCCGCCGGTAAGGATAACAGCCGCAACCTTGCCTTCGAGCGCCGCGGCCATCGCGCCTATTTCCTTCGACACCTGGTACGCCATAGCCGACAGCGCCAGTTCCGCCGCCTTGTCCCCGGCCTCGATGCGCATCTCGATTTCCCGCACGTCGCCCGTGCCAAGATACCCTTTCAGGCCGCTTTCAAAAACCAGTTTGCGCTGAAGCGAATGTTTGGTATATTCGCCTGAATACGCCATTACCAGCAGGTCGCCCGTCGGGAGCGCGCCGGCCCTGAGCGGCGAGAAAGGGCCCATGCCGAGGAGCGCGTTATTTACGTCAATTATCCTTCCGCGCCTGATTGCCGCGACGGTCGTCCCCCCGCCCATGTGCACGGCTATGAAATTGGTCTCCTCTTTTTTCAACCCCAGGTCGCGCGACGCGCGGCGGATGCGCTCCTTGATATTCAGAGCGTGCAGCAGGCTTCGCCTCTTTATCTCAGGCACTCCCGAAACGCGTGCTATATCGTCCAGTTCGTCAACCGTTACCGGGTCCGCCGTAAATGCAGGGATGCCGTATTCCTTCGCCAGTTGCAGCCCCAGCAGAGGCCCGAGGTTCGAGGCGTGTTCCCGGCCCCAGAGGGTCTTCGAGTCCCTTACGTCCTCCACCATCTCCTCCGTCACCCGGTAAACTCCGCTTTTGACGGGCCGCATCATCCCGCCGCGCACCGCCACGGCGTCCAGTTTCGAGATATCCACCGCCCTTAGCCGCAGTGCGTCCATCAGCGTCTCCATGCGGAAGGCAAGCTGCGAGGGGATGTCCCTGAATTTCCTTAAAACTTCTTCCGGGTGGACTACGTCCTCCTGGAAGACCTCTTCATAGCCGGTAAAGAGCGCGATTTTAGTGGAGGTGGAGCCGGGGTTGATGACGAGGATGGTTGAGGGGGCCATAGCAATCTATCATAACAGAGGGCGGGGCTATGTTCAAGGAAAGGGTTCAGATAAACTAAGGGGGCGGGTTTTCCCCCGCCCCCTCTGACTCCTGGCCCTTTTGGCCGCTTAGAAGAAATACGTCAGCGAGGTGAACACTGAATGGACCACGTACGGCTGGTAAAAAGTGCCCATGTTCAGAAGATCGACATTCCCGGCGGCGTTGGTCTGGACGTTCATGAGGCCGACGCGCTGGTAGTCCTTCACGTTCCAACTCTCGTACTGGTATCCGAGCGTTGCCTGAATCTTCTTTGAAAGCCGTACCTTCAATTCAACCATCGCCCTCCAGAAATCGGTGGAGTCGAGGCTGTTAAAGTTTTGAGGGACGAAGGGGTTCAGGTCCGCGTCAGGACCGGTCGTGGGGCCGACGGGGCTTGAGAAGATCGCCTTGCCATCCACCTTGGACCAGTTCCCCTCGGCCTTCATGTTGATGAAGTCCGGCACGAGCTCCATGTCCGTGCCCAGGCCGACGGTTTGGATGTTCGACCTTGTGCGGAGGTTCCAGTTGTTGGGGCTATTGGTGAAGAGCAGTTGTGTCGCGGCTGTGGCGCCCGACTGCACGTCCTCCTGGCTCTGGCTGTTGTATTCATAGGTATAGTAGGCGTTCACCGACACCCACTTCGCGAGACGCAGGTCCGCGTCCACGGTCGCCGTCTGGAACTTGCTCAGTTGCAGGCCGAACACCGACTCGTTGTAGTTGTCAGTGCCGTAGGTGTACTCCAGCGAGAACGAAAGCGGGTCGATGGGCATCACCGTCACGATGGCGTCAGCCGCGTAGCGTCTCCTGTTCGCCATATCGAACTTTCTGAGTAGCGGCGGCTGCCCGCCGGCGATATCTTCCTCGCCGTAGTTCGAGTCCCTGTCCGCATGGAGGAGGCTGAGCTTGGCTGTGAGCCAGTCCAGGTTCCGGGTGTCGATGAAGACTTTTTCGGTGTTTTCCACCTCCTTCATCCGCCCGGTGATCTCGTAGAAGTAGGTCTGGCCGACGTAGTCGTATTCTACGCCGATGTTGGTCTTGGGCAGGATCTCATACGCCACCTCGCCCTCAGCGGTGCGCGAGACCCAGCTGTTGTACTCAGGAGTCGAAAGCGACGCTGCCGCTGCAGCAGACTGATCATACTGATAGGCGGTGAAAGTCTGTATCGGGGTGTTGTTTATATGGTCGAAGTACTTGAAATCCGCTTTCAGGGACAGCTTTTCTACCGGTGAAGAGGTAGCCCTCAGCTCGAACTGTTTAGACTCCACCTCACATTCCGCGTTCTGTCTGCCGGGTTCAACCGCCGGCAGGTTGGCGCTCGGATCAATCAGGTTCTGGTTCTGGTTTTCCCAGGCGTAGCTCCCTACGAAGATCACGCGGGTGCGCATGGGCAGGTTCACGCCGAGCGCGCCGTTGATGTTATCGTACGTGTTGGACGGCGGCAGGGACGTCCTATCCAATACATTGCCGACTGTGGATGTAAAGGGATTCTGCCAGGTCAAGGCCAGGTTATGGTCGTCGAAGGTGGAGTGGTAGTAGTTGGCGCGCGCGAACAAGAGACTGTCGGCGTATTCCAGCCCCGCCTTAGCGTTGTAAGTGTCGTAGTCGATAGGCTCGGCTGTCTCCACCGCGGCCCCGAAGCCCAGGGATCCTCCGAATGGCCGGGCTCCTTGACGGTTCTCCCAGGTGAAGCCCAGGTTTAAGTCCAGGGGCCAGAACATGTCCAGGTCGAGGTCCGCGCCGAGCTTGTCGCGCCGGAGGAGCAGGTCCACGGAATTCGCATTAGCATCCGCTGACCGGAGCCCCCCCGCGTTCGTCGCCGGGAGCGGGAGACCCAGGCCCGGTTTCAGGGTAAGGTTCCTTGTGCCGACCCCGTCAAAGACGGATTTCACGTCATAGGCGAAAACATGCCCCATCCTCTGGAAGCCGAAGTCGAACTTGTACTTCCCGAAGGTCTGGCTGGTCAAGTCTACATCCAGGTCCTCCGGACTCCTGTAGTCTATGGAAAGGTCCATCCTGTGCGACCCGTCCGGGGATATGGCGTAAGCGTTCAGCCCGCCGAACCCGCCCCAGGGCTCGGACTGTTTATAGCGGTACTCGTTAAACTTCGCGTTGCCGCTGTCTTCCCAGAAGTATTCGCCTCCACCCGTTATACTCCCGTGCATTATCCATCCGGGGGCCTCTCCTTCGGGGGCAGGAGGCGGCGCGGGGGTTGGAGCCTCCACGGTGGGAGGGGTGATAGCTGGAGGGGCGGTGGCATCCTCGGCCTTAGCCGGGAGCGCGGTCGTGCCGGCCAGAAGCAGCAGGCATGACGTTATAAGCATGAATTTTTTCATAGTAGACCCCTCCTCCTATCTTAAGAAAAATTCGCCGGACGGGCTGTTGGACCCGTGGATATTTACGTGACAGTTCAGGCAGTCTCTGTAAATCGCCTGTTCGCCCAGGCTCCTGGAGGGATTGCCCGGTATGTTCGTAACCGCGCCCATGGCGTACAGTGTTCCGGGATGCCTCGAGCCGGAATGGCACGACTGGCAGAGGTAGATGCTCTTGCGGGCAAGGAGCTTGTTATGGTTCGAGCCGTGCGGCGTATGGCAGTTCATGCAATCCTCTACCACCGGCTTGTGCTCGAACAGGTACGGCCCGCGCTTCTCAGCGTGACACTCGAAGCACTTGTCGTTTATCGTGAGGGCGTCAACGAGCTTCGGGCCTATCGTCCCATGCGGGTTGTGGCAGTTCGTGCAGGTCAACTTGCCCTCCCGGATCGGATGGTGGCTGGAGCGCCATAACTCGGCCCGGACGTCGCCGTGGCAGCGCGCGCAGACGTCTATCTCGTTGTCCATCACTAAAAGATGCCTGAAGCCGTTGTGTATTGAATGGCAGTTCGTGCAGGCGAGGCTCCTTGTCTCGTGCGTGCTGCCCTTCCAGAGGGCAAGCTTTCCTCTTAAATGGCAGCCCAAGCATATTTCGTTCGTCGCCGGGGCGTCCAGTTTCTCCGGGTTCCGGATCATGGTCGGGTCGCCCTCTTTCGCGTGGTTTGCCCCGGGGCCGTGGCATGTCTCGCAGCCTTGGAATTCCGTGAAGAATTTCCCGGCCTGCATATGGATGTTAGTCTGGAAGCTGGCCGCCTTGTCCGGATGGCACCCGGCGCAGACCTTATTGCCTACATAACCGTTTTCTTCCTGACCGCCGCTGGCAGCGCCATCGGCCGCATAGGCCGTAAGGCTGGTGACGGCCAGAAGGAATACGGCAGCGGCTGCAACCTTAAAAAAGTTCATCTTCCCGTACATTGACCCCTCCTTCCGGGGGATGAGCTATCCTCCCCGTCTGAAATTGCGCCGCCTGCGGATTAGCACGGCAAATGAATTGCTCTTTACTTCTGGATTGCTTTGCACTTGGAAAAGAAGAAATTTGCGGCTGGCTTAAAACTGGGAAATATAGTTGTCCTGTATCTAAACTCTTAACAAAATAATCAAATTTTGTCAATCAACCCCCGGAAAAAAATGGATTTGTTTCGGTTATTATTTAATAGACACCCTAAGCTTTAGTCAAATCCATAATAGTTTATGCTTGCCATCGCTTTGCCGGCTGATGTAATATCGCCTCATGGAAATACTCACATTAACCGCTTCGATAGCGACGCTTTGCCTCGCGGTCATTATCCTACTGCGCAAAAGCGGGGCCAGCCGGGAGGCGCAAAAGGTTCAAGAACTTTTTGACCAGGGCCGTTCCGAGACTGCCGACTCGTTAAGGAAGGTGTCCTCCGAACTTTCCGAGAGGATCGCCGCGTCATCCGCCGGGGTGCGCGAAGGGGTCTCGGACCGGCTCGCGGATGCCCTTACCGTGATGCAGGACAGGCTTACCTTGAACCTGGGCGAGATACGGGACAAGGTGGATGCGGAGCTTAAGGCGGGGCGCCTGGAATCCGCCAAGGCGGGGACGGCGGCCACCGAAGCCATTATAAAGAGGCTTGGCGAGTTCGGGCAGAGCACCGCTTTGTCCCTGGACACGATACGCGAGAAGGTGGACCTCCGGCTGATGGAGATCGGAAACCAGGTTCAGGCGAAGCTTGACGAGAACATCAAGGAAGGGTTCGCTCATTTCGAGAAAGTCCAGGAACATCTGAAGAAGGCGGAGACGCAACTTATGGGGCTCTCCGCGGTAGGGGTATCCATAAATGAGTTGAACAGTCTGCTGAAGCTCCCGCACCTCCGGGGCGGCTTCGGGGAGGCGGCGCTGGAGCTTTTGCTGTCGGAGTTTTTGCCGTCGGATCTCTACGAGCTTCAGGCCCAGATAGGCGCCAACCGTGTAGACGTACTTGTGAAGCTCCCCGGCGCGTCGCTGCCCATCGACAGCAAGTTCCCGCGCGAACAAGTCCTGCCGCTGTTCGACTCATGCGACCAGGGAAAAATCGCCGACGCCAGAAAGGCGCTTTGCGCGGTGGTGAAGGCGCAGGCGAAGGATATCGCGGATAAGTACGTCCGCCCGGAGCTTGGGACGACTAACATGGGCCTTATGTTCCTGCCGTCCGAGATGCTTTATTTCGAGATCGTCCGGGACACGGAGCTATGGGCCGCGCTGACGAAGCTGAAGGTATTCCCGGTATCTCCTAATACCCTGGCCGTGACGTTAAACGGCGTCCGCATCTCGTATGACTACTACCAGATGGCCAAGGGCGTGGAGAAGACGGTGGAGAATATAAGGAAGGCGCGGAAGCATTTCGGCGATTTCGAGAGGAAGTTCGAAGACGTCGGGAAGTCCATTACCAAGGCGCAGGAGTCCTACCACACCGCATCCACCCACATCGGCAGGTACAGCACCTCCGTCAACCGCTTAACCGGCGAGAGCTGCCCTATCGAAGAGATACCCGAATAACCGGTCTACCCGCATTTCTCTTTGGAACATTTTTCCAGTATCTGCTTTAATAGTGCCGCCGCCGCCTCGTGCGGCCCCTCTGTCTCGCATCCAGCAATGCCGAGGCGCGTCCGGAGCTGGCCCACGAAAACGCCGCTCATAAATGCCGCTTCGAAGACCTTCTGCGCTATAGTGTCATGCAGCTCGCGGTACTGCGGCGCGCCGAACGGATTCGCGAAATAGTGGTGCGTGAGGCCGGTCGCCTGTGTCGTGCCCTTGGACATCGCGGCGCCTTCCCGGAAAACCCGAAGCGCGCCCTCCGCCGAATCGAACCTCTCGATTATAGGGTGGTCCGCGTCCGTCTCCTCGAAGTTGTTAGCATATAAAATAAAGTCCACGTTATGCCCGTGCAGGACCTCGCCCAGTGTAGTCACCGGCAAAACGACCCGGGCGTTTGTCTTCTGCGGGCTCATGATTATCGAGCGGTCAATCTTGCCGAAGGCGTACCCGGCCTGGAGGTCGTCAAGCCGCACGAACGCCCCCGTCTCCGTACCGTACCCCTTGAGCCGGCCGTCCTCCGAAATCTCAAGAGAGCCCATATCGTCCGCGATTATAACAAGCTCTGCAATCTTATCTTTGCCCAGGAGTCGGAAGGCCTCCAGAGACTCCGATTTCCCGGTAGCGGTGTCCCCTATGATGAGGACGTCGGCGGCGCTTCCGTCTTTCAGTATAATCCTGCTCATCGAGCCGTGATAAGGTAGGCGCCCCCGCTTCATCATCGCCACGTTGTGCAGTGTCAGCGCCATCTTCTTAAGGTATCCGAAGTAGCCGAAACGGTCCTCCCTCGGCACCGCGCCCACGAGGATATTATTTTCCGTGTCGTCGTGAAACACCGTCGGCAACTCGCCGAATTTCTTCATCGGCTCCGGGTCCGCGCCGTAAATGAATATCGCGTCAGGCCCGTTTGCGATTTTCTCGTCGGCCGCGATCTCGAAAAGGTTGGCCAAAGACGAGCCAAGGCCGATGAAGCACTGATGGAAGTAGATGAACACCACGAGCGGGCCGACCTGCGCCGGGTAGCAGAGCCATTTCCCTTTCTCGAACTGAAGCCCGTCCAGAAGGTCGTCCGGCACCTGCTTGAAAAGCCCCGTCCTCTTGTTCATTGGTGGGTCGATGATGAGCGGCGGGTTTATCAACACCTGCCTGATTATGGGGATTTCGCCAAGCTTGTCCGCATAGTGCGGCGGAAGGCTGTCCCCGCTGGGCACTGCGATTATCCCGACACTGCAACCTGCGGATACCTGGCGATAGACGCGGGGCTTGTGCCCCTGGATGTTCTCGTTTATCTCGCGATAGACGCTCCGGACGAGATGCGTCAGCACTTCTATTGTGGCGCTGAAGGTTTGATAAGGGCGCCGGTCCATGCTGTTCGGGCCGGCCTCCGAGTGGAGCACCATGTAGCGGTTGAACACGCGCCAGAAGTCGTAGAGCCGCTCCAGGAAGTCGTGCAGTTCGCGCCGCTTCTCGATCAGTCCGTCCGCCCCCGGCACGGCCTTCACCGCCCGCTCCAGGGGGTCATATGCCAATGCCCGTAAAAGTTCGATCATCAGGCCACTCCCGCCGTTTTCCTTGAGGGCGGGGTCGATGGAGTCAAGGAACTGCGGGTCGTCGAAGGCGAGAGTGCGGATGAAATCGTCCACCACCTGCACGAATATATCGCTTTGAAGGAGGTCTCTCGCGGTGGAGCAGACCATGCCGTCCGTATGGAATATGAGCTGGCCCGCTTCCCTGTCCAACTTCTTTAGCATCGACACCTCCATTAAAAACAAAACCGCTACTTTTTTGGTAAAAAAGTAGCGCAAAAAACTTTTAAATTTAGTATAGCTGAAATTAACGAAAAAATAGTGCTGGTTTTTCGGTCCCGCTTTCTTTTGGTACTTTTCTTTCACGTGAAAGGATTTACCTGTCCAGAGCGATAGCGAAGACAGAAAGAAAAGTACGGTTATCTCTTTACTATTATCCCTCCACCCAGCACCGAATCGCCGTGATAGAATACCGCCGACTGGCCCGGCACGGCTCCCGCGGTGGGTGCATCGAACACTACGCGTGCGCCGCCCTCTTCCGGATAAACCATGCAACCGGCGGGGGTGAAACGGTGGCGGAGCTTGACGTCGCAGGGCATGGGGCCGTAAATACCGGAAAACGAAATCCAATTGGTCTCTTTTACGGAAAACTCGCTTTTTTGCAGGTCCTCGGGAGCGCCCAGCGTAATGCGGTTCGTCTCCGGGTCCCGGTCCGTTACGTAGCTCCGGCCGCCAGGCGACGAGAAATTAAGCCCGCGCCTCTGGCCCTCCGTATAGAAAGCGACTCCCCGATGCCGCCCGATGACGTTCCCATCCCTGTCCACGAACTCGCCTTCTCTCACGGCCTCCGGCCTCTCTGATTCGATGAGGCCGCGGTAATCGTTGTCCGGTATGAAGCAGACTTCCTGGCTTTCCTCGCGTTCGGCGGAAGGAAGGCCCATTTTCTTAGCCGTCTCGATGACCTCGCTCTTGTGCATATCGCCCAGGGGGAACATGGCGTGCGCAAGCTGGCTCTGACTTAAGCGATAAAGAAAATAACTCTGGTCTTTTCGCATATCCGCGCCCTGAAGCAGGAGGTGCCTGCCCGAAATCCTGTCCAGACCGACACGCGCGTAATGTCCGGTAGCCAGCCTCTCCGCGTTTACAAGGTCAACGAGCTTCATCAACGTGCCGAACTTTATCTTCTGGTTGCACCTGACGCAGGGGTTTGGGGTAAGGGCCTGCACGTAGCTGTCCAGGAAATAGTTGATTATCTCCTGTCTGAATATCTCCCTGAGGTCCAGGACCCTGTGT
>JBARKJ010000013.1:0-9619 GCA_049801375.1 Nitrospirota bacterium | reverse complement strand
AGATACGCCACTGGTCCAATACGGGATACACCAGAGTCGTCATAGATATGGACGGCGCGGTCCAATATTCTTCAACGAAGCTTAAAGACCCTGACCGCCTGTTCTTCGACCTGAAGGACGCAAAGTTGCCGAAAGACTGCAAGGGAAGCGATATCGACGTGAACGACGGCATCCTCCGGGAAATCCGGGCGAGCCAGTACGACGCCCATACCGTGCGGGTCGTGCTGGACTTGGCCAGCATCGCATCGTCCAGAACACTGATGCTGGAGCACCCGACGAGGCTGATAATAGACGTGACTGGCCGGGATACGAACGCCGGCCAGGCCGGTCGATTGGCATCGCGGTCCAGGCGCGGCAGGCGCGGCAGGGGCAGGGTGATAACCCTGCGTCCGGTGAACGACCTTGGGACGGCCCCGCCGCTCGTTGGAGAAGCCGCCGCCGTTCCGGAAGCCTTGCCGGGAGCCCCCGTGTCTACTCTTAACACCGCCCCCTCGGGCGGGCAGGCCGGCACCGTCGAACCCGTCCCGCAACCTTCAGCCGATACCGGCAAAGCCGGGCCGGTGGACGAAGAAAAGGTATTGGAGACCGCTCCCTACCCTGGAGAACCACCCACCCCGGCCCCCTCCCCCAATCCCGCCCCCCAGGACACGCATTCCGATGGGTCTGCCGGGGAGGTTCATAAGGAAGGGGAAATGGCGGCCCCCAGGCTCGGCTCCGTCTCCACCATCGTTCCTGTTACCAAGGAACAAGCTCGCGCGTCCGCTACCCCTCTCCCAAAGACGTGCGGCATCGGCACGATAGTAATAGACCCCGGCCACGGCGGCAAGGACACCGGGGCCATCGGCTGCAACGGCCTCTACGAGAAGGACGTGGTGCTGGATATCGGGCTTAAGCTTCGGGCCATAATCAAAAAGAACTTCGCCTGCAAGGTAGTTATGACCAGGGACAAGGACGTGTTCATAGACCTTGACGCCCGGCCCGGAATCGCCGTGCAGAACGACGCCGACCTGTTTATCTCCATCCACGCCAATGCGAGCAAAAGCCCGTCCGCGCACGGCATCGAGACATATCTCCTGAACCTCACCCGCGACAGGAACATAATGGAAGTCGCGGACAGGGAGAACTTTACCGCGGCGAAGAACATGGGTTCCCTGGACGTAATCCTGAAAGACCTCATCCTGGACAGCAAGCGGGACGAGTCCCTGAAACTTGCCCACTTCGTGCAGACGAGCCTTGTGACCGACCTCCATAAGGACAGGGTATTAAACAAGGGGGTCAAGCAGGGGCCGTTCCTGGTCCTCTACGGCGCGAGCATGCCGAGCATCTTGACCGAAGTCGGCTTCATAACCAACCCGGAAGAAGAGTCGCACCTGGCCGACCCGCAGTACCGCGAGGCAATAGCCCAGGCGATATTCGACGGCATAAAAGAATATCTCGGCAGCTCTCGCATCGCGTCATTACCAGCCCCGAAATAATTAAGTCCGTCCTGACCATTGAATAACTACCCGCCTTTGTTGTAAAATCATTATATGAAAAATATAAAACTAATCCTTGAGTACGACGGCACCGGCTTCGCCGGATGGCAGTTCCAGCCCGAACAGCGCACACTCCAGGGCGAACTGGAGGCGGCGATAAAAAAAATCTCCGGCGAAGACCTCCGGGTAACTGCGTCCGGCAGGACGGACGCCGGGGTGCACGCGCTGGGCCAGGTGGTGAATTTCAAGACCGATGCGGAAATGGACGCGAAGGCCTGGCTGGGCGCGCTGAACCACTTTATGCCGCCGGAGATGCGGGCGCTGGAGGCGTCCGAGGAGCCGGAAGAATTTAACGCACGCTATTCCGCGAGGGGCAAGCAATACGGATATATAGTGCTGAACCGGTACATCCCCTCACCGCTAAAACGGAACTACTCGTGGCACATCCCTATGGCCCTGGACATTGATGCGATGAAAGAAGGCGCGGCACACCTACTTGGCGAGCACGATTTCACTTCCTTCCGCGCGGTCAACAGCGACGGCGTGAACCCAATCAGGACTCTTCGCCTGCTGGAGATACAACTGGACGGGAACAGGATATTCTTTTCGCTCGAAGCGAGCGGGTTCCTGCGGCACATGGTCCGGACGGTGGTGGGGACCCTCGTGGAGGTGGGCAAAGGCCGCTTCGCGCCGGGCGACGTGAAGGAGATGCTCGAAGCGCGTGACCGCACGAAGGCCGGCCCGACCGCGCCGGGACAGGGGCTTTACCTGGTGAATGTGGAGTATTAATTAGGAGCCATCACCCACCCTTCGGGTCCCCCTCCCCCGCAGGTGGATAGGGTAATGAGGATGAGGCCATTTGGGTTCCGGGTATGAAACCGGAGCAATAATAAGGGAGGAGATGAAATGAAATTTTTAATATCAGCCACATTTATCATTTTAAGTATCACATTGACTAACGTAACCGTTGCTTGCGCAGAAGAACCGCTGCAATTCGAATTAACCCATAACAATATTCAAAATGTTACTATCTCGGAGATTAAACGAGGAACATTCTCAGAGATTAAACAAAGAACATTTGAAGTAGCAGTAAAACTTGAGTACCCAGAAGCCAGAGAAGTCTTCCGAAAATTAACAGCAAATAATATCGGCCGTAAATTAGCGGTAACATGTAAAGGCCATGTTTTAGCGACTGCCAAAATAAGGGAAGAAGTTGATTCGGGTGGTATTACACTTGGTGTAATGGATTCGAAAGCTGCAAGAGATTTAATAGATCTCTTAATTCTAGAAAATTAGGGAAACTAAAGAGTAGGAATTATAAAATTGTCGTTGCTGTTTAAAAATTTCTTCCTTAACCCCTCGCCCGTCTCTGGGAGAGGGGCAGGGGGTGAGGGTTGACCTTAGACGAAAAACTGAAAAACCTCTCCGACCGCCCCGGCGTATACCTGATGAAGAACGCCAGGGGCCGCGTGATATACGTGGGAAAGGCGAAGTCGCTCCTGAACCGGGTGCGCTCGTACTTCCAGTCCACGCCGGACCCGGACCCGCGCAAGGCCCAGATGGCGGGGCTGATTTCCGATTTCGAGACCATCGTCACGGCCTCGGAGATGGAAGCCTTCATCCTTGAATCCAACCTCATCAAGAAGCACAAGCCCCGCTACAACGTCGTGCTCCGGGACGACAAGAACTACCCCTATCTAAAGCTGACGGTGAACGAGGATTTCCCGGCGCTCTGCGTGGTGCGGAAGGTCGAGAAGGACGGTGCGCTGTATTTCGGGCCGTTCGTCCCGACGGCCCCGATGTGGGAGACGCTGAAGTTCATCGACCGGATATTCAGCATGCGCAAGTGCAGGCGGAAAGGCGTCGGCCAGAAGCTTGAGCGCCCCTGCCTCCAGTACGGGATGAAGCGATGCTCCGGCCCCTGCGGCGAGATGATAACGAAGGAAGAGTACTTGAAGATGGTCGAGGAAGTCCGGATGTTTCTGTCCGGCAAGGATAAAGAGCTTATCCGCAACCTGGAAGCCAGGATGAAGGAGACAGCCGAGGCCCAGAACTTCGAGGCTGCCGCGAACATCCGGGACAGGATATACGCGCTCCGGCAGGCGACGCAGTCCCAGCGCATCACGTCGCCCCGCATGGAGGACAGGGATATTATAGCCGTGGCCAAGGAAGGCTCCGCCGCCGACATCCAGGCGCTGTTTGTACGGGGGGGCAAGATAGTCGGCAGGAAGGACTTCTATTTCGCGGACGCGCTGGAGATGCCGGAAGGTGAACTCCTGACCGATTTCATCAACCAGTTCTATTCCGGCGGCAAAGAGGTCCCGCCGGAGGTGCTGGTCTCGCACGAGCTTCCGGAGCAGGGGCTTGTAGAGGATTTTTTGCGTGAGATGCGCGGGAAGAACGTAAGCCTCTATCTGCCGCAAAGAGGCTCCGGGCGGCGCGTAATGGAGATGGCGCTGGATAACGCGCGCGAATCGCTTTCGCAGAACCTTAAAACGGACTCCGGACGCGAGCTTACGCTTCTGGCCCTGAAATCGGAACTTCGGCTGAGGCAAATTCCCAAGCGCATAGAGGCGTTCGATATATCCAATACCGGCGGCCATGAGGCGTGCGGCTCGATGGTGAGCTTCGAGCTGTGCCAGCCCGACAAGTCCGGGTACCGCCACTTCAACATCAAGACCGTCCCGGAGGCGAACGATTTCGCGATGATGGAGGAGGTCATAACCCGCCGGTACAAGAGGCTGATGGAGGAGGGCGGTGAATGGCCGGACCTGATAATGGTGGACGGGGGGAAAGGACAGCTCTCCGCGGCGGTGGAGGCCCTGCGGGATATCGGAGCGGACGTGGACAAGCTCGACGTCGTGGGGCTTGCAAAGGCCAAGGAGAAGGGGCTTAAATTCGGCGGCGGGATACGCGAGGCGAACTCTTTTGAAAGGGTTTACAAGCCGTATGAAGCCGAGCCGAAAGTGCTGTCTCCCACCTCGGCGGCGGTGAACCTGCTGGCGGCGGTGCGGGACGAATCGCATCGGTTTGCCATCACCCAGCACAGGAAACTCCGTAATAAAAAAGGACTTAAGTCTCCGCTGGACGACATAGAGGGGATAGGCAAAAAGAGGAAGACCCAGCTGCTTAAGCACTTCGGGAGTTTCCGCGCGATCAGGGAGGCGGCGGTCGAAGATCTGGAGAAAGTGCCCAGGTTGCCCAGGAAGGTAGCGGGGGAAATATTCGATAAACTGAAAGAACGGTAAAAACAGGCAAACCATTCGATTTGACAAATCTTAGTTAGCATGTCATCAATGTTATATGATTAACGTTTATAAGAGGTACAGAATGGGGCCACAAAGGGAACGGGGTTTTAAACTAACCCCACAGCGCGCAGCCATAATGGCATACCTCGAAGGGAACCGCTCGCACCCTTCGGCGGAGGACATTTACGCGGCCGTACTCGAGAAATATCCAATGGTGTCCCTGGCCACGGTCTACAACACGCTTGAGGTCCTCAAGCAGATGGGCAGGGTCACGGAGCTGAACATCGACGGGGAGAGAAAGCACTTCGATCCGGAGACTGAACCGCACCACCACATGATTTGCACCCGGTGCAAAAAAATTGTGAACGTGCATAAGGACTTTGATTTGGAAGTGCCGCGGGATATCGCAAAGGGGTTCAAGATTGAAGGGCGGCACGCAGATTTCTACGGCGTCTGCGCGGAATGCGCGGACGAGGCCGAGGCCGAGGCGGCGTAAAAGCAGTTCCTTGGGCGAAAGTTAAAAAAGGAGGCCTCATTTAAGGGTCTCCTTTTTTTATGAGAGGGAATTAGCTGGCGGCGCGGCCCAGGCGGAACGCCTTTATATTGAGGTCGAGAATCTTCCCGGTAAAGGTTTTTTTGATCGCGGCCTCGACCTGCTCAGGGGAAAACGGCAGGGACTCCAGCGCCGCCCCCAGCAGGACAAGGTTTAAAGTCCGCGGATCGCCCGCCTGGACTGCGAGGGATGTCCCGTCTATCAGGAGCGCGCCTCCAGGGCCGGTGCGCGAAGTTATTTCCCCCTGCACGTCAGTGGGATACTCCTCCGCCCCGATAGAGACTGACAGAGTGCTTATCTTCCGGGTATTGCAGACAAGGCTTCCGCCTTCACGGAGGAAATGCAGGTTCCTGAGCGCCTCCACCGGCTCGAAACCTATCAACAGGCCGCACTCTCCGCGGGTAATGGTGGGGGAGAAGACTTTTTCCCCAAACCGGACGTGCGAGACGACGCTCCCGCCGCGCTGCGCCATCCCGTGGACCTCGCTCTGCTTTACATCATAACCGGCTGCCAGTGCGGCAAGGGCTATAACCCTGCCGGAAAGCAGCACCCCCTGCCCTCCGACACCGGCGATGATTATATCCAGCCCTTTCAAAGCCTCGCCTCCCGAGGCGAAGACAGAAATGCCCCGGCACGGCAGAGACTTGCGCAAACCCCGCAGCCGTTGCACTGCATCTGGTCCACGGCGACGTACCTCCGGCCTCCGTCATCCGTTACGAGGTTAAGCCCGATGCACCCGGCCTTCAGGCACCGGCGGCATCCGTCGCATTTATCCGCGTCGATGGATAACGGCTTGTAAGGCACCCTGTACCTTAGCGCGCAGGGCTGGTTCGATACCAGGACAACCGGCCCATCCGCCGCCATTTCCTCCCGGAATACCGCCTCCAGGCTTTTAATGTCGTATGCGTCGATCTCCCTTACACGCAGGCCGCAGGCCATGCAAAGCTCCCCGATATCCACCTTCGGCGAAGGCTCTCCAACGGCGTTCCTTCCGGTGCCGGGATGCTCCTGCCCGCCGGTCATGCCGGTGGTGTCGTTATTCATTATGACGATTATGGAGTCCCCGCCGTTATACGCGAGGTTTATGATGCCCGTTATGCCGGAGTGCAGAAAAGTGGAGTCCCCTATCACCGCGACGGGTTTGTTCCTTATCCCCTGAAGCTTAAGTCCCCTGGATATGCCGTGCGCCATCGGGATGCTCGCGCCCATGCAGACAACGGCATGGATAGCATTAAACGGCCCCAGCGCCCCCAATGTATAACAGCCGATGTCGCCGGAGACGAAAGCTTTTATTTTCGATAGCACGACGAAAAGGCCCCTGTGCGAGCATCCCGGGCAGAACGTCGGCGGGCGCGAAGGAAGGCCAGGGACGGGGACGGGGACGGGGACCGTGGCGGTAACGGAAACGGGGACCGGAGCTTTGGTCCTCCGTTTCGACGCCGAGCCAGCCTTGGCGCCAGATTTCGCGCCAGACAGCGCGCCGGATATCCCAATAGACACGATTTCCCGGGAAAGCTCGCCCGCCGCCGGCAGGACGTTTTTCCCGTAATCCACCCGCACTCCCGCCGCCTTTACCGCGTCTTCGATGAAGGGGTCGAGTTCCTCCACGACCGCAAGCTTTGCCACGCTTTCCGCGAACTTCTTTATCAGCCGCGAAGGTATAGGCCAGGTCATTCCGAGCTTCAGGATCAAGGCCTCCGGAAATGCCTCCCTC
Source organism: Nitrospirota bacterium (assembly GCA_049801375.1). GTDB lineage: Bacteria > Nitrospirota > JACRHJ01 > JACRHJ01 > JACRHJ01 > JBARKJ01. The sequence continues at coordinate 2,629 of JBARKJ010000013.1, read as the reverse complement.
GCGTACTGGAACGCCGCGCCGGAAGCGATAATCCCAAGCCGGCCGGCCGGCTGCCGGTCGACCGGCTTCACTCCTCCGCCGCCGCCAAGTGGGTTGACCGGCCCGATAATTTTATTTATTTCCGCCGTCTCCGCCCACCCCTGAAGCCTCGCCAGCCGCTCTTCTATCAGGACGTGCCTTTTGCGAGCGAACGCTGGGAGCATCACGTATTTTTTTATTTTCTTTTGCAGGGCCTTTGGCCCGACGGCTACGGCCCTTGAAGCAGTTACGACGCTTTTGGAGTGGGATATCCTCGTAGTTGTACGAAGTATTACAGGCGTGTCGAAGTCCTCCGAAATCTCGAAGGCAAGTTTCGTGAAATCCTTCGCCTCCTGGGAGTCCGACGGCTCCAGGCACGGGACCTTCGCGAGACGGGCGAAATGGCGGGTGTCCTGCTCGTTCTGCGAGCTGAACATCCCGGGGTCGTCCGCCGCCATCAGGACAAGGCCCGCGTTGACCCCTGTATAGGATGCGGTCATAAGAGGGTCCGCCGCGACGTTCACGCCGACGTGCTTCATACACGCCATGGAGCGCAGTCCGGACATCGAGCCGCCAATCGCGGCCTCGAAGGCCACCTTCTCGTTTATGGACCATTCGGCGTGGATGCCGGGAACGCGGCATAACTCCTCCAGCACCTCCGTGCTGGGCGTGCCGGGATATGACGCGGCAAATTTCCCGCCAGCAAGGGTAAATCCGCGCGCTATGGCCTCGTTCCCCGAAAGTATCTCTTTTTTCACTTTATTCCATAATTTTTTCAGGAAGAATTGCGAATAACTAGCATAATAACTACGCCGGTTTTTTTCAAGCTTTTTTATTTAAGATATAATTATTCCAATGCATATCCCATTCCGCAAAACTCTGACCTACATTGCCCTGGCGATTTTCGTCCTGAACTTCTGCGCTTGCGCGGCCTCGCTTCCGGACGTGAAGTACATCAAGGCGGAGTTGGCCACAGAACAAGGCGTTCCGGAAGTGGAAGGGGCGAAGGGAAAACTCTCTCCCGGCCAAAGTGAGAAAATCCTTAATAAAGTCGAGGGACAGGCCCCGGAAAAGGACAGGCTGGACCGGCAGATAAAGCTCATGGAGGAGGTAAGCGGCACGCCGCTCGTGGCGGGTAACAAGGTTACCCTGTTGATGAACGGGCCAAACACTTATGCGGCTATGCTGAAGGCTATCGGAGACGCAAAAGAAACGATAAACCTTGAGACGTTTGTTTTCAAAGACGACGAGATAGGCCGCGAGTTTTCGGACGCTTTCATAAAGAAACGCGCGGAAGGCGTGCGGGTGAATATCATATACGACAGCTTCGGATGCATCCTTACGCCTAAAAAATTCTTCGACAATATGCGCGCCGCGGGGATAAACGCGATGGAATTCAACCCGGTAAACCCCGTCCGGGCGAAATTCAAGTGGCACCTGACCCGCCGCGACCACCGGAAGATACTGGTCGTTGACGGCAAAGTCGCCTTTACCGGGGGCGTGAATATCAGCAGGGTATATGAAAGCAGTCCTTCCTCATTTATCGGAAGCGGCGGGTCCAGGGGCTGGCGGGACACTCACATAATGGTGGAAGGCCCGGCAGTGGCGGAATTCCAGAAACTTTTCATGTCCTCCTGGAAAAAGGCTAAAGGCCCGAAGCTTACGGAAGAGGGATATTTCCCGAAATTATCCAAAGAGGGTGACGACCTGGTCCGGGTCGTGGGCAATACGCCCGGCAAATATAACCGCGAGACCTATATCATGTACCTGGCCGCGTTCATGGAGGCCGCCCAGAGCATACATCTTACAAACTCTTATTTCGTCCCGGACAAACAGACTTTAGAGACGCTCAAGGACGCTGCGAGGCGGGGCGTGGACGTAAAACTGATATTGCCTTTAACCAGCGACAGGCACTTCGTGCTTTACGCCGGGCGTTCCCATTACGAGGACCTGCTTGAGGCCGGCGTAAAGATATTCGAGAGGAAGGGCGGGATGCTCCATGCCAAGACGGCGGTGGTGGATGGCGTATGGTCCACCGTCGGCTCCACGAACATGGACCTCTGGAGCTTTTACAGAAACGACGAGGTAAACGCGATAATACTGGGCGCCGATTTCGGCGACAAGATGGAGGCGATGTTCGATGAAGACCTTGCCGACTCCGTCGAGATAACGAAAGAGGGCTGGGCCAGAAGGCCCTGGACGGATTGGCTCAAAGAGCGCTTCTCAAGAGTTCTCTCGGCCTGGCTGTAGCGCGATTATTGCAGCCGTGCAATATTGCAGTATATAGCTTTTACGGCAGCGTGGTATATATGCTGAAAAGCATCGGCACGGCGGAATATTTCGCGTCGCCCCTGAACTGTACCTGATAGGTGTGTACGCTTCCCGGTATCCCGGTAATCGTCTTCACGGCCATGCCGCTTGAATTCGTTACGGCGTACCCCTTGGATACCTTGTCGTAGAAAAACACCGCCCTGCCCCCTATCCCATTTCCCAAACTGTCTGTAATCTTCGCCGTCAGGGTCACTAACTTCTTGATTGAATTCTCAATTACCGAAACGAACTGAAGGACCGGGACGGGCCTGTATATAAATTTCCACGTCGGCGAATAGAG
>JBARKJ010000012.1:0-6780 GCA_049801375.1 Nitrospirota bacterium | reverse complement strand
ACGCCTTCTCGATTATCTTCTGATATGCATCGTAGTCCCTGATGGTCTTCCCCAGGTCTATCTGGTCCTTATTAAACCCGGTCTCGCCGCCCTGCATCTTCAGGTAGACCTTATCCCCCTGGATTCTATGCGACTGCACTTCCATCGTGGAACCGTTCTTGAAATAAACGAGATAGGCTGAAGCGGGTTCGATTGGGGCAACAACGAAAAAGAGCAGGAGCGCTACGAGAAAAAGCGGCAGGAGGAAAGAGAAATTCGCCACGTCCCCGCCTTCTGTCGCTCTCGCTCTGGACAGATAAATCATATGACGAGAATGACGGTTCGGTGGCTTGCTCGTCCGCGACATATTTATAATCCTTTATTTGACTTTCGTGCCGGGGAGGACGCCGGCGTCGAAGCCGGCAAGTTTAAGCGTGTCCACGTCCCCCGCCGCGAGCACCATCCCCTGGGACTCTATACCCATCAGTTTGGCAGGCTTCAAATTCGCAACGACTACCACCGTGCGCCCCACGAGTTCCTCCGGCGAGAATGCCTTGCCTATCCCGCCGACAATCTGCCGGGTCTCGGAGCCGATGTCGATCTGCATCTTCACCAGCTTGTCCGACTTCGGCACCCGCTCGGCCTCCAGGACCTTGCCGACCCGGAGGTCAACCTTCATGAAGTCGTCGATTTTTATAACGCCGGTCTCCGGGACGGGAGATTTTTCCGGCGCGCCAAGGGTGTCGCGCCCTACATCCTTCCTTAACCCCTCGCTCTTTGGGAGAGGGGCAGGGGGTGAGGGCTTATTTACCTTCGCACCTTGTGCTTCCGATGCGGCCTTTAACGCCTTTATGCGCTCGGTCTCTATGCGCGGGAACGGCGCATCTCTGGGGCCGGGTTTTATTTTCTGGCCTTTTTCGTATGTGAAGAAGTTTGGATTCGTTATGTCTATTGTTTTTTCATCAAGGCGGTCGGTGTCGGTATGCCCAAGCTGTTCCCAAATCATCTGCATTTTTGATGGCATGAAGGGATACAGGAGAACGGCCGCTGCCTTTAAAACTTGTGCGGAGACGCCGAGCACATCTTTTAAGAGTGCCTTGTCTTCTTCTTTGTCACTTTTTGCAAGCGCCCACGGAGCATGGTGATCTATGGCCATGTTGGCCATGCGTATTGAGCCCCACACCCACGTTAGGGCTTCGCTGAAGACCATGTCTTTCATAGAGTAATCATAATTATAGAACTGGGCGTGGAGAACGCTTCTTACAACTGCAATTTTGACAGGGCTGCTTGTAGCTATGTTAACGCGCTTACCCCATTCTTTATGAAGTTCTTCCTCGCCAGTAAGTACCGGTATCTCCCCTCCTAAATACTTCTCTATCATGTTAATCGTGCGGAAGTGGAGATTGCCCAGGTCGTTCGCGAGGTCGGAGTTTATGCGGCTTACCAATGCTTCCCTTGAATAATCGCCGTCAAGGCCGAACGGGACTTCGCGGAGGAGGAAATAGCGGAACCCGTCTACGCCGATGCCATGACGGTCAAGCTCCTCGACGACGGCATACGGGTCAACGACATTGCCCTTGGACTTGGACATCTTCTCGCCCTCGATGGTCCACCAGCCGTGCGACACCACCATCTTCGGGAGCGGGAGGCCCGCCGCGATCAGGAACATAGGCCAGTAGACCGCGTGGAAGCGGAGTATGTCCTTCCCGATGACGTGCACCGCCACGGGGTTCTCTTCCGGCCAGAACTTTTTAAATTTTTCGGCGTCCGTGTCAGGATATCCGAGGGCGGTCAGGTAATTAGCGAGCGCGTCCAGCCAGACATAAATCACGTGCCGGTCGTCGCCGGGTACGGGGATTCCCCATGTAAAAGAAGTGCGCGAGACGGAGAGGTCGCGGTCGATAGTCTTTATGAAGCTTAATATCTCGTTCTTCCGCGACTCCGGTGTAATAACAAATTTATCGCTATTTATATAATCGAGCAGTTTGTCCAGGTATTCGCTCTTGGACAGCCGGAAGAAATAGCTCTCCTCTTTGAGTTTCTCGACTGGCCGGCCACAATCAGGACATTTATTACCCTCTTTTAATTGAAGGGCGGTCCAAAAGCTCTCGCAGGGGATGCAGTACCAGTCCTCATACTCGCCCTTGTAGATGTCGCCTTTATCCTGGAGGACCTTGAACAAATGCTGTACGGCTTTTTTGTGCCGCTCTTCGGTCGTGCGGATGAAGTCGTCGTTTGAGATGTCCAGCAACTTCCAGAGTTCCTTGTATCGGGGAACGATGGAGTCGACGAACTCTTTGGGTTTTAGCCCCTTGTCGGCGGCGGTCTTCTCCACCTTCTGACCGTGCTCGTCCGTCCCGGTGATGAAATAAACTTCTTCGCCGATGAGGCGCTTGTACCGCGCCATTGTGTCCGCGGCGACGGTGGTATATGCGTGGCCTATGTGCGGGACGTCATTTACGTAGTAAATCGGAGTGGTAATGTAGAACGTGTTTTTCACGCGCTAGCGCCCCCGCCGCCCTCACCGGGTTTTTTCTTGCGGCGTTTGCGCCAGGCGTTGCGCTTCTTCTTCTTATCCTGCGGCTGCCCCTCTTGCCCCCCTTGCGCCTCTTGCCCCGTTTGCGCCGTACCCGGCCTCACGCCGCCGGAATTTTCACGCGGCTTTGGCTGAGAAGCCGCCCTGACCGCCGGGACCTTTACCTCTTCCACTCCGGCCTCGTTCTTGCCGCAGGGGCGGTCCTGGCAGCACCTCTTCCTCTCCGTCTTTTTGGCGTCGTCATAGAGGCTGTACTCGTAGCCCAGGCAGCACATGAGCCTGCCGCAGATGCCGGATATCTTCGCCGGGTTCAGCACGAGGTCCTGCTTCTTCGCCATCCGTATCGATACAGGCTCGAAGTCCCGGAGGAAGGTCGAGCAGCAAAGAGACCTCCCGCACGGCCCGAAGCCGCCAAGCATCTTCGCCTCGTCCCGGACCCCTATCTGGCGCATCTCGATCCTTATGCGGAACCTGTGGGCAAGGTCCTTTACCAGGTCGCGGAAGTCCACCCTGCCGTCTGCGGTAAAATAAAAGGTCGCCTTGGAGTTATCGAACGACCATTCCACCCGGACGAGCTTCATCACCATCTCGCGCTCGAAGACCCTCTGCTGGCATACCTTGAACGCCTCGTCCTCCAGCTCGCGGTTTCTCTCTATCCTTCTTTTATCGTCGTCGCTCGCTTTGCGCACGACTCTTTTCAGCGGCTTGTCCGCCGGTCCGCGCTCTTCCGGGCGCACCTCGCCCACCACGGTCGCAACGCCAAGCCCCTGCTCGGAGTCAACGATTACCGTATCCCCGACGGAAAGCGACAGCCCTCCTGCGTCGAAGTTATACACCTTGCAGCCTTCGCGGTACCGGACGCCGACGACGTTGAACGTTCCGCCCTTCTTCCCTTCCGCTCCCTTAACCTCAGGCACAGGCTGGCTCAGGTCAGGACTTCCCGCCTCAGCCTCAGGAACAGGTCCTCCGCCATCAACCGCCTGTTGAACGTCCTCTCCAGCGCCCTGCCCATCTGTCCCAGAAGCGAAATCGCCTCCTCCGACCTCCATCCGCCTATCCTCCCAACCCATATCCTTAACTCGGAAGTTAAGTCCCGGTTGATTGCGAGCGACTCTTTCGCGCCCGCGCTTAATATCATTATGTCTCTAAACCATGCGCTCCCGAACACCACCAGGTCTTCGAGCACGCCCTCATCGGCGGCCATCTTTTCCGCCGCTTTCAAAACCTGCGGGATAGATTTCTCCGGCAGCTTGTTTATAAATTTTATGACGTCCCGTCTCCGTTCCATCAGGTCGGAAGGCTCGATAGAAAGCGCTTCACCCGGCCTCCCGCCGGTCAGGCGCGCAACTATCAACGCGTCCTCATGCGGAAGTCCCTTCTTTTCCATCAAAAGGCGCGCCAGCGCCTCCTCGCTTAAGCAGGAGAACCCGACTGCCCGGCATCTGGATAATACCGTCGTGAGAAGGCTGTCCGGCCTCGAGGTCACCAGCACTACGTGGCTATCAGCCGGCGGCTCCTCCAGTGTCTTCAGGAAGGCGCTCATCGCCTCCTCGTTCATCAGGTGCGCACCGTCGACTATCAGCGCTTTCCTGCCGCCGCCGACGGACTTAAGTGACACGAACTCCTGCGCCGCCCGGACCTGCGCAATGACTATCGCCTGGCGCATCTTCCCCGTGTCCGGGTTCGCCTCCAGCCCCACCGCCATGATGTTCGGGTGGCAGCCGGAATTTATGTTCCGGCAGCTCTGGCAGACCCCGCAAGAGTCGCCGTCGGGGGTGGGGTTCGAACAGTTCAGGGCCTTCGCGAGCGCGAGCGCGACGAGCTTCTTGCCGACCCCTTCCTCTCCGTAAAACAGGTACGCCGGCGGGAGCTGTCCGGTGGATAAGTTCCTCCGGATTACCTCCAACTGCCGCTCATGGCCTAAAATCGAAGAAAAGTTCAATTTATATTTACTACTTTCCGGATCGCCGCCTGTATCTCTTCAACCGTGCCGGAAGCGTCAATAATTTTAAATCTGTCCGTCTCGCAGGAGGCGATGGTCAGATACCCCTGGCGCACCTTCTCATGGAACTCGTCCGGCTCTTCCTCAAACCGGCCTTCGTGCCCCTGTTCATTATCGCCGTTTCTCTTTCGAGCGCGTTTAAGACCTTCCCCCACAGGCAAATCGAGCAGGAGCGTCAAATCCGGTGTCAGGCCGTGTGTCGCGGCTTCGGTCAGATCGGCGATAGTATCCATATCAAGACCTCTGCCGAAACCCTGGTATGCGGCGGTGGCATCGGTGAAGCGGTCGCATATCACGACAGCGCCCCTCGTCAGCGCGGGCTCTATCACCTCCGCTACGTGCTGTGCGCGGTCGGCGAAGTAGAGCAGAAGTTCGGCGCTTCTGTCCATCCCGGCGCTTTTCGGGTCCAGCAGGATTTCCCGGATTCTTTTGCCGATGGCCGTCCCGCCCGGCTCGCGTGTAGAAACCACCTCGCGGCCTTTCCCCTTCAGGTACTCGCCCAAAAGCTTCGACTGGGTGGTCTTCCCGCAGCCTTCAATGCCTTCCAATGTGATGAAAAAACCTTTAGACATTCCGCTCCCTGATTATCCTTTTGAATATCTCTACCGCCTCCATAGCGTCGCGGGAGAACGCCGCCGCGCCGATGGACTTCGCGTAGCTTTCCGTAACCACCGCGCCGCCAAGGACTACAGGTATATGGAGGCCGCGCCTGTCCCGTTCCTTTATCACCGCGCCCATCTGCGTCATGGTGGTGGTCATAAGAGCGGAGAGGCCTATAACGTCAGGCTTGTGCTTCTCCGCCTCGTTCAAAACGGTCTCGACAGGCACGTTCTTGCCCAGGTCGATTACTTCCAGGCCGTGGTTCTCAAGCAGCGTGGCCAGGATGTTCTTCCCGATGTCGTGCACGTCGCCGTAAACGGTGGCCAAAAGCACCTTCCCGGCATTGCGGGACTGCCCCTTCATCTCAACCTTCAGCCGCGCGAACGCCGCCTTCATCGTCTCCGCGGACTGCATAACCTGCGGAAGGAATATCTCGCCCGATTCATAGAGTTTCCCTACTTCTTCGAGGGCTGGAATGAGGCAGGTATTGCCGACTTCCATCGGGTCCATCGGCTTTGCCAATGCCGTCTCAATTAACGAAACTATATTGTCTTTGTCGCCGTCAATAACTGCTTGACGAATTTTGTCCTCTAAGGTAACGACCGTTAACGTATCATGTGCCGAAGAGTGTGCAACGATACTTCCTCCAAGAGGAATTTCCCTAGAATATTTTATAGTAACTCCTCTATATTCCTTCACATACTTATCCGCCCTCTTATCCCGGCCCGTGAGCACCGCGCCAGCCGCCATCGCGTCCCTTATGCGCTCGTCGTAAATATTCACCATCGCCGCGTCCAGGCCATGCGACAGCGCCATCGCCAGGTAGGTAGCATTGATAAGCGGCCTCTCCGGAAGCCCGAAGGAGACGTTGCTGATTCCAAGGGAAGTGGTCAGCCCCAGCTCGTCTTTAATGAGCGAGATGGCTTTCAGGGTTTCGACGGCCTGGTCCTGCTCTGCGGATGCGGTCATAACGAGGCAGTCGATCACCAGGTCTTCCTTCGGAATCCCGTGGGCGACGCAGGCATCCAGAATTTTCTCTGCGATTCTCAAGCGCTCTTCGGCTGTTTGCGGGATGCCGGAGTCGTCAATCGTAAGCCCCACCAACGCCGCGCCGTATTTCTTCACCAGCGGCAGGATGGACTCCAGCCTTTCCTTGTCGCCGGTCACGGAGTTCACGAGGCATTTTCCGCCGACTTCCTTAAGCGCGGCTTCGATAGCCTTCGGGTCCGTGGAGTCAATGACCAGCGGCAGGTCCGTCGCCCCTTCAACCGCGCGCACGACATTCGCCATGAGCGCTTCCTCGTCCGCGCCTGGCAGGCCGACGTTAATATCTATCAGCGCCGCGCCGGACTGCGTCTGCTCCCTGGCCTCGCGCTTCACTATATTGAGAACTCCTTTAGAAAGCTCTTCGGAGAGCGCCTTCCTGCCGGTGGGGTTTATCCGTTCGCCGATTACCGCGGGCATGAAGCCCGTTCCGACGGAGACGAGTTTTGTGCGGCTGGTAAGGTGGGTGCCGCAAGCCTTTTTATCCCGCGTCTTGGCCTCTTTCCCCCGAACGGCGTCCGCTATGGCCTTCGTATGGGCGGGGGTGGAGCCGCAGCAGGAGCCGATCAATTTCACTCCCAGGCCTACGAATTTCCCGGCCCAATCGCCAAGCTCCTCC
>JBARKJ010000011.1:0-30847 GCA_049801375.1 Nitrospirota bacterium | reverse complement strand
GGGGCATCAGGCATTTCATAGCGTATGCTTTTGATTTGTTGGAGACATTCGCCTCCAGTTTTTTTGATGGCGTGATAGTAGTAGACAGAACAATAGGAAATAAATTTAAAGGAAGGGCGACGGTAGTGAGCAATTATCCATATAGTCCGAAAAATCCTCTTCTGCCAAAGGGGCGTGGGAAAGAGTTCAAATGCGTCTATGCGGGCGGTCTTTCTGCAGATCGAGGACTTTTTAAGATGATCGAAGCCATGGAGCATTTGAATAGACCAGCCAGGCTGATACTGATCGGCACCCTATCTGACGAGGACAGGGTAAAGGCCGGGAAGATGAAAGGTTACGAAAAAGTCGAACACCTGGGATCCAGGTCATGGTCTGATGTCTTGAACTTTTTGCCCGAATGCGACCTAGGGCTTGTCCTCCTGCAGCCCGTACCGGCTTATATACTCGCGGGCGAAGGCACCATTAAGCTTTTCGAGTATATGGCCTCCGGACTGCCCGTGCTTAGTTCCAATTTCGTTAATCTGGAAAGAATAATCAAGGAGACTGGATGCGGTGCCACGGTAGACCCTACCGACCCCAAAGAAATCGCAAAGAAGATAATGTATTTCGCCGATAACCCTGAGGTCGCAAAGCATGCAGGAGAAAACGGGAGGACTGCCATCATAGAGAAGTATAACTGGGAAGAGGAAGCTGATAAGCTGCTTCGGCTCTATAAGTTTATAGGCGTGCCCGGTTGACCCACCATCAGATCCTGCTTGCCCCATGGTATTTAATAACAGCAAATTGTGGAATTCAGAAGGCGGGGCAACGCCGATTACAAGTATTCCCTTCTCCTCCTCATCAGGAAATCGACCCTACGAACTGTCAATTAGCTTTGGATTGGCCCGCTATGATACAGAAAAGCCTATCACCCTTGATGAATTGCTAGCGCGTGGAGATAGTTTAATGTACAAACAAAAACAGGACAAGAAATTATGCCGATTGGAATAGTGGGGTTTACCTAATTTTTTTTTAATACTTTATTTTTCATTTTATGTATCATTCCCATCCGCCATGTTCGTCCCAACCGTCTTGATAACTGACGCGCCTTCGTGATTACGTCGTTTAGCCGCCGCCTGTATTCGATTGGGTCTTAGACAGTTGGAGTACAGCATAAAGCGTAGTTTACCACTGCCGGTAGGACCGGTAACGAGGACAAAACCTTGCGGCTGGCTACGCTCAATTAACAATTCGCCAAGTTTCTTTTTGGTCATCTTATCTCCTCAAGCGGTCCTTTTTCCGCGCATGAAGCCAATAGCACTGTTATACCTGGGGCTTCAGACCTGATTGTGCTGCTTGGTACGGTTCAAACTGTTTTTTGTCCACAGAACAGCGAAGCGCCTCCTCCCGGGTAATCTGCCGCGTTTTCAAAAGGTCTAGCAAGTGTTGGTCCAGCAGTTGCATGCCATCTTTCTTGGCGGTTTGAATTATGGAAGTCATCTGTACGGTCTTCCCCTCACGAATCAGGTTACCAATTGCCGGAGTTCCGATCATGATCTCGTACGCCGCAACCCTCCCATTCCCGTCAGCTCTCTTAAGCAACTGCTGGCAGACCACCCCTTTCAGCGATTCCGACAACATCTTCCTGATCTGCTCCTGGCCGTCCCTTGGAAAGACATCTATGATCCTGTCGATGGTCTTTATGGCGGTATTTGTGTGGAGGGTGCCGAAAACAAGATGTCCAGTCTCCGCGGCGCTAATGGCCAGGCTTATGGTTTCAAGGTCGCGCATCTCGCCGACGAGAATAATGTCAGGGTCCTCACGCAGTGCAGCCCTTAAGGCTGAGGCAAAGCTATCTGTATGCTCCCCCACCTGACGCTGGTTGACCAAGGCCGCCTTGTTCTGGTGGATGAACTCAAGAGGGTCCTCAAGGGTAATTATGTGCTCGTGGCGGGTAGAATTTATAAGGTCTATCATGGCCGCAAGCGTCGTGGATTTTCCGGAACCTGTCGGCCCGGTAACCAGGACCATCCCTTTCTTGAACTGGGTCATCTTACGGATTCCGTCAGGCAGATGCAACTCGTCCGCGGAAAGAATCTTGGTAGGTATTATACGAAATACCGCTGCAATACCCCGGTGCTGCATAAGAATATTGCCGCGGAAACGTGCGAGATCAGCGACTTCATATGCAAAGTCAATATCATGTGTTTCATTGAATACTGTCTGCTGCTGCTCAGTAAGGATCTCGAATAAAACGGTCTTTAGGTCTTCGTGAGTTAACGGGGCAAAATCCTGCTTGACCATTTCTCCGTGAAGTCGGAAAATAGGAGGGGCTCCAGTGGAAAGGTGAAGGTCGGAGGCGCCCTGATCTTTAAGCATCTTGAAAAGTTTGTCTATTCTTGCCACAACCACTCTCTGTCTTACAAGGATATTAAAGCGTATTCTTCCAACGTGATGTTTCCGTCATTCAGCAAGTCGGCAGCCTCCGCTGCCATGCCTTTGAACCCCTTATTTAACAGATAACGCGTGATCTCATCGCTCATAACTGCCCTACTAAGAATCCCCATTATTTCCTCATCAATTGCTACCGCCTCCACCAGATAACGTTTTCCCGCATAACCGGTATTGTGGCAGGCCGGACACCCTGCAGCTTTGAAAAAAGCGGGGGGGATTTTTTTATTTGGAAAAGCATTCCCTGTTATGCCCGGGGTGCGTTCTTCCCTGCAAGCAGGACACAGAATGCGCACTCCCCTGCAAGCTGTAATTCCCTTCAACAACAACGGGAGCGTAGGCAGCTTCTTCTGCAAATACCAGAGTTGGCGAAGGCCGGCCATTATGTCCGGCGATGGAAATCCGCCAAATAGGATATTCCCTTTGAGTACGCAGTTGAGGGCGGCCGTAAAATCAGGCACTTCGGACATTTCCTCAATGGCGACAATGTCGGGGTCGTGCTCACAGGCGGCATGGACCCACTGGCTAAAGTCTTTATCGCGCTGTCCAATAGGAATGACGGGATTTTTGGCATTGCTAAACAAAAATCCAGCACCGAGCATTACAGTTTCTTTGCCCAGCCTGATGCTGTCCTGAATGCATATATCCATGAGATGCAAACGTTCATCTTCATCCGTTGACAAAAAGAGCACCATCCCGTTGGATATGGTCGCAAACTTCCTCAACGTTTGTTTGTTCGAGTCGGACGTTTCCAATTCCGCTATACTTTCCGGAAACGAATAGTTTATGAAAGGCCTCAGTGTTACATACTCCGAATCACCCGTTCTCATCAATGCTGCCTGGAATAGCGAGATCACACCATTAACTGCAAAACGGAGGGAGCCATGAGCCGAAACGCAGTAGTTCCCGGCAATTTCGAACTTTTTCCTCACTGCAGAGATTAATCTGTCGTAGTGTAAGATAGGCAACTTCCCAACGGTATGTAGAACCCCACCTTGCCTCCCTGTAACAGCAATGATATCCCTTAAAGGCCTTAAAGACAGGGATGAAAGCCCTTGTTCTACCAGATAGCGCAGGAGGCTGTCTATCAGCATGGCCCCTGTCATATCGTTGTTGATCTCTTCAATGACCGACGGAGTAAAATGTGGGGAAGAGAAACAGAGGATGTCCTTCTCAGCAGGGCTACCGTAAAAATGGTCCTGCATTTCGATAATTTCCCGCAAAAGGCCCATGGATATGGAAACAGTGCAGCCGGTCAGCCGCTCCAGTTCTGCAACAACCTCTTTATTCAATGGGTCCGCGATTGCGATCCTTAACTCATCGCCAACCCGTATCAGAGGGAAGAATTGAAACTTGCGGGCGAGGGATGCGGGGACGATATTTACGGCGACCGGGTCTACTGTTTCTTTATGAATTCGGACATAAGGGATAACCAACTGGTGTGAAAGTGCCCAGTTTATATCTTCTTGCCTTACAATGCCAAGACTGACAAGCGTCTCCCCGAACCGAAGACCTGTTTTTTTCTGTTCCTCTAATGCCGCTTCCACGTCCTTCTCGGTAATAATCTGCGCCTTATAGAGGATTTCCCCAAGCGTGCCTTCTTTGACAATCGGTATCATGCCTACGCCGGCCTTGCGTCCACCAACCGGACGTGATTTTTACAAAACAGTTGCCCGTTCAAACAACTATCCTGGAACTCCAGATATATCTCTTCAAATCGCAGCTCAATTTTCTTAAATACGGCAAGCACCTCCGGACAAAAATGCTCCGGCATTATCCTGCCGTCCCCTTCGGTGATTATTTTATAAGCCATTGCATGGTCGAAGGCCGGCTTGTAAGACCTTTTGCTCCTTAAAGCATCGTAGATGTCGCATATGGAGACGATTCTGGCGCAAAGGGGTATTTCTTCGCCTTTCAATCCATTCGGATACCCCGTGCCGTCCCAGCGCTCGTGGTGATTTAAAGCTATTTGCCTTGCGGTCTTAAGACGGGGGGAACCGCCAAGAATTTTTACGGCGTATAAAGGATGCCTTTTTGTTATTTCCCACTCCTCCGGAGTAAGTTTTCCTGGTTTGCGGAGAATTTCTGGCGGCATATGAAGTTTCCCGACGTCGTGCATCTGTGCCGAATAACGAATCTCCGTGGCCGCCTTTTCAGAAAGCCCCAGTTCAATGGCCATCTCATAAGCGTATTCGTTTACACGGATAATGTGGTTTCCGGTGTCCTCGTCGTTCATTTCAGCGGCGCGCGCAAGCGCCATTATAGTATATAAGAAAGCGTCCTCGTTCTCCTTGACCTGCTCTGCGATTGTCTCAAAAAACATCGAATGCAGGGCAAGGTCCTTAAGGACCTGCACGTCATACGAATTCACCATCCGTCCATAGTTAAAGCACGCAAATAAGTTCGCTTCCGTACAGCAATATACGAAATTTTCTATCGTGCCGGTTACCTTCAATAGGGAATCCGGGAACCATTCACGCGACGCAGCTTCTCTCGTCCCGATATTGGGGAGGTTGAGGTAATAGTCATGTCTTTCATTTATGTCAAACGTCTCCGATAAAGACGGCGATTCCCGGAAGGAGAGCTCCTGTTTCGATATGTCCATATCTTTGATCGAATAAAGGGTGGCCTTCCGAAAGCCGGTCCTGCTGTATGGTATTACCAATGCGTATGTCGGCTTGTCCTGTTCGCTTTCAGGAGATCTAAGCACCGAGGAAAACATCTCGACGTATGCGGATTCCAGGGAAAAATTAACAGGGTCGAACTTCGACATAGCTTCACTAAAAAAAGATGTTATGCGGCATATATGCGAATAAGCCTGGTCCCGCTCATCGTGGAATTTTTTCATCCTCAGAAGCGACGCGCACCGTACCAACACCTCCGCTTTGTCAACCGGTTTGGTGATAAAATCGTCCGCGCCAGCCTCTATGGCGGCCAGTTTATCAGCCTTCTGGTCGAGCGAAGTCACTATGACTATCGGGATGAAGCGAGTTTTTTCTTCGGTTTTTAATATCTTGCATACGCGCAGGCCGTCTATGCCGGGCATCATAATATCAAGCAGCACAAGGTCTATATCCGAGTTAAGTGCTATGGAGATCGCGTCGTCGCCATTTAATGCCCTGATTACCTTGTATCCTGTCTCGAAGAGATACGATTCCAGCACCTCAAGGTTCCATATTTCGTCATCAACAATGAGCACTGTCGGGGTTCTGCGGTACATAACTGCTCAGCCTTTCTGGATTGAGAGTATCCGAATAATACTTATTTTAAACCTTCATGACGGGTCAGGTCTAAAAGCTTTGGCCTTTGCTTCATCCAGCATGCGCGCAAGATCTTCGTTAAGCAACTGAAGCGCTTTTATTTCAAGGTCGTTCTTTTCCAGCAACTGAAGCGCTTTTATTTCAAGGTCGTTCTTTTTCAACTGGTCATGGAGAAACAGGGATTTGACCTGCGCAAGAAGTTCCATCTTGTCAATGGGCTTTGTTATAAAACCATCTGCCCCGTCCGTGGCTGCAACAATTTTTGCGCTTTTGCAGTCAAGTGATGTAACCATCACGACTGGAATATCCCTGGTTCTTTCCTGGTTTTTTATTTTTTTGCAGACTCCATAACCGTCCATTCCAGGCATCATTACATCAAGCAGAACTACGTTAACCCGCCTTATGTTCAAAATACTCAAGGCTTCTTCGCCGCTCGCCGCCCTTATTATCTCATAACCGGTGCCTTCGAAAAATGCCTCAAGCACTTCCAGGTTCCATGGCTCGTCGTCTACAATAAGCACTTTGAATGGTCCGTTATTCATTTGCTGCACCTTTCATCAAAATGGAATGGATCTTATCAATCATTTCGCTCAGGTTTACGGGCTTGCTGATGTAATCGTCAAACCCGTATCTAAG
Organism: Nitrospirota bacterium; assembly: GCA_049801375.1. GTDB lineage: Bacteria > Nitrospirota > JACRHJ01 > JACRHJ01 > JACRHJ01 > JBARKJ01. The sequence continues at coordinate 24,521 of JBARKJ010000011.1, read as the reverse complement.
GCATTTCTCCTGGTCGGCTTTCGTAGCAAGGGCGGTCATGGCGATTGCGGGTATTCCAACGGTCCTGGGATTCATTTTGAGCCTTTTCAAAACCTCAAAACCATCCATTTCAGGCATCTGAATGTCCATTAAAATGAGGTCGGGAGTTTCGGCATCCGCTTTTTCGAGTGCGGTGATGCCGTCCAAGGCCTCGAACGCAACAGCGCCCCTTGCCTTAAGATAATCGGCCGCCAGAAGCATATTCAAACTGTTATCTTCCACGATCATAATTTTTGTGCCTGAAATCATATTGTCCGGACAAATAGACTCAGGAACGGTTGTGTGATCATTCTCCGTCCGCTCATTTATTTCATCCGATAACGGCAATACGATGGTAAAACTCGTGCCCTTGCCTTCCATTGATTCAAACGTTATTCGGCCATGATGCAGTTCGACCAGCTTCCTGGTCAGCACAAGTCCCAGTCCAGTGCCTTCATGACGCCTGGTTAAAGAACTATCGATGAGCTGGAACGGCTGAAATATCAAGTGCTTTTTATTTTCTGGAATGCCTATTCCGGTATCCCAGACCGTTATCGTCAGTTCATCATCTCCGCTGGATGCCTTAAGGCCTACCTTCCCTCCGGGATTGGTGAACTTAACCGCATTTGAAAGCAGGTTATAGATGATCTGCTTTATTCTGCGTTCGTCCGCGTGGAGCATGCCGATACCGCTATCTATTTCCCGGACCAGCTCTATATTGTTCTTCAGGGCTTTTTCTTTTATCATGATGAATGAATTATTGAGTAAATTCTTCAATGAGAAATTCGCCAGCTCAATCTGCTCTTTACCAGCCTCAATCTTAGACAAGTCGAGTATTTCGTTTATCAGGCCAATAAGATGCTGGCCGGACTGGTTTATTCCCCGTAGGTACTCTTCCTGTTTCTCAACAAGCGGGCCATATGTTTTATCGATAAGCACCTGGCTCAGGCCTATTACCGCATTTAAAGGAGTTCTAAGCTCGTGGGACATGTTAGCCAAAAACTCGCTTTTCAGGCGGTTTACCTCTTCCGATTGAATGCGCGCGTGCCTCAGGATTACCGCCTCCTGGGTTTTCTTTACCAGTTCGTCCCTGGCAAGGATTGTCTCGGTTATATCTATCAGGACCCCTATGCCGGCCAACCTGCCGTCATAAATGGTGTTGACCGTGTAGACGTTGACATGTACTATCTCGCCGTCCTTTGTGACCACCCGGAAGGAATAGTTCTGGGATTCGACCTCCTGGGCCTCGCGTCTCCGTACGTTCTCTTTGACCAAAGGCAAGTCCTCGGCATACACGATATCTTTAGGTCCTCTGACGTCTATGAGTTCATCGGCCGTATAGCCCATTATTGCCGAAAAACGGGGGTTGGCATATCTGAACAAGCCATCCTGGACTATATATACGCCTACCAGGGACTGCTCTACCAGGTTCCTGAACTTCTCTTCCGACTCCTTGAGGGCGTTATTGACCCGTTTTAGTTCGGTAATATCTTTCGCTATGTGGACAAAGGAACCGACCTTTTCATCAGCAAATACGGGGTATACACTTATCTCAAAATACCTTCCATCGGAAAATATCTCCTGCCTCACCGAATTATTCAGGCTTTCAAGAAGCTCCCTTGCCGGACAAAGCGGTATCGGTTCCTTCGTGCCATGGAAGACTTCGTAGCATTTACGGCCCACGATCTGATCGGGTCCCTTGCCCAGGTAGTTTGACGCGGCCCTGTTCGCCCTCAAGATGGTAAAGTCGGTTCCATGAATTGTTACTATCTCCTCCATGGCGTCAAAAGTGGATTCCCATTCATTCTTACCGGCGGCTATCTTTTCTAAAAATCTGTGATTCAGTATCCCCGTCGCAAGCTGGTTCGATATAGAAGTTAAAAGATGGATTTCCGCCTCTGCCAGGAATGTTCCAGACTCAAGGTAATAAGACATCACACCCAAAACACCGTCTTTACTCTTGATGGGAATGATGACGTGTCCGTGGCGTTTCATGTCCGGGTAACTCAGCGTGTGGCGCGGATCGTCAGAACAGTCACTGGAAAGTACTATCTCTCCGCTTTCCGCGGCAACTCCGCATAAACACTGGCCCGATGTAATCTGGGTGCAGGGAGTAAGGCCAACGTGGGCAGCCATATTAAATTTGGCCGGGTGTTTCTCGTCCCGCAGGAAGATACTCCCCTTTGTTACTTCGAGGAACGGGAGAAATAAGGTCATTTCCAGGACCATCCGCAGCATTACGCTGATGTCCTGATTGGATGCTATTATACTGGCCACCTCGTTAAGGGCTAAAAGTTGACGGTTTCTTGAGACGAGTTTCGTGTCGTTATCCGTGAGGCTCTTCACAAGCTTTGCGTTTACAATCGCTATCATCGCCTGGTCGGAGACCTGCCTTGCAAACTCCATTTCGGGATCGGAAAAAATGTGTCGGCTTTTTTTATTATGAAGGCAGATAATTCCGTGCACTATGCCTTTGACGCTCAGAGGGACAAGCATTATCGACTTTGCCCCGGTCATCTTGTAAGCAACCGTTTCTTCACCGACATCGTCCAAAATTATCTGCTTGTTGTTTTTTATAACTTCCGAAATCAGAGGGAGACTTTCGACCGGAAAACATGCGTTCCCATCAGCAAACTCAAAATTAAAATTTTCCACCGCGCTGACCGCTTTATTGAAATCGTCGTACAGGAATACAATGCCTGATTCCATATTTAAGGCCTTGGTCAGGTTCTCAACCAGGATCCCGAATATTTCTTTAAGATCAAATGTGGAGACCATGGCCTTATCTATTTTATTAAGCATGGCTAGCCACACGTTCCTTTCGTCGATCGTTCTCTCGGCCGCCCTTTGGTCAGTGATGTCCTCTCCTATACTTGCAGTACCTGCAATCAGGCCATTGCTGTCTCTAATGACCGTATTGTTCCACGCTATAAGCCTTAAGTCTCCGCTACTGGTCTTTATCGTGTTTTCATGGTAGGAAGGAATAGTCCCTTTGCCGATACTTGCGACAAATAATTCCTTGAGGTCTTCATAAGCGTCCTCCGGTATGAAAATGTCGAACCAGTTCCGCCCCTGCACTTCTCCGCGCCGCCAGCCGGTCAGTTTCAGAATAAAATCGTTGCAAAATAGGATATTGCCTTCTGTATCGAGGATCATGGCAACAAGCTTCAGGTTGGCCAGCATCTCCCTGAACTGGCGCTCGCTCTCCCTTTGCGCATCCTCCGCGCGGGATTTCGCCAAGGCCACGGACATGTATCTCGCGAGCCTTTCCCACTGGGCGATTATCTCAGGAGTGAACATCCCTTCTCGCCGATCGTTCAACTGGATAAGCCCTATCCTGTCCGCGCCGACTCTCATGGGAACCAACGCCACCGATTCGTATCCCTCCCCGTTACACCGGTTGCGCGTACGGGCGTTACGATCGGCCTCATTCGTGGTAGCGAGCAGTTCCGTCGTACAGTTACTCCAGAAGCTTCCGCCAGCCGTGAAGAAAGGTTTCGATGCGTCGAACCGCCCGCAGATGATATTTCCGCACATGCATGCAAGAATGGGATTTCCAGTATCGTTCCTGACAATATCGCCACTTTTATCGTGGACACAAAGCGAGTTCTCCATCTTCACGAACTCTTTTGGGAACCCTCTTGCCTCATAATAGGGATAGTCATCTCCCTCATGTAGCCGGACGCCCACTGCTTCACAGCCGGACTTCACCTGAAAGAAGGTCGCTGCCGCCTGAATCAGGCCGTCGGTGCTCGCGCTTTCATTCACGAGGCGCAGGAATTCTATAGTTATCTCGCGCTCTTCCTCCATCCGCTTGCGTTCAGTGATATTATCGAAAAGGGCTACAAAATATCCATTTGCCGGGCTGTATGCAGAGATGGAGAACCATATTTTTAGAGGTTTAATTTCGATTTCAAATTTCTCTGGCAAGCCAGTCGACGCAACGCGTCCATAGACCTCAAACAACTCCGGATTTGACTCTTTTATCCCAGGAACGACCTCTGTGACTTTCTTGCCCACGACATTCTTAAGGCCGGTCAGTTCCTCGAATGCGCGGTTTACATCGAGATAGATAAAATCCGCCGGATTGCCTTCTATGTCATAAAGCAGTTCGCAGTATGCAAACCCGTCTAACATGTTCTCGAACAATGGACGGTACTTAGTCTCTGAAGCTGACAAGGTCTTCCCGGCCTTATAATACAAATAAAAAAATGGGGCTAAAATGGCAATCAATGATAATGAATCTATGACATTTTCAAGAGTGTTCGACAGCTTGAATATATCAAGAAATTCCATTACAAGGTACTCTGCCACTGCGATATTTATGATAAGCAGCACAAACTGTATGAGGGGTTTGTTTTTTTTAAGACTCTTGAGGCCAGACATCTTCAATCTTTTTTATTTCCTAAGCTAAACTTGCCAGATGCCCCTTATGTTCATGCGCCATGCTTATCTTTATTCTAAATAGTAATTATTTGCAATAAGATAGATAGTTTACAGGGTCATACCCGGCGAGTCAAGAATAAATCCTAATTTATATTTTAGTTAATAAAAATTAATTTATATATTACATTAATCGATGATGTCGGTTCGGAAATAGGGGGTTGGCATCGGTGAAATTCTTTGTATTAGACTATGGCTAACCCTAAGACCAGACCCGGACATGTTATTAAACGAACCGTCCACTTGCCGTCGCTTTGTTTTACCCTCTCAACTGGATCACACCCAATTGCCTTAAATGTCGCAACAACTTCATCTGCTTCTGTTTCAGTTAAAATGTCAGTAATTTTTTGTGTATAATCCTTTTCAGTCAAAATATCTTTCCTTTCTTAAATCATCACAGGTTTTCATCTCTTAACTCTTTTTTTTTAACCGTCATTATTTTTTGCTACTTTTTAGTATGCAGCACTATAAATTTTATATCAGTAGCATATCGACAAAATCCAGCCCGCGTCAATAAGGAATAACCGAAAAGTCCCTGCCAAATCCCTATGTACGAGCAAGGGAAATAGGAAAATGCAGTAGTGGGAGAAGCTGCTATTTGGGGAAGATTAGGGCAAAAGGAAGTTCATTCGTAAGAGGTGATCCCTTCGCGTATGGCGTACTTGACTAAATCGGCGACGGTGTGCAAACCGAGTTTCTTCATTAGCTGTGCCCGATGCGCCTCGACCGTCTTCGCGCTCAAATTGAGCACGAAGGCGATCTCCTTCGTGCTCTTCCCCTCGGCAATAAGCTTAAGTACCTGGTGTTCCCGAGAAGAAAGCAGCTCTTGAGCGGCGGCTTGCGGACCCGAACTTTGTTTATAATAATCTTCGACGATCACACCGGCAACTGCCGTGCATAAGTAGACCTTATCATTAGCAACGGCCAGAACCGCCTCAATAAGTTCCCTGGCTGCCGCATCCTTGAGCAGGTACCCGCTGGCTCCAGCGCCAAGACTGTCTGTAACGAATCGCCTGGACGAATGCATGGACAGCACTAGAATTTTGGTATCCGGAGCTTCAGCCCTTATTTGACGAATCGCCTCAATTCCGTTCATATACGGCATGGAGAGGTCCATGAGCACCACTGTAGGGAGAATCTCCTTAGTCATCTTTACCGCAGTCCTGCCGTTATCCGTTTCTCCCACTACCTCAAACGACGCCTCGGTTTCCAATAATTTGCGAAACCCTTCACGAACAAGCCTATGGTCGTCCACGAGAAGTATTTTAATTTTGTCGCTCATCGGAACCCTTATGAGTTGCTATGCTAAATATAGCACTATAGCCTTAATTATGGTAATCTAGGGATATACGCCTAGTTTACCAGTCATCATAAATTTTTTCTACTGGTAGTTCTACCAGGGCTTAGAAGGTTGCCTTTGCTGTTGTCCAGCTACTGAAATAGAATATTATGTAGACGATGGTTTGAGGTAACATGCGCTTCATGAAGTGGTAGAAAGGAATGAGAACATGCCCCGGACTAATGACACAGAGAGCCCGCTTTTCGAGGCGCTCAAGCTACTCCAGGTACATGACCATATCTCCTTGATTTATAACAATCCGGAGGAAAGGTTTGCTGCTGTCGTGCCATTTTTACGCATCGGGCTGGAGCGTGGCGAACGATGCCTGTGCATCGCCACCGAGAGCGATTACGAAATTGTAATGGCCGCTCTGGCTGACAGCGGAATCGACATAGCCGACGTCCTGGCGCGGGGTGCGCTGGTGATCACCACACAAAAGGAATTCCATCACACCGATGGACCTGTAGACGCCGGACGTTTAGTAGGCTTATATTATCAGGCCGTAACTGACGCCAAGGATGCCGGCTTCAACACCCTCCGGGTGTGTGCCGACGTGTGTTGCATTCCAGAGGCATGCTCCGAGGCGGATCTGGTCGGGTTTGAGGCTGGGATTAATGACCTTATAAAGTCAAGTGACATCACAGTCTTATGTCTTTACGATCTTAACCGCTACTCTCCCCAAATAATTCGCGAAATCATTCGCACCCACCCGAAACTCATATTCGGTGGAATGGTTTGCAATAACTACACAACCTACCTGCCTCCGGATAAGTACTTCCAGCTCAACCGGGTTGATGTCGAAGTCGAGAGTCTTCTCCATGGAATGCTGGCAACCGAGATTACCCTGAATAATCTGCAAGTTCAGAAATCCTTATTGAAGGCCGTATTCGAAAACACCCCCGATATGGTCTATGTCAAGGACCTAAACGGGCGTTACTTGATGATCAACCCGGCCGGCGCGGACTTTTTCGGCAAATCCATCGACGAGGTGCTCGGCAGGACAGCCGGAGAGCTCTTACCACCCGAAGACGCTGCGCCACTCGCCGAGGCGGACCGAAGGGCGATGGCCTCCGATAAACCAGTAAGCACCGAGTTGACCTTCAAAGCCGCCGGTATCGCCCGCACCTTTCTTGCTATCAAGGGGGTATATCGGGATGCGAAAGGGGATGTAATCGGGATTTTTGGCATCTCTCGCGACATTACCGAGCAAAAACGTACGGAATCGGAAATCATAGCCAATCATGAAGAACTCAGGTTTATGGCGTCCGAGATATCCCGGAAGGAGGAACGGGAACGGCGCAGCATCGCCTCTGCGCTACATGACCAGATAGGTCAGACCCTGGCGCTCGCCATGATCAAGCTGCAGTCAATTGCATGGGGAGAAGACTTTAAGGGGGAAGTAAACCAGGTTTGCGAGCTGCTCGACAACGCCATTCAGCATACCCGCTCCTTGACCATAGAGTTGAGTCCTCCTGTCCTTTATGAACTTGGCCTAGAGGCGGCGGCCGAATCGCTCTGCGAAGAATTTCAGCGACTATACGGCCTTGAGATCAACTTTCGAGGTGACGTGACAACCGAATCTCTGACAGATGAAATAAGAGTGCTCTTATACCAAGGACTCCGTGAGTTGCTGGTCAACGTCGTCAAACATGCAGGGGCGAGCAGTGCAAGCGTGACGATTGAGAAAGATTGGGCATTCATCCGCATTACGGTCGAGGATAATGGCATCGGTTTCGACGGCAGTGAAAAGAATATCCGGGCCGATAAGAAGCACGGGTTCGGTCTGTTCAGTCTGCGCGAGCGATTGAAATACCTGGGCGGTTCATTTGATGTGACCTCGGCACCCGGCAGGGGCACTCAGATTACCTTGGTTGCGCCCCTGCATCCGGCCCAGTAGGACAGCGAGGAGTCTATAGCGTTATCCAAAATACGAGCCGCTTTAAACTCCTCGGGCACTGGATTTAATCCAGCAAATTTTACAATTTTGATACCAAAGATCGGTATTTTTGAGTCCCGATTGTTTCCCCTTGTCCGGAAACGAGTTTCTTCTTTATATGCGCTTTGTCGGTAGGTAAAAACAGCATCGCCCCGCCAAGCAAGGCGGGACGAAGTTTTCCGTCCTTATGGCAGCTTGTACTTATGTATTAGCCAGTGCATTACGCAATTTCTCAAGCCCTGTCCGTTCCATAAACCTGGCGGTGCGCTCGCGGTTTACGGCGTTGGCGTTGTAATAAACCAATACCTTGACCGCCAGTTCCAACACCTGCTCATCGCTCATACTTTCGTCGATCACGTCACCGATACGGGGCTTGCCAGCGCCGTTTCCGCCGAAGACCAACGTCCAGCCGTTCTTCTTGCCAAAGATGCCGAGATCGCGGACAAAACTCTCGCAGCAATTCATTATACAACCAGAAATGCCCACCTTGACCTTGGCATTGAACGACAGCGGAATTTCCAGCAAGATCTTTTCCAGCTTTTCTCCCAGGGCCAGGGCGTCCTGTACTCCATACTTGCACCAGGCTCGGCCGGGGCAGGCCTTGATGTAGTGGACACCGGCCTTTTTTTGCGGTGAGCCGCTGTTGCCCAGGTCTTGCCATATTTGATCGATCTTTTCGGGGGCATAGCCGATCAGGGCCAGTCGCTGTGCCCCTGTCAGTTTTAGCTGGGGAATGTCATGTTTCTTGACTACCCCGGCTACGGTCTGTAGAAGCTCGGGAAGTACCACACCCAGCTTTGGTCCAGGGATGATGGTGTATGTCTTGTGATTGTCTTTACTATCAGGCGCCATGGAAACCTCTTTTTCTTTCATTGAACTTGTCTGAGTACGATGCCGCAATCAGGGTAAATACATAAGGCCTATTAATCTAATAGCATAGGATACGCATACTTACTATGATTTATATCAGCCATCCTGTGAATTTGCCGGAATTTCTATATGACCTGTTTTCCCTAAAAAAGCTATATCATGTCCAGTCGCTTTTGGGGCATCGGGATGGGCGTATGACTCAGCGATATGCTCACCTGCGAGTGGATGATTTGAGAAAGGCTGTTGCTGTTTTAGGCTAGGGGGCACAAAAGGGGGCACAGTGAACAAAAAAGGAATTGCAACGTTCGCAACTCCTTGATTTAATTGGCGTCCCCCGGGGGATTTGAACCCCCGTCGCCGCCGTGAAAGGGCGGTGTCCTGGGCCAGGCTAGACGAGGGGGACGGGTTTTGGCGTGCACGTAAATATACAGAATGACATGACTTCCTGTCAAGGCATATTTTTTAGTGCCGGCATGATTATTTAGCTGGACTTTTGGCAGCTTCGTTAATATAATCAAACCGCGTTTTGCGCCTCGCCCGGCATGATAGTCTTCCTTCGGGCAAGATAATTATTGATAATTATTATCATTTTATGATAGGATTACAGAACTTGTAATTCTAATACGCGGAGAGCCATGAGAAGCGTAACGGAAGTCAAAAAGGTCAAGAAACAAGCCCCGGAACAGCCTTCAAAGCCCCGGAAAAAGGCGAAGCCGAAGGTGGACCTGTCTCTTATAGAGAAGGTGCTGGAGGGAATAGATGCCAATGCCAGGGACATATTTCTGCCGGTTCTGAGGCGCACTCAGGAGGTATATGGATTTATCCCGCAGGAGGCGGTGACAGAGCTGGCGAAGCGGCTTAAAACCACCCCCGCCCATCTTTATGGAGTAGCCACTTTTTATGACCAGTTCTCGCTCGCCCCGCAGGGGAGAAACGTTATCAGGCTCTGCACGAACATGGCCTGCAACGTTAACGGGGCCGAGACGCTCCTTAGCTTACTGCGAAGCAAGCTGAAGCTTGCAAAGGGCAACACCACCGCTGACGGCAGATATACAGTTATCGAGTCCGAGTGCATAGGCTCCTGCGACAGGGCGCCAGCGATGATGATAAACGACGACTTCCACTACGACCTGACTCCCCAGAAGATAGAAAAGATACTGGCGAGGTATAAATGACCAAGGTACTCCTTAAGAACATAGACACTCCGAACAGCCAGGACATAGACGTTTACCTCTCGTCCGGCGGATACACCGCGCTGAAGAAAGCATACTCCATGACGCCCCGCGAGGTCACGGACGAAGTGATAAAGTCCGGTCTGAAAGGCAGGGGCGGCGCGTGGTATCCGGCCGGGAAGAAATGGGAAGTAAGCCTTGACATAGACAAGAAGCCGAAGTATTTAATCGCCAACGCCGACGAGGGCGAGCCTTGCACGTTCAAGGACCGGCCCTTCCTCGAGAAGGACCCGCACATGCTTATCGAGGGCATGTTGATCGCCGCCTACGCCTTTGGCGCGGAATTCGGCTACATCTATATCCGGGGCGAATATCCGGAAGGCGCGGAGGTATTAAACGCCGCCATAAGGCAAGCCGAAAAGAGGGGCTTCCTCGGGAAAAATATTCTCGGCACGGCAAATAATTTTGAGTTGAAGGTGTACAGGGGCGCGGGCTCCTACGTATGCGGAGAGGCCTCGGCACTTATCGAGTCTTTGGAAGGCAGACGCGGACATTACCGCACCAGGCCGCCGTACATGGCCGTCGAAGGCGCCTTCTCCATGCCGACCGTGGTGAACAACGTAGAGACCCTGGTAAACGTCCCGCATATAATAGAGCGCGGCGCTGAATGGTTCGCCGCTATCGGTTCCCCGAAATCTCCGGGGCCAAAAATATTCAGCCTTAGCGGGAATGTGGAGCGGCCCGGCCTCTACGAGCTGCCGACCGGGATTACCCTGCGTGAACTGATTTATAAGCACGGCGGGGGCATCAGGGGCGGCAAAGAACTGAAGGCCGTGATACCAGGCGGTCTCGCTACTTCCGCGCTGACAAAAGAGCATCTGGATGTCAGGATGGACGTGGACTCGCTCAGGGCAGTTGGGACTTCCATAGGTTCCGGCTCGGTCACAGTCATGGATGAGGACGTCTGCATGGTCCATGCGGCGAGACGGGCCGCGAGGTTCTTTTCTCACGAGTCCTGCGGCAAGTGCGCCCCGTGCAGGGAAGGCACCAAAAGGATGCACGAGCTTTTAATAAAGATAACGGACGGGAAGGGCAAAGAGTCCGACCTGGAGCTTATGCGCGAACTGGGCGAGACGGTCCAGGGGACGGCGCTCTGCGGCCTGGGCGAGAGCTGCGCGAACTTCATACTGTCCACCCTGAAATATTTCAGACATGAATATATGATGCATATAAAGGAAAAGGCCTGCCCGGAAAAGTCATGCAAGGCCCTGGCGGTTTAAGCCTTAAGGAGAGGCGATGCACGAACTGATAATCGACGGAAAACCGGTTGCCTTTAATTCCGGTGAGACCATCCTCCAGGCGGCGAAGAAGGCCGGGATTTACATACCGACGCTCTGCTGGGACGAAAGGCTGAAACCATCCGGCGCGTGCAGGATGTGCGTCGTGGAGGTGGAAGGCAGCCACAGGCTTACCGCCGCCTGCCACACGCCCGCGAGGAGCGGCTGGGTGGTGCATACGGCCTCGCAGAAGGTGCACGAGGCAAGGAAGCTCATAGTCGAGCTGATGCTGGCGTCACACCCGGGCGAGGAGGAATGCTCCGATTGCGTGAAATGCGGCAGCTGCGTGCTTCAGAGCTGGGCTTATGCGTACGGCCTCCGGGAGCCGGCGATGCCTATGACCTGCCGCCACTGCGAGAGGCCGTACTGCAAGGAAGTCTGCCAGAGCGCCGCGATAGTAAAAAAGGGCAATGTCGTCTTTATCGATTATAAAAAATGCAACGGTTGCAGAGAGTGCGCGATGGTCTGCCCGACCGGGGTAATCCGGTGGGACGGCAAGAAGATGACCGTCCGCAAATGTGACCTTTGCATCGATGAAACTTCAAAAGGCGGTCTTCCCGCCTGCGCCAGCGTCTGCCCGTCCGGGGCCCTGGAATTTGACGACATGGATGTCATAACGGGCCGAAAAAAGAAAAAGGCTGCGGAAAAAATCCGTACGGCGGCATTGGCCGGAAACTCCGAAAAGAACAGGTAACGAGGGGACCGCATAGATGGCGAAAGAAAACAAAGTTCTTTTTACACACCCTGATAAATGCATAAGCTGCAAGACCTGCGAGGATGCCTGCGCCGAAGCCCATGACGGCATATCCAATATCGAGGTGGTGGCCTTCCCGAAAAAGGGCCGGTTCGACGGTGAGAACCACAAATATGAAACTGTCCTCACCGACCCGTTCATAGTCAGAGACAACAACAAGTGCGTGATGTGCGGCAAGTGCGTCCGTATCTGTCAGGAGGTCGAGGGCAGGGGCGTCCTGACACTGTCCAACCGCGGTTTTGGAACAAAGATAGAGCCGGCGTTCAACCTGCCGCTTAAAGAGACCGGCTGCAGTTTCTGCGGCCACTGCGTATCCGTCTGTCCGGTCGGCGCCCTTGTCGAGAAAAATACATTTACGAAGGACCGTACCTGGCGCGAATTCCTGTTGAAGAAGACGGAAACCACCTGTCCGTACTGCGGCTGCGGCTGTGTGATGGAAATAAACTCCAAGGACGGGGTCATCGCGAAGATAACGTCCCCTGTCGGCAAGGGTTCCAACAACGGGAGCCTGTGCGTTAAGGGGCGTTTTGGTTATGAGTTCGTGAACAGCCCGGACAGGCTCAAAAAACCGCTCATCCGCACCAGCTCGAAAAAAGCCGCGCCGAAATTCCGGCAGGCGTCATGGGGCGAGGTCCTGAAGCTTATAGCGAAAAAATTTTCCGCCGCGAAGAAGAAAAATCCCGATTCGTTCGCCGCGCTCTCGTCAGCCCGCTGCACGAACGAAGAGAACTATATTTTTCAGAAGTTCGCCCGCATGGGCATGGGGACAAATAACGTCGACCACTGCGCGAGGCTCTGCCACGCGTCCACGGTAACGGGTCTCCTCATGGCATTCGGGAGCGGCGCCATGACGAATTCCATCGCCGACCTGGAAAATGCGGAGATTATATTCGTCATCGGCTCTAATACCACCGAATCCCACCCCATAATCGGCCTGCGTATAAAGAAGGCCGTGCGGGAGCGGGGCGCGAAGGTTATACTCTGCGATCCAAGGAAGATCGAGCTGGCCGATTACGCATCGGTTTGGATGAGGCAGAAGCCCGGCACGGACGTCGCCCTTCTTAACGGATTGATGAACGTTATCGTCCACCAGCACCACCAGAAGCACAGGTCGTTCATAAAAAACCGTACGGAAAATTACGAAGAATTTTATAATTCTATAAAGGATTTCACTCCGGAGATGGCGTCCGAAATTACCGGAGTCCCTGCCGAGGCTATCCGCGATGCCGGAACGATGCTTGCGCGTTCAAATGCCGCGTGCTTCGTCTATTCCATGGGCATCACCCAGCACACGACCGGAGTTGACAACGTCCTCTCAGTGGCGAATATCGCAATGCTGACCGGCAACGTCGGGAGGACCGGGACGGGAGTCTATCCGCTCCGGGGCCAGAACAACGTGCAGGGCGCATGCGACATGGGGGCGCTCCCTAACGTGTATCCCGGATACCAGAACGTTGCGGATGCGGCGGCAAGGGAGAAGTTCGAGAAGGCTTGGGGGGCGAAGCTGCCAGAGGCACCCGGACTTACAGTCACCGAGATAATGGATGCTGTTTATCACGGGACAATAAATACCCTGTATATCATGGGGGAGAACCCTGTGCTTTCCGACCCGGATTCAACCCATGTGAAGAAGGCGCTCAAGAAACTGGACTTCCTGGTAGTGCAGGATATATTCCTGACCGAGACGGCCCAGCTCGCGGACGTGGTCCTGCCCGCGGTTTCCTGGGCGGAAAAAGACGGCACTTTCACCAATACGGAGCGGCGCGTCCAGCTTGTCCGCGCGGCCATACCGGGGCCGGGCGAGGCGAAGGCGGACTGGGAGATTGTAAAGCTTATTGCGGAAACGATGGGCCTGGCCGGATTTAAATTTAATACCGCGCGCAACATATTCCGCGAAATGGCGACCCTCACGCCTCAGTACGCCGGCATGGGACACGGAAGGCTGGAGGAGACCGGCGGATTATGCTGGCCTTGCCCGACGCCGGACCATCCGGGAACGCCGATACTTCACACGGAGAAATTCACGCGGGGTCTTGGCAAGTTCCACGCCGTGAGTTTCAGGCCGCCCGCCGAAAACCCGGATAAGGAATATCCCTTCCTTCTTACGACCGGCAGGATTCTCCAGCATTACCATACCGGCACTATGACGCGGCGCGTCGGGGGCTTAAACCATATCGTCCCGGAGGCGTTTGTCGAAATAAATCCGAAAGACGCCACAAAGTTGAAGGTAGGCGAGGGGGATTTTCTTAAGGTTGCTTCGCGCCGGGGTGAGATAAAGATAAAAGCGCGGGTCACCGAGCGGGTGACAAAGGGAGTAGTATTCATACCCTTCCATTTCGCCGAGGCGTCCGCAAACGTCCTGACCTCGGCCAACGTGGACCCGCTGGCGAAGATACCGGAGTACAAAGTCAGCGCGGTAAAGATCGCGAAGGCGTAAGAAAGCTGCCCCCGAAAGATTCCTTGATTACCGGTTCCATTATCTTTTAAAATAATATATGGACGAAATAGAAAAAAGGGTGCGTGACGCCCTTGATGCGGATTCGGAGAACATCGGCAAATTCCTGAAAGATCCTTCCGACAAGGTCATCCTCTCGCTGCTCGCCAACCGCAATATTAACGAGGAGCACCTGGTTGTCCTGGCGAAGAGGCGTGACCTGGCCGGCGTCATCCTGGAAGCGGTGGGGGCAAGAAAATTCGGGCCGGAGGGCTACCGGGTAAAGATCGCGCTTGTCACGAACCCAAAGACCCCGAGGCGGATGGCGCTTAGTCTCCTAAGGGATTTAAGGCTGCGGGATTTGGGGTTCGTCACGCGGAATAAGGCGATTCCTACCGAGCTCAGGCAGGCCGGGGAGGGGATAATAAAAGAGAAGCTTCCGACGCTATCGCCGGGGATAAAAATATCCCTTGCCAGACAGGTGTCGGAAGAGGTGTTGAAGGCCCTGCTTTCCGAGGGAAACCCGCTGGTGGTAAAGGCATGTTTTGAGAATACCCTGATGAACGAGGCGGTGGCGCTGTGGGCGATCAACCATAAAAAAACGCCGCCAACCACGATTGAAAATATTGCGGCGCATCAAAAATGGTCTGCTTATAAATCCGTCAGGTTCGCGCTCTCACGGAACCCGCTTACGCCGATCGAGCGGGCGATTCAATTTGTGCGGGGGATGAACTCGTTTGACCAGCGCTACCTGTACAATGACCCGTCGGTGCCGGCGGCCGTAAAGGTGCAGGTGGAGATAGAACTCGAAAGGAAGGGACAGCCGCTGTCTCCGCCGAATGAGTCGGGGAGGATTATCGGCTTGCCGGAAGAAGAAGAGTAACCGGTTATTTTTCTACTTTATAACCTGCCTCCGCGACGGCTTCCGCCATTTTATTTGTATCGACCGCTGCTTCATCGTAAGTGACCTCGGCGGATTTCTCTTTCAGGTCCACCTTTGCGGAAGAAACTCCAGCCAGCTCCTTGAGCGCGTTCTCCACGTGCATCGCGCAGTGGCCGCAGGTCATTCCCGTTACTGAAAGCTTAACCGTCTTCATTTATCAGACTCCGAGTTTCAGATAATGCATTATATTGCCGGAAAATGACTCGAACTGCCCGAAGAACATGAGCGCGCCCACGGAAATAAGGAGCAGGGCGGTCGCGACTTCTATAATCCTGAAGTGGTGTTTTACGCGGTTAAAGAGCGGCATGAAGAAGTTTATCGCAAGAGACGTCAGGAAAAACGGCAGCGCAAGGCCCAGCGTGTATAATGAGAGGAGCCGTATGGCTTCCCATTGGCTCTGGGAGGAAAGGCCCATGCCGACAATGGAAGCGAGTATAGGCCCGACGCAGGGCGTCCACCCGGCGGAGAAGGCTATGCCGATGACGAACGAGCCGAGATAGCCGGAGGGAACTTTATGGATATGAGCCCGCTTCTCCTTGTACAGCCATTTTAGTTTGAATACGCCCAGGAAATGCAGCCCGAACAAAAAGATCAATACCCCGCCAATCTTGCCGACAAGACCCCTGTGTTCCCTGAGCGCCCCGGAGAGAAGCGTCGTCCCCGCGCCGAAAACGACAATAAAAATAAAGGCGAACCCGGCGATGAAACAAAGAGTCTTCAGCACTACCCTGCGCTGGGCCGATTTTTCAAGGTTACTCTGGTATTCCTGTATGGACATCCCGGTGATGTATGAGAGGTAAGCGGGGATAAGCGGCAGGACGCAAGGGGAAAAAAAAGACAGAAGTCCGGCGGAAAAGGCCATCAGGTAAGTGACCCCGTACGTGAACATCTATTTTATTTTGCCCCTTTCGAGACGTAGTCGTCCCACTTCATCTCCTTATATTTTCCGCTCTTTATGTACTGCAGGTATTTGAGGAACTCGTCCGGCGCGAGATAGCCGTTAAGCACTTCGGCCTTTTTTCCGTCCTTGTCCAAAAAATATACGGTGGGGTAGCTCGACACACTGTACTTGTCTGCAAGCTGGGACATGGTTATCTGTCGCATCTCGTAGGTTACTTTATTCAGCGATTCGGAGTCCACCTTCACCGGCACGAAATCCGCGTTTATAGCCTGGGCCACCTTCGGGTCGGAATAAGTGGTTTTATCCAGTTCCTTGCACCATTTGCACCACTGGGCAAAGAAATCCACCATCACGAATTTATTCTCTTTCCTCGCCTTCACAAGCGCATCATCGTATGAAAACCACTGGACCTTATCCTTCTCCGCCTCCACCGCTTTTACGGCCTCCTGGTGAAGGTCTTTCACCGGATTCGACTTCTGCTCCACTTCGGACTTGTCCACCGTCGCCGCGCACGCAGGCAGGACAAAAGCCGCCAGCAGAAGAGATAAAAATACAGTCATCTTAACCGCAGAATGGTGACGCATTATTTTCCCCCAACAGATTTAAGGTAGTCTTCGAATTTGATGCCCTTTGCATAAGCGCCGCTCGAAATGTAAGTGAGCTTCGGCTTGAATTCATCAGCGGCTTCGTAGCCCGGGATCTGTCCGATTTGCTGCTGCTTTCCGTCAAGGAACCAGATGCTCGGAAAGCCTGTCACGGCGTACTTCGCGGCCAGGTCCCTCTCGGTCATCGACACGCCCTTGTACATGACTTTGTTTTCGCCTTCCGCATTGACCTTAATCGCTATAAAGCTGCCGTTGACAGTCTGCGCGATCCCTGGGTCTTTATAAGTCGTATCGTCGAGCAGTTTACAATATTTGCACCAGGTGGTGTAAAAATCGATCATTACCGGTTTTCCGGTCTTTTTTGATTCATTGATGCCGTCGGTATAACCCATCCACTTTATAGCGCCAGCGGAAGCCGCGTTTGTTGGTGCAGCCGCCTGCATGTTTTCATTTGTCGCTTCCGTCCGCGCTTCTTTTTTCTCGCAACCAAACTGCAAAAATAAAAATACAGCTATCGCCGCTACCGCCGCCATCTTGAGATAAGACATTGACCCCCCCATTGATATTTCCCGGTCACCAGTGATGTCTTTTAGACCCGTTTCTTTCGGGCCCCCGTTTATTTCTTCTTCTGTGTGAATTTTGAAGGATTTTTATCAAATGCCTTCTTGCACTTGGCGCTGCAGAAGTAATAGGTATTCCCGTTGTACTTTTCCTGGTATTGCGCGTCTTTCACCGCTATGTCCATGCCGCATACCGGGTCAACCGCGGTACCCTTCGCGGCCTCTTTTTCTTCCATACCGCATGTGCCTTTGGTGCATTGCTTCGGAGCATCCGCCCAGGCCGGCGAAATGACCGCCGCAAGAGATAGCACCGAAATGGCTAGCAACAATTTTTTCATAAAGCTCTTCCCCCTGTTATCTGAATATAATCAATCATGTTCTTTTTCGTCCTCCCATACGGCAAGGTTTCTCCCAAACAGACGCAAGCACCGAAAAGGGATGAGAAAGAACGGGATATGCACGGACAAGTATAACAATGAAAAAGCGCAAACGCAATGGTTTATGTTGACTCTATTGACAAAATGGCGGCATGAGGGTTAAAATGCGACAGATTTCGAAATTCTTATTAAACATGAGGGTTATGCAAAGATGATACCGGCAATAGAATGGAAGGACGGAAAAGTCTGCATGCTGGACCAGACGAAGCTTCCCGGCGAGGTGGTTTATGTGGACTGCACGGACTATATGACCATAGCAAAGGGCATTAAAGAGCTTTGGGTACGCGGAGCGCCCGCTATCGGTATCGCCGCGGCAATGGGGGTCGCGCTTGCGGCGAACGATATAGAGGCGAAGGATTTCGATAGCTTTTACCAGAAGTTAATACCCGCATGCGACTACTTAGCCGCCCAGAGGCCGACCGCCGTCAACCTCTTCTGGGCGATAGACAGGATGAAGCGCTTTGCTCTCGCGCACCGCGACGCCGGCGTGGATAAGGTGAAGGAAATGCTGGCTCTTGAAGCCCAGAAAATTCTTCAGGAGGACATAAAAATAAACCGCGCCATAGGGGAGTTCGGCGCAGGGTTCATCCGTGACGGCGATACCATCCTTACCCACTGCAACGCGGGGTCGCTGGCAACCGGAGGATATGGGACAGCCACCGCTCCTATACGGGTGGCCGTGGGGCAGGGGAAAAAGATAAAGGTATTTGCGGACGAGACGAGGCCGGTGCTTCAGGGCGCCAGATTGACAGCCTGGGAGCTTATGCAGGACGGCATAGACGTGACGCTTATCACGGACAACATGGCCGGCTATTTCATGAAGAAAGGCGAGATAGACCTGGCGATAGTGGGGACGGACAGGACGGTACGGAACGGGGACGTGGCGAATAAAATCGGGACTTATACCGTCGCCGTCCTTTGCAGGGAGCACGGGATACCTTTTTACGTCGCCGCGCCGACCTCGACGATAGACCTCTCCATGCCGTCCGGCGAGCACATCCCGATCGAGGAAAGGCACCCCGGCGAAGTTACGGACATCTGCGGGAAACTCTGCATTGCGCCCCTTGGGGTAAAGGTAAAGAACCCTGCCTTTGACGTAACTCCGGCTAAATACATAACGGCCATTGTAACGGAGAAAGGGGCGTTCAGGCCCAGGGATATAAGGAAGCTCGGGGATAGCGGCATAGACCTGGACAAAGTCAGGATTAAGCGGGAGGGCAGTTCGTGATAAGGGGACTCAGAACAAAACTTGCGATTATCGTTGTAGGTCTGATGCTAATATGGCTGGGGGCTTTCATCTACCTCTCCGCCAGTCATCCTACCTGGATTCTCCCGGTAGTATCGGCGCTTGCGGTATTAACCCTGTTCGTCATGACGTACAGCTTTGACAGGATTGTGCTTCGGCCCGTGCTCAGGATGAAGGATATGATGGGCAACATGGCGGGGAACGAGGCGGACCTTACGCAGAGGCTGGAAATTCATTCGAACGATGAGCTGGGTGAGATGGCGTCATTTATAAACCTTTTCATTGAAAGGCTGCACGACCTTGTGGCGAGCACGGGCGATAAATCTGATCTCCTGCTTAAACTTACGGATGAGATAAGAAAAAAAACCGATGTTTTCGCATCCGGCGCCAAAGAGCAGGGGGAGGCGACGAACGAGAATTTCCGGGCCTTGGAGAGGATGGACCGTTCTGTCCAGGACGTGGCGGGCAGCGCGGAGAGTCTTAACATCACATCCACCGACAGTTCGGCGACAGTCACCGAAATGGCCGCGCAGGTGGACGTCGTCGCGGAGAGCACGGCCAACCTTTCGGGTTTTGTCGATGAGGCGTCTTCGTCGATCTCCGAAATGAACATGTCCATAAAGGAAGTAGCCGAAAACGTAAAGGTTCTCTCGGAGCTTGCGTCCAAGACGGCTGATGGGGTTGGCCATATACACATGACGACACGGGAAGTCGAAGGCAAGGCGAAGATGTCCGCAGTGCTTTCACAGGAGGTCTCCCGTGACGCGGATACGCTTGGGACAGAAGCTATCGCCAGGACGATGGGGGCGATGGATATGATAAAGGAGACCGTGGAGCAGGCGTCGGAGGTCATTGAAAGCCTCGGCCAGAGGTCCGCGGAGGTGGGGAAGATAATAAAGGTCATAGACGAGATAACCAACCAGACCTCACTCCTTGCATTGAACGCGGCGATACTGGCGGCGCAGGCGGGAGAGCACGGCAAAGGCTTCTCGGTCGTGGCAAACGAGATAAAAGAGTTGGCTGAGCGCACATCTTCTTCCACCGGGGAGATAGCGAAACTCATACAGTCCGTCCAGGAGGAATCCCAGTCGGCGGTGGAGTCTATGCGCGCCGGGAAAGAAAGAGTTATCGAAGGGGCTAAGACGGCCTCTGGAGCGGCGGATGCGCTGGCGAAAATAATAGAATCGTCCAATCGCTCAATGAAGACGGCCGTGGAGATAGAGCAGGCGACCACCAGGCAGGCGGGGGCCGTGCAGCAGGTGGCGGAAGCAATCATAAACGTGCTTGAGAGGATTCAGCAGATAGAGAAGGCGACCCAGGAGCAGAGCAAGGGAAGCGAACTCATCGCCTCCGCCGCGGAGAAGATAAGCCACATCTCCAAGGAAGTCAGAAAGGCAATGGACGAGCAGGCGAGGGGCATCAAGGAGTTCGCGAAAAGCCTTGACGATACACGCGAGATGGCCGGCACCATAGCCCAGGCGACGAAAAGCCAGAGCGACGAAAGCGGCAGCATCGTTAAGTCCATGGAGAAGTTCCTGGAAATCGCACAGAGCAATTCAGAAATATCGAAAGACATGGAGGAGGCGGTCGATAAGCTCCTCAGGCAGGCCGGATACCTCCGGGAAGATATGGGGAAGTTTAAGGTTTGAGAGGGAAGTTATTCATCCTGCTCATTGTACTTGCCTTAATTACCGCTTGCGCAGGGCCGAAAGCGGTCTCCCGGAAGCCGCGGGGCGAAAAGCCTTCAAAGCCTCTGGCGCTTATCAGGCTTGAACAACAGGATTATCCGGATTTTCTCGATGGCATGGAGCCTTTCTCACTCGCCCGGGCCGCCGCAAATTCAATAAATTATTTCTCAAAGCTCCCGCGTAAACAGATAGTGTTCGGTAATGACAGATATTCCGCGAGCGGCATGGCGAAATCGCTCTCGGATTTCAGGGAGTTCCTTCTTGCAGGCCCATCGGCTGGGTTAATTAAAAAATACGTGACGGAAAAATTCAACGTATATGAATCCACGGGCCAGGACGGCTCAGGGCGCGTCCTGTTTACCGGCTATTACTGTCCCGAAATCGAGGCGAGCCTCACTCCGGACGAAAAATTTAAATATCCTTTATACAAAAAGCCTGATGACCTTATCCTCGCGGACCTGGGGCAGTTCAGAAAGACTCTAAAGGGGACGCTTCTGGGCAGGGTGGAAAACGGCAGGTTCGTGCCGTATCACAAAAGGAAGGAGATCCGGGAAGGAGCCTTGGACGGCTGCGGCCTTGAGATAGCCTGGTGCGCCGACCCGACGGAAATATTTTTTCTTCAGGTCCAGGGCTCCGGTGTGCTGTCCTTCCCCGACGGCTCCAAAAAGCACGTCAACTACGCCGGGCAAAACGGCAGGGCATACAGGAGTATCGGGGCTGTTCTGACGGACAAATGCCGGGCGGAAGGGGGCGTGATGTCGCTTGACTGGCTAAAAAATTACCTGCACTCTCACCCCGATGAAGTGGATTCCGTACTGGACCAGGACGATAGTTACGTCTTCTTCGCCTTGGCCGACGACGGCCCGTTCGGCTGCCTCGGGGAGCCCGTCACAGGCGGGAGGAGCATAGCGGTAGACCAGTCCATATTCCCTTCTGGCGCGCTCGCGTACGTGGACACGGAAGCGCCCGATTTTACAGGCGCTGATAGCCCCTCCGGCTGGTCCGCCTATAAAAGGTTTGTTCTTGCCCAGGATGCGGGCGGCGCCATAAAAGGGCCTGGAAGGGTTGACGTTTATTTCGGATACGGAGACGACGCCGGGAAAAAAGCGGGGTGGATGAAGAGGGACGGAAGGCTGTACTTCCTTGCGGCGAAAGACGCGCTTATTATATCTCCTCGATAAAAATCTGAAGGCCCGAGTCCTCCAGCATTTTCTTGAACCTCGCCAGGTCAGCCTCGAACTCACTCACCGCCTGGCGCTTCTCGTTTACCCGGTTCAGTTCCAGTACCTTTCCGTCTTTATCTCTTTTCCCGTAATAGTTTATCGCCACCACCATGCCTTCTTTGTCCAGACGGCTTGCCATCAGGCGGATAAACCCTCTCTCCAGGGGAATGAAATATCCCTTGTAAGGTTTTTCTCCCTCGCCGACTTCGGCCAAAGCTAAGAAATTGAACTCCATAGATTAATTATACCGCCTTCAAATCCTTTGACAAATAAGGGGAAATATAATAACGTAAACCCAGTCCCGGTAACTTGTTTATTGCGTTTAAAAAATTTATAAGGATTAAAAAAATGGCCTCTGTAATCGCGGTAAGCGTAAGCGAAAAGAAGGGGATGCGCAAGAAAAACGTGGAGAGCGCGGTGCTGATTTCAAATTTCGGCATCGAGGGCGACGCGCACGCGAGTTCCGAGTGGCACCGGCAGGTGAGCCTTCTTGCGATAGAGAGCATAGACAAGATGCGAAAAGCGGGGCTGAACGTGAATCCCGGCGATTTTGCAGAGAATATTACTACTGAAGGCATTGACCTTTTGACACTGCCGGTCGGGACGAAGATAAAGATAGGCCCGGCGCTGGGCGAGGTGAGCCAGATAGGGAAAGAGTGCCACACCCGCTGTGCAATATATTATCAGGCCGGGGACTGTGTAATGCCGAAAGAGGGAATTTTCATAAAAATAATTACGGGCGGGACTGTCAGGCCGGGGGACAAAGTGGAGGCAGTCCTATGATAAAGGCGGCGGTTTTTACTATATCCGACAAGGGTTCGCGCGGCGAGCGGGAAGATTTTTCTGGTCCTGCCGTGATGGATATGCTTGAGGGTTCGGGCGCGGAGATAGTCCATTACGAGATAATCCCGGACGAGATTGAGATTATCATGGACCGGCTTATAAGGTACTCGAAAGAGGGCGTGGCGGACCTCATCGTGACAACCGGCGGCACCGGCGTTTCGCCCAGGGACGTGACTCCGGACGCTACGAAAGAGGTAATCGACAGGGAGCTTCCGGGGATGGCGGAGGCGATGCGGGCCGAGTCTTTAAAGAAGACTCCGCATGCGATGATCTCCCGCGCCGTCTGCGGGATACGCGCGAAAACGCTGATAATAAACCTGCCGGGGAGCCTTAAAGGGGCGACCGAAAACCTCGCCGTTTTGATGCCCGCGATACCGCACGCCGTAGAGAAGATTTGCGGAAGCGACGCCGAGTGCGGGCGTTAAATAAATAATCCTTGATTTATTGGCGCAGGGATGGCGAAATTCCGAAAATTCGTCAAATAAAGTCTTTATTTTTCAAGTACTTGCAGTGCGGGTTTCCGGTTTTTGGAAGCGGGCGATTATGCGGCGTAACTTAGCGTAAACTAAAGGTAAATAGCCTGAAAAACCCTTTTAAAATGATGTATCAAAACCCCCCTTTTATGTATCAAAAGTGGCCCCTGACGTCTCAAAGGTGGCTCCCCATGATGCAAAAGATAAAAACGGCGGATAAGCCACTTATATATTAATAGCGACTAATTAACGACGAGTTGCGGGTCTAAACGGGAAGAGCTATTAAGAGCAGGTTTGGCGTTGACTCATAATCGAGCCTGATGTATAGTCGGTTGCGAGGTTCAAAAAAAGGGAGACGGTAATGTCTGAAAACGAGTATAAAGAGCTTATAGATTTTCTTGGAACGAAGTTTGAGAAAAT
Source organism: Nitrospirota bacterium (assembly GCA_049801375.1). Lineage (GTDB taxonomy): Bacteria > Nitrospirota > JACRHJ01 > JACRHJ01 > JACRHJ01 > JBARKJ01. The sequence continues at coordinate 879 of JBARKJ010000011.1, read as the reverse complement.
CGACGAACGATTTGAAAAAATTGATAACCAATTTGAGAAAATCGACGAACGATTTAAAAAAATCGACGACCAGTTCGAAGAGGTGAAGCGGCATACCGGTGTTCTAATCGAGGCCGTTGAGCATAAAATTGATATTGTTATCGAAGGTGTAATGGGGTTGAACGAGAGGCTGGACAGACACACGGCTGAAAATAAGCAGGAGCACTCCCGGCTGGAGAAGATGACGCTTGTCAACCTGGCCGACATTTCAAAGCTGGACCAGCGGGTGGGCAGATTGGAAGAGAAAATTTAATCAGAGCAAGCTTGACCGCAAGCTTTTCATTTCATTGAAGCCCATCTCTGAAACAGGGGTGGGTTTTTTATTACCGTCACTCTCCCATCAATTTCCTTGCAAAACACGCCTGATTATTGTATAAATTCCTCTACTTTAAAGGAAAAGGCGGTGTTCGGCCCTGATGCCCAAGATAGAGGACTTAAGGAAAAAAATCGACGAGATAGACGACGAGCTCCTGGGGCTACTGAACAGCCGTGCCAAGCTGGTCATCGATATAGGCCGGATCAAGAAGGAGCAGAATACCGTCTTCCACGTCCCGGACCGCGAAAAGCAGATACTCGAGCGGCTCTCCAAAAAGAATAAAGGCCCCTTTCCCAATGAGTCGCTCCAGGCGGTGCTGAAAGAGATATTCTCCGCCTCGCTCTCTCTTGAATCGCCCGCAAAAATAGCGTATCTCGGCCCCAGGGCCACGTTCTCGCACCTTGCCTGCATCCAGCAGTTCGGGTACTCCGCGCAATACGTCCCCGTGAACAGCATAAAGGAAGTCTTCGCAGAGGTCGAGCGCGGCCTGGCGGAATACGGCGTCGTGCCTATAGAGAACTCCA
>JBARKJ010000010.1:0-6813 GCA_049801375.1 Nitrospirota bacterium | reverse complement strand
TTTGATATCGGCGGCAGGGAGGTGTCCTTCTGGAGCCATATCACCATGCTCGGCCTCTCGCAGGAGTCCGCGTGGTGGAACATGTCCCGGCTCTTTATGCACCGGCCGTTGTCGTTTCTGACGTCTTCGTTCACCATCTTGCGGCATATGGTCTTGCCCCCGTCGTCCGAATGGCAGGTGACGGCGACGTTCTGCGCGGAGTAGAAATACTTGAGTATCGGGTCGTTAAACTTCGTCGCGTCCGTCTTGTCGAAAAGCGACGGCTCAAGCGCCACCGACACGTCGTTCTCAAGGTCTATCAGGAAGGCGTCGTCGTGTATTACGGTGACTTTTTCGTCCTTCCTGAGCGTCCCTTCGTGGTCCAGGCTGTTCGTGATCGAGGACTTCCCGGAGCCGGAGAGGCCGAATACCGCGATTGGCCGGGCGTTGCCTATCTTCTTTATGCCGCCGTGGCAGGCCACCATGTTATGCCGCACGCCTATTGTCCAGGCGATGGTGAGCGTGCCCTTCTTGCGCTCGCCGAAGTACCGAAGGCCGAGTATCGCGATGCAGTTCTGCATCTCGTCTATTATGACCAGGCCGTTGGGGAAGTCCGGGTGGGACCACTCCGGGTCTGCAAAAGCAAGGATGTCCGGCTCGTTAATCTTCCTGGACTTCGGATATGCGTCGCTCCAGGGCTTGATAAACGGGCAGAAGTTCATCCCCCAGTCCAGCATGTTCTTCGCGTCCGTCTCCGGGCTGATTAAGTGCGCCTTGACCATGAAATCGGAGTGAAGCCCGACAATGCCCTCCAGGTGCAGGCCCGGCCGGCGGTTGAACTGATATACCGCCTCCATTAAGATGGCATGGATTTTATCTTTTTTAGGCTTATCGAAGGTCCTTACCAGAAGCCTCGCCCTGGCCGTGCGTCCGACGACGCCGCCGTCGTTGGATATCAGTACCTTCGCGTCCGCCGGAAGGCCGAACTGGGCGGGGTTATACATCGCCTGGTCCGTCCGTACGACCTCGGGCTGATTAAGCGCGAGCCCGTAGAGCTCGGCCATGTCGGTGCGCCTGACCGAATTGGCGTACATGGCGGACTCAATGATTGCCCTCCACGGGGATGCGGGCATCGAGTTTAATGTTGCCATAATTTTGGACCTCCTTTAAATCTTGCGGGCGTGAGGTGAATCGTGGAAGCAATTTTATACGCAACGAAGGGGAAATGTCAACAGTAATTGCGGCTACTAAAAAAATTTAATGCATTTTTTACAGTAATTACTCATTTGAACAGTGTAAAATAATGCCCTAGACGGCACTGATATTGTTTTCCACCGGTTCTTTGGTCACGGAAAATATATTGCTTTTTTATCAGGGAAAGGTTATCAGGGTGTAATGCTCAACTGGAACGTAATAACCGCGTTTATAGCATTCGCCTTCCTGCACAGCCTCACGGTATCCCGCGTCTTCAAGAAATTTTTATCCGGGATAGTCGGCGAAAACAGGATGCGCGCGTATTACCGCCTGTGCTTTACTTTCTTCTCCGCCGTCATAACCCTCGCTGCTTTTTATATAATCTGGACAGAGCCAGACCGGCTTCTGTATTATCCGCCGCAATATATCTCTATTCCCGCGCGCATTATTCAGGTCTTCGGCATCCTGATTTTTCTTGCCGCCTCGAAAATCATTCACCCCGGGGCCTTCATGGGCGTGCGGCAGGCGATGAATTATTTAAAGACTGGCGAGACTTCGGGGGATATCGAGGGCATAGAGAATGCCGGGCTCGTCACCTGGGGCGTATACGGGCTAGTGCGCCATCCCATGTACCTCGCCGGTATCCTGGTATTCCTTTTCGAGCCTGTCGTGACGGCAAACAGCCTGGCGCTTCGGGTTCTGGCGGCCCTGTATTTCCTGTTCGGCACGTTCATCGAAGAGCGCCGGTTCCTGCATGACTTCGGGGCCGAGTATGCGGCGTACCAGCGGGAAGTGCCGAGACTCAATATCATTGCCGGGATAATCAGGAAACTTTAAAAAAGCTATTCGCTATTGACACTAACGCCCCTTATATGGATAATATCCCATTAGTCTCGGGGAGAATTATGGCAGCAATAAAAGAAGCCGGTAAGAACCATTTCGCCAGGAACGTTATTATTTTTATTCTCGGGATCCTGGGCTCCGGCGCGGTTTCGGTCTGGCTCGGCCAGTGCGTCGATTACGACCTTTTAAATTACCACTACTATAACGCTTATTCGTTCCTTAACCACCGTCTGAACTTCGACTACGGACTGGCCAATATCCAGGGATATTTCAACCCCCTGCCCGACCTTCCCCTCTATCTCCTTATCACCCATTTAAAGCCGATCTGGGCTGGTTTTTTCATGGGAGCCATCGAAGGCGTCAGCTTCTGGATTATTTTTGCGATTTCTTACCATATACTGTTCGAATTAAAACCTGCGTCCCGTCTCGTCTTATCCGTGAGCGCCGCCATTACCGGGTTCCTGGGGCCTTTCAACCTCTCGGAACTGGGCGCCAGCATGAACGACAACACCGTGGGCATATTCGTTCTTCTGTCTATCCTTTTTATCCTGAAATCCATGCCTGCCGAAGAAGCTCCCGATACGTTTAAAAAGAATATGGTGATATTCTCGGGCGCCGTTATGGGAATTGCGGGAGGGCTCAAGCTGACCGCGCTCACCTATGCGGTGGGCGCCGCTCTGGCATTCCTGGCGCTCTCTGTCTCGTGGAAAGAGAAAATAAGGACCGGCGCGCTTTGGGCAGCCTCGGCCGCGGCAGGGTTTATCGCGGTGGCCGGTTACTGGATGTTCGTACTCTGGGAAAAATTCAGGAACCCGTTTTTTCCTCTTTATAATAAAATATTCAAATCCCCTTACTATTATCCGATCAACTTCCAGGATATCCGGTTCTCCCCGCATGAGTTGCACAAGTGGCTGCTGCTTCCCTTTTATTTTTTAAGCAACTCGGGCGGAGTTGCGGAAAGGCCCTTCAGGGACATGCGGCTGGCGTTGGTCTTTGTGTTTGGGGCCGCCGCGCTGCTTTTCTATGCGTTCGGCAGGTTCAACAAAAAGCCGGGGCAGGCAGCCACCCCGGCGGCTTTGGATAACAGCCGCAGGTACCTGCTGGGCTTCTTCCTTTTCTCGTTTATCGTATGGGAGAAGATGTTCTGCGTTTACCGCTATGCAGTGCCCATCGAGGTTATCTCTCCCGTGATGCTGATAATCCTGGTCTTTTTCCTTTTCCGGTCGGAAAAAATCCGGGTGTATTCCCTTCTGGTACTTTTCGCGGCGGCGATATTGTTCGCTAAAGCCCCCGACTGGGGGAGGGGGGGGTGGTCGGACTCTTTTTTGCACGTTTCCGTGCCGGAGATTGAAGCTGAAAACGCTCTCGTTATAATGCCGTTCTCGCCGCGCGAGACGCCGTCTTATCTTGCCCCTTTCTTTCCTGGGAGCGTAAGGTTCCTCCGGTTGGAGAGCTGGCTGACGAAGCCTGAGGATGACGGTTCAAAGTTCCAGGAAGAGATGAAAGGGGTTCTAAACGGCCACTCGGGCCCGGAATATCTCCTTTCGAGAGACCCCGAAACCGATAACGAACTATTAAAGAAGTATTACAGGCGGGCCATATCCGACCCTAACGGGCAATTGGTCACGGGGTATACCGGGGAATACGGCCTTTTCAGGCTTTCCCGCTTTTAGCTCACTTAAGTCAAAAGGGACATGGAAAAGCAATCCGGTAACGAAGGGCAGGACTATAAAGGGACGATCGTGATGATCCCCTGCCTGAACGAAGAGAAGACCGTCGGCAAGGTCGTCGCCGATTTCAAAGCGGCCCTGCCCGGGGCGAAGATATTCGTCTACGACAATAACTCCACTGATAAAACCGCGGAGATTGCCAGGTCCGAAGGCGCGGTAGTGGTGCCTGCGCCTATTCAGGGAAAGGGCAACGTCGTAAGGCAGATGTTCGCGGAGCTGGATGGAGATGTATTCCTGATGGTGGACGGCGACGATACCTACCCTGCCGACCAGGCGCCCGGGCTTATAGCCGAACTGAAAAAGGGCGCGGCTGACATGGTGGTCGGTGCAAGACTGTCCGCATACGAGGCAAAGTCCTTCCGTGCGTTTCATAAGTTCGGGAACCGGCTCGTCGCCGGCCTGATATCCCTGATTTTTTCGAGGAAGGTAACGGACGTCATGTCCGGGTACAGGGTTTTCTCGTGGACTTTCGTCAAGAGCATACCCTTGATGTCGGAAGGCTTCGACGTCGAGACGGAGATGACCCTTCAGGCGCTGGCAAAGGATTTCCGCATCACGGAAATCCCGATAAAATACGGCGAAAGGCCGGCGGGGAGCTTCTCAAAACTCAATACTTACATGGACGGCTTCCTCGTCCTCAAGACGATCTTCCTGATATTCAAAGACTATAAGCCCTTCATTTTCTTTTTCCTCCTTTCCCTTATGCTGGCGGGGCTAAGCATCGCCATCGGTTACTGGCCCATCATGGATTATATCAAGTTCCGCTACGTATACCACGTACCTTTGGCCGTGCTTGCATCCGGCATAGGAATCCTTTCCGCACTCAGTTTTGGCCTCGGCCTTATAATGGATACGCTGGCCAAATACCATAACGAGAACTTCGTCCTCAGAAAACGGCTTGTAACAAAGCGTCTAAACCGCGGCGACGAGCAGGACTCCGGCAACTGGTAAGCTGGCTACGAGAAAGCTCCCTATCGCCGAAAAGGCGGAGGGTGCGTTCCTGCAGGAATATCATCTTGAGCGTAAAGTAGAAATTAGCGGCAGACGCCATTTTGCGAATAATGAGATTCCGGAAGGAATGCGCCCGAGCCCTTAAATCATATCGCAAACGCGGACGGGCATATGTCCTTCAGGACGCACTCGGCGTGGTTCGGGTTTCTTGCGGTGCAGGTGTATCGCCCGAGGATTATCAGGCGGTTTGAATATGCTATCCAGTCTTTTTCCGGCAGAAGCGCGTAGAGGTCCCTCTCTATCTTTTCCGGGTCCTTGTTCTTGGTCAGGCCTAGCCTCTGTGACACCCGCATGACGTGCGTGTCCACGACAATCCCCGGCACGTTAAAGCATATCGTCAGCACCAGGTTCGCGGTCTTCCGCCCGACGCCGGGTAGCGCAACCAGCTCCTCCATCGTACCCGGCACCTCGCCGCCGTGGTCGCGCAGAAGCGCCTGCCCCAGGTTTATGATGTTCTTCGCCTTGTTCCGGAAGAAAGTGACCGTCTTTATCTCGTCCTGGAAGGTGTCGAGGTCGGCCTGGGCGTAGTCCTTCGCCGTCTTGTATTTTTTAAACAGCGTCTCCGTGACCTTGTTCACAAGGACTTCCCTGCACTGCGCGGAGAGTATCGCCGCGATAATCAACTGAAGCGGCGTCTTGTAATGAAGCTCCGTGCCCGGGTCGTCCGGGTAGCGCTTCTTAAGGAGCTTTACAATCTCCGCCGCGCGCTTCTTTTTCTGGTCGGTTGTTTCGTTTACGAAGTCGTAGGGCATCATATTTTTATAAACTCTTCGTCTCCAAAAGTATAAATACTTTCTTCTTTCATTTTTTGAAATACACAATCCTTTTTCACTTCTTTGTTATATTCTTTAATTTCAATAGCATGTGCATAAAACCCCAAAGTACTCTTGGCCCCAATTGTCTTAACCCAATTACACAAGAGTTTGATAAATTTATCCAAGTCCTGTTTAGTACTATCGTCCCAGAAAAGTTCATAAACCACATAAGCCGATTGCGGATTATCAAAACAAGCAGAAGCTGTCCTATGAAGCAATTGATAAGGCAAGTCTAAATAGCTCTCGCTCTCCTCATTTCTTACATCGGAATTTTCTTCGATATATCCTTCGATCATCTTTTTCCAGTGGTTTAGGACAGATCGTCGATTTTCTTTATTTCCATTCTTTAACCATTCACGTATTGTCTCATAACCAACTTTCGCGTATTCAGTATATTTTGCTTCAATTGCTATTTTATGTTGGCCTGATATGATCATTACATCGGACATTGACGCTTTGTTACTACCTTTTGATTTGGTAGGATATTCAAAATAAACATCCGCGTTGTCGTTGCTTATGTTTAATTCTTTGAAGATAGATTCTAACACGTTTTCTGTATTTTTCCAAAACTGAGCCAACGGTATTGATGAAGTCTGCGTTGAATTTATTTTTGTACCTGAATAATAATCTAAAATTAAATCGTAATCAGATTTTTTTGGATTACCCCAGTATAGATTATTCACTTTCATGTTTGATCCACTCCTTTTCGTAAATTTGGGAATACACCCATATTTCATATCTTCTCATTTGCTCATAATCAAAAAACGTAGTCAACCGATTTTACGCCGCCTTCTTTTCTTTCCGGCTCCTGAAGAACTCCGCCACTTCCTCCGCGCTCATGGTGTTTAAGACATCGCCCTTTTCCAGCCAGCCTTTGCGCGCGATGCCTATGCCGTAGGCCATGTCGTCGAAGCCGCTAAGGTTATGCGCGTCCGGGCTGATGGCGATTTTCACCCCTTTGCTTTTGGCGTATTTCATCTCGCGCCAGTCGATGTCCAGCCTCTGCGGGTGGGCGTTTAGTTCAATCGCCACGCCCAGCCTCGCCGCCGCGTCGATGACCTTTTTCATGTTCAGCGGGTAGCCGCTCCTGCCCAGAAGCAGCCTCCCCGTAGGGTGGCCGAGTATTGTCAGGTGCGGGTTTTCCATCGCCCTGATTACCCTTTTGGTGGCCTCTTCCTCGGTCATGTTGAACTTCGAATGTATTGAGCAGACCGTGAAGTCGAGCATATCCAGTATCTCGT
>JBARKJ010000009.1:0-6157 GCA_049801375.1 Nitrospirota bacterium | reverse complement strand
AAACTCAGCAGACGGGCAACAAAGTCAGCCACGCGAACAACAAAAACAAGCGTGTGTTCAAGCCGAACCTTCAGCCCGTCAGGGTAGATACCGGCGGCTCCACGATGAAGACGCTGGTCTGCACCCGTTGCATCAGGACGGGCAAGGTTACTAAGGCGATTAAGACGGTTAAGGTAGTGGCGACGACAACGGTATAAATCCGCTGTTCCCGTAAGGCGCGACGCCACCGGCGCGCATGACTCTAAAAATCAAAACCCGCTCAACTTTGGGCGGGTTTTTTATTTCTATTTTTTGTTTCTACTTTATTGCCGCCTCTTCCGCAACAAGAACTTTATGGATAGATAGGGAGTTAGAAAAAATACAATATTGAATAACTTCATTAATGCAATCCCGGCGTAATTCACCAGGTCAAACTCATGCCTGCTGACAGCGAACCACTTTTCCATTAACTGATAAAACCAGTCCGGCGTGAATAGTGCCAGACAAGCCCACAATAACACGATTACAAAATTGATAAGAAACGCCCCGCCCAGTACCGAGGCCAGCGCCTCAAGGGTAATGTTATGTCTTTGTCCTTCATTCATGATAATGTCCTCGCTGAAACCCGCTCAAATTCGGGCGGGTTTTTTATTGTCTTTTATTTTGTCGCTAATTATTAAAGAACTGGACGCCAGCCGTCGTCGTAGCGCATGAATTTCATGGTGCCTTCGATAGTACTGCTTTTTGCACCTATGGCCGCGCCCTCCGGGGTGGCTGTTTCCTCTGCTGTATACTGTACCATATCCAGTGTTGGAGACACTTCCATTATTCCGGTTACCTTGAAATTCGAGTCCTTTATTGTAATTATCTGTAACTTGCCGTCTTTAACTCCTAAGTTGCCGTCATTGGGATAGTTTATACCAACATCGTACCTAGTTACACCTAACCTTTCCCTATTGGAATCGTCTTTGGCTTCTGCCCAATATTCATACCAGCTGCCCTCCTCCCATTCTCCAGAATGCGACCCTGATTCTATCTGACCGTATTGTAAGTATCCCACTACCGTCCATTCATCAGAACGCGGTCCTGGTTCTATTGTCCACGTATTTGTCTTTGTATCCAACCTGGCGGCTATAATCGCCTCTCCATATTCCCATTGATCCATTGGCGTCATTTTAATAAACCCAGTAGCAGCTAATTTATCTAAAATCTTTTCGGTGCGGCCAAAATCTTCACCGGCAGCAAGTATCAGGCTTCGTGTTTCGGCAACCCTTAAACCACATTTTTCCAATTTGGATTCTGACTCTTCTCTCGACAATTTCTGAGTACACCCAGCCAGTAAAAAGACGACAAAGACCATCAGTATTAGATTAGATATTTTTTTCATTTAAAATTTTCCCGCAATGAGAGCAGAATCTTTTCCTTGATGTTTCTCCGAATACATCCATAAGGCTTTATCTAATGTCCGAATTGTAACTTTAAATTCTTTTGCTTTAGCTCTAATCTCATCGACATATCCCTGCCATAGTTCATAATTATAGGTAATTGGTTGTTCTGTTCCGCGAAGTGACCATAAGGCGCGGAAATCTATGATAGGGTATAAATCAGGAAATTTAAAATGTAGTATTACAGATGCCACGGGATAACTACAACCCTTTAATAAAGTAAAAATCCTTATCTTTAATTCTTCGTTAGCAGTAGTGAAACCAATACGGCTTACCTCGCGTACCAAGTCTTCTGAATTTGAAATATAATGTTTCGTCGGCCTTTTGGATTTCCAGCGTCCAATTCTTTTAAAATCATCCAGTGTTAAATAATCTTGCTTTGTCAATTTGGATTTAATTTCATTTTCAGTATCCATATCCTTATATTGTCGATCATATTCTGTAGCATTTTCAATTATAATATTTTCCGATAAATTCATCATATTGGGGGTCCTCATAAAAAATGGAAAAATGAAAAATTAGCGGCAGAATGCCGCTCTTAATAACTCCTCCTGCTTAATCGGACAGGCCATCATCGGTTCACATTAATTCATAAATAAATGAAATAATCAACAAATTTTCTCCGGTATCGAATTCGTGACGCCGTTCAGGGGAACGCACGCCATATAAGGGGGTCCGGGAGGGGTTTTTGTTACACGGATTTTCGACGGGCTATTTTGCGGATTCGTCGGTTTCGCACGGGATAACCGTCGGTTTTTTATACGCAATCGCTTCAATCTCTATCGCCACGTCCTTCGGAAGCCGCGAAACCTCCACCACCGCGCGCGCCGGCGGGTTCTCTCCGAAGAACCGGGAATACACCTCGTTTACCCGCGAGAAATCGTCCATAAGCATAAGGTAAACCGTTGTTTTCACTACATCCTCAAGGCCCATCCCGGCCTCCTGGAGGATGTTGCGGATGTTCGCGAGGATGCGCTCGGTCTGCTCCTTTATGTCCGAAAATACCACCTCGCCCGTCTCCGGGTTGAGCGGTATCTGCCCGGAAACAAACACGAAATCGCCCGCCCGCACCGCCTGGGAGTACGCGCCGATTGCGGCCGGGGCGCGGTGCGTTTTTATGATGTCTCTGGGCATATAATCTCCAGGCTCAACAGGAAAATCCCCTTACTCTCAGTCACTTATGAGGGTGTAACCACTGGGGCCGGGGGGCTAGCTATGACGTTTTAACCCGCTTCACGTTTATCACGCCGTCCACCTTCGTTATCCTCTTCATCACGCGCTCCAGGTGGCCTATGTCCGTGATTTCTATCGTAAAATTCAGACTCGCGCGCTTGTCTTCCGTAGTGGATATCTCAGCACTCGAAATATTCGAGTCGGCGGAGGCTATCGCCGTGGAAACATTGGCTAAAAGGCCCGGCTTGTCCACCGTCGCCACGGAAATTTTGGCCGGGTGCATGACCGGATGCTCCAGGTCCCATTCCACCGGTATCATCCTGTCCCGGTCGGATTCCAGGTCGATGACGTTAGTGCAGTCCGTGGAGTGAATCGAGACGCCCCTGCCGCGCGTGATGAAGCCGATTATCTTGTCGCCGGGAACCGGGTTGCAACATTTCGAGAAGTGGATCATGATGTCATCGACACCCTTTATTCTTACGCCTTTATCCTTCTTTGCGGTAATCTTTCTTGCGACTTTCCTGAGTATCGACTCGTCGCGCTTCTCCTCGGTAACGGCCTCTTCCGGGAGTATCGCGTGTATCGCCTGGTGCGGAGATATTTTTCCAAAACCGATCTCGCCGTACAGTTCGTCCAGGTCCTCGACCTTCGCCGCCTCGAGTATCTTGTTTAAGTCCTGAGATTTGTACAACTTCTGGACGTTTATGTCCCTCTTCTTCAGCTCCTTCTCCAGAAGGTCCTTCCCAAGCGCCATACTCTGCTTGTCTTCTTCCTGCTTCAGCCAGTGCCGTATCCTGGTCCTTGCCTTGGAGGTCTTCACGAACTTAAGCCAGTCCCGCGACGGGAAATGCCCCGGCTGGGTCACTATCTCCACGGTGTCGCCGGTCTGGAACTCGTAACGTATCGGGACCATCTTCCCGTTCACCTTCGCGCCCACGCACTGGTTGCCCACGTCCGTATGGATGCTGTATGCGAAGTCCACGGGTGTGGAGCCCTTCACAAGCTCCTTAACGTCGCCCTTCGGCGTAAAGACGTAAACCACCTCCGGGAACAGGTCCACCTTTACGGTATCGAGGAACTCCTTCGAGTCCGTCAACTCCTGCTGATACTCCACGAGCTGCCGAAGCCACGAGAAGCGCTTCTCATCCACTTCGGCTATGCGTCCCTTTTCCTTGTACTGCCAGTGCGCCGCGATGCCTTCTTCCGCCACCCGGTGCATCTCCTCCGTGCGTATCTGGAACTCGACCCGGTCGCCTTTTGGGCCGATGACGGTGGTATGAAGCGACTGGTAGAGGTTGGATTTCGGCACGCCGATGAAGTCCTTGAACCGCCCGGGGACCGGCAGCCAGAGGGAATGTATCATGCCCAGGATGGCGTAGCAGTTGGCCTTTGTGTCCGTGATGATGCGCAGCGCGGTGATATCGTACATCTCGTCAACGGTGATGTCCTGCTTCAGCATCTTCTGATATATGCTGTAGTAGTGCTTGGGCCTTCCCAGGACGCGGCACGGCAGGCCGCTTTTTTCCAGGTGGGCCTTGACGATGGCGATTAAGTCTTCTATGTACTTCTCACGCTCTTCGCGCTTCTGGCTTATCCTGCTTACCAGGTCTTCATAAACATGCGGCTCCAGGTACTTCAGGCATAAGTCCTCAAGCTCCCACTTTATGCGCCCAAGTCCAAGGCGGTTTGCCAGCGGCGCATATATGTCCATCGTCTCCTGGGCGATTGCCTTCCTGCGCTCCGGCTTTAAGTGTTCGAGCGTCCTCATGTTGTGCAGACGGTCCGCGAGCTTGATGAGTATTACCCGGATGTCCTTCGACATCGCAAGTATCATCTTGCGGAAGTTCTCGGCCTGTGCTTCCTCGCGGGTCTTGAACTCTATCCGCGCGATCTTGGTCAGTCCGTCCACGATGGAGGCGACCTCGTCACCGAAATATTCGGCGATTTCCTCGACCGTCGTGTCCGTGTCTTCAACTGTATCGTGCAGGAGTCCGCTGGCGACCGTGATGTAGTCGAGCTTCAGTTCGGCGAGTATTCCGGCGACCTCGATAGGGTGGACGAGGTACGGTTCTCCGGAGAGGCGGCTTGTCCCCTGGTGTACCTTTGCGGAATAGATATAGGCCATCCGCAGGAAATCCAGGTCGGCATCCGGCTGATAGCTCTGTATCTTTTCAAGTATGTCTTCAAGTCTCAGCATCGCCTGAAATGAAGGTCCTTAACGTTAAGCTGGATGCTCTTCTCTCCCTGCCATTCGGACGCCGAGAGCGAGAAGGCGGCGTTGACGAAAACTTTTTTCTGAGCTAAGCCCTGGTAGGAGGTCCCCATGTTGAACGCGATGGAGTTCAGGTTGTACCCGTCCTGCCCGAGTTTCATCCGGACATGGTTCCTCCCCACTATCTTTGGGTACGTTACCTGCAACGGGCCGCTCGTGAGCACCGGCTCCGGGTTCGCCGGTCCGAAAGGCGCCATGTCCTTTATCTCCGAATAGAGCTTCCAGTCCAGGTCTTTAAGCTTGACCTCGTTGTCGATTCTAAGCCAGGGTATATAATCCTCCGCCGAAAGCGCGTCCTTCACCGTAGCTTCGAAGTGTTCCTTGAACGCTTCCAGGTTTTCCTTTTTAATGGAAAGCCCCGCGGCGAACTTATGCCCGCCATATCTTTCAAGGTAATCCCTGCACTTGTCCAGCCCGTGGTAGAGGTTGAACCCCGGGATCCCACGCGCAGAGCCTTTCCCGGTCCCGTCCACCATGGATATCAATACCGTAGGGCGGTAGAATTCCTCCACGAGCTTGGAAGCGACGATGCCTATCACACCCTGATGCCATTCGCGGGAATGAAGGACGATAGAGCAATAGCCGTAGTCCGGGTCGCATACTATCATCGACCGGGCTTCGTCCAATATCTTCTCCTCTATCTCCTGGCGCTCACGGTTCAGTGCGTCCAGGTTTGACGCTATCGTAGCCGCTTCATCAGGGTCTTCCGTCAGGAGCAGCCGGACCCCGGCCTCCGCCTCGCCCAGCCTTCCGGATGCGTTAAGCCTTGGAGCCATCTGAAAACCGACAGTGCCCGCGCTGAAATATTCATCCTTTACCAGCGCAACCTCTTTAAGCTTTTTGATCCCTACCCGCGAAGAGGCCTTAAGGAGTTGGAGACCGTGCTTCACGAGTATCCTGTTTTCCTCGCGCAGCGGCACAACGTCCGCGACCGTCCCAAGGGCGACTAAGTCCAGATATTTCAGCAGAGAACCATCCACTCCCGGTCCGGCCTTGTCCTTGCCGTCCAGCCCTGCCTTTACCGCCTGGGCCAGCTTCAGCGCGACACCGACCCCGGCAAGCCCCTTGAACGGGTATCCGCAGCCGCGCAGACACGGGTTGACCACTGCCAGCGCCTCCGGCAGCGTATCGGGCGGCTCGTGATGGTCGGTTATGATAACATCGAGCCCCATGGCCCTCGCGGCCTCCATCTCAAGGACGGAAGATATGCCGCCGTCAACCGTGACGACCAGAGATGCCCCGGCGGCCTTTATTTTTTTCAAGGCGCTGATGCTTATCCCATAGCCGT
>JBARKJ010000008.1:0-19618 GCA_049801375.1 Nitrospirota bacterium | reverse complement strand
GAAGGAAGAGGTTCGGCATGAAGAAGGCTATCGCGAAGAAAACGCCTATTACGACGCAGGCTATTAACCCCTTGTCGATGACATCATTCGGCCAGAAAGGTTCAAGCTCGCCCTTCCAGTTGTCTTTGTTGTATTTCATTCTCCCATCCTCTCCTTATAACTGCTCCTGGATACCAGACCTTCTTATCATCATGAAATGGAAAGCCATGAAGAGCGACATGACCACCGGGAGCGCCAGGTGCAGGGCGTAGAACCTGCCCAAGGTCGGTCCAGAGACAGTGTCTGCACCACGTATCACCTTCATCATTGTCGGCCCGATAACGGGTACGACCGAGAACGAGGTCGTGAGCACGGTGACCGCCCAGTACGAGAGCTGTGTCCATGGCAGGAGATAACCGGATATGCCCATCATCATCGTGAGCATCAGGAGAACGAAACCGGATATCCAGTGGAACTCCCTTGGAGCCTTGTACGCCCCGGTGATTATAACCTTGAGCATGTGTATCATCACCAGGAGGATCATTACATTTGCGCCGACCGCATGCAGGCGCCTGAAGAGCCATCCGAAATAGACGCCGTTGTCGATAAAAACGACGCTGGAGAAAGCATCTGTTGGAGAAGGCGTGTAGTAGATGAGGAGGAAGGTACCCGTGAGCACCTGTACTATGAATAGTAAAAGCGACATCCCCCCAAAACAGCCGAAGAACTCGTACCACTTCGCGAGTCTCGGAGCCTTCTTGGAAAATACCTCGTCGTCCAGCAGTTCGGAGATTCCCGTGCGGGAATCAACCCATTCAATCACCTTGCTCATCCTATGCACCTCCGACTATCAGTTTGTCGCCGGCGATTTTATAATCCAGCTTAGTCAGCGGCACTGGGGGAGGGCCGCTCTTATTTATTCCATGCTCGTCGAACGTGCCGTCATGGCATGGGCATTTAAACTTCTTCTCCGCCTCGTTCCATTTTACGGTGCAGCCCAGATGAGAGCATTTTAAGGATATGCACTCGATTCCGGTTTTTCTGTTAAATACCAGGAACGCGTATCCGGCATAAACACCCTGTGCGGAACCACCCACAGGTATGTCCCCAAGGTTCATTACCGCGGGCTCCGGCTTGCCCCTCTGGACCGGCGTAAAAGATGCCAGGAGCGGAACCCCGACGAGCCCGGCGCCCAGCGCGCCTATACATCCGGCGAAAACGCCCAGAAAGGCGCGCCTTCCGGCCATAAACTTTCCGCCGTGCTGTTCCTCAGGCGCCGGCCCGGCGCCCGCTTGAGCGGTATCTTTCTTTTCTTCCATCGTATTGGGCTCCCCTTTTATTCGTATCCTTCGACCTTTGCGACGCCTACATAATCATGGCAGTTGTTGCATGAGGTGTTCACGTCATGGCAGAGCATGCACTCGTGTTTGCTGTAGTCGCCCCTATTAAGGATGTCCATGTGATGCTGTTTCCAGAAGTCTACCGGCTGGTGGTATTCCGGGGAGAGTACTCCCGCGGGGAGTATAAGTGCCAGCGGCCCCGTACCCTTAAGCTCGGGCTTCGTCACCCGTTCGTTCGAACAGCCGACGGCTACCATTGCCAGGAGGGATATGAAAAGCACGGTCAAGATTGATTTTTTCATTTATATCCCCTCCTTTCCGCCCATCACTATCGCCCGGCTTACGAGCTGGTGCACGCCGCCGACTTCCTCCATATCGTATCCGTAGTACGGGAAGACCTTGGTGAACTGCGCCTTGCATATGGCGCATATGAGGGCAAAGAAATTCGCGCCGTTTTTGTCCTTGATTTCCTTGTACGCCTGCATCCTCGGCATCGCCCCTTTTAGACGAAGATCAAGAATCTCGTCGGCAAGAAGCCCGCCGCCGGCACCACAGCAGAATGTCCTCTCGCGTATGGTATCCGCGCGCATATCCACGAACTTGTTGCAGGTGGCCCTTATTATTTCTCTGGGTATCTCGAACTGGCTGCCGGCATAGCTGCCTATCCGGGTGGCCCTGGCGACGTTGCAAGAGTCGTGGAAGGTGACGACGAATTGGTCGTTCGCCGTCTTGTCCAGCTTCAAGGCCCCCCGCTTAATCAGGTCGTTCGTGAAATCACAGATGTGCTGCGGGGCTGGGTATTTCGGGTCGAGTGTGTCAAACGGCCCGATGAGCGTGTTCCAGAAGCTGTAGGCTACGCGCCATGCGTGGCCGCATTCGCCGTGTACGAGCCTCTTCGGCTTTAATTCATTTATGGCCACCTTTATCCTGGCGGCTATCTTACGCATATGCTCATAGTTCCCGTTGAACATGCCGAAGTTGCCGGCCTCAGATGCGTACGACGAAAGCGTCCAGCTTATACCTGCCTGATGGAACACCTTTGCGTAACCGGCAAGCGACTCGATGTGCGGGCTGGCGAAGAAGTCCGCCGAGGGGGTTACCAGCAGGACGTCCGCACCCTTTACGTCCATCGGAAATTTCACGGGGACGCCGGTCTGCTCCAGGACTTCCTCCTCCATGAAGTCCAGCGTACTGCGTATGGCCGGGCCGGGCATGCCGAGGTTGTTGCCTACGGTGATAGCCTTGTTGATAGTCTGGAGGGGATATTTTGCACCGTAGCCTACGGTGTCCATAATCTCCCTCGCGGCCATGGTTATCTCCGCCGTATCGATGCCGTAAGGACAAAATACTGAACAGCGCCTGCACTCCGAACACTGGTGGAAGTAGGTATACCACTCGTCCAGCACTTCCTTGGTCAGGTCCTCTGCCTCGGCCAGTTTGCCCAGCACTTTTCCCGCAGTCGTAAAGTAGCGGCGGTAAACCTTGCGGAGAAGTTCCGCCCTCGCCACCGGCATGTTCTTCGGGTCCTTGGTGCCAAGATAGAACTGACACTTGTCAGTGCATGCGCCGCATTTGACGCAGATGTCCAGGAAGACCTTCAGTGAGCGGTACTTCTTGAGAAGTTCGTCGAACTTAGCGACCGCCTTCTCCTGCCAATCCGGGACAAGCGCCGTGGGGAAGCCCAGGTCGGTCATATCCTTTACCGGCGCATGTTGGCTTTGGGCGGATGCGGCGGCATCTTCTTTCAGGCCGGGTATCGTTAACTCACCGGTCAGTTCCGGGGCCTCAAACTTTACTTTTGCCAATTTGAAATCTCCTTAAGTAAGGTTCGGCGACCAAGGGGTTACATGCCTTGTTTCCCTCGGGTTGTCCGCCTGGTTCCTCGTCGGGCTGAAGAATATTCCGGCCGCATGCACCAGCTTGCTGAACGGGAAGTACGCAAGCAGCATCAGCACAAGCGTGAAGTGTACGAGAAATATCGGGTCCAACGGCATGGTAGAGGGATTAAAGGTCATAAGGCCGTACACGAAGCCTTTTATGTCCACCATGAACGGCCGCTCATAATATTTCATCATGAGGCCGGTCCCGGCGATAAAGAAAATCAGGGCAAGCGCGAAATAATCCGCCAGGGAGGATATGAAAACAGTCCTGTCCACCGTGGTGCGCCTCATCAGAAGGTACAGCACCGCTATCGGAAGGATTATCCCGGCATAGATGCCTATGTTCTGGAGTCCCATATCCCAGGCTGGCACGGGGAAAAGGAAATAACGGAAGTGCCGGAGTATCACGAACAGGAAGGCCCAGTGGAAGACCACGCCGCCCACCCATGTCCATTTGTTGCCCTTGTAAAGGCTCCTGAACAGCAATACCTCACTCAGGACCCGGACCATAGCGCCGAAAGAAGTAGTTGGGGCCGGGGTCGTTGGGATTATAAGCGGGGATGGGGTTTTGGCGTATTTATATACCTTCGCGAGAAGGCCGACGATAAAAATGAACGCCGCTCCATAGGCCATCAGGGAAAAGATTACCGTAATAAGAGAGAATTCCATCGATATCCTTCCTTCCAGACCGGTTGACTCTTATCCCGTCCCGCCTGAAAAGGCGGGACGGGACAGGGAAACGCTTCCGATTGCTTTATACGCAGCCGGTCGGTTTGGGAAGCCCTGCGATCTTGCAAGCCTGCTTCGCGGGTCCGGCGGGATAGAGCTCGTAAAGGTACTTCGTGTTGCCCTTCTCCGGTCCGAGTTTCGCGCCCAGGGCCTTGACCAATATCTTGATCATCGGGGCTATTTTGTATTCGGCGTAGTAATCCCTGAGGAAGTTAACCACTTCCCAGTGGGCGGGGGTCATCTCGACTTCTTCCTGCTCCGCTAAATAACCCGCGACATCCTCGTTCCAGTCGTCCAGGTTAATGAGATACCCGTCCTCGTCCACTTCATAGGATCTGCCCTTAAATTCGATATTCGGCATCTTACTTACCTCCTGTTAGAGAGTTACCCTGTCACCCACAGACATCCCATCGACACCTGTGATTCTTTAAATGGCTTGGTCATTCTATTATTTTCAGGTCTTATTGAACCTGAACGGACAGACGGGAAATCATAAACTTTGCGTTTTATTGCCGAAGGTTATACTACTTAGGGATTAGTTTTAAAACGCTGTTTATTTTCATAGATACTATAAGTCCGGCAAAGCGCGTTTGTCAAGCTTTTTTCAAAAGTGGCTATATAGATAATTTTAAAGTCATTATAATTTTAATTAATAGTCTTTACACACCAATAATGCTCTTTATGAACTGCACGAAAGACGGAGCCCAGCCCGGCGTACCCAGGGAATGTATGTGCGTATACGCCGCCAGGACATTTTTATAAACCATACCGTCATGGCTGCCGTCAACCCCTCTGCCTCTAAGAACTTGAAAAGCGAATTTTATATCCTCACCCACTCTTTCAATGCTGGAGTGATGGAACTCGTGCGCCCTTATCTCTTCGGCAAAGACGGGCCAGGACCCCTCAGCCGTCGGACGGAGCAGGACGTAGCCGTGACCCATGGGACGCTTCGACATCCTTATGGCGCAGGGAAAAACTTCCGCCATCCGGCACATCAGCCCCTCCCAGACAAGGCTCCCGCAAAGATACATTAACCCCCCGCACTCGGCGTAAACAGGCATACCGCCGTCCGCGGCGTCCTTTACCGCCTTCCGCATAGAGGCGTTTTTTTCCAGGGCTTCCATATGAACTTCCGGGAACCCCCCTCCTATATATAGCGCATCCACCGCGGGCAAGACCTTGTCCTGCAACGGTGAAAAGGGAACCAGATCCGCGCCCGCAGCCCGAAGCGCCTCTAAATTCTCCGGATAATAGAAGGTAAACGCTCTATCCATCGCCACCCCTATCCGGACCACCGGCTCCGAAATAACCATATCTTCCTGCGGCAGTTCCTCAAGGGGTTGGGCGGAAGAGGCTATGTCTATTACCTTCTCCAGGTCCAGATTTTCGGTTATGACTTTCTGCATCTCCGAAACTACCGGCAGTAGCCCTTCCTCCTCCTTCAGTGGAACGAGCCCCAAGTGGCGCATTTTGATGCCCATTTCCTCCTGGTGCGGCAGCGCCCCAAGCACCGGCACTCCGCAAAAACGCTCTATCGCCTCCCGGAGCTTCTTTTCATGCCTTGAACCTTTTACCTTATTGAGGATTACCCCGGCGACGTTCGTCTCCGGCTCGAATTTGCAGAACCCGTTGACCAGCGGCGCAATCCCCCTGGTCATGCCGTAGCAGTCTACTACCAGGATGACGGGAGATTTAAGGAGCCTTGCCAGGCCCGCCGTGGAGTCCGATCCCTCTATATCTATTCCGTCATAGAGGCCCATGTTGCCCTCTATAATGGATATATCGGCACCCTTTGCGCGCCTTTGGAAGCTTTTTTCTATCTTTTCCGGGCCCATCATAAAGAAGTCGAGGTTGTATGATGGCCTGCCCGTCGCGGCCTCGTGCCACATGGGGTCTATGAAATCCGGCCCTTTCTTGAACGGCTGGACTTTCAGGCCCCTTGCCGAAAGCGCGGCGCACAGGCCGATGGTAACGGTGCTTTTGCCGGAGCTTCTGTGCGGGGCTGAAATCGTGAGTCTTGGAAGAGATAAATACATAAGTGCCATTATAACTTCGGTTGACAGGGTCTGTCCATGAATTTATACTGATAATGGATTCATTGTTGGAACTTTTTTGAAAGGACAGCATCCGATGAGCGTACTGGACTCTATAGGGAATACCCCCCTGGTCGAGATAAGGAACATAAACCCGAACCCTAACGTCCGTATAATGGCAAAGCTCGAAGGTGCCAACCCCGGCGGCTCCGTCAAGGACAGGCCTGCATTATATATGATACTGAAGGCGGAGGAGCAGGGCATTCTGACCAGGGATAAGATAATACTGGAAGCAACCTCCGGCAATACCGGCATCGGACTTGCCATGGTAGCCGCAGCCAAAGGATATCGCCTGAAATTGACAATGCCGGCGTGTGTATCGATGGAGCGAAGAAGCATTCTCGAAGCCCTGGGAGCGGAGATAGTTCTGACGAAAGCCGAAGAAGGTACGGATGGGGCGATACGCGAGGCGCACAGGATACTTGAGGCCGCACCCGAAATATACTTCATGCCGAACCAGTTCGCGAACGAATACAACGTCAATGCGCATTACGAAACCACCGGGCCGGAGATATATAATCAGACACGGGGGGATATCGCCGCGTTCGTCGCCGGCATCGGTACCACCGGAACAATTATGGGCGTGGGGAAAAGGCTGAAAGAATATGACTCTTCTATTAAAATAATCGGCGTCGAGCCTATCAAGGGACACAAGATCCAGGGCCTGAAGAACATGAAAGAGGCAATCGTCCCTAGTATTTTCGACCCGTCAAAACTGGATGATAAAATAGTTGTACGGGATGACCTGGCCTACGAAACCGCCCGCGACTTAGCTCTTAAAGAAGGCATATTCGTCGGGATGTCTTCCGGTGCGGCGATGGCCGGGGCAATCCAGATGGCAAAAAATCTTAACTCCGGCACTGTCGTCACCCTGTTCCCGGACAGGGGCGACCGCTACCTGAGCACCACGTTATTCAAGTCCATCTGCGGGAAGTGCAACCCATAATTCCGCTCTCTGCTATAATAATCTTTAGCCAGGCCAGTTTGCGGCGTTTTTACAAACCGCACGATGAATCGGTGTCTACATTTTCAGGAGGGAACGTCCAATGAAACATATCTCGTTTGTCTGGGCCGCATTGGCCATTATCGCGTTTTGTGTCGGCTCTTATGTGGCCTATGCAGATAATCCGCCTTCCGTCGCTGTCGGAAAGAAGCTTTTCAACGATACGTCACTCGGAACGAATGGAAAAGCCTGCGCGACCTGCCACAACACGGATGAGAACATCAAGAAAGATGCTGCCAAACACCCGGACGACGCCAGCCTTAAGAATGTGATTAACGGCTGCATAGAAGGAAATTTAAATGGCAAGCCTCTGCCGGAAGATTCCGCGAGGATGGACTCGCTCGTTATGTACATCCGGTCGGTAAAATAGACGGTGACTTTATGAGAGCATGATGAAAGTCCTTGGTTTTTCAGGAAGCCCACGGGTAAACGGAAACACGGAGCTTCTTTTAAAGGAACTCCTTCGCGGGGCGTCTGACGCTGGCGCGGATACTGAGCTTATACAGGTGCGCAAGGTCCGGTTCGACCCATGCATTTCCTGCAACCGGTGCTTCAAGACCGGGCGGTGCGAGGTGGAAGACGCCTTCCAGCCGATCTACGATAAAATCGTCGAGGCCGACCATATCGTCTTCGCTTCCCCTATATATTTCATGGGCGTAACTGCTTGGGCTAAAACACTAATCGACCGCTGCCAGTGCTTCTGGGCGAAAAAATATGTCCTGAAGGAGCCGGTGCCGCAATACCGCGGTGAGATGCAAAGGCGCGGCGTTTTCATATCCACCGCGGGTTCCGGAGTGCCGGGCGCCTTCGACGGCGCGGTTTTCACGATGAAATACTTCTTCGATGCGGTGGGCGTCGCCCCCTGGAAAAACCTCCTGTACGGAAAAATCGACGACAAGGGCGCGATAAAGGACCATCCGACTGCTATGAAAGAGGCGTACGAGACCGGGCGTGAACTGGTCAGATAAATTTTTTCCATATATATCCTCGCCGGGAACGAAAAATCGATAATTGCCAAAAAAAATTTCCTTTATTATCAAGTAGTTGCAGAATCGGGGACGCGATTTTCCGCCGTCCAAAAACGGGCCGGAAACAGGGCGCAAGTCTTTATGATATAAAGGAAATAATCCCTTCGCCCACTTTAAAAACCGCGTCTCAAAAACCCCCTTTTTACCCCCGAAATAGCATCGTAAACGGCAAAAAAGGCCGTTTTTTGACGCGTGATTTAAATTCTGCGCATATGCCACTTATATATTGGTTGGCTTTAATAAATGATGGGTTGCGGCGCAAAGCAGGAAAGGCTATTAAGAGCAGAAATGCGGGACCCGCATCGGTAATAAAAAGTCATTCCGGGCGAAGCCGAGGAATCTACCAAAATTTCTTGACTGCTTATATTTTTTATGAACAAATGAAGGAGTGCTACATATGCATATAGTAATGTGAATCAACTTATGAACGCTGGCGGTTCATACGATACTACTGGTCGCATTAAAAAGAATGGGGGGGGACATGCTTGAGAAAAACCTCTTGCGCTTGAGCGCCATCTTAATTACATGTGGTGGTGTATATATCTTTACCCATCCCATTGTAGTTGCCGATAAACTTAAACGGTTTTACCTCGAATATCCGCTTGTCCGATATGCCGGACCGAAGCAATTGACGTGTAGGCCGAATTTGATGAGGCTTGTCGGGGTCGTGATTATAATACTTGGGATCATAGCTTTTGTTTCGAAATTATAATATTTGGGTCATAGTTTTTTTCAATTTAGGTGCATCTTCAGGCTAAATGCAAATAACTCTATGAATGGACGCATTGTTCAAAAACTTCCCGGCCTGACGGTAATCGAGCTTTCCGGCTCCCCTCGCGAGATCGGTCTCGCGCACGGGAAGGCGTTCGCGCCAGAGATTGCCTTGATGAAGAAGCGGCTGGTGGATTATCTATCCTCCATCTCCCTCGGCGTCGGCGGGAGGTTCCTCCTGTGGTATTTCGGGACGCTGGCTTTGAGGATGGCGCGGTTCGTACCGGAGGACTTGCTTGACGAGATGCGCGGCGTCGCGGAAGGCTCCGGGCAGAGCTTCAAACTGATATTCACGATAAACGCCCTCGACGATGTATTGGTGAACCTCGCCTGCTCGTCGTTCGCCGTACCCGCATCCCGCTCGGAAAACGGAGAGCTGTTCGTGGCCCGGAACCTCGACTATCCCCTGTTCCACGATACGCTGCCAACACTCAACACCGTATTCAAAATTCACCCTGAAAAGGGTCTACCCTTCGTCTCCGTCGCATGGCCCGGATTCTGTGCCGTCGTCACGGGTCTGAATGCCTCCGGCCTCTTCATCGCCGACCTGACCTCGTTAAGCAAGGACAAAACCCTGAAAGGCACGCCCGCTCTGCTGCAAAACCGCATCGCGATACAGCAAAGCCGGACGCTGGACGAGATGGAAAAAACTTTACGCGATGCGAGACGTACCGTCGGCAAGAACCTGTTGACCGCGTCGCCGGAAGATGCGCGGGTGCTGGAGGTTTCCGCGGGGCAGGTCGTCTCAAGAAGCGCGCCGGATAATATCCTCGCCTGCACGAACCACTTCGAGAGCCCGCTCATGGCCGGCTCTCAGGGTAGCGTAAAAAAGCCGCCCAAGACGGACGTGCCTGAAGAATATTTCTCGTACGCGTACTCGAAATTGCGTTACGATTCCGTAATGGCCCTGGCGTCAAAAGATAAAGTCGCTGTAGCCGACGCCGTTTCCGTTTTGTCCGCCGAGCCCGTCGGCAACCAGACGACGGTGCAGAGCGTTATTTTCTTTCCCGCCGCGAAAAGGCTTTTTGTGGCCCGGTCGGGGCAAACGCCTGTATCGCGGGGTGAGTACCAGGACCTGGGCGTTGTACTGTAAAATCCGCCTGCCCTTCCCGCTAAAGTTAAGCCACCTTGCGGCCGCGAAGGGGCCGAAGATGAAAAGATGCAATGCGCCTTTAGCATGGGAGCGTTATGTTATACTTTTTACAGTGCAAAAACTGTTGACATTACTAAAGAGCTGGTGTATAAATTTGCATTCTGAGCGGGGCGTGGCGCAGCCTGGTAGCGCACCTGCTTTGGGAGCAGGGAGTCGGAGGTTCGAATCCTCTCGCCCCGACCAAGTGGGCGACGGGAAACCGGGCGGCGACAGCCGAACGGGTCCCAGTCCTGGGCGCCCGTAGCTCAGGTGGATAGAGCAACAGCCTTCTAAGCTGTGGGCCGCAGGTTCGAGTCCTGCCGGGCGCACCAGTAATCGGTAAGGCGGAAACGGGCGGGAGGCCGTCGGATGGGATTTTGGCGGCTGGCGTCCGAGTTCAGACTGAATTCTTAAGACCTCTCGGTCTAAGGTAAAAAGACGGCTTAATTTTACGGTGAGTGTAGCACAATGGTAGTGCACCAGATTGTGGATCTGGGCGTTGTGGGTTCGAGTCCCATCACTCACCCCATCTAAGCTCTCACCAATAGCCGGCCGGGTATGGGGCATGCGCCCGTAGCTCAGTTGGATAGAGCGTCGGACTTCGAATCCGCAGGTCGCAGGTTCGAGCCCTGCCGGGCGCACCAGAACCCCGGGGGGGCTGACCGCGGGGGCTAACCGGGGGCTTAAAGAGTCCGGACGGCGCGCAGAATTTTCAGGCAGCGTCTCGGGCCATCGGATTTAGAGGGCGCCTGTAGCTCAGTTGGATAGAGCAACGGATTCCGGATCCGTGTGTCGGGAGTTCGAGTCTCTCCAGGCGCACCAGATTTCCGGGCAGAATTAATAAACAACCGCTGACTCTTAATCAGCGGGTCATAAAATTAAAAATATGGGCCGTTAGCTCAGTTGGTAGAGCAGCTGACTCTTAATCAGCGGGTCGCAAGTTCGAGCCTTGCACGGCCCACCATATTTGAGATAAAAATCAGGGGGTTGCGCGTCATGCTCAGCCCCTTGTTTTTTGCAAGCGTCCGTATAGTTATCTTCGAAAAAAACACAGCCGTTAACGGTCTATGAATAGCCTGACAGTCCTCTTCACCGAATCGTCCAAGAATTTCGGCGGGCAGCAGCGGCGGTTAATTACGGAGGCGTGCCTCTTGGCCGAGGCCGGCTGCAGGGTAGAGATCGCCTGCCCCCGCGACAGTCAGCTCGCCGGGAAAGCGGCCGCGGCTGGAATCCCGGTAAATTACGTCCCGATGCGAGCCTCGGCTCATCCGGCCAGTTTGGCCGCGCTTTTCCGTTTGGTAATCCGCTTGAAACCCGATGTCCTCTATTCCCATTCGGGTCACGACTCCTGGCTGAGCGGGATTGTAGGCCTTCTGACTAAAACTCCCCTTGTCCGCAGCCGGGAGCTTCTTACCCCTGTACGCTCCCCTATCGCCTACCGCTTGCCATGCAGGGTGCTCGCCTGCGGAGAGGCCGTGAAACGTCAATTGGTGGAGGCGGGTGTCCCGTCCGGGAAGATATTCATCCAGTACCCGCCGATAGAAACGGCCCGCTACTCATATGTGACCGCCTCCGCCAGCGCCAGTGTGCGTCAGGAACTCAGAATCGACGGGCATTTCCCCGTCATCCTCTGCGCGGGGCAGTTCCGCCCGGAGAAGAGGCAGGAGGACCTGGTCCGGGCCCTGGCCCTGATGGTGCAGGAATTCCCTTCGGCTTTGCTTGTACTGGCAGGACAGGGTAGCGAGATGCAGAGAGTCCGGGATATAGTCCGCGATATGGATTTAGCCGATCAGGTGCGGTTCCCGGGAGAACGGGAAGATATTCCCGCCCTGCTGTCGGTATCCGATATCTACGCCTTCCCTTCGGCGATGGAGCCGTTCGGGATGGGGCCGGTAGAGGCCATGGCGGCCGGCGTGCCCGTTGTCGCTTCCCGAACGGGTGGGCTTGCCGAGATCGTGGAAGAAGGGAAAAACGGCCTCTTAGTCCCGCCGTGCGACCCTGAGGCGCTGGCCTCTGCCCTGTCTGCCCTGTCACGCGACGCCATTCTCAGGAACTCCCTCTCCGCCGCCGGCCGGGAACGAGCCCGTTTCTTCGATTCGGGGAATGCCATGCAGCGGCTACTGGAACATTTCCATGACGTTACTCGTACACCCTCTAAGGGCGTCATATCGCTTAGCCTGTGATGCAGGCCATTTTTAAAAAATAGTGCCCCAGGTATTTAAGCAGAGCCCCGCCCCCGAACATGATGAAAATCCAATATCCGTTTCCTATGGCCGCGCTCGAAAAGAATATTATCCAGTCCCGGAAGCATAGGCCCTTAAACTTTCTGTGACCATGCCTCAGGTAGACCGTGGTCACGAACGGGTCGAATTTTATCGATAGTATTACAAGCGTCAATGGTCCGCCCCGCTTTACCTGTGCCGCTATGAATCTGCTTATCCAGTTCTTGCCCTTCAGCCCGCTCAGTTTTTCCTTTATTGCCTCGATGCCGAACCAATCCCTGCCTGAGCGGTCGTAGAGCGATATGCCTGTATAGCTAAGTATGACTGAGAGACAGGTCATCGTTATTCCGCCTTCTATCAACCCGAGTTTCCAAGTGATGAACGGATAGGCGACATAGAAAAAGAAATAGGACAAGCCGAGGCTAAAGACAACTCCCAGTCCTAGAGTGGCTGCGTTTACTGTCTCCATGTGCATGTTATACACTTATTTAATGACCGGTTGATTAATGAATTGTTAAAGGTCTGTTAAGTTTCACGCCCACTCGAAATCTTAACTCCCCCTTAATAAACCTGTAACGTCCCGGCACTATGATTCCCGGCATATATCTCGGCGATTTTTTCTATGAGGAGGTATCGATGAGTTTTAATACGGTAATGGAGAAAGCGCAGTCCGCGCTGGTACTGAAGAAGGCCGTCACTGAAGAAGAAATGGAGTCTGTCCTGAGGCTCCGATTCGAGGTCTTCAACCTCGAACTGAACGAAGGGCTGGCTTCGTCGTTTGCGACTGGCCTGGACAGGGATGTTTACGACAAGTACTGCGATCATATAATGGTCGTGGACTCGTCCCAGGACGTGGTCGTCGGCACGTACCGGATGATGACCGGAAAGAGGGCCGATGCGGGCGTCGGCTTTTATTCGGAGAATGAATTCGACCTGAGGAATATCTTCCGGCACAAGGGAGAAAAACTGGAACTGGGCCGGGCATGCGTACACAAGGATTACCGGGGCTCGGCCGTACTTAACCTCATGTGGTCCGGGGTGGCGAAGTATATACTCGAGCACGATATAAAATACGTCTTCGGGTGCGGGAGCATCCACACCATCAACCCGAAGGTCATAAGCAACGCATATGCATATTTCAAAAAGTCCTACCTGGCCGACCCTGAATTCAGGACCTTTCCTCTCGCAAGCGTACCGGGTTTCGATGCGCATGCAGACTTTGACAGGGGCACGATTCTTGAGCATGTACCGCCCCTGCTGCTTGCCTATCTCAAGCTTGGCGCGCGCATCTGCGGAGAGCCGGCGTTCGACGGCGGGTTTGGAGTCTCGGACTTCTTAGTCCTGCTCGACCGCGAGCGGCTTATCAACCGCTACAGGAACAGGTACTTCTGATGGATAACCGTTTTCCGCTCAGGCTCACGAGACTCTTCCTTCTGGTCATCTGGACAGCCTTAATGCTTCCGCCCGTGCAGGCGGGGCGGCTTATTCTTTTTTCCGATGCAAGGCTTAAGGCAAAATTTTCAGCATTCGGTTGCATGGTCTGGGCCAGGGCAGTCTGCGCCATACTGGGAATAGACGTCGGTTCCACCGGGCACAGGGTGCAAAATACCGGTTTTACCGTCTGCAACCACGTCAGCTATGTCGACATCTTAGTGATGGCCAGCCTCTCTCCGTCGGTTTTCGTATCGAAGATGGAGGTTAAGTCGTGGCCGTTAATCGGCTGGATGGCGCGGCTCGGCGGGACGGTATTCATAGACCGGCGCTCGGCGCTCGCGTCGTGGAAATCACTGTCGGACGTGGAGACGGCGCTGTCGCACGGGGTAAACGTGGTTACGTTCCCTGAAGGCACCACGACCAACGGCAGCGAGACGGGGGATTTTAAGAGGATGCTCTTTGAGGCGCCCGCGCGCGCAGGAGTTCCGGTCATCCCTGTAAGCATGAAATATTATACTGGCGACAATAGCGCGGAAATACCCTGGTACGGAGAAATGACCCTGCTTCCGCACCTTTGGAGCCTGCTGGGCATCCGGAGGATAAAGTCATTCCTTTACTTCAGCAGGGCGATAACGTTTGGGGCCAGGACTGGGAAAAGATCTGTCAGCAGAAACTACCTCTCCGCAAAGAGCCGCGAAAGCGTAATGTCCGGCCTGTACAGCCTCGATAGATGGTTCGCATAATAAGCGGACCGGAAGGAACACTATGGAAGAAACTATCACTCCAATCGGAGAGCTTATCACCTCAACAGAGCATATCTTTCCCGATACGCGAGTAAAAGACGTTGCTGAAAGGTTCTTTCAGGAGAAGTATCTGGACGCGCTCGCCCTCGTGGAATTGGGTAAACCCGTCGGCCTTGTTACAAGGAACAAACTGCTGTTCACGCTATTCAGGAGATTCGGTTTCGAGCTTCACGAGCGGAAGCCGATTTTTACCATAGCCGATAAAGAGCCCCTGTCGGTCAATAGGTCGCTCGGCATAGACGAGACGCTCGACAGGGCGCTGTCCAGGCCGTTCCAGGACGTCTATGACGATATCATAGTCGTCGATGACGACGATAATTTCATAGGGCTTCTCTCCGTAAAACAGATAGTCATCGAGCAGAGCAACGCCCTTGCCAACAGCATTATGCAGAAGGAGCTGGCCAACGCGAAGGCTATGGAGCTGGAGAAGGTCAACAACATCAAGTCCCAGTTCATCGCCAACGTGACCCATGAACTGAGGGCTCCGGTCAACGCCATAATAGGCCTGGCCGAGCTGATGAAAATATCGTGCGACAAGGGATACATCGACCAGTTGACGGACCGGCTGGACCTGCTCTCGTCAAGCGCCCTTGGCCTGCGCGCCATCATTACCAACATACTCGACCTGTCGAAGGTAGAGGCGGGCCGGATGGAGGTCATCCCTGAATTATTCGACCCGGCCCCGGTATTAAAAGAAGTCGCGGATACCACTAGCGTGCTTCTCGGGAAAAAACCCGTTTTTGTGGAGGTCCACGCAGTTGGAAGTCCTTACAATATTTTTACGGACCGGGTCAAGCTCCGCCAGATACTGACGAACCTCATGAGCAACGCGGCAAAGTTCACGGATGAAGGAAGGATCATCCTTGAGGCGCGCAAGGAAGAAGGCAGATTCTTCGTTTCAGTCCGGGATACCGGCATAGGAATAAGAGAGGAAGACCTGAAAAGACTTTTCACCGCGTTCACCCAGCTTGAGGACGCGCATACGAAGAGACATGAAGGGACGGGGCTTGGCCTCACCATAACGAAGCACATGGTTGACCTGCTTGGAGGAGAAATCTCGATAAGCAGTTCCTTCGGAGAAGGCACGAAGTTTGAAATCAGCCTTCCACTTGACTTAATGGAGAACGGAAACGGAAATGGAAAAGAAAAAAATATTGATAATCGATGACGACGAGAGACTTCTTATGACGACAAAAGAGATCATGGAAAATGCGGGTTATGAAGCGCATACCCACAGCCAGGCCCTCGGCTCCACGAATGTAATAAAGGACTTAAAGCCGGACCTGATCCTGATCGATATAAACATGCCCGCGCTCTCGGGTGAATCGCTCGCGCAGGTAATAAAAAACACAAAGTCCTGCAAAGATATTCCGATAGCTTTTCTTTCGTCAAACGACGAAGACAGCCTGCGCAAATTGGCCGCCGAACATGGGCTGAGGGGGTATATATGCAAGGGCAACCTTTACGAATTAAGGACCAAGGTCGCCGAATTCCTGGGTGTTTAACTTATCGAATTTGCTATAATAAGTAGTAGGGGCAGATTTGAATAACAGGAGTTCAGCGGAGGTGGGGTCATGGGAATTGATGACCTGTTCAAAGGGAATATAGTGACGGCGCTGGCGATAGGCGCCGGGACCATCATATTCGCGCCGATTATCGCCAGGGTGGCGAAGCCGGTCGCGAAGATGGCCATAAAAGGAGGGCTTGTCGCGTATAATAAAGGCAGGGAGGCTTACCATGACGTCGGCGAAGTATTCGGAGACCTGGTCGCGGAAATAAAATCCGAACGTCACGCTGAAGCCGAGCCTCTTTTAGCCGCGGCAGGCGCGGGTGGCGCGGGAGGAACGGTGGCGCGGCATGTGTCTTCCGCTAAGGCGGCCATAAAGAAACCGGCGCCGAGCAAAGAAGCAAAGGTATCACGGCCTAAGCCGGCAAAAAAAGTGGCGACTAAACCAGCCAAAGCTAAAAGTTGACACGAGTGGGGGTCTTATAGGGCCCCCCTTGATTTCGGCCAATCACAAAAATACCCTCTGATTCAGCTGTAACCAAATCTTAACAATTCGTTAATTACCCTGTAATTTAAATATTGTATAACTATAGGCATGACAAAACCGCCCAAGGATGGACCGGTGGAAATTAAATGCCCTTCGTGCGCAAGCGAAGCGATTTACAGGTACGGGCATACTTCACGGGAAAAGCAGCGGTATCTATGTCTGATATGCAACAAGCAGTTTACCTTAGGTAGCAAAAGACCTGTTACAAACCACAAACCTTCATGTCCCGTATGCGGAAAGCATATGCACATATACCGCCGGGAGAGCGAGTTCTGGAGGTTCAGATGCTCCGGATATCCGAGTTGCAGGACGTATATAAAAATCAAGGGAGGTGCGATTTGAGCTATTACATGCACAATGTACCGGGCAGGCTCAGGGTCAAGACTCCAGTCATCAAGGGCAGAGAAGTAATGGCGGCGAGGATTGGAGCAGAGATAAGCTCCATTGCCGGAGTTACCGCCGTCACGACCAACACCGTCACCGGCAGCATCGTCATCAATTACGACCCGATCTCCGTGACGCACAAGGCCATAGTTTCCGAAATGGCAAAAAAAGGCTATTTCGATTATTCAAAGGCCGTAACCAACGACGAGTATGTGCACAAGGCAGCCCATAAGGCTGGCCGCGCCGTGAGCAAGGCTGTCTTCGGCGTAGCGGTCGATTTGGTCTTCGAGGGCTCCGCGCTTTCGCTTCTAAGCGTACTGCTGTAAGAGAGAGCAACTCAAATAACCGCTGCCGGTCCTGCCTCTGCCGCTTTGGCGGAGAGTGTCGTATTTTTTACAGCTTCATGCCAGTTCAGTTCCTCCGTTTAACAATAAATTCTTTTAGACACAATAAGCCTGTAACAATAAAGTGTTAATATCACCTCCGTATGAATGAGTCTGGCTTCTGTCTATAGCGGAAAAGGAGATGATAAAATGATAGTGGCCTTAAAGGATGGTAAAAAAATGATCCCGCTGAAATCTGGGACGACGCTTCTTTTTGGCGTGAGGGGTGAAAAACACCTCTACCTCTGCAATACGGGCGAATGTCCGACGGAGACGAATGATACGGTCATCCTGGCGCCGGAGGAAATAGACGAGGTCATAGTTACTTTATCCGATATAAGGAGAGAAATCCTGGTAAGAAGCGGCGCATACGCCGAGAGGCTCCGGCAGGTCGTATGAATTGACTGATACTGACCTGATGATAGGTAAGTAATGAAAATCACCGCGGGACAACGGGTTATGCGGTTTCCGGGGATGTTATACTTAAGTGGTACATAAACAAAAGGGGGGCTGTATGGCAAAGGAAGAAGCGATGGAACATCCCGGTATGTCGATAGGAAAAGCAGGTACCACAGTAAAAGGCGAGATAACTTCAAGCCTGCAGGGGCTGAACGAGATAGAGGCGGAAATAGTGAGTCTTGTGCGCGATACGGTTTCAAATACCATAAAGGCCACGGGCACGGTGACGGACCAGGCCGTGAACGTGACGGCGGATGTCCTGAAAGGGGCCATACAGGCCTCCGAGGAAGTGGGCGCGAACCTTATCAACAGCACGAGAAACGTCGCTAAAGGCGCCGTAATGGGGATAAGCGATATCAGCGGAGACGTTGTCACGGCCGCAAGCCAGACCGCGAGAGGCGCCGTCAAGGGCGCAGCCGAGGTCGGTGTGGACGTCGCTGTCGTGGCAAAGAGTGCGGTAGACGGGATAATCGAGGCCACTAAGGAAGTGGGCGGCAATCTCGAAGAAGTCGCGGTTTCAGCCGTGGGCGGCGCCGTTGAGGCGGCGGGCTCCATCGGAAATACCGCGGTGGCCACCGTGAAAGATGTCCTTATCGGCGTGGTGAGCGGCTTGAAAGAGGTAGCCAGCGCGGCGCTCCCAAAGAGGGCTGTTGGAACGATGCCGGAAGTGGCGGAACCTGCCGAGGGTGAGGCGTCGGAAGAGCATGCAAAAGCGAGGAAAAAAAGCAGGTAATGTCCAATGCCTTATTAATCCTGCCTTTGCTGGGGGAGATTGATCCCGCATCAATCTCCCCAGCCTTGTTTACCGTAATACTTGCCATGCCGGACAGCATCAACCCGGTTGCTTTTTTTAAATCTTAAAAGCACATCTCAAATATACCCACCAGGATGAGAAGAACTCCAGCCGCCGGTCCTGCTAATTTGCCGAGCCAGCGGACGCCGTAGTGGTTGCCGAATTCGAGTCCTATCCAGATAGTCAGGATACTGAAAACAACGACCAGCGCGGTGGTCAGGGTCACGTTGAGCCCCATCATGCCCGCCCCGATTCCGTTTGCCAGGTTGTTAAACGTCAAGGCGATTCCCAAAAGCATCCCCTCCTTCAGGCTTATATGGCCGGAGAAGTCCATATCCGCCATAAAAGGGTTGTCGAGGATAGCATTTATCTTCCTGTGGACTGGCAGGTGAGAGATGGACTGGCGGCTATCGTGGTTAAGTGGAGCAGCCTGCGGCTTCCTCATCACCGTTTCTTTTAGGAGCACCCAAGCCCCTACTGCAATTATTATGGCCGCGCCAGCCGTACCGGCAGTCTGCGGGTCCAGGAATTTATAAACGCTCCTCCCCGCGAGCATGGAAGCCAGCGTGCCCGTCCCCGTAATGAACGCGATTAACAGATTCGATGAAAACGGTATGCTAATCTTCCTGATGCCATATGAACTGGCAACTCCTATATTATCGAGGTTGCTCGACAGCGCCAGTATGATTATGACCAAAATATTATTAGTAGTCATGAGGCTATTTCCTCATCTTCCCGGTACCTGCGCAGTGTGTCTCTTACGGCCCTGCAAACAAGCACGACCAGAAAATCCTTGACCCTCGCGGTTTCCTTCAGCCTCTCCAGTTCCTGCTCGTAGAGTTCCCTTATTTCCTCCTCCGGGAGCATTATCTCCCTGCAGAGTATCTCCATCGCGTGCAGGTGTATATTGCGTTCCGCCTCGTCGTCATAAAGATAATTCAGCATGCTACCTCCTGAACGCGGATATCTTTTCCGTTACTTCCCAGGGCAGTCCCATGTCCATCCTGCCCACATGGCCGTATGCGGCAAGTTTCCTGTAAAAGCCTCCCTTGACCATGGACGGCAGGTGCCTCAGGTTGAATTTTTTTATTATTCCGGCTAACCTGAAATCGAAATTTTTCTCCAACATCG
>JBARKJ010000007.1:0-9696 GCA_049801375.1 Nitrospirota bacterium | reverse complement strand
CCTGTCGCTCCCCTGCGGCATGACAAAAAATGACCTGCCCGTGGGCCTTCAAATACTCGGGCGGCATTTCGACGAGGAGACGGTGCTGCGCGCCGCATACGCCTACGAGCAGGCGACGGACTGGCATCTGAGGAAGCCGAAATTATAACCCACACCTTATTATTGAGGTCGCGGCTCTTGATTTGGGAGAACGACAATTTATGAAGTACGAAAAAATGATTCTGTCAAATACACGTATTGATAGACATAAAGAACGAATGTCTTTAGCGGCATTGGAATCTATCGCCAATGATATAAATAAAAAATATATTCCTATTACAGTAGAACATGATCCTCGAATACCACCAATAGGAAGAATATTTTCTGCCAAAGTTAAAAAATTAGAGGATGGCGAATTTGCGCTTGAAGGCGAAGCTGAATTATTTGAAGAATCTGACGAAATTCCACCGATAAATAGTTTTCGGGAGCTATCACTATGGACTTGCAAAGAAAATAAATTAAAAATCATCTATGACAGAAGTTTTCGTGATGTTGAATCACAAAAATTAATTAATGAAATTGGTGCGATTTTTGGTTCTGCACCCGAGCAAGAGGTTAAAAAAGCCGTCGAACCATTAAGCACATTAATTATTGGTGGCTCGTTCATATTAGGTTCACTTGCAGCAGGTTTCTTTAATAAAATCGGCGCAGACATATTCAACATCATGAAACAAAAGCTGAAAGAACTTCTTCGAAATAAAAAATCGGATAGTGAAGAGAATATCTTTATATTGAGGTTATGTTTGAATGAAGAAATTAATGTTGAGATTATACTAACTAATCCCACTGACTCGGATATCGAAATTTTATTTGATAATGGAATTCAAAAATTCGAAAAAAGGTTACAAGAAATTTATGATAAAAAAGTTGGCCTGAGAAAAATTATTTTTGAATATAAAAATGAAGAATTCAAAATTCTTTATGGTTTAAGAAAAGATTGTATACCATTATCGTACTATGAGAAAGCTGAACTTAAATTACCCAAGGGAGTTTCAATTAAATGCAATATGAACCCGTAATCGGGCTGGAAGTACACGCGCAGTTAAAGACTGCGTCGAAAATATTCTGCGGGTGCAGCACTAAGTTTGGCCAGGGGCCGAACTCGCAGACGTGCCAGGTGTGCATCGGGATGCCGGGCGTCCTGCCGGTTTTGAATAAAACGGCGATGGACTACATCATCAAGACGGGCCTGGCTGTGCACTCGGAAATCGCGCCCTACTCCCGCTTCGCGAGAAAAAACTACTTCTACCCCGACCTCCCCAAGGGCTACCAGATATCGCAGTACGAACTGCCGGTATGCCTTGGCGGATATGTCGATGTCGTAGTGGCGGGCCTGGTGAAGCGCGTCGGGCTTACCCGCATCCATCTGGAAGAGGACGCGGGGAAGAACCTGCACGAGGGCATCGAGGGCGCGTCCCATGTGGACTTGAACCGTACCGGCGTGCCGCTCATGGAGATTGTCTCCGAGCCGGACATCCGTTCCGCCGAAGAGGCCGCGGAATACATGCGGAAGCTCCGTGCGATACTGCGCTATATAGAAGTCTGCGACGGGAACATGGAGGAGGGGTCGCTTCGGTGCGACGCGAACGTGTCCGTGCGTCCTGTCGGCCAGAAGGAATTCGGGACGCGTGCCGAGCTTAAGAACATGAACTCCTTCAAGAACGTGCAGAAGGCCATCGACTACGAGATAAAGCGGCAGGTCGCGGTAATCGAAGACGGCGGCAAAGTCGTCCAGGAGAGCAGGCTTTGGGACGCCAACCAGAACATAACGATTTCCATGCGCAGCAAGGAAGAGGCGCACGACTACCGCTACTTCCCGGAGCCGGACCTGGTCCCGGTGGAGGTATCGAAGGAGTGGCTGGAGGCCGTACGCGCGACCATGCCGGAGCTTCCGGACGCGAAGCGCGAGAGGTTCGTCAGCGAGTACGGGATACCGGACTACGACGCGATGGTTTTAACGGAATCGAGGGCGCTCGCGGATTATTACGAGAGCGCCGCAAAACTTTCAGGGGAGCCGAAAGTTGCGTCGAACTGGATAATGGGCGACGTGCTCCGCAAACTCAAGGAGGACGGCATCGAGCCTGAGCAGTGTCCTCTTCCGCCGGAACGTCTCGCGGGTATGATAAAGCTTATCGGGTCCGGCACCATCTCCGGGAAGATTGCGAAGACGGTGTTCGAGGAGATATATAACAGCGAAAAAAGCGCCGAGGAGGTCGTCTCCGAAAAGGGCCTGGTCCAGATATCGGACGAGGGAGAGATATCGAAAATCATAGACGAGGTCATCGCCGCGAATCCGGTTAATGTAGAGCAGTACAGGGCGGGTAAGGTTGCGCTTATCGGATTTTTCGTCGGGCAGGTGATGAAGAAGACGGGCGGAAAGGCCAATCCCGGCATGGTAAACGAACTACTGAGAAGGAAGCTTTCATGAAAAAGATATTGATAGTCCTGGCCCTGGTTGCCTCTGCCGGGTGTGCCCGGTCCGGCTACAACGGAAACTTTGGCCTGATGAATTTCGATATCAATAACCCGACGCATTTAGTCGCCTCGAAACCTGGCCAAGTCCCAGCTAAGGCGAATACGGTACAAAATTACAAGCCCCAGGCCCAGCCGCCGAACAAGCCTCAGGTCGCGGCCCAGGTAAAGCCCCAGCCCAAGGCAGACGGCAAGTTCAAGTCGCACGTCAAGCCGCAGGTCAAGCCACGGGTCACGCAGGTTAAGATGACCCCAGTCACGACTCAGGCCGCGCCTCTTTACGAGGCGAAGGCGCGCGATTACGATCCCCGGCCCAAGGACTTTATGTACCACACGAAGACCGACTTCATGAATGTCTACTGGAACTTGTCAATCAAGGATAACCAGGCGATCGCGGATGGTTATGTGCAGCCTTCCAGCCAGCGCCTCTGCCTGCATGCGGTGCAGCTGGAACTCGTCGGGCTGGATTCCGGCGGGAACTTAAAGAACTCCGCCGCGGCTGTTACTAAACAGGCTTATATCGCATATCCCGGAGATAAATCGCACTTCAGGGCTATTATGGTCTTACGCGGCGGAGAAAAAGATTTCCGGATTACAGGGAGCTATCATCACTGCGGGGCATCTGATTTCGGCAACGATTCACTAGATAATATCCCTTATTAAAAAAAAGAGGAATAAATGGAGATAAGAATAAAGAAGGCTTCCATACTCTCAGAGAAGTCCGACGCGGCGGTATTCGCGGTGTTCGAGGACGAAAAACCGTCCGGCGAGCTCAAAGAAATGGACGGCGCCCTTGGCGGTATAATCTCTTCTTCTCTCAAGTCCGGCGAGTTCACCGGGAAGAAGGACGAGACCATCTTCTTCCACAACGCTGCCAAAACCGGCCCATCCAGGATAATCCTCGCGGGAGTGGGCAAGCGCGCGAAGTTCGTCCCGGACAACCTGATGCGCGCGGCGGGCGCATCTGCCTCCCTGGCCAGAAAGCTCGGACTTAAAGAGATTTCCGTTTCAGCCGAGCCCCCGGAAGGTCTGACAGACCACGATTTCGCGAGCCTGTGGTCGCAGGGCGCACTCCTCGCGCTCTATAAATTCGATACGTTCAAAAAGCCGGACCTCAACAAAAAGGAGCTTAGCTCCCTGACATTTTCGGCGTCCGACAGGACTACGGAAAGCGCGCTCAAAAAAGGCGCGGCTGAAGGGAAGATAATCGCGGAGTCGATTAATTTCGCCAAGGATATGATCAATGCGCCGGCAAACGAGATGACACCTTCCATAATGGCGTCCCGCGCGAAGGCGGCGGCGAAGGATGTCGGCCTGAAGATAAAAGTCCTGGAGGCGGACGAATGCCGCAAGCTTGGCATGGGTTCTTACTTAGGCGTGGCTAAGGGCAGCAAGGAGCCTCCGAAGTTCATAGTAATGGAATACTCAGGCAGAAAGCGCGGCCGGGGCGGAAAAGCGCCGTATGTCATAGTCGGCAAGGGCATCACCTTCGACTCCGGCGGCATCTCTATCAAGCCGGTCGAGGGCATGGAAAAGATGAAGTACGACATGGCCGGGGCGGCGGCCGTCATCGCGGCAATCCGGTGCGTTGCGGCTCTAAAGCTCCCAGTGGATTTGGTCGCAATCGCGCCGTGCTCGGAGAACATGCCCGGCGGCGCGGCGCTTAAGCCCGGAGATGTCGTGCGCGCCATAAACGGGAAGACAATCGAGATAATCTCCACGGACGCCGAAGGGCGCCTGGTGCTGGCGGACGCGCTCTGCTACGCCCAGAAGTACAAGCCCGCTGCGGTGATAGACATCGCGACGCTCACCGGCGCGTGCCTTATAGCGCTGGGAGATTTGGCCATCGGCTTGATGGGGAACGACCGGGCGCTTATCGACGACGTGCGGGATGCCGGCGAGGCCGTGAACGAGCGCGCGTGGGAGCTTCCGATGTGGGACGAGTTCCTGGACGCGATGAAGGGCGACGTTACTGATTTTAAAAATGTGGGAGGGAGAAAAGCCGCGACCATTACTGCGGGAAAATTCCTGCAGGAGTTCGTCGATTACCCGTGGGTCCATCTAGACATCGCGGGGACGGCCTGGGAGGAAAAGGGCAAGCCGTACTGCCCCAAGGGCGCGACGGCCGTGGGCGTCCGCCTGCTTGTCGAGTTTTTAAAAAGAAAAAGCGTGTAGATATTTTTGTAAAGCATTAATGGAGGTGGTTGTTTAAGATGCCTATTTATGAGTACGAATGCGCTGAATGCGGGAAACATTTCGACGAGATACAGAAGTTCTCGGACGATGCGCTGACACAGTGCAAGTTTTGCGGCGGGCCAGTAAGGAAACTGCTCGGCGCGCCCGCGCTTCAGTTCAAGGGCACCGGCTGGTACATAACCGACTACGCCGGGAAGAGCCCGAGGCCGGAAAGTGGCAGCAAGGGAGCAGATAAGGGCGAAGCCAAGGGGGATAAACAGGAAGAGAAAAAAGATACCCACGCGAAGACGGAACCCACCGCCAGTACCAGTTGTCCTTCCGGGACATGCGCCGCAGCAAAGGCCGATAAATAAATCTTTATGTCAAACGATATGTTTCCAGGCCGCGCCGTCCATGTCCACGTCCCCTACCAGAAGTTCTTCGAGCGGCTGGACTTCCTCCGGGAGAACCGCATCAACCCGGAGCTTTTTTTCCTTTCCGGCCAGCTCGATAAAATAACACGGTCGGACATCGAAGCCCTTCGGGCGTCTATGGACTGGTCGCCCACCGTCTCCATCCACGCACCTTTCATGGACCTCTGCCCCGGCGCGGTGGATTCCAAGGTCGGCGCGGTAACCCTGGAACGCTATTTACAGACGCTGGAAGTAACCGCGCCCCTGAAGCCTTTGTCGGTAGTATTTCACTCCGGCTACGAGAGATGGAAATACGCCGGGAACGTGGACATCTGGCTTTCCCGGAGCATGGCCGTCTGGAGGAAGGTTCTTCAACTTGCCGAAAAGACCGGCGTGAAGGTCGCGGTGGAGAATATCGTCGATTCGGAACCGGCCCACCTGGTCCGGCTGGCGGAAGAAATCAATCATCCGCTGTTCGGCCTTTGCTTCGATATCGGCCACAGGGAGCTTTTCTCGAAGCTCACCCCCGTGGAGTGGCTGGACCCGATTGCCCCGTGGCTTTTCGAGCTTCACCTGCACGACAACTCAGGTGTCGAGGACGACCATCTGCCGATAGGCGGAGGGAAGATCGAGTTTGGGGAATTTTTCAAAAGGCTGCGGGAACTGGAATTAAACCCCGTCTATACCTTAGAGGCGCACAGCGAAAAGGACGCGATGGAGAGCCTTGCCAGCCTCCGGAAGTTCATTAAGTAGCTCCCCCCCCGGAAGCAGCCCCGCCCCGTCTCAAAAAATCAGAACTTCAGAAGCACCACCGAGATATTATCGTCGCCGCCCGCCTCGTTCGCGGCCTTGACAAGCGCCTGCGCCGAGGAGAACGGCGACCCGATATTTGCATCCAGAATCTTTTCTATCGCGGCGTCTTCCAGCATACTGGTCAGGCCGTCGCTGCACAACATCACGACGTCGCCCTGCTTCGGGACAAGGCGCGAGATATCCGCCTCCACGTTATCCCTCGTCCCCAGCGCGCGCGTGACCACGTTCCTGAAGGGGTGCGTCCTTGCCTGGAGCGCTGTTATCTGGCCCGCGGCCACCATATCCTCGACCATCGAATGGTCGCGCGTAAGCCTTTTAAGCTCGCCGCCTCTGAACAGGTAAATCCTTGAATCGCCGACATGCGCAAGCGTCAGCGCCTCTTGGCTGAAAAGGGCCGCGGCAACCGTCGTGCCCATTCCTTTCAGCTTCGGGTCCGACGACGCCTGCCGCAGGACCTCACGGTTGGCGGAGTCTATCGCGTCAAGGAGCCGCTGCCCCGCGTCCGCTTCGGCTACCGCACCGGGTGCCTGGCCGGCGACCTTCATAACGCACGAGGCTTTGGCCGACTCCCTGACAGCCTCCACGGCGATGCGGCTGGCCACTTCTCCGGCGGCATGTCCGCCCATCCCGTCAGCCACGACGTAAAGCCCCAGGTCGTCGAATATCCCTATGCCGTCTTCGTTCCCCTGCCTTTTCCTGCCGGTGTCGGTCTTCCCGGCGGATATTGGCGTCATTTGCCAGGCGCCGCGCCTTGAGGCGGCTGGGCCGGCTGACCGGGCTGGCCGGGTAGCTGGCCTCCTGCAGACCGGGCCTTTGCAAGCGCCTCCTGGGCTTCTCTGGTCCGGCCCATGCGCGAAAGGACCATGGCCTTGTTATAATATGCCTTTCCGTATGTCGGTTCTCTTTCTATAGCCTTGTCGAACGCTTCCAGGGCTTCCTTGTCCTTGCCCAGGCTGGCGTAGGCGTTTCCTTCGTTATAGTACGGCTGGGGCACGTTCGGCGCGAGCTGGATGGACTTGTCGTATTCCGCGATAGCTTCCTGCTTCTTTCCAAGCAGCGCCAGGCAGTTTCCCTTGAAAAAATGGGCCTCCGCGTTCTTGGGATCAGCGTCTACCGCCTGGGTAAACATATCCATTGCCTTCTGATAATCCCCCTGCTTATAGGACTGTAAGCCGTCCTGTATCAGCTTGCCTGCGTCCTGTGGGGCCTTTTTCGCGCATCCCATTGAAATCATGGCTACAATGGCCGCGACCCCCAATAAAACCATGATCCTGCTCGTCCTGATGTTCATCTTTCTCCCCTTTCTATTGAACTGCTTATAATTTAAATAATCACCATATTTAAACCCCTATTTTTTCTCATAAAAGCAAAAGCATGTCAAGCGGATAAAAATTTAATTGACAACCACAATATATTGTGTTAAAAATATATATGAAGCGCAACATATTGAATATCCTGTGGGCAAAGCTGGGGATTTGACGCCGAAGACGCTTTGGAAAGCCTGTGGATTTCCAGGGGACATCCCGAAGATACCATATCGGAGCCCCCGTCGGACAAGCATTCATAAGGAGGACTATGCTTACCCCTGAAGATTTGACCCTGACGCCCCCTGAACCGGACCTCTTCGGAGCCGAAACGACCGACATGGCGCTTTTCGTCCAGACCTCGGACGACCAGGTAGTCACCTGGGACCGGGGCAGGATTGTCGATGCGCTGATCCGTGAGACCTCCATAGACCGCGCCACAGCCGACGCCATATCCCTTGAAGTCGAGCGCGTGATAACCGCGGCCCGGATACGCAAGCTCACGGCGGCGCTTGTGCGGGAGCTTGTTGACGCGAAGCTCGTCGAATACGGCCTTGAATCCGCCCGCAGGAAGCACATGCGCCTGGGCGTGCCGCTCTACGACGTGGAGAGGCTCATACTCTGCCAGAACAAGGAGAACGCCAATATCCCGCACGGGCCGGAGGCGACCAACCTCACCCTGGCCGAGAGCATAAAGAAAGAGTACGCGCTGCACGAGGTGTTCTCCGAAGACGTGGCGGACGCGCACATGCGGGGGGACCTGCATCTGCACGACCTGGGCTTCGTGGACAGGCCGTACTGCTCCGGGCAGTCGCTCGAGTACGTGAAGAAGTTCGGGCTTGCCATGCCGAACTCGCTTGCGACGGCAAAGCCCGCGAAACACGCCGAAGTCCTTCTCGCACATATGGTGAAGTTCTCCGCCGCCCTCCAGAGCCATTTCGCGGGTGCGATAGGCTGGGACGCGGTAAACCTCTTCTTCGCCCCATACATCGAGGGCATGAGCGACGCCGAAATCCATCAGCTCGCCCAGATGCTGATATTCGAGTACTCCCAGCAGGCGGTGGCCAGGGGCGGCCAGGCGATATTTTCCGACATCAATCTATATTGGGAAGTACCCAGGCATTTCGAGACCGTGCCCGCGATCGGCCCCGGCGGAAAGTACACGGGAAAAAGCTACGGCGAGTATGGCGAGTGGGCAAGGAAGCTTGTCTGGGCGCTATTCGACGTCTACATGGAAGGCGACGGCCTGGGACGCCCGTTCTTTTTCCCCAAGCCGCTCGTGCATATCACGGAGAAGTTCTTCTCCACTCCCGGACACCGCGATTTCCTGAACCACATCGCCAGATGTTCCGCGAAAATGGGGAACACCTATTACGTCTTCGACCGGGGCGAGACCGCCAAAATCTCCGAGTGCTGCCGGCTTTCCTTCAAGCTGGAGAAGCAGGACTTCGAGGACGCAAGAGAACCGTGGAGGATGCGTTATTCGGCCCTTCAGAACGTCACCTTAAACCTCCCGCGCATTGCATACGAGGCTAAGGGCTCAGAGTCGGAGCTTTTCAGGATACTCGCCGAGCGGATGGAGACGGCGGCCAGGGCGCACCAGCAGAAACGCTATTTTATCGAGAGACTGCTCTCCTTCGGTGAAAACGGACCCTTGGCCCTCCTTACCATGAACAAGGACGGCGCGCCGTACCTCCGCATGAACCGCGCCTCGTATCTTATCGGCATGGTGGGCTTAAACGAGATGGTGAAGGTGCATACCGCACACGAGATGCACGAAAGCTCCCCGTACCTGAAATACGGCCTCAGGGTAATTGCCCAGATGAAGCTTTTGACGGAGCGGCTGGCCGAAAAACACGGGATGCGCTTCGTGCTTGAGCAGACGCCGGCGGAATCCACCGCGCACCGTTTCGCGAAACTCGACCTCCGCTACCACTCACCCGCGTCGGGCCACGCCGTAAAGGGGGACATATCGAAGGGCACGGTCTATTACACGAACTCCACGTACATCCCTGTATCAGCGCCTGTCGGGCCGATAAGCCGGGTGCGCACGGAGGGGCTGTTCCACCCGATGATAGAGGCGGGTTCGCTCACGCACATCTGGCTGGGCGAGGCGGAGCCGTCGGCTGAGTCCGTGGCGAGTTTCGTCGAGAAGGTGTTCAGAAACACGATGAACGACCAGGTCGCCCTGAGCCCGGAATTCACCGCCTGCGAAGGCTGCGGCAAGACCACGCGCGGCTTGCATAAAGCTTGCCCCTCCTGCGGCTCCGAGGACGTGGAAGGAATTACCCGCATCACCGGCTATTTCACGAAGCTCTCATCCTGGAACAAAGGGAAACTGGGCGAACTGAAGGACCGCTTCAGAAACCAGCCGTTCCTGAAAAAAGACGCAGGGCCGGAAGCGAATGAGCAGGAGCCGGAAAGCGAAGGCCGGGAACCATTGGAAA
The DNA here is from genome assembly GCA_049801375.1 of Nitrospirota bacterium. GTDB lineage: Bacteria > Nitrospirota > JACRHJ01 > JACRHJ01 > JACRHJ01 > JBARKJ01. Next base: position 33 of record JBARKJ010000007.1, on the reverse strand, counting down.
CGGTGCTTGCGGCGGAATAAAGATATCGAGCAC
>JBARKJ010000006.1:0-20578 GCA_049801375.1 Nitrospirota bacterium | reverse complement strand
AACGGAGGTTAGTTCCATGAAAATGCTTCTGCCCGTGATAGACCCGGACCTCTGCACCGCCTGCGGGCTATGCTGCGCGGCATGTCCTTACGAGGTGCTGGCTATGAAAGACGGACTTGCCGTCGTCGTGAGGCCGAAAGCCTGCAAGGACCTCGAGGCCTGCGTCAGCGCCTGCCCCACCGGCGCGATTTCTATGGAAGAACAGGAAATACCAGACTAAAAGGAATACCAGACTAACAGGAGGATTTCTTGGCCGACGATTTTTCGGATTCCAAAAGGAAGTTCTTGGGTTATGCGATTGCCGGGATGGCGGGGGCGGTGGCCATCGGTTACGCGATACCGCTCGCGCAGTATATCGTAAAGCCGGCGATGAAACAGGTCGAGGAGCAGTGGTCTTTACTATGCTGTCTGCAGGATATACAGGTGGACGAGCCGAAGTCGATTACCTTTTACTCCAACCTGAAAATCGCATGGCAGACCGAGCGAGTCCAGCAGGATGTCTGGGTAGTTAAGAAACCCGACGGAAGCTACACCGTGTTCTCGCCAATCTGCCCTCACTTAGGCTGCGGGTATTCATGGAATAACCAGACGAAGCATTTCATCTGCCCATGCCACGGCAGCGTCTATGACATAAACGGAAAAGTGCTCGCCGGACCTGCCCCCAGGCCGCTGGATACCCTGCCCACAAAAATCGCCGACGGAAAACTTTACGTGAAATACGAGAAGTTCCGCCTCGGAATACCTGAAAAGGTGTCTGCATAATGGACTACATCCCGGCTATTAAGTCATGGTTTGACAAGCGTATCGGCCTGTCCCGTCTTGTGGCCCCTTTGCTGTACAAGCCTCTTTCGGGCGGCGCACGCTTTCAGTTCAGCCTCGGCTCGGTTAACCTCTTCCTGTTCGTGAACCAGGTGCTGACTGGCATCTTCCTGATGATGTACTACGTCAACTCGCCCGACCATGCCTGGGATGCCGTTAAATGGATCCAGCACGAGGCCAGCTTCGGTTATTTTGTGCGCGGCATGCACTACTGGGGCGCAAGCGCCATGGTCGTCTCGGTCCTGCTCCATATGGTCCGGGTCTTTGTTTATGGCGCCTATAAAAAACCGCGTGAGATAATGTGGGTCAGCGGCTCGCTTCTGGTCCTGCTCGTATTGGGGTTCGCTTTCACGGGATATCTCCTGCCCTGGGACCAGAAATCGTACTGGGCGACTGTCGTCGGCACCAGCATTCCCGGAACGATGCCCGGCGGGGACTTTATCGTACGCCTGGCCCGCGGCGGGACTGACGTCAGCAACCTGACCCTTACGCGCTTCTTTGCGGTACACGTGGAGATACTGCCCTGGCTTTTGACAATCATCGCCGGAATACATCTCACCGTACTCCAGATAGTTGACCACACCCCGCCCTGGGACCCGGAGAAGGCAAAAGTAACCGCGCCCTTTTATCCGGACCAGGTATTCAAGGACATGGTGCTGATCCTGCTGGTGTTCGTGGCGCTGGTTGCGCTCTCGAACCTCTCTCCCGCGCCCCTTGAGGCAATCGCGGACCCGTCGGATAAGTCCTACATCCCGCGTCCGGAATGGTATTTCTTCTTCCTTTACCAACTCCTGAAATATTTCCAGGGCCGCTACGAGATGGTCGGGACGATAATCCTGCCGAACCTGTTCATTATAGCGATGCTGCTTTTGCCGTTCTATGACCGTAACCCGGAGTTGGCCCCGAAGAAACGTCCCGTGGCAATGGCCATCATCGGGGCGTGCATAATCGGCTACGTCGTCCTCACCGCTCTCGGCGCCATGAGCGGCATCCCGAGCGCAGGCAAAACCACCGGCGTCTCCGTTACGAAGGGAAGAGATCTCTATCAGAAGCTTGGCTGCACAGCGTGCCACAGCATCAACGGCGTCGGCGGAAAAGTCGGTCCGCCTTTGGACAAGGAGTCTACGAAGCGGGACAGGCAGTGGCTGATAGAGCATTTCAAGGACCCGCAGAAGATGTCGCCGGGCAGCATAATGCCAAAGTTCGATTACCTGACCCCGGAACAGTTAGACGAGCTTACGGATTATATGCAAAGCCTGAAATAAAGGCGGAGTCAAAAATGCGCGTAATTATGCGTATTTAATGTTTGACTTCAATAGGCCAGTATAATATAATCTTTAAGTTGTCGGCGCGGGGTGGAGCAGTCCGGTAGCTCGTCGGGCTCATAACCCGAAGGTCGCAGGTTCAAATCCTGCCCCCGCTACCAAATAAATCAGGGACTTGCACGATTTGTGCAGGTCCTTTTTTATGGCCGTACCCTAATTTGCACCCTAAAAAAGGACTTGTATTCATTGGTATTCCCAGTGAGGTTACTTATACTTCCTGATTACTGCCGTTACTACGCCTGCAATACGGAGTCCTTTTTTGGGCTTGATGGGCTTATAATTTTCATTCGCGGGAACAAGGGAGACGCTTTCCCCTCTCTTTTTTAAATATTTCATGGTCCACTCGCCGTCAACCTCTGCAATTACGATATCCCCGCTTTTAGGAACAGCGCCTTTATCAACGAGGACCATATCACCTGGGAGTATCCCGGCTTCTACCATGGAGTCGCCTGAGACTTTTAATATAAAAGTTGTCAAAGGATTCTCTATCAGAAAATTATCTAGCGAAATCGTATCCGCCAACTCTTCTTCAGCCGGGCTTGGCCAACCTGCCTCGACTGTGCCCAGGAGCCGAGTGGCATTTTTTAGGGATAAGGGGATCAGCCTGCCTTTATCGTCTCTTCTGAGTACATTTGCCGTCTCAAGCCTGCCTACGAGCTTAAATACGGCGTTTTTGGACTTTAGCCCAAGCATCTCACCTATCTCTGAATAAGACGGCATTCTGCCTTGTTGCTCGTAGAAGCGCCTTATTTCCGTGATTCGTGTTTTATCTTTTGTGTTTTCGCTCATGCTTTTATATTAAGTAAACTATTGTTCACTGTCAAGCCAAATTTCAGAGTGTAGCGGCGCGAGATAACTTTCCCGGAAAAGCGAGATAACTCCCTCTCGCGCCAAATTTCACTCAGCGCAATCGCGTTTCATTCGCAACCTTAGAAGTTCGTTATCAACAGCTTCGTATGTTTAGACGCGCTTGGCGATTTGCGGTGTCACATCGGCAGGTTTTCTGGCCAACAGAGGCGCGGCAGTTGGATCGAACACCCGATAGGCGACCAGTTTCACGCGGTCATTCACGAGGAACCACACCAGCGCGTAACCCCAGACGAACAGCGCCCAGCCCCAGCCGAGCGGCGTCATAAACAGCCCATAAACCGCGATCAACGTCGCCACGATTTGCGTGCCGAGCACGGCCACCCATAAAATCCGCGCCGGACGCTGAGACCAGAACGGGCCGCGCGTGCGCGACAGGAAAATCGTCAGATGTCCGGCCACGGACAGCTTCAAATACATCAGCGTCTGGATGTGTGCGCGGTCGAGATGAAAGACACGCTCACCGAGATAAAACAAGCCGAAGGCGGAGACGACCCCGATGACGCCCAGCACCGTGGCGATCCCCAGCACCATGTGCATGTTCCATGCCTCGGGCTTGTCCTTGTAATGGACGTTGTCATATGCAATCGACAGGATGGCGCCGTCGTTTAGCAACGCCAGCATCACGATCATCACCGCGGTCAGTGGATAAAAGTTAAAGATCAGGATCGCCAGCGTCATAAACAACAACACGCGCAGCGTCTCGGCGATGCGGTATATGGCATAGCTGTTCATCCTCTGGAAGATTTTCCGGCTTTCCTTGATGGCGTCTATAATCACCGAAAGGCCAGACGTCATCAGCACGATGTCCGCCGCCGCACGCGCCGCGTCCATCGCGCCCGAAACGGCTATGCCGCAGTCGGCCTTCTTCAGCGCCGGGGCGTCATTCACCCCGTCGCCCGTCATGCCGACGATATGGCCGCGTTGCTGCAGGACGTCTACAATGTGGTACTTGTGTTCAGGGAATACCTGGGCGAAGCCGTCCGCTTTCTCGATGGACTCCGCCAACTGCCCAGTCTCGTGATGCTTCGTGTCGCCGAAGCCGCTGGCATCGAGGATATTTGTGCCCAGACCCAATTTCCCGGCCGTTTCCCGGGCGATGGCCAGTGCATCGCCCGTAACCATCTTGACGTTTACCCCCATCTGTCGGGCGGTTGCGATGGTCGCCTTGGCTTCTTCCCGGGGCGGGTCGAAAAGCGGTAACACGCCAAGAAACTGCCATTGGCCATCTCCATTGGCCCGAGCCACGCCCAACGAACGAAAGCCCCGCGCCGCGAATTCGTTGACCGCCTTCTCGACGGCTGGCTTCACCTGCCCGGCATTGGTCAGCAACTCCAATCTCCAATATCACCTGCGGCGCGCCCTTGGTCACCTTGAACAGTTTTCCGTCCGTGCCCTTGACGGTGGCTTCGGTGCGCTTATGCACCGGGTCGAACGGCTGGAAATGGACCACCTGATAGCCTTTCAAGGACTGAGTATTTTTCAGGCCGCCCAGCACAGCCAGGTCGATGGTGTCTTTGTTTTCCGCGCGCGACGCCAGCGCGGCATTGAGGATGACTTGATCGGCAGGGATGCCGTTCACGCTGAACGGATCGCCCAGCGTCAGCTTGTTCTGGGTAAGGGTGCCGGTCTTGTCCGCGCACAGCACGTCCACACCCGCCAACTCCTCGATGGCCGCCAACCGGGTCACAATCGCCTCTTTTTTGGCCAGCAGGCGCGCGCCGACCGCCATGGTCACGGACAGCACCGTGGGCATCGCCACCGGAATTGCGGCCACCGTCAGCACCAATGCGAACTGAAGCGTGGTGAGCATCCGGTCGCCGCGGAATAGCGCGACGGCCAGGATCAACACCACCAGGGTCACTGCGAGTATGATCAGGTAATTGCCGATCTTCAGCACCGCGCGTTGGAAGTGACTTACTGTCTGCGCCTCCTGCACCAGTTGCGCGGTCTTGCCGAAGTAAGTGTTCTGGCCCGTGGCGTACACGAGCGCGTCGATTTCGCCCTGGCGGATGATCGAACCCGAGAACACAGCCTCGCCGGGTTTGCGCGTGGCGGGCAACGACTCTCCCGTAAGCGCGGACTGGTCCACTTCTATCGGCTCGCCCTCCAGCAAGCGCGCATCCGCCGGCACGATGTCGCCCAGACGCATGCGGATGACGTCGCCCGACACCAACTCACGCGCCTCCGGGGTGGTCCACTTCCCATCACGTTTCACCCGGGCCTTGATCGCAAGCTTGGCCTTCAGCGCGGCGATGGCGTTGCCCGCCTGGTGTTCTTCCCAGAATCCGACCAAGGCGTTGGCCAGAAGCAGAATGAGGATGATGATAAAGTCCGGCCAATGCCTGCTACCGCAGAAAGAATTACGGCCGCTTCGATCATCCACGGGATCGGCCCCCAAAAATAGGTGAGGAATTTCAGGAACGGATTGGTTTTCTTTTCAGTAATCTCGTTAGGCCCATATTGGGTCAGCCGTTTCTGCGCCTCGGCTTGGCTGAGGCCGTCCGGCGACGACCCCAATTTTGCCTGCAGTTCCGGCATGGGAAGGGATTTTAGATCGTCCTTCGCATTGGGCTTCGATTCGGGAGTTGCCATGCTCATGTACTTTCCATCGCGGCAGTATATTCGCCGCGGCGCGCAGTCCGGTTGCACCTGGCCCGATGATACAGAGCTTGCTGTGCCGCCAAAGCGTGGGCCTCATCGCCGTGCCAAATCTCCATAGCCGGCTGCTGGATGGCGCGGGCAAACGAAAACGCCAGCGCCCAAGGCAGCCGCGACTTGAACCTGACATTCATGGCATTCAAACGGGCCGAGGCCAGTTCACTGGATTGGCCGCCGGACAAGAACGCAATCCCCGGAACGGCAGCGGGGACGGCCCGCAGGAGACACCTCACCGTGGCGTCGGCCACCTCGTCCGCCGTTTCTTGCCTGGGGCAGGTCAATCCCGGAAGAACCATGTTAGGCTTCAGGATCATACCCTCCAGCATCACCCGTTGTGTGTAAAGCTGGCTGAAAACCGTTCGCAGGACTTCTTCCGTTACCTCGCGGCACCGCTCAAGGGTATGCTCTCCGTCCATGAGCACTTCCGGCTCGACGACGGGGACCAGTCCGGCTTCCTGGCACAACGCGGCATAGCGAGCCAAAGCGCAGGCGTTGGCATCGATGCAACCCCGGCTGGGAATGCCCTCGCCCACGCCAATCACCGCGCGCCACTTGGCAAAACGGGCGCCCATTTGAAAATATTCCTTGAGGCGGTCGCGCAATCCGTCAAGACCCTCGGTTATCTTCTCTCCGGGATGACCTGCCATGTCCTTTGCGCCGGTGTCAACTTTGATGCCGGGAATGATTCCCGCATCGGTGATGGCTTTAACAAATGGAGTGCCATCTTTCTTCTGCTGGCGGATCGTCTCGTCGTAGAGGATAGCGCCGCTGATGCACTCACCGAGGCCGGGCGTGGTCACAATCAACTCCCGATAGGCACGCCGCGCCTCTTCGGTCTGTGGAATCCCCAGCCTGGCAAACCTTTTGTTGCAGGTTGGGGTACTTTCATCCATCGCCAGCAGGCCCTTGTCATCGGCGACAAGCGTCCTCGCGGTGTCTATTAGCCCTTGCGTATTCATTTGGGGTTGCTCCATTTCCAGTTACGGATCTCCGGCATGTCCTGGCCGTGTCTGTCGATGTACTGCTTGTGCTCGATGAGCTTGTCTTTGAGCTGCTGCTTCAGGTAGATGCCCTTGTCGCCGGTCTGCGGCAGGCGGTCGATGGTGTCCATCACGAGATGGAAGCGATCCAGATCGTTCAGGCCCGTCATGTCGAAGGGCGTGATAATGGTGCCCTCTTCCTTATAACCGCGGACGTGCATGTTATATTGTCTCCTTATTCACTCAATTCTGTGCAGGGCTTCGGGAAGCCGGTGCCCACGTCTGACAATCTTCAGCGTATATATGCTCTCATCCGAAAGGATCTTCCGTACCCCGTAACTGAACGTCACAGTGATGAGCATGGGTAGGATGACGCTGTAGTCCAGCGTCATCTCGAATATCATCACTATGGCAGTAACAGCCGCACCTATCGCCCCCCCGACGATGCCTGCCATCCCGGCGACCGCGAATGCTGCGGGGCTGATATTAAGCCTCGGGAATACCTGGTTTAGGAATATCCCGTATGCGCCTCCAAGCGTCGCGCCCATAAAAAGGGCGGGTGAAAAAATACCGCCGGACCCTCCGGAACCGAGGGAAAGGGACGTGGCGAGAAGCTTGAGGGCGAACAAAAGAAGTAAAATGTATAGCGAGGAAAGCGAACCGGTGAGCACGTCCTGGATAGCGGCGTAGCCTACGCCCTCGATATAATAGTGTTTGAAGCAGACCATCATGGCGTACATCATGATCCCGACTACGAGCATTCCGGCCATGTGGCGTATGTAATAGCCTCCCTTTATCCGGTCGAAGAGGTCCTCCATCCCGTAGATGGACTTTATGTAAATTGTTGAGGCTAATCCCATCACCACCCCAAGGCCGACGTATGAGAGGAGCACCTCCGGATTATATAAATGGAAGTAAGGGGTCTGCAGGGCCGGTATCACAAAGGATGGATGCGTCCCGAAAACCAACTGTCCTATATACGTGGCCGTGGCCGTGGCGATCGCGATGGGAATAAGGGTCCTTACGCTCACCTCGTGCGTCATGAGTTCGAGTGCGAACATCATGCCCCCTATCGGGGTATTGAACGTTGCGGCAATGCCTCCGGCCGTGCCTGCGGAGATCAGGGTTATGCGCTGACCAACTGGCATTCGTATGATTTGCCCCAGGGTGGAACCGAAGGAGGATCCTATCTGGACAATCGGGCCCTCGCGTCCCACCGAACCCCCGCTGCCTATGGAAACAGCCGAGGCAAGGGCTTTCATAAGTGCCACGATTGGCCTGATGATGCCCTTGTGGAAGTAAATCGCATCCATAACCTCCGGCACGCCATGCCCCTTTACTTCGGGCGCGAATTTGGTGACGATGAAAGAGACGCAAATCGCGCCTGCCACGGGTACCAGGATGACGAAAGGCCCCCAGGGACTGGCCGGGGTATGGGCGTTGGCATCGTAGTTGAAAGACAAAACTCCCATAAACAACAGGTTGTGGAACAACGCAATAAGGCCGCGGAAAAAAACAGCGCCAAGACCCGCCACTACCCCTGTCAGCAGCGCCAGCAAAGACAAGGTTATAGGGTTGAGCGGCTTATTGCCGTTTTCTTCCATCATAATTCATTCCCCGCGGATTTAGAGGCTACTACTACTTCCGACGGGATTCCAAATGCGCTGACTACGATGCAATGGTCAACCCGCCAGCGGTCTTCGTTTAAAAAATCCTGCAACCGTACAGGACGGCAACCTCCGACCAGGCGGGGGTTTAGTTTGAGGATGCGACCCCATGTCCATGTCAAGGCCCGGGAAGCGATCGTGCGTCCAAACGTCAGGCTGACCAGGCACAGGCGACCGCCTGGCTTTAGAAGACGATGAGCCTCATCAATTGCCCGGCGGATGTCCTCGGGCGGCAGTAAATCCATGACATAGCTGGATACAAATCGGTCGAACGACCCGTCCGGATATTCAAATACCAGCGAACCGTCCGTTATCACGGCCTCCGCCCGGCCTTTAAAAGAGTCGAGCCGTTTTCGGGCAATCCCGGCCATGGTGGAGCTTATATCAACCCCGACGTAAGATGCGGTCCCGGGAAGATGGGCCTCAAGAAGCGCCTTGGCAAAAGCGCCCGTGCCGCATCCAAGCTCGAAGACCGACTGCGCCGACTCGAACTGTCCATGAAGCAGAAGGTCCCTAAGCGCGGGGCCTTCGTAGAACCGCTGCCAGTCCTGTTTAGCGCCGAACCGGTCATAAAATGAACGGACCTCCTCCCTGCTCAAGAAACTACCCGACATATCCTAATCCCGCTTGACAATTGAAACGAGTTTGTGTTCGAGAATGGCTTGTTTTCATGACGCTAATCTTTGAATATTATACCACCACAAATCTCGCCGCGACTTTTTTACAACGCCCGCGGCCTTGGAACACCGTTAAGATATGGTAAACTATAATAAAAGGAGGCCGAGAAATGACAAACATAAGTAAGATTCTGGTGCCGGTAAGCTTTGCACCTTCGAACGAGAAGGCGATGAAAATGGCGGCGGATATTGCCGCTTCTTCCAGGGCAAAACTCTATATACTTAACGTATACAAGACCTTGCCGCAACTTTTTTACAGCGTAGGCGGGAACTTGTTCTCGAAGTCGATGGAGCAGGAAAGGGCAGAAAAAATCAAGACATTAGACCAGTTTGTCAAGAGGGAGGTGAAGAAGCTGAGACTGTCGCTGGACGTTGAAGAGATCGAGATAAAAGACAAGCACCCGATAGATGCCATAATTGAGGTGGCAAAAGATAAGAAGGTGGACCTGATCGTGCTTGGCCACCACGAGGAATCTAAGCTTGAGCATCTTCTTTTCGGGAGGAACATACACAAGATTGTTGACGGCGCGCCTTGCGACGTCGTGGTCACAAGGACATATCTGTACAGCAAGAAGGCGGCGAAAAAGGTGGCCGCCTGATTACAGGTCGGATCAAGGTGAGGCTTCAATGAAGCTTAATGTCAAGGCCTTTGCGCTTACATGCGGTTTGTTGTGGGGGTTGGGACTGTTTCTGCTCACCTGGTGGATTATCGCCTTCGATGGCGCGACCGGTGAGCCAACACTTATCGGAAGACTTTACCGAGGCTACAATATCAGCCCGATAGGTAGCGTTATCGGCCTTATTTGGGCGTTCTTTGACGGGCTTGGCGGTGGGGCTATATTCGCTTGGCTGTATAACCTCCTGCACGGTTGGACTACTAGCCCATAAATTTCGCGGCGAGGACGGAGGATAGAGAATGGCGACACAATCCCTGAGTAGGGAAATATATTAATCATGGAGAAAAAACACTGGCCGCGTCTTGCTTATAATTGGGTCAGCACGGCCGGCGCCGCTATTTCCCTCGTCATAGGGCTTACGATACTCTTCTTACTCGCTGTAAATTTACTCTCAAGCACAACAAACCCTTATCTTGGGGTCCTGCTTTATCTGGTCTTGCCTTCATTTCTCGTGGCGGCCCTGCTCCTCATTCCCCTGGGAATGTATTTCAAATGGCGCGCCTTCCTGAAGGGTGAGGAGTTGCACCCGCACCGATGGCCCAGCGTTGACCTGAACAACCCGCTGCACCGGAATGCCGCGGCGGTGTTCGTATTAGGCACCATCTTGTTGCTGCTTTTAAGCTCCGTCGGGGTTTACAGGGCATACCAGTTTACCGATTCGGTCGCATTCTGCGGGCTGGTATGCCACAAGGTGATGGCCCCGGAGTATTCAACCTATCACGGTTCTCCTCATGCGCGCGTAAGATGCGTGGATTGTCATATCGGTCCGGGCGCTGGTTGGTACGCTAAATCAAAACTGTCAGGTCTCTATCAGGTCTATGCGACAATCGCGGGCAAATATCCCCGGCCGATACCTACCCCGATAAAAGACTTGAGGCCCGTGCAGGAGGAATGCAACCAGTGCCACTGGCCCCAAAAGTTTTTTGGGGCCCAGCAAAGAGAGTTTATCCATTACCTTTACAACAAGGAAAACACCTACTGGCCGATAAATATGCTGATCAATACCGGCGGCGGCAACCCCGGGGACGCCCAGGCGTCAGGAATACACTGGCATATGAACATAGCCGTCAAGGTTGAATATGCGGCCAGGGACAAACAGAAACAGGACATACCCTGGGTAAGGCTGACCGACAGGCGGACTAATAAGGTTTCTGTTTACGAAGATATCACCCATCCTTTCTCGAAAAAAGAACTCGAAACCGCCGAACTCAGGGTAATGGACTGTATAGACTGCCACAACCGCCCAAGCCACAAATTTAATTCTCCGGACCATGAAATCGACCTGGCTATTTCTGCCAAAAAGATAGACCCATCCATCCCTGATATCAAGAAGGTCGCGGTTGACGCCATGGGAAGGCAATACGATTCAAGCGCCTCAGCGATGGAAGGCATTACTAAAACCATCACGGATTATTACAGGAGTAAATATCCCGGGCTTTATCCTAAAAAAGAAAATATGATCAATGACGCAGTCCGCGAAACAAAGAAGGCGTTCGAAGAAAACATATTCCCTGCCATGAGGGCTAAGTGGTCCTATTACCCGGACAACATCGGCCACTTTATCTTTCGAGGGTGTATGCGATGCCATGATGGTAAACACAGAGCCGCGGACGGTTCCGTTATAACGAACGACTGTCATGCCTGCCATATCATTCTTTCACAGGGGGGAGGCGGCGCCCAGGGTGGACTGGACCTGGGAAAAGGACTGGATTTTGTTCACCCAGTGGATATAGGAGACGCATGGAAGGGGGGAGTCTGTTACGAATGCCATAGCGGAGTTCAGCCTATGTGATTTCAGTTTGCGACGGGCAGGAAGATTCGGAAAGTGCTGCCCTGATCTAATTCGCTGTTAAATTCCACACGTCCCCCATGAGCCTGAGCTACCGCCTTGACTATAGCCAGGCCCAGACCGCTCCCCCGCACTCTGGCGGTTTTAGGCGAGCGGTAATATTTGTCGAATATCTTCTCCTGTTCTCCTGCGGGAATGCCGACGCCTGTATCTGTAACCGATATTACAATGAAATCGCTGTCGGGCCCCTTTACGCGCTCCGTTTTCAAGGTAACATTCCCGCAGGCGGGGGTGCGGCCGAATGAACATTATTCAATTCAGCCGCCACAGAGTTTTCCGGTCCTTTGTCAAAGCTCGGATTTAGCTTCAGCGACTAAATCCTCGACTGCCTTGATGGCGGTTATCCCGGTTTTTATTGTCAGCTTCACCAGCGGTTTCGCCATCTCGACAGCCACGGGTAAAAATAGTACCATGCCTAAATTTACCGCTACCGACGTTGTGATATCTCTGCCGATCAAACCGTCAAGCGTTGACCTAAGGAGGATTCCCTCGATTTTTGCTGCGCATGGCACACCTCCACTCAAGGCAGTAACGCCTTTGTAATCCCGATTGATTCAAGCTATGCGCGTAGGCAGACCGGAGAAAGGCTTTAAGGTGCGGATGTCACGATGGCCGGCCTTCGCATAGTACCCTTGCAATACGAGCCGCTTATGTTACTTGGGCCTGCTTTCATGCGTAGACCACCACCTTTCCTGTTTGATTTGGTTGGCTTCGCAACCTCTTAAAAGAGTACTGCGCTATCAGGATATTGTCAAAAAGATAAATGTAGGTGCAAGCCTCCTATAAATTGGATTTAAAACGATAACCCACGCCCGGCTCCGTCGGTATATAACGCGGGCGGTCCGGATCCGGTTCGAGCTTGTGCCTGAGTTTCTTTTGTCAGGTCAATAATCCGCATAAGCCACTCCCGGTCCTTTGAAACCTGCATTTCTTGCAGTCATAATCGCACGGTTCCGGGTGTATGGTCACATCCGTATCAGAAAGCTCTCTTTCCAGCTCGGATTCTATTGCCGTGCAGATTTCGTGAGCTGCAGAAAGGTTCAGGTCCCCCGGCATTACGAGGTGCAAGTCGATGAAGTCCTTCCCTCCGCTTTTTCTTACCCTTAGCCCGTGGTACTCAACGAACTGACCGTCGTGCCGCCCGATGGCCTCCCGGACTTTAATAACCTCGGCTTCCGGTGGCGATACGTCGACTAGATTGGAAAAGGCTTCCTTCGTAATCCTTAAACCTGCAATAAATATAAAAACTGCCACCAAAAGCGCCAGTATAGGGTCGAAAACAGGGTTTTTTGTTAGCTTTATTAATATCAGGCCGCCAAGTACCCCTGCGGAAGTATAGACGTCCGTGCGCAGGTGCCAGCCGTCCGCGGCAAGGGCGGGCGAGCATGTCTCCTTCGACACCTTGAAAAGCTTGGCCGATACCAGCCCGTTTATTACCGCTGAGAGCGCCATCACGCCCACGCCCCATGACAGCTTATCTATCTCATGCCCGCCGTGCAGAAGTTTCGGCACGGCCTCATTAACGATTAGCGCCGCGCCGAGAATTATCAGCGCTCCCTCGACGGCTCCAGCGGCGTTCTCGAATTTACCGTGGCCGTACGGGTGCCTTTTATCCGGACCTTTCGTTGCGATTCGGACCGAAAGAGCGGTTATGATTGACGCGGCCAGATCGACGGCGGAATGCAGCCCTTCAGCCAGAATACTGACAGAGCCTGTGGCCAGACCGACTGCTATCTTCAGGCAGACCAGCAGGGAATTAGATGCAACAGACAGTCTTGCCCAGCGGACTTTTTTAGAATCCATATTTTTAGACAGCCTGACTTGTCCTTGAGTTAACATACTTCTTCCAGATTTCTCGAAAGGCTTGCCAGCCATCCTCAAAAATTATATACCAAAGTTTTGTTAATCATGGAAAAATCTGCCGTGGTTACCACCCCCGTCCCAGAGGATGAAGTCATTTGACCTCTATATTGACAACAACATCTTTTGTCGAGGCCACGGGCTTGCCATTCATTATCTCCGGAAACCATCGCCAACTCTTAAGGCTATTCAGCAATATCCTGTTAAGACGTGGATTCGGGGTCGGTTTGACGAGTTCCACATTAAAGCTGCCATCGGCGGCAATGTGAAAACGCGCCAGCGGAGCGAACTTAAATGTTTCCTCCCGCATGTCATCCGGAATTTGCGGCTTTGGATGCACAATTGCACGGGCGCCGCTGTTCGCATACATGCTGCCATGGGACGAGCCCTTTTGGTCAATTGATCCAGTCTTGGTATCGCTGTTCGCGGAGGTATTCCCCGCAGCCGTGGCCTGCCCCTCATTTGGCGCGGCAGGGGCCCCACTGGGTGCGGCGTCAGGTGCCGCCACGGCGGTATTGGGTGTGGCCTCCGTCTTCTGGACTAAAGGATTCTGCTCGATGTGGGGACTCACCTGAGGCATAACGGGAGCCTGGTGAAGGAGCACGGGAGCCTGATGTGGTCTGACCTGTGGCAGCGGTTTGGGCCGATGAATGGCGGCAGTTCGTTTCCGTTGGATGCTCTGTGTCGCAGCCGGAGCGGCCTGCTCAATCAGTTGGGCATCAATGGGAGGAGGCTCCACCGGCCGATGGGCGGGTTTTTCCATAAAATAAGCTGCCCCCCATAACGCCACTGCCCAAATCAGCAGGGCTGCAGGCAGCGTAAAGGGCAGGCGGTGCAAGGGGCTGTCAAAATTCCGGAGCGTACTCATGGTTGTCTCACTTCACATGATTGACAGCTATCAGAAAATGCTGCGCACCAGCGTCGCGGGCCTGTATCATCGCCTGGACGGGTATACCGTAGGGCGCCGCGCTGTCGACCGCTACAATGATACTGGACTCCGGCCCTTTTAGCATCGGTTTCAAGGTTGCGGCAAGCGTCTCCAGAGTCACTGGCGTCTTGTCCAGGAGGATGCGGCTGTCACGCGTCACGGTAAGCGTCACCGGGGCCTTTGCCTGCAGTGGCGCGGCCTTGCCCTGGGGAAGATTGACCGCCAGTGAATGCAGGTTCTGCATGGAAAGCGATGCGAGTATGAACGTTGCCAGCAGAAAGAACATTACATCGATCATAGGAATTATTTCGATGCGGCCATGCCGGTGTTGGCGGGATTTACGCAGTTTCACGGATGACCTCCTGCCCTTCCTGGTCCATGCGGATATGGTCCATAAGACGCGTACCGAGCCGCTCCATCTCGTCCATGGTCTTGGAGCACTGATGCGAAAAGAAATTAAAAGCAAAGAGCGCGAAAATGGCGATGATCAGGCCGAGGGTGGTAGCAATCAAGGCCTGGGCCACTCCGCCCGTGATACCGGTGGGATTCACAAGTCCGCTGCCGCCGATCAACTTGAACGACTCCATCATGCCTACGATTGTCCCAACCAGCCCGAGCAGGGGCGCGGCAGTTACGATAGTTTCCAGTACCCAGAGACCTCTCTGTAAAGCCTTCTCTATAAGCTGCGCCTCGTCTGCGGCCCTGGACTCAACCCACCATGCGGGGCGGGAACGGTTGTTCATGATGACCTGGAAGAAACGCCGGAAATGGTTCCCCGGAAGGGCCGAGGCTATCTGTGATTCCATATCCGTCCACGCGAAATCGTACGTCTCCGCAAGCGCCGCCAGCGAATCGGCCAAGCTGGCGTAACGCCAATAGACGAACGCCCTGTCCAGGATAATGACCAGGGCCAGAAGCCCCAGGGCCAACAAAGGATAAACCATCGCCCCGCCGAATATCAACGCTTCCAAAGCCATGTGTATTTCTTGCATTGTAAAACCTCTCTATCGAATGAATTGTTGTGGAGGGGAACCAAGTTCCCCTCCGTCAACAGTTAAAAATATTTGGTAATGCCGCCGAAGAACCCTATCCGCGGCCCGTACTGGGGCGCAAATACGCCGATCCCGGTCCCGCTCCTGATTTCATTTTTCTTGTCCGTAACGTTGTCGATGGCTACACGCGTCTCCATCGGGCCCAGGATCCCCAGCGTAAACTTACGCTTCGCCCCCAAATTGACCTGGAAGTTGTAAGGCACATGTTCCGTGTTGGCGAATCCGCTCCGTAAGCCGCTTCCGTAGATGGCATCGGCGCTGAGTAGCGTCTCCAATAAATTATAGGAGATACCGGCGGAAGCTGTATAGGTCTGATCATGGTCAGTATGTACCCAGTGGCTGCTGATATAGTTGAGCTCATCCTGCCCAAAGTTAAACTGCCCCGACACAACCTCTTTGGCCAGACTGGTGGTTCTAGCAAAATTGCCATATGCGGCAAAATTGCCGGAGCGGTAGTTGCCGGTCAGCTCCACGCCATAGATTCTCCCCTTTGCATAATTGAAAGGGGTAAAAATCAGGGCCTGACCGAATTGCCCCTCGTCGATTAAGTCCGTGACTATCTTGTAGAAGCCGTCAACGCCGACGTTCAGCCCGGAGGTAATATTCTGGGTCACCCCGGCGTCAAAATAATGGGACCGCTCCGGCTCAACGGGTGAATTCAAAGGGCTCAGCGCTTCATTGGAGGTGCCAGCGAACAGGTCCAACGTCTTGTTCGAGATCAGCTCGGTCGGTGGCGGTGTGAAGTATCGGGCATAGCCAGCGTGCAGCGTAGTATTCGGCAACACCTTGTAAACCAGGCCCAGACGGGGACTCAGTTGGCTGGCATTCACAAAGGCGCTCATCTCGTCATACCGCAGCCCATAGTTCACCGTTAATTTTTCAAACAGCTTCCATTCGTCCTGAAGGTATACTGACGCGATGATATTGCCGTTCTTCGGGTTGTCGTCCGTGATCGTCTCCGGCGAGCCGGAAGGGTTTCCGCTGGCGTCCACCGGGAAGACCGTGGAGGTATTGTCGCTTTTGATAGCTTCGTGGCTCCCGAAAAAGCCCATACGGAGCGTGTGGGCATCGTTCAGACGGTAACTTCCATCACCCTGCAATCCGTTGCTGAAACTGCTGCGGTAAATATCCGATGCGACCCCGTTGATAGCGAGATCGCCGATGGGGTCAGGCGTGAAATGGACGCTCGTGTAATGGGTGACATAGGATAATTGGTAATCGAAGTCCGAGCCGATGGAGCTTTGCAGGGCTACTATCCCATAACGGTTGGTCTCATACTGCCGCTCGTTCAGTGTGGCAGTATTGAAACCGCTTGGAACGCCCGCCCCAGCGGGGAAGCCTGGATTGAGGGGAGGTTGCCCCGGATTATTGGGAATCTGAAACCAACCATCGTAGCTGCCGAACATCAGGCTTAACCGCGTTATTGGACTGAGTAGGTATGATAGATACCCGAAACCCTTGACTTGATCCGTGTGGTCATGAATCGCGTCATGGCTGGGGGTCGGGTTTTCGATGCCCAGGTCGTCCCCCAGGTAGGAGCCGGTTGCAAAGTAGGTCAGTTTCCCCTGCGAGCCTCCGAGCTCGAAGCTCGGCTGCACGGTGTCATGGCTTCCTCCGTAGAGATCGATGCTCCCTCCAGTCTCGATGTTGGCCTTGGGTTGTATTTCTATCACCCCCGCCTCGCGGAGCCCGTACTGGGCCGGCAGGGCACCCGTTAGAAGGTCGATTCTGTCGGCAAACCGGGTGTCCAGCGCCTGCCCAAACCCGCTGATACCCTCAGGCAGGATAACACCGTCAAGGCGGTATTGAATATTAGCGTGGTCGCCGCGAATATGCAGCTGGCCGAAGGAGTCATTGGCCACGCCGGGCGCCTGAAGCAGTACCTGGTTAAAAGAAGTGTTATCCCCCTCAGGTAAGGCGGCAACATCCTTCTGGTCGAAATGGTAGACGCTTCCTCCAGTCTTAGGCGACAGGCTGTTTCGGGCTTGGTTCAAGCGCTCCGCCACGACTGACATCTCCAGTGCTTTTTGGGCGGCCAGGGTGAGTGTAGTGGTGGCTACCGTCCCGGCTTCAACCGTCACGATGGCGGTACTTGCCTGAAAGCCGGGTTTTTCCGCAAGTACCGCATAGGTGCCCGGCGTTACATTCGAAAACACGAAATTGCCGCCGGCATCACTCTGAGCCTTACCCATGACAGTTTCATCGGGTGCTTTCAGTGTCAGATTTGCTCCGGACAGAGGTCTTCCCAATGCATCCTTGATCACTCCTTGAATTTTGTCTGTAGCTCCAGGGTCGGCATAAACCATGCCCGCCATTAGTATGTAAAGAACGAGCGCAAATGCGGTGCCCGCCAAGACCTTTATTGATCGCATTGCATTCTCCTATTATATTCCGCATGATGTCGAACAACCTGTGTAACGCAATATTAACGATGTGTTACGATAAATATATCTTCCAGTCGCACTCAGTCCGGCTGCGAACGGGGATATTCCCTTACAGGTTAAAGTAACGGTCTACCGGGGCGACGCTGAAAAGCTCGCCACCGTCCTCGGCAAGGCCCCGTGATTAACCGGGTATGCCGCGGGTTTCCAACTCTTCATCCTTCATACCCGGCTGTAAAAATCCGGCAAAGAGGATAAAAAGAGCGACCGAGATTGTCCTAACCTCACAAGTCCCCTTAAAAGGGAATAAGGTAAGTTCAACCCTTGATTATGATTTTAGGAAATAATTCGAGGAGAATTAAGCTGGAGGCGGTCTTATTTCTAATGGGGTGATCTGCCGGACGGGGAAACTGAAGCTGGATTGAAGTATTACATAATCAATTGTCGCAAACTCCGGTGCAAAGTCTATATTCTCAAAAACTATGTCCGGAGATTTTGAATGGTGCAGTACTATGCATTTGGGGCAGTCGTCATGGTCGCATCCGTCGTCATGAAAGTGGCCGACCGCGACCAACGTGGAGACGAAGAATATAACGGCTAATAGTAAAAAAACCTGTTTCCGCATTTAGAAACTCTGCCACAATGTAGCCTAAATGTCAAAATAAAATCTCGTAAGCCTCAACCGGACGAGCTATTTGTTAGCGCTAAGCAGGGCAGAGCAGTGCCCCTACCACAAGCAGCGCCTCGGGGGCCCTGCCTTTCCCGGAATGAACGGGCAGAGCCAAGACGACACTGCCCTTTGAGTAAATTAGGCTGCTTTCTCCTTTTTTTTCAGCTTCATAGGTTTACCGTGGCATGTCGCCTCGACCTCGCATTCGACCCCGCAGCTTTTAGCGTTGCACACCTTCGTTGTTGACCGGCGTGCAATATTGCCCCCCCCGCTGAGGTCATAACATCCTGTTATTGATAATATAATTTAAATTATCCCCGGGTCAAACAGGATGCCGGTGGTGGATCAAAATTGCACGTCGATCAACACAACATCTTGTGGAGGCCCAAGAACAGTGTAGTGTGGAAGGCGTGGAAGCTACGGCGCGTTATCTTTGGCATTCATCATACAGCGGCGGCAGCGCAATAAATTGTGGGGTTCTCGTGATAAAGAGAAGGGGACGTTTCCGCCCCCATTGCATTTATCTATCTAAGGGTAATAGAGGTAGTTTTCACGGGACTACCGTCGTCGAGCGTAACCTGTAGTTGCCATGTACCGGATGCCAGTTTTTTGGTGTTCAGGCTGTAAACATACAGGTGAATTGTATTATTGTACCGAAAAACATTACCTGTCGTCGGCTTAACAAGTGCACCCGAAGGAGATACCAGCATGAGCGTCGCATTCGCCGTAGTAACATTTTTGCCATTTTCGTCGGTGAGCTGGAACCTTACCGGCACAGTGCTGCCAGTTTGAAATGTTGCCCCGCTCCGAGGTGAGAGCCAATTGAGGTTATAGTATATATCCACTGCTATGCCATACGGATTGTTAAGAGTGCCATTAAGGTCGCCAAGGCTCTCCCCTCCCGTGCCGTCCAAGTTTGCAACGCTCACGGTGTTATTGCCCGAATTCACCACATAAATCCTTCCCGCCACCATGTCCAAGGCTATGCCTTTCGGACCATTGAGCGTATCATTAAAGTTTCCGAGGCTCATACCACCAGTGCCATCAAGGTTCGCCACGCTCACCGTGTTATTACCGGCATTCGCCACATAGATCTTCCCGTGAATTGCGTCCAGAACTATGCCGAATGGACTGCTGAGTGTGCCATTGAGGTTCCCGAGGCTTATCCCCCCAGTGCCATCTAGGTTCGCCACGCACACCGTGTTACTGGACGAATTCGTCACATACATCTTTTCTTGGATAGTGTCCAGAGCTACGCCGTATGTAGATGGAAGACCGCCATTGTTAAGAGTGCCGGCAAGGTTGCCTAGGCCATTCAATCCCGTGCCGTCCAGATTAGCTGCTAAAATAGTGCCCCAAAAATCCGTTATATACATCTTACCTGCGACTGTATCCAGAGCTATATCTCCGGTGTCAAAAGACAGGCGAGGACCGGGATAGTTCAGGCTCACTGCTCCCGTGCCATCCAGGAAAGCCACTGTCATCGTGGCACCATCAGTCGTCACATACATCTTGCCAGTGGCCGTGTTCAGGGCTATGCTTCTTGGACCGCTGTAGAGACTGTCATTAAAGTCGCCGTCGCCAAGGATCTCCCCTCCAGTGCCGTCTAGATTAGCGACGCTCACCGTGGCATCCCCAGTGGCACTACCACGATTCGTTATATATATTTTGCCCGCTGCGTTTGCAGCTTGGACGTTCAGCAGAAGGCCCACCGTAACTGCCAGCGCCATGGACATGAGAACTTTCGACTTTTGGCCAATATGCATATTCACCTCCCGGTTTGCACGCAAGTTCCATCGGATTCCTTCTTTGGACCGTTGCCATAAGAAGTGGCCATGCGTGGCCACAATCAAATTTCACAGAGTGAAATTTGGCGCGAGAGGGACTTATCTCGCTTTTTCGGGAAAGTTACCTCGCGCCGCTACCCCGCCCGGCTGGGCTACTGCGATATTGTGACGTTCACCTGGTCACTACTATCTCCAGTGTTGCCTGCTTTGTCGGTTGCCCTCGCCTGGATGGTATATGAGCCGTTATTTGCGGGCAGGGGCCATTTATAGCTCCAGGAAGTCGTTCCCTTCGCCGGGTACCATGTTATCGTGCCGCCAGAAGGGGTAATGCCAACCTGTACGCTCGCCACTCCGGAGCCTGCATCCGAGGCCTTGCCG
>JBARKJ010000005.1:0-3149 GCA_049801375.1 Nitrospirota bacterium | reverse complement strand
AAGGAGCCTCCCCAGCCGTTATTGGAGCCGTCCCGCTTTTTGAGGCTATCGTCGATGATATGAGAAACGGAGTACCCGCACAAACGATTGCAAAGCGCTTCCATAATACCGTATCGGAAGCGGTACTAAAAATATGCGAGAAAGCAAAGCGCCAGACGGAGATAAGCCGCGTCGCCCTCTCCGGCGGCGTCTTCCAGAACGCGACGCTTTTCGAGTCGGCACTGGATAAGCTTAAGACTAACGGCTTCAGTGTCATCACCCACAGCAAGGTCCCAACCAATGACGCCTGCGTCTCTTTAGGCCAGGCCGCAATCGCCGCAGCCTTAAATTCCTGATTTAAGCTTTACAATTTCCTCGCGATGTTTTAATATTCCCTCATGCTTACTCAGGCCATAAAAGGGGTTAAAGACATCCTTCCGGCGGACTCGCCCAAGTGGCAGTACCTGGAAAATTCCGTTAGAAAACTCTTTTCCGACTACGGCTTTTCCGAAATCCGCACGCCGATAATCGAGCATACCGTCCTCTTCGCGCGGAGCATCGGCGCGACCTCCGATATCGTGGAGAAGGAGATGTACGCCTTTAAGGACCAGGGCGGCGACGAGATAACCCTGCGGCCCGAAGGTACTGCGGGAGTCGTGCGCGCATTCGTGGAGCATAAGCTTTTTGCCTCCCAGCCGGTAACGAAGGTATATTACATGGGACCGATGTTCCGCCGGGAACGCCCGCAGGCCGGGCGTCTACGGCAGTTCCACCAGGTGGGCGTGGAGGCACTGGGGGTATCGGAGCCGGGGATTGACGTGGACGTGCTGGCGGTGTTGGTCGAGTTATTTAACCGGCTGAAGGTGCAGGGAGTCGAACTGCATATAAATTCTCTCGGGTGCAAGGATTGCAGGGCCGCATACAAGGCCGCCCTTAAGTCCTTCCTGCTAAAGAGGCTTAGCCTCCTCTGCCCTGATTGCCAGAGGCGCATCGAGACGAACCCCTTAAGGGCGCTTGACTGCAAGTCCGAACACTGCAAGGCCGCCACGGCCGATGCGCCGATGATGTCGGAATACCTGGACGACGGATGCCGGGCGCATTTTGAAGCCGTGAAGCAGGGCCTGGGCGACCTGGGGATTGATTATGTCATCGACCCCAGGATGGTGCGCGGGCTTGATTACTATACCCGCACCACGTTTGAGATGATAGCCGTGGACAAGAAGGGCGCGCAGAACGCCGTGGCCGCGGGGGGAAGGTATGACGGGCTTGTGGAAGAAGTCGGCGGCCCGCCCACACCAGGGATAGGTTTCGCTCTCGGAGTCGAGCGGCTCCTGATGATGCTTCCGGAAACGGGCGCGAATGTGATGCCTCCGAAGGTATATATCGCGGCGATTGGCGATGAGGCCGTGAGAATAGGCCAGAAGCTCGCGGACGGACTCCGGAAGGAAGGCATTTCCGCTGAGCGCGATTACTCTCCCGGGGGCTTAAAGAACCAGATGAAGAAGGCCGACCGTTCCGGGGCCTCGTTCACCGTAATAATCGGCGAGGACGAGGTTGCGAAGGGCGCGGCGATACTCCGGGACATGAAGACCCGCGAGCAATCGGAAGTACAATTCGAGCGGCTTGTGGAAGAGCTGAAAACCCGCACGTCATCATGCAGTACCTGTGATTCGTTGTGAACATCGTCTGCATCTCCGACACTCACATCGAAAAGGGCAACAAAGGACTCCCTGCCGCCCTTCTTGAGGCGCTCTCCGGCGCTGACCTCATCCTCCACGCCGGAGACATAACCTCACTGGATGTCATCGATGAACTGAAGACTTATGCGCCTGTGGAGGCGGTGGCGGGAAATATGGACGGCTGGGAGGTCTCAAATAACCTCCCCGAGAAGAGAATAATTCAAGCCGGCAAATTTAAAATAGGACTCATACACGGCGGGGGCAGCGTCCGGGACCTTGAAGACAGGGTCATCAGGAAATTCAGAGACGACAAGGTGGACTGCATCGTATACGGGCATTCGCACAGGGCGAATATCGAGAAGCGCGATAATATCCTGCTGGTCAACCCCGGAAGCCCCACCGACCGGGCCCATGCACCCTGGAACTCATACGCAGTCATTACGGTCGACGAAGAACTGAAAGCGGAGATTGTAAGGCTTTAATCATACCTAAAGGAAATCGCATGGAACCCTATAAACTGCTTGGAAAATATTACTTCACCGACTCCAGCACCTACAGCTATCTCCTCACGCACAGCAAGGCTGTCGCGGCCCTTGCGCTTAAGGCCGCGGAGCGGGTAAAAGATTTAAACCCTGATATGCAGTTCATTGAGGAGGCCTCTCTCCTTCACGACATCGCGATATTCAAGGTCCATGCGCCGACGATCGGCTGCATTGGGCCAATGCATTATATCGAGCACGGCTATCTGGGGCGGGAGCTGCTGGAGGAGGAAGGTTATCCCCGGCACGCGCTGGTATGCGAGAGACATGTGGGTGCTGGCTTATCGGTGGAAGACATTAAAAAACATAGACTCCCCCTGCCGGAACGAGACATGATACCCGTAACGTTGGAGGAAAAGATAATTTGCTGGGCGGACAAATTCTTCTCCAAGATACCTTACAAACTTGCGGAAGAGAAGCCGCTCTCTGCCGTCCGGAAGATGGTTGCGAGTTACGGCGAAGAGCAGTTAAAAAGGTTCGACGAGTGGCAGGCCCTTTTCGGGCAGAAATAATTTTCACCTTCCAGTTTCGATTTATATCGGCGCATAAAAAAAGCCCCCGTTTGCACGGGGGCTTTTGATTTTCTGCCGTCTGACTTATTCTTCGGTTTTCTTCTCTTCAGCCGCTCCCTGGGCCGGAGTCTCTTCCGCCGGTACGGGGGCCGCTTCCGCAGTCTCTACGGCTTCAGGGGCGGCCTCCGCGGCCGGGGCGGCCTCCGTCTTTTTGCCCTTCTTCGGCTTTTCGGCAGAAGCCTCTGCCGGGGCCGGAGCGGCCGGTGCGGCTTCCTTTTTCGCTTTCGGCTTCGGGGCGGCGGCGCCTTCTTTATCCACCAGCTCGATTATCGCCATCGGCGCGGAATCGCCCAGGCGCACGCGGGTCTTCATGACCCTGGTGTACCCGCCGTTACGGTCGGCGCAGCGCGGCGCTATTTCGTCGAACAGCTTGGCGACCA
>JBARKJ010000004.1:0-15683 GCA_049801375.1 Nitrospirota bacterium | reverse complement strand
TCGCCTGACCCTTCGTCGCCAATACCTTCGTTATCGCAGCCGTCAAGGTCGTCTTACCGTGGTCAACGTGGCCTATCGTGCCGACGTTAACATGCGGCTTCTTCCTCTCAAATTTCTCTTTAGCCATGATAAACCCTCCTGTTGAACGGGATAATTTCGCCTTTTATTCGCCCTTTACCTTGGCGATTATCTCGTCCGCAAGCCCCTTGGGGACCTCTTCGTAATGCGCAAACTGCATGGTGTAGGTAGCCCTGCCCTGGGTCGCGGAGCGAAGGTCGGTCGAGTAGCCGAACATCTGTGATAGCGGCACTGCCGCCTGTATAACCTGCGCGGTGCCCCTGGGCTCCATGCCCTGTATCTTTCCGCGCCTCGAGTTCAAGTCCCCTATGACGTCGCCCATATATTCTTCAGCCACGACGACTTCCACGGACATCACCGGCTCGAGCAGTACGGCTCCAGCCTTCGCCACGCCCGCCTTGAAGCCCATTGATCCTGCAATCTTGAACGCCATTTCAGAGGAATCCACTTCGTGATAGGAGCCGTCGATTATGGTGACCTTTATGTCCACCATCGGATAGCCGGCCAGCACGCCGCCGTCCATTGCCTCCTTGACGCCCTTCTCGACAGCCGGTATATATTCCCTGGGAACCACGCCGCCTACTATCTTATTGACGAACTCGAAACCTGCGCCCTGCTCGTTCGGCTCAAGGGTCAGCCATACGTCGCCGTACTGGCCGCGGCCGCCGCTCTGACGCACGAACTTGCCCTGGGACTCGACCTTCTTGCGGATCGTCTCGCGGTAGGCGACCTGGGGCTTGCCCACGTTCGCGTCCACCTTGAACTCGCGCAGGAGCCTGTCAACGATGATCTCCAGGTGGAGCTCGCCCATGCCGGAGATTATCGTCTGTCCGGTTTCCTCGTCAGTCTTTACCCTGAATGAAGGATCTTCCTGGGCCAGCTTCGAGAGCGAAGTCCCGAGCCTCTCCTGGTCGATCTTGGTCTTGGGCTCGATGGCGACGGATATAACCGGGTCCGGGAACTCCATCCTCTCCAGGATTACCGGATGGCTCAAGTCGCAAAGAGTGTCGCCGGTGGTGGTACTCTTAAGTCCGACCGCGGCGGCGATATCGCCCGCATAGACTACGTCAATATCCTCGCGCTTGTTGGCATGCATCTTCAGGATGCGGCCGACGCGCTCCTTGTTGTCTTTAGTCGCATTGTATATGTAGGAGCCCGCGTTCATCGTGCCGGAGTACACCCTGAAGAAGGTGAGCTGGCCGACGAATGGGTCAGTCATTATTTTAAAGGCCAAAGCCGAGAACGGCTCGCTATCGTCCGCCTTACGAATAACATCATCACCGCTGCTCGGGTGCTTCCCAACTACCGGCGGGACGTCAAGCGGCGAAGGGAGGTAGTCCACGACCGCATCCAGCAGGGGCTGTACGCCTTTGTTCTTGAACGCGGTGCCGCAGGTGCACGGGGTTATTTTTAATTTAATCGTGCCTTCGCGCAGGGCATTCTTTATCTCTTCCTCGGATATGGCTTCCCCGCCGAGATACTTCTCCATGAGGGCGTCGTTCACATCGGACAGCGCCTCGATCATCTTCTCGCGGTACTCCTGGGCCTTGGCTGTCATGTCCTCGGGGATTTCAGTCTCCTCGAACTTGGCGCCGAGTGTTTCGTCCAGGAAAAGAACGGCCTTCATCCGGACCAGGTCTATTATCCCTTTGAAGTTCTCTTCCCTGCCGATGGGCAGCTGGATTGGAACAGGCCTTGCTCCCAGGCGGTCTATCATGGTCTGGACTGAACGGTAGAAGTCCGCGCCCGTCCTGTCCATTTTATTCATGAAGGCTATCCTGGGGACCTCGTACTTATCTGCCTGGCGCCATACCGTCTCCGACTGGGGCTCGACGCCTGCCACGGAATCGAATACCGCAACCGCGCCGTCCAGCACGCGAAGAGAACGCTCGACCTCGATGGTGAAATCCACGTGGCCCGGCGTATCTATGATATTGATGCGCTTTCCCTTCCAGGCACACGTAGTGGCGGCGGAGGTTATGGTGATGCCTCTCTCCTGCTCCTGAACCATCCAGTCCATTACGGCAGTGCCTTCGTGTACTTCGCCTATTTTATAGGATACGCCGGTGTAGTACAGGATGCGCTCGGTCGTCGTGGTCTTGCCCGCGTCGATGTGCGCCATTATCCCTATATTACGGGTGTCTTCGAGAGGGTACTGCCTCTTCACTTTACCCGACCCTGTTGTCTTTTCGACTGCTTGTGCCATCTATATTTTTACCACCTGTAATGCGCAAAGGCTTTGTTCGCCTCCGCCATCTTGTGGGTATCCTCCTTCTTCCTTACTGCCGCCCCGGTGTTGTTCGCCGCGTCCATAAGCTCGGCCGCAAGACGCTCCCTCATTGTCTTTTCGCCCCTCTTGCGGGCGAATATGATGAGCCACCTGATACCAAGCGCCATTCTCCTGTTCGGGCGGATATCCACCGGCACCTGGTACGACGCGCCGCCGACCCTGCGGGATTTGACTTCGACAGCCGGCTTTATGTTATCGAGCGCGGTCTTGAAAGTCTTCAGCGGGTCGCCGTTGGTCTTGTCCTTTATAATGTCGAAGGCGCCGTAGGTTATGTGCTCGGCGACGCTCTTCTTGCCCTCTATCATTAGGCAGCTCATAAACTTGCCGACCAGTTTGTTATTGAACTTCGGGTCCGGGAGGGTTTCCCTTTTGGGTACTTCTCTTCTTCTCGGCATCTCTCTCCTCCTTAGGCCTTGGGCCGCTTGGCGCCGTATTTTGAACGGCCCTGCTTGCGGTTCGCCACGCCTGTAGTATCCAAGGTCCCGCGGATTATATGGTATCTCACGCCTGGAAGGTCCTTTACCCTGCCGCCCCTGATGAGGACTATGGAGTGCTCCTGCAGGTTATGCCCCACGCCCGGGATATAGGTGGTGACTTCCATCTGGTTCGTCAGACGGACCCTGGCCACCTTCCGAAGCGCCGAGTTCGGCTTTTTGGGCGTAGTGGTGTAAACCCTTACACAGACGCCTCTTTTCTGCGGGCAACTCTTAAGAGCAGGGCTTTTGCTCTTTATGGAGATTTTCTCCCTGCTGCTCCTCACTAACTGGTTAATAGTCGGCACGCCCAACCTCCAGGAAACATTCTTTTGAAAATACCCTTGTTTTTTCCGATGCTTAGCAAAAAACCTATTTGTCGGCCAAAACTCGCGGATTATAGCCCAATCTCAAGCGTCATGTCAAGCTTTAATTATACACAAAAGAAATAAAAAATAAAGGAGGGCATCCCCCGGTCCCGGAGGACGCCCGCCTTTTTAAATATCTCTTTTGTTTTAGTTACTTGGCCGTTAAGGCCTCTTTCTCCGGAAGCTCCATGTCCTTTGGCAGGGCATAGGTTTCCCTGTACTGGGCGGAACCGGTGCCCGCGGGGATAAGCCTGCCCATTATCACGTTCTCCTTCAGCCCCAGGAGATGATCCACGGAGCCCGTGATGGCCGCCTCCGTGAGGACTCTGGTGGTCTCCTGGAATGAGGCCGCCGAGATGAAGCTGTCCGTCGAGAGAGACGCCTTTGTTATGCCAAGGAGTATCGGCTTGCCCACGGCAGTGCGGGCCTTCCGGTAAATCGCCGGCCTCCCGCCCTTCGCCTCTATTTTGATATTGACCTCATCGATGACCTTCGGGTCCGCAAGTTCCCCAAGCAGGAACTCCGTATCGCCCGGGTCTTCGACCTTCACCTGCTTCGAGACCTTGTTGTTCTCCTCGATGAAGGCGAACTTGTCCGCCTGCTCGCCGGGAAGGAACCTGGTATCGCCTGAGTCCTCCAGCTTTACCTTGCGGAGCATCTGGCGGACAATGACCTCGATGTGCTTGTCGTTTATCGAGACGCCCTGGAGGCGGTAGACCTGCTGGACCTGGTCAACGAGGTACTTCTGGAGTTCCTTCGGTCCCATGATGTCCAGGATGTCATGCGGGTCCACAGAGCCGTCCATAAGGGGCTCGCCGGCAATTACCCAGTCGCCCTCGTGGACGTTCACGTGCTTGCCTTTCGGGATCAGGTATTCCTTTTCGTCACCCAGGGCGCCCTTGACGATTACCCGCCTCATGCCCTTGACGAACCCGCCGTACTCGACGGTACCGTCGATCTCCGATATAACCGCCTGCTCCTTCGGACGCCTGGCTTCGAAAAGCTCGGCCACCCTCGGAAGACCGCCGGTGATGTCCTTGGTCTTGGTGGTCTCCCTGGGTATCTTCACCAGGATATCGCCCGGGCTGACAGCGTCGCCCTTCTCCACCAGGATATGCGCGCCCGCGGGCAGCAGGTATCTTGCCACGGCGTTGGTGCCGGGTATCTTAGCTGTCTTGCCGCTGTCGTCCTTGATCGAGATACGCGGCCTCATGTTCGCCGGGTAGTCGATGATGACCTTGTGGGAGAGGCCCGTCGTCTCATCGACTTCTTCGCGCATGGTCGAGCCTTCGATGATGTCGCCCAGGGCAATTTTGCCCCCGACTTCAGTAAGTATCGGTGTGGAGTACGGGTCCCAGTCGACCAGTATCTGGCCTTCCTTCAGCTTCTGCTTGTCGGTCACATGTAGGTTGGCGCCGTAGGTGATCATGTAGCGCTCTTTTTCGCGGCCGGAGGCATCGCGTATGGCGATCTTGCCGTTGCGGTTCATCACTATTATGCTGCCGTCATCCTTCTTTATCGTGTGGAGGTTTATATACTCCACGATGCCGGCGTTCTTCGCGGTCAGCTTCGTCTGCTCGACCACCTTGGACGCGGTACCGCCGATGTGGAAGGTCCTCATCGTGAGCTGCGTGCCCGGCTCGCCTATTGACTGGGCCGCGATTATGCCGACAGCCTCGCCGATATCAACCAGATGGCCTCTTGCAAGGTCGCGCCCGTAACACATCCTGCACACGCCGCGCCTTGTCTGGCAGGTCAGCACTGAACGTATCTTTACGCGGTCGATGCCCGCGTCCACGATCTTCTTAAGGTTGTCCTCGGTTATCTCGGAATTCGCCGGGACAAGCTTCTCGTTGTTTATCGGGTCCATGATGTCTTCGGAATTCACCCTTCCCAAGAGCCTCTCGTCCAGCGGCTCGATTATCTCTCCGCCCTCTACCAGCGCCGATACCTGGATTCCGTCTACCGTGTGGCAATCGACCTCGGTAATGATGACGTCTTGAGCCACGTCAACGAGCCTGCGGGTCAAGTAGCCGGAGTTCGCCGTCTTCAGCGCGGTATCGGCCAGGCCCTTACGTGCGCCGTGCGTCGAGATGAAGTACTCGAGTACCTTAAGACCTTCGCGGAAGTTCGCCTGGATGGGCGCCTCGATGATCTCGCCGGATGGCTTGGCCATGAGTCCCCTCATGCCGGCCAGCTGACGGAGCTGCTGCGCGCTGCCTCTGGCGCCGGAATCCGCCATCATGAAGATGGAGTTGAAGGAGCGCTTCTGCGACTCCGGAATACCCTCGACCTCGTCGTCGATTCCAAGTTCGTTCATCATCTCGGCGGCAATCGTCTCCGTGACGGAAGCCCAGATGTCGATGACCTTGTTGTAACGCTCGCCGTTGGTGATCAGGCCGTCTCCGTACTGCTTCTGTATCTCCATGACCTGCTTCTCCGCCTGCGCTATAAGCTCATGCTTGCGCTTGGGGATGTGCATGTCGTTCATGCAGATGGAGATGCCTGCCTCGCAGGCGTACTTGAAGCCGATGTCCTTCAAGTTGTCCATCAAGGTTACCGTCGCCCGCGAGCCGGACTGGCGGTAGGAGGCGTCGATAAGCTTGGATATCTCCTTCTTGTTCATCTCCTTGTTCACGAGGTCGAACGTTAGCCCCTCGGGCAGTATCTCCGAGATTATCACGCGCCCTACCGTCGTATCCACGAGCTTGCCGTCTATCCTTACCTTTATGCCCGCATGTTTTGCCACGACGCCGTGGTCGTATGCTATGCGCACTTCGTCAGGGCTGGAGAATTTCATCCCCTCGCCGCGCGCGTTCGGGCGGAGCTTGCTTAAGTAGTACACGCCAAGCACCATGTCCTGCGAGGGCACGGTAATCGGGCGGCCGTTAGCCGGGGAGAGGATGTTATTGACCGAGAGCATCAGCACCCTGGCCTCGACCTGCGCCTCGATTGAGAGCGGCACATGGACCGCCATCTGGTCGCCGTCGAAGTCCGCGTTGAAGGCGGTGCAGACCAGCGGGTGAAGCCTTATGGCCTTACCCGACACCAGGACGGGGTCGAACGCCTGGATGCCGAGCCTGTGCAGGGTCGGGGCGCGGTTTAACATTACCGGATGCTCGCGGATTACTTCTTCGAGCACGTCCCAGACTTCCGGCCTCTCGCGCTCCACCATCTTCTTCGCGCTCTTTATGGTGGTGCAGTAGCCTTTTTCTTCCAGCCTGTTGAAGATGAACGGCTTGAAGAGCTCTAACGCCATCTTTTTCGGCAGACCGCACTGGTTCAGCTTCAGCTCCGGGCCGACGACGATAACGGAGCGGCCCGAGTAGTCAACGCGCTTGCCAAGAAGGTTCTGACGGAACCGGCCCTGCTTGCCCTTCAGCATGTCGGACAACGACTTCAGAGGCCTCTTGTTGGGGCCTCTCAGAATTCGACCGCGCCTGCCGTTATCGAACAGCGCGTCCACCGCCTCCTGAAGCATCCTCTTCTCGTTCCGGATGATGACGCCGGGGGCCTTCAGTTCCTCCAGCCTTTTAAGGCGGTTGTTCCTGTTTATCACGCGCCTGTAAAGGTCGTTTAAGTCCGAGGTCGCAAAACGCCCGCCTTCAAGCGGCACCAGCGGCCGAAGCTCCGGCGGGATGACAGGGACAACGTCCAGTATCATCCACTCCGGCTTATTCCCGGACTTCCTGAAAGCCTCGACAATCTTAAGGCGCTTGGTCAGTTTTTTCTTGACGGCGGAAGAGCTCGCCATCTCGATCTTCATGTGCAGGTCCACGCCGAGCTCTTCTAAGTTCAGACGCCTTAGCAGCTCGCGTATCGCCTGCGCGCCCATGTCGGCCTTAAAGCGGCTCCCGTACTCCTGGAACAGCTTCCTGTACTTATCCTCCGTCAGGAGCTCCTTCTCGTTTAAGGCGGTATCTCCTGGGTCTATTACGACATAAGACTCGAAGTACAGCACCTTCTCCAGGTGCCTTAGAGTCATGTCCAGGAGGTTGCCTATCCTGGAGGGAAGGCCCTTCAAAAACCAGATGTGCGCGACCGGAGAGGCAAGCTCTATATGGCCCATGCGCTCCCGGCGGACTTTCGACTGTATGACCTCGACGCCGCACTTGTCGCAGATAACGCCCCGGTGCTTCATGCGCTTGTACTTGCCGCAGTTGCACTCCCAGTCCTTGGTGGGGCCGAATATCTTGGCGCAGAAGAGGCCGTCCCTCTCCGGCTTGAAAGAGCGGTAGTTTATGGTCTCCGGCTTCTTGACCTCGCCGTGCGACCAGGACCTTATCTTCTCCGGAGACGCGACCCGGATCTTTATCGCGTCGAACGTTACCGGTTCTCTCGGTTTATCGAAAAGGCTGTATATATCGTCCACTTCATTACCTCCGATAGATGGATGATCCCATCCTTCTTTATCCCTTCACTTCCTCTAAGAGCTCCACGTCCAGGCAAAGGCTCTGGAGCTCTTTTATGAGGACGTTGAAAGACTCAGGAAGCCCCGGCTCAAGGGTACTCTCGCCCTTGACGATAGCCTCGTAGATCTTCGCGCGCCCGGAGACGTCGTCCGACTTCACCGTCAGGAACTCCTGCAGCGTGTATGCCGCGCCGTATGCCTGGAGCGCCCAGACCTCCATCTCGCCCAGCCTCTGACCGCCGAACTGCGCCTTGCCTCCCAGCGGCTGCTGGGTGACGAGCGAGTACGGCCCTATCGAGCGTGCGTGGAGCTTGTCGTCAACCAGGTGGTGGAGCTTAAGCATGTACATGTTCCCCACGGTGACCTTCCTGTCGAACGGCTCTCCCGTCCTTCCGTCGGACAGTTTTATCTGGCCCGTCCTCGGGAGCTTCGCCTCGTCCAGCATGTCCTTTATCTGTATCTCCGTCGCCCCGTCGAACACGGGCGTGGACACCTGGATTCCCAGCGTCTTCGCCGCCCAGCCCAGGTGCGTTTCCAGTATCTGTCCGACGTTCATTCGGGAGGGAACGCCAAGGGGGTTCAGGACTATATCGACCGGGGTGCCGTCCGGCAGGTACGGGAGGTCTTCCTCCGGCAGTATCCTGGAAACGACGCCCTTGTTGCCGTGGCGTCCGGCCATCTTGTCGCCGACGGAGAGCTTCCTCTTCATCGCGATATAGGTCTTCACCAGCTTTATGACGCCCGGCGGGAGCTCATCGCCCTTCTTCAGACGGGTAATCCTCTCGTCGAAGAGGGTTTCCAGGTAGCTCATCTGCTCCGCGGCGTATTCCTCAATTTCGGAGAGCTTGTCCGCGAGCGACTCGTTTTCAAAGGAGAGCATGGACAAATCCGACTCGTCCAGCCTCTCGATTATCTCCTCGGTTATCTCTTTGCCTTTGGCAAGTATGGTCTTGCCGGCCTCGTCCACTATTTTCGTGGATATGGCCTGGCCCAGCACCGTTTTCTTAAGCTTCTTCAGTTTCTCTTCCTGAATGATGCGGAACTCGTCCTGCTTGTCCCGCTCCAGGCGCTCCACTTCCTCGTCTTCGATGCTCTGGGCGCGCTCGTCTTTCTCCACTCCCTTGCGGGAGAATATCTTAACGTCCACGACCGTGCCCTCGACGCCGGGCGGAACGGTCAGAGACGCGTCCCGGACATCGCCCGCCTTCTCGCCGAATATCGCCCGAAGAAGCCTCTCCTCCGGCGTTAGCTGGGTTTCGCCCTTCGGCGTTACCTTGCCAACCAGGATATCTCCGGCTTTGACTTCGGCCCCTATCCTGATTATGCCGGACTCGTCTAAGTTCCTGAGAGCATCTTCGCCCACGTTCGGGATGTCCCGGGTTATCTCTTCCTGCCCAAGCTTAGTATCCCGTGCCTCTATCTCGAACTCTTCGATATGTATCGAGGTGTATCTGTCCTCGCGGACCAGCTTCTCCGAGATAAGTATCGCGTCCTCGTAGTTGTAGCCGCCCCAGGGCATGAAGGCAACCATCACGTTCTGGCCCAGGGCCAGTTCTCCGCCGTCCGTCGCTGGTCCGTCCGCCAGGACCTGCCCCTTCTTCACCTTCTGACCGGCGGCGACGATTGGCTTCTGGTTTATGCAGGTGTTCTGGTTGGAGCGGTAGAACTTTATCAGCGTATATACGTCGAGCGGCGACGGGTTGGCCGAAGTCACTTCTTTTTCGTTTACACGCACCACAATCCTGTTCGCGTCCACGCTCTCTATGGTCCCGCTGCGCCTTGCCAATACAATGACGCCGGAGTCGCGCGCGGCGACCTGCTCCATGCCCGTGCCAACTATCGGGGCCTCGGCCCTGAGAAGCGGCACCGCCTGGCGCTGCATGTTCGAGCCCATCAGGGCGCGGTTCGCGTCGTCATTTTCCAGGAACGGTATGAGCGCCGTCGCCACGGAAACGATCTGCTTCGGGGAGACGTCCAGGTACTGGACTTCCTCCGGCTCGACCATCTTGAACTCCCCGCCGACACGCGCCGAAACGCTGTCCGCGGTTATTTTACCCTTGGCATCCATCGGCGTGTTCGCCTGCGCTATGACATAGTTCTCGCCGTCAACCGCGGAGAGAAATTCTATCTCGTCCGTCACGCGCGTTTTATTAACCTTCCTGTACGGCGCCTCGATGAACCCGAACTCGTTCACGCGGGCATAGGTCGCAAGAGAGGTGATAAGGCCGATGTTCGGACCTTCAGGGGTCTCGATCGGGCATATCCTGCCGTAGTGGGTCGGGTGTACGTCTCGGACCTCGAAGCCCGCGCGCTCGCGGGTTAGGCCGCCAGGTCCCAGGGCGGAGAGCCTGCGCTTGTGCGTTATCTCCGCCAGCGGGTTCGTCTGGTCCATGAACTGGCTAAGCTGCGAGGAGCCAAAGAATTCCTTTATCGCCGCCGTCACCGGCTTCGCGTTTATCAGGTCGTGCGGCATGATATTCTCCAGGTCCTGGAGGCTCATGCGTTCCTTGATTGTGCGCTCCATCCGGACAAGGCCGATGCGGAACTGGTTTTCCAGCAGCTCGCCGACGCTTCTGACGCGGCGGTTGCCCAGGTGGTCGATGTCGTCAACGTCGCCTTTGCCGGTCTTGAGGTCGATCAGGTACCTGATGGTTTCCAGTATGTCTTCCTTCGTGAGCACCCTGTTCTCGATGTCTACGTCGAGGCCCAGCTTCTTGTTCATCTTCAGCCGGCCTACGGGTGAGAGGTCGTAGCGCTTGTCGTTGAAGAACATGTTCTCGAACAGGCTCCTGGACATGTCGAGCGTCGGCGGCTCGCCGGGGCGGAGCCTCCTGTATATCTCTATCATCGCCTCGTCGGGGGTCCCCAGTTTATCCAGCAGGAGCGTGTCCCGAAGCGATGATATGAACCGTATGCCGTCTATGAAGAGTATCTCTAAATACGGGTCTGCCGCAGTCCCCGTCTTCGCCTTCAGGAGCTTCTGAATCGTCTCTTCCTTAAGCTCCTCGTTCCCCTCTACAATAACTTCGCCGGTCTCGGAATCCACGATGTCCTTTATCGCTACCCTGCCGACCATCTCTTCCGGCGCAATGGGTATCTCGGTGACTTTCATGGATTCGAGCCTTTTAATCGCGGCCTTGGTGATCTTGTTGCCTTTTTTGATGACGACTTCCTTGCCGTCGCCGGCGGTTATATCGCTAACCGCTTTCCACCCTGCCAGTATTTCGGCGTCGATCTTGCGCATGAAACCGTTTTTGACCGCGCGCACCTTCTCGACCGGGTAGTAGTAGCGGAGGAGTTCCTCGTTTGAATAGCCAAGCGCCTTCAATAGGATCGTCGCGGGTATCTTCCTTCTGCGGTCGATCCTGACGTGGAGCAGGTCCTTGACGTCGAACTCGAAGTCCAGCCAGGAACCCCTGTAAGGGATAATCCGGGCGGAGAAAAGTATCTTGCCGGAGGAGTGCGTCTTGCCCTTGTCGTGGGTGAAGAACGCGCCCGGGGAGCGGTGGAGCTGGCTTACCACGACCCTCTCCGTCCCATTTATGATGAAAGTCCCATTCTCCGTCATGAGCGGGAGCTCACCGAGGTAGATATCCGCGCCCTCTTCCTTGGCGTATTTCAGGCGCCTGGTCCCGGTCTCTTCGTCTTTTTCCCAGGCGGCAAGCCGCACCTTTATCTTAAGGGGCGCCGCAAAGGTCGTGCCTCTCTGGAGACACTCCCGGACTGAAAACTTGGGCTCGCCTATGGAATATTCTACAAACTCGATCGTGAACGTCTCGTTGAAGTCCGCGATAGGGAATATGGAGTTGAAAGCAGCCTGAAGCCCGATATTCTTCCTCTCAGCCGGAGCCGTGTCCTGCTGAAGGAAGCGACGATACGAACTTTTCTGAATGTCGATAAGGTCCGGGATATCCGTAATCGCGGGTATTTTCGCGAAGTCCCTTCTCTCTTCTCGCATCTTGGGATAGGCCATCTACTCTCCTTGATTTTATCTGATATGTCCTCTTTTAGAGGACGTTTTTACTCATGCTCATAAGACACAAAAAGCCGTCGGTCCTCCGGGCCAGTCTGGCCGGAGGACCAACAGCCGGGGAATCGCACCTACTTTACCTCTACGCCAGCGCCCTGCTCTTCAAGCTTCGCCTTTATCGAGGCAGCCTCTTCCTTGGAGACGCCGCCCTTTACTTCTTTCGGCGCGCCGTCCACCAGGTCTTTCGCTTCCTTGAGGCCAAGGCCGGTCAGCTCGCGCACGACCTTGATTACCTGTATCTTCTTGTCGCCCGCCGAGGTGAGGATGACGTCGAAAGCGGTCTTCTCCTCTTCGGCTGCCGGCGCCGCGCCAGCGGCTACGGCCGCAACTGCAACGGGCGCCGCGGCGGTCACGCCGTAGCGCTCTTCGAATTCCTTGATGAACTCGCTCATCTGGAGTATGGTCATGTTATCGATGAACGTGAAAACCTGATCTTTTGTAACGTCTGCCATTTTTTCTCTCTCCTGTATCCGACTTGAAAATTAAGTTGATGCCTTCTGATCCTTGAGCGCGTTTAACGCATAACCAAGCCTCGCGACCGTTGCGTTCAACAGCCTTACCATCTTTGTAGCCGGCGCCTGGAAGCCCGCGGCCATCTGGGAAAGAAGCTGTTCCCTGGACGGCAGCATCGCTATCGCCTTAAGCTCCTTACTGTCCGCAAGCTGACCCTCGATTACGCCTACTTTTATCTTCAGCTTCTCGCGCTTCTTCGCGAATTCGGTAACCGCCTTCGCAGGCGCCACCGGGTCTCCGAAACCAAGCACAAGCCCGGTCGGGCCCTGCAGGTAATCGATCAGCTTGGAAGCGGACGTGCCCGCGGCCGCCCTGATCGCCAGTGTATTTTTCACGACCCTGTACTCGAGCTGGCTCTTCCTTAGTTCGTTCCTGAGTTCCGTGATCTCGGCGACCGTAAGACCCTTGTACTCCGTGATAATCGTGGCCTTGGCGGCTTCAAACTTCCCATGAAGCTCGTCTATCAGCTCCTGCTTTTCATTCTTTTTCAAACCTTAAACCCCCTTTCCAAGTCGTCGACAGGGGAAATTGATTTTTTACCCTCTCGTCTCGGCGGGACGGCCTTTTGGCCAATTAAGGAACAGAGTAATTCGCGCGACTCGTTAATCTCAACCGCTGATGAAATCAGCCGGTATGCATCCTGATTAATTACGAGCACGCCTTTTATCTCTGCCCCTCCTGCTGTCTTCGACTCTATGATAAAACCGCCCCCAAAAAAATGGGACGGAAATTTTTAATTACATCGCGGCCGTGGCAAGCGCCACGTCAACTCTTATTCCGGGTCCCATCGTGGTGGACACGGTTATCTTTTTCATGTAACGGCCCTTGGCGGTCGCGGGCTTCGCCTTCATCAGCGACTCCAGCACCTCCGTCGCGTTCTCGGCTAACTTCTCCGGCGCGAAAGAGACTTTTCCGACCGGGACGTGGATAATCCCGGCTTTCTCCACCCTGTACTCCACCTTACCGGCCTTTATCTCCTTGACCGCCTTGCCTATATCCATCGTGACGGAGCCGACTTTCGGACTCGGCATGAGCCCTCTGGGGCCCAGCAACTTGCCGAGCTTTCCGACGGAACCCATCATGTCCGGCGTGGCCACGACCCTGTCGAAGTCCATCCAGCCGCCCTGAACCTTCGCGACCATGTCCTCGCCGCCCGCAAAATCCGCGCCGGCTTCAGTCGCTTCTCTTTCCTTTTCGCCCTTGGCAAACGCCAGGACCCTGACCGTTTTGCCGGTCCCGTGCGGCAGGTTTACCGAACCCCTGACCATCTGGTCGGAACGCTTCGGGTCCACGCCCAGCATCACGGCAAGGTCGACCGATTCGTCGAATTTCGTGAAATGGCATTCCTTCGCCAGCGCCATCGCCTCTTCCAGCGTGTACTGCTTGGACGTGTCCACTTTTGCAAGGCTTGCCTTCAGTTTTTTCTGTTTCATCTCTTCTCCTTATCGAATTGGGATGGGCGTTAACAGCGTTCGTGATTCGTATCAAGAACCTGTTTTAGTCCCCCACGTTCTCCCGCCTCAATCATCTTTCTCCGGGTGGCGGTAGTTACCGGAAAATAAAATTCCCCTTCTGTTTCGCTGCCGCTCTGGACAGGTAAATCATCGCGCGGGATGACGTATTAATACGCCCCGTCGCCCCTACGCCGTAACTTCTATCCCCATGCTCCGGGCAGTGCCCCTGATTATCTGGACCGCGCCTTCGATATCGACGGCGTTTAAGTCCGGGAGCTTCGTCTGGGCGATTTCCCGGACCTGCGCCTCGGAGACCTTTCCGACCTTGTCCTTGTTGGGGACGCCGGAGCCCTTGACGATTCCGGCGGCTTTCTTCAAAAGCTCGGATGCGGGCGGGGTCTTCAGCACGAAGGTGAAGGTCCTGTCGCTGTAGATGGTAATCACCACCGGGACGACCTGGCCTGCCATCTCCTGAGTCTGGGCGTTATAAGCCTTGCAGAACTCCATGATGTTCACGCCGTGCTGGCCAAGGGCCGGGCCGACGGGCGGCGCGGGGTTTGCCTTTGCGGCGGGTATCTGGAGCTTAACGTATCCGGTTATTTCCTTCTTCGGCATTTTGAACTCCTATATATTTAGAAAAGAACTATCAGCTTTATTAAAACCGGCCCCTCTGCTTTATTAAAACCAGGTCCCCCAAACGGCAGAAGCGTGCTCTCGCATCAAAGAGCGCAGCCAGGGGTTCCGGGATTTTTTTTCAATTTGCTATGCCTTCTCCACCTGCAGGAAATCAAGCTCCACCGGAGTCGCGCGTCCGAAAATCGACACCATGACCTTCAGCTTGCCCTGGTCCACGTTCACCTCTTCGACCGTGCCTGTGAAGCTGATGAACGGGCCGTCCACTATCCTGACGGTATCGCCGTGGGCAAATGCCGCCTCGCGCTTGGCGGGGGCCGCGCCTTCCTCCATCTGGGTCCTTATAAGCCCGACCTCTTCCTCGGTTATCGGGGAGGGTTTCTGCTTGTCGCCTACGAACCCCGTCACCTTCGGAGTGTCCTTCACAAGGTGCCATGTAGAGTCGTCCAGCTCCATCTCCACCAGGATATATCCGGGAAAGAACTTCCTTGTCGAGGTGCGCTTCTTGCCGTTACGGAGCTCGACCACGTCCTCGGTCGGCACCAGTATCTGGCTTATCCTGTCCTGGAGCCCAAGCGACTTCGCGCGCTCCTCGATGCTCGATTTTACTTTCCCCTCAAAACCCGAGTAGGTATGCACCACATACCATTCCTTGACCATCTTGTCTCCCAACGTATTAGGGCTATTGGCCCATCACCAGGATCGACATCAGCTTCGACAGCCCGAGGTCGACTACCCCAAGAAACACCGATACGAATATGACTGATAATATAACGACAATCGTCGCGCTGACGGTCTCCTGCCTGGACGGGAAGACCACCTTCGAAAGTTCGCTCTTCGATTCCTTGAGGAACTCAATCGCCCGGTTGAACATTGTTTTCTCCCGAGGCTTGAAGCGGCGTTTTCAGGCGCCCAAGCCTCTTAAATGGCAGGCCAGGAGGGATTCGAACCCCCAACACCCGGATTTGGAGTCCGGTGCTCTAACCGTTAGAGCTACTGGCCTGCAAGGCGATTTAAGCCTTCGTCTCTTTATGGACCGTATGAATCCTGCAGAACTTGCAGTACTTTTTCAGCTCGATCTTCTCCGTCGTGTTCTTCTTGTTCTTCATGGTGGAGTAGTTGCGCTGTTTGCAAGTCTGGCACGTAAGCAATATTATGTCCCGCGGCATGGTAAACTCCCTTCCTTTATTCGATTATATCCGCCACGACGCCCGCGCCGACGGTGCGTCCGCCTTCGCGTATCGCGAAACGAAGCTCCTTCTCGCAAGCTATCGGGGTGATGAGGTCCACTTCCATCGAAACGTTATCGCCGGGCATTACCATCTCGACGCCTTCGGGAAGCTTCACCACGCCCGTCACGTCCGTCGTCCTGAAATAGAACTGCGGACGGTAGCCGTTGAAGAAGGGTGTATGTCGCCCGCCTTCCTCTTTCG
>JBARKJ010000003.1:0-2663 GCA_049801375.1 Nitrospirota bacterium | reverse complement strand
CGGCGTAACGCATCTCCATCGGGTAGCCGGAGACGACGCAGGTGTCTTTTACGAAGTAGTTCTCGACCAGGGTGTCTATGGCCTTCGTCCTGACTTCCGCCGGTATGTCGCCGGGCTTCAGCTTGCCAAGCAGCATGTGTATGCAGCAGCCGTCGAGTATCTCGATGGCGATCTTCGCAAGGTACTCGTGCGAGCGGTGCATCGGGTTCCTGGTCTGGAACGCCGCGACGGTCTTCCAACCCTTATCTTCGAAGAGCTTCCTGGTCTCGGCAGGCCTCATGTACAGGCCCTTGTACGTCTCGGGGTAATGGCCCTCGGAGAATACCTTCACCGGACCGGCCAGGTTGATTTCGCCCTGCTCCATGACCTTCTGGACGCCCGGGTGCTCCATGTCCGTGGTGGTGAATACGGTCATGCACTCGTGGGCCTTG
The DNA here is from genome assembly GCA_049801375.1 of Nitrospirota bacterium. GTDB lineage: Bacteria > Nitrospirota > JACRHJ01 > JACRHJ01 > JACRHJ01 > JBARKJ01. The sequence continues at coordinate 2,232 of JBARKJ010000003.1, read as the reverse complement.
TCTATGGAATACTTCTCCTTTATGATCATAGACCCCATCAGCTCGCCGGATTCTTCGTCCACGAGCGCGACTTCCTGGCCTATCTTTAAGGTGTCAGCCTGCCCTTTATTAGTGGACAGCGTGATGGGGATGGGGAAGAAGGTGCCGTCGGCGACAACGAACTTGTCGCAAACGCCCTGCCAGTCGGCCTTCGTCATGAAGCCGGTGAGCGGGGTGAACGCGCCTATGCCCAACATTATAAGGTCGGAGGTCTCGCGGCTGGTCATCTTGACCTGGTCCAAACCCTTCGCGGCTGCCTTCGCCTGCTCCAGGTCCTTACCCTCCAGAAGAAGCGGCATCAGCTTCTTTGCTTTTCCGTGCGGATTAACAAGCGCCATCTTACTTTCCTCCTTGTTTTTATTAGGTCTATCGGTATCCTTAAAATGAAAGGCCGGACTGATTTCGTCCGCCCTTTCCCGCTATTCGCAGTACTCGCGCAGTCCTATGACGGGACAGAGTTTACAATCTTTAATAATATGTTTCCAATTAATAATATTAATGGCGGGATAAACTGCGGCATGAAAGCGCGGCGTCAGCCGGGCCTGTAACCATAACCTGCGGAATCTAAAGGATAAGCATATTTAAGTTGCGGCCCTATAAAAGATTTTGATACGTTATAAGAAAAATAAAACGCTGTTTCGGAAATTCTCTCCGTCCGCGGGTTCCTATGTTTCCACACAAATGGGCGAGGGGTTTTACAGGTTGATAATTATTTTGAAAGATCGTGCGGTCGTATCCTCACTAACAATTTTCAAAGTACCGTCATATTTTTTTCGCTTAATAAATACTCTTGCCATCCTTGGGAGATTATGACCATCCTTGTCCTTCAAAGGCTCCCAACCTTTTTCGGAGGGCAACATTATCATGTCCGGTCGAATTTCATAAAGAGATATCGGTTGATTTTCTCCTGCATAAATATCAACTTTCATCGGATTAGCTATGGGATAATGAACCGACCAACATAATTGTTGATCATGAATAAACGAAAAATTGTTCGGTTTAATGAATGCATCTTCACCTTGCGGCGGCTTCAACACATCGCTTTCCTGAACGTTTAACGTTATATATGCTATAGAATTTTTCATTGTCCAAAAACCATTATTGCATACTCGATGATTAGCACGCCCTCCATGAAGGTCTTCTGTAGCAAGCATAATTTTTCTTGTCAATTGCCAGCGTTTTAACCTAGGGGCAAGTGATTGTACAATAAAACTCATTAGACCGCCTGCTATCGCGCCCCCGATCATGGTGCTATAGTCGCTGGACATTTACAGCCGAGTTCCCTTCTCCCGATTGCAACGCTCGCAAAGGAGCTGAATATTCCGCTCAGTGCTACTGCCGCCTTTAATTACCGGGATTATATGATCAAACTCCAACCGCTCGTTGCTCCCGCATCTTACACATTTGCCTTCGTCGCGCTGCCATACAAATATTCGCACCTCATCCGGTATGCGTTCTCGCCGGTCGTTGTCGGCCCGTTCGATGCTCTTGAATGCATCAAGCTGGCGCTGTAGCTGTTGGTATCTCTTCTCATGTTTCAAAACCGCATTAGCTACCTCAAGCATAATCTCAGTCTCCGAAAGGTGTGTGCCGTTGGCCTCCACCTTTACACACTTACCACGAAATAGATACCAATCAAGTCCTGAAGTTGATAAATCTTTAATGAGATGCGGTTCCGTGGAATTGATAAACGGAGCTTCCTCTTGCGACAGATCGAGCCAAAGGGTATGAGCAGAAAATCCTTGGCCTACTGTTAATGGCATTTGGGGTACCCCTGTATCGAGAAGTCTCGCGCTACCGGTCATTGTTATTTTCATCGGATTTTACCAATAATCAGAAGTTAGTATTAGTTAAAACTAGGAGCAGGAGCTTGTGACATAGACCGCTCTTAATAACTCCTCCTGTTTAAATCCACAAGCCATCATCGGCTCACATTAATCCATATATAAGTCGAAAAATCAACGAATTTTATCCGGTATCAAATTCATGACGTCTGGCAGGGCATTGCGAGCCATTTAAGGGGGTCCGGGAGGGGTTTGTGAGACGCCGCTTTTTTCGTGGCAGGAGGGAATTTTACCTTTATTTTACATGGAGTTACGCCCGGAAAATTGGCGATTTCGGCGGCACGGAAATCCCGTTATTGCGCGCTCCAACTAACTGAAAAATAAGGATATTTTTTCGCGCCTAAACCCG
>JBARKJ010000002.1:0-74323 GCA_049801375.1 Nitrospirota bacterium | reverse complement strand
TTCTCAACGTCAGCCTCGATACCGGGAATGTATTTGCCGTAAACCTCGTAAATCATCTGTCTGGAACCGTGCCCCATCAAGGAAACCATCTTGTCCATGGGGGTACCAATGGCCAATGCCCACGCCGCATGGCTATGTCGGAGTGAATATGGGCAACGGTACTTCACGCCCGAAAGCTCGAAGGCCTTCTTCCATACGTATTTGCCGAATGAGTTGTTGTCGAATTTTAACCCAGCCTCCATCGTGAACAGATACTCTCCCTCGGCGCGGGCCATTAGGATGTCGAGACGTTGCTTTATAGCCTCCGTTATCGGCAGACGCCTCTTACGGTACTTTGTCTTCAACTTTTCCTTTTCATAGCCCAGTACGATTGAGTTTCTTATTTCCATCTCGCCGTTTACGATATCCCCCTTGCGGAATCCCGCGAGCTCCGATGCGATCATCCCAGTCATTACCATAATATCAACGTGGGGTAGATAAAACGGGTCAATATTCTCCGTGATCTTCGTATAGTCATCGAACCTGAATCCCTCGGGTTGCTTTTTGTCTCCCTCCGGCAAGTGTTTCCTCACGAATCGGAACGGGTCTGGAATATCCCAGTGGTTCTCCTCGCATGCGTCACTCCAGATAGCCCGTAAAGGTATCATGAGGTTAGTGGCCCGTGAGCGGGAAAGAGGCTCTCCCTTCCTCGCCCCTCTGAGACATTTGAGCTGTTTCAGAAATTTCTTGATTTCCACCCCATGTATCTGGTGGAAGGTCTTTTTTCCGAAGTAGGGGAGGAGCCAACAGTCGATGTACGAGTTCCAATTGTCCCGTTTGATAGGCGACTCCTCATTAGCCAAGATGCTGTTTCGCCACGCTGCGACATAATTTTCAAAGAGTACATTATGCGGTTCAGGTCGATATTCCCATCCTTCTCTGGCCGCATGGAAGGCTTTTTCCTCCTCCGAAGCACCGGGAAACGCCTCAGCAAAAACGAATGACCCGTTAGCTATCATCTCCATCTTCTCATCAAGCCACTCCCTCATCTTCCTTTCATTCTGAGGTGTGTCATTTAGCCCCGTGGACTTCATGATACGCACCTCATGGTAATAGAAGCTGACGTAAAGCTTCTTTGACCCCTTCTTACGAGTTACTGAACCTGATGACCCACTACGGATCTCGATAGGAACCTTTAATAAGGGTATCAAGACTCCCATACTGCCTCCTCTCTACCTGTCGCACCTCCTTTCTATCTGACTCAGTCCATGAAGAAAGGTTACTCCAAACGGGTGCTGTTTTCAATAGTCCAAATTAATCGATGCCTTCCCCTTATTTCTTAGCTTCACTGGCCGCTTCTTTTTTTCAACAGATGGTTGCTCCGCAGCCAGTTGGCAATCGTCCTGAAGGTTTTTCAGAAGCTCCGGTCCCCACAGAAATCTTACAGTCCTGCCGATCTGAATGAAGTCTCTGCCGGGCTTGACCCGTCCGTGTGCCTTCCAATCAAAGGCAGTAGCCCTACAGACGCTCATGCGTTTGGCGAATTCCTCTATCGTTATGAGTTCAGGAGTATACTGCTCCACGCTAATATTCCATGTCTTCGACCATTAGATCGGCTATTGCGAAGAAACTGAGCGTCCTACGATATGGGGAAATATTGGCATCTTTGCCGATAATCAGTTTTTTCATGATAAGTCCTATATACTACAAAGCTGAATAAGAAGCGGAGCAGTGCAGCCCGCCGTCATTCTCTCTTCGAAGGCAAACCTACCATCCTTCGAAGGCTTTACAGCTGCCCACTGATACTGCTTTTGCCGTTCATGGTCCCATTGCTCCCTCGCGCAACAAGAATTGTTTTAAAATATCCCAGATACTATGGGATGTCAATAATTCAAAAAAAACACCCTTTATGGTAGATGTATCTGTTGCTCTTTCATTTCGGTATCCACGCGTTTGATCAGCTCAATCCAGCCCCTTCGCTTTTCTGCAAGTTCAATCCTTTTCTGAGAATCATATAATATCACATGCATTTTCTTAAGGTCGTTGAGCGTCACCATGGACTGATATTTACCTACAGGCTTCCTATGCCTAATAAGTTGACTGATGAAATAATCTGAACTAAGTGTGTGTAGCAGAAAATAGGGATCAATGCCAATCGGTTTTAATATTGCAAAGGTCTGATTTACATAAAATTCCCTATTTGTCTCAATTATTGCCGCCTTACCTAATGTGTCGTTTTCTCGTGCTTCCTTTCCTCGTGCTCTTGATTCTCTTGCTCCCACAAGACAGATAATTATGTCTCCTTTTGCTGCGGGAGGCGTCTTCGGTTTACGGCTGACCTCAAAAGTATATGGCATCCCTTTGATGCTCCCATAAGACGATATATTTTCGGCACCAACAAAAGCTATGGGGTAATTTCCGACTAAGGACCCTCCAGCAAACCTTTGGGCAAGCTCTGCCGCTTGAGAGCTAATACTAGAGTCAATTCTTCTTTTAAAGTTAGTATGGTAGCCGCACCGTATATCTGCTACCTTCTCCAAGGTCGGATGCGAATCAAGCCGCCTTGCGAGCTCCATATTCTTTTCCGCGTAGAACAAGGAATCGATTCTTTGCTCCGGATTTATTTCTGAGAGATCTATAGTATATGAGTTGACATTTTTGCTTGTTAATTTCTCGAGTGGGACAGTAGAAGTATCTGTTTCGAGTTTAACTGTTCCATCCTTTATACGGGCAACTATAGTCTCGGAGACCCTTCTCCTTATGAAAGTTACGCTCTCATACCTCTCTTTTTGTGGAGCAAGGAGAAGATAAGCTTCTTCGGCTGCAACCTGCAATAACGAAACAACTCTGCCAGTACTGAATAAGTGTTTTCTATAGGGACCATACCTGTCGCTGTAAATCATGCTGTCATTTAGTTTAATTACCACATAACCATCACTTAATTGATTGATATCGCAATCCAAGCCTTGAATAAGCCCTTCAGGAGATGATATTCCTTGATGGAATTTTTTTAGAATGTCCGCGGGCGAAAGCATTATTAGTATTCCTTACATGTGAATATTGTAATCCTTACGTCATCTTATATCACGCCTTTTTAAAAAAATCAAGAGATTCCTGAATAAAAAGCTTGACTGTCAGAATTATTTACAATAGACTTTGGGATGTTAATGAGGGATGCAGCGTCCACAGACTTGGCTTACACGTGTTGCATAAATATCTTAGGAGTTAAAAATGCACGAAGTTAAAAAGGATGGTGGCTCAACCGTGAATATCCGTGATGATATGAACCGTTTTATTCCTCACAAGAAGTTTCACGGTTCTGTGATTCCTGATTGTTTACAGGAAGATAAAGACCTTAGCCCCGGGGCAAAGCTCTGCTGGGGGAGGCTTTCGGAGCTTTCAGGTGCCAAGGGTTATTGTTATCCCTCTCAAGAATTTCTTGCCATCAAGATCGGCAGAGAACCAAGACAGGTACGTCGCTATATCAAAGAGCTTGAAAATGCAGGGTTTATTTCAATACAACGTCCATCTCAAAAAGAAAAATATAAAGGCCTAAATAATATATACGGCTTTATCAAGCATCCTATTTTTCAGGGGCAAGAGCGCTGCCAAAAGGGGTCGGACTTGACCTGTGAAGACGGGCCGTACCTGACCTATGAAATGGGGTCAGACCTGACCGGTGAAAACGGGTCAGACGTGACCGATGAAAACGGGTCGGACGTGACCTCTATATACAATGAAGTAAAAGGTTCATCCATTGTAAAAGGATCATCTATAAATGGTTCATTAAATCTAAAAGGTTCAAAAACAGAAGAGCTAAGCTCCAACGGGGCTGTCGCCCCTGCCTCCCGCAAAAAAGGTAAGCGTCTAAAACCCAACGCGGACGACATGGCGGGTGAAATAGAAAAACTCAAACAGAACTACCCGCTCAAGTACAGGGATCTTATCGAAAAGGCAATAGGACAAATTGCACTCACCCGCAAGGACCACTCAATCTCCGAGGGTATCGTAGAGGAATTTCTCTCGAATCTGGAAAAATATCAACTCTGGCAGATCGGGCAGGGGATACGTAAATACATCCGCGGCGGTTACGCACAAAAAGGGAAGAACGAAAAGTACCTCATGGGCATCATTCGCGGTCAGGACAAGAACGAAGGGGAATTCGCTTACACCGATGTGCGGCTCGACGTTGGTACAGCTCCACCATCAGTATGCCGGACACAGTCATCACCCGGGGGGCCTTCGGTTGAGAAAAAGCGCGAGGAGTATATCGATTTCCGAGGTAACTCTCTTGGGATGAAGGCGTTCCGGGTATGTTCTCAAACAGGGCATAATGTGTCCACCAAAGACTGGAGTGACTTTTTAGCTCTTCGGGAGAAGGGATTAATTATCAAGGGGGAATTTTACAATGGGTAAATCGTGCTCGATCTGTGGCAAGGCCTATAAGGCACGTCCGCTTGGTGAAAAAGTAGTTGAATTTCCTGCGTGCAACTGTGTCTATGATTTACGGAAGGCGGAGAATGAGGCACGCGAGCAAGAGCTTCGGCTGATAAAGGCCAAGTGGTTAATGCCTAACGTGCGGGCGTTTGGAGGAGCGGCGTGCGCAGGTGCGACCTTCGCCCTTGCTACCGACGCGGGCGTAAAGGCCGCGGAGAGCCAAATAATACCCGCGCCTCATACAGCTATAATATCTTACTCAAACGAACTTAAAGCCCGTGAAGCATGTGTCTGTATAAGTCGGAAACTTATCGCAGAAGGATACTCAACAATTCCCATAGACGTCCATCAAGTCATTGCGGAAACAGACTGGTCAGACTTGTACGGAGCGGAAGTTGTTATTCTCCATAAGTTGGACGATATTCTGTTAGACAGCAGTGAGAGCAATCGTATATTTTCTTTCATAGATAAACGCTACCGAGCCGAACGCATCACATGGGCAACCACGGGTAAACCCAAAAGCGAATTACCATCCGCATGGGGAAAGGAGCTGAGTAGGATACTGACGGAGGATTGTGTTTTTATACAGATTTAGTTCGCGTCAACACGCGAGTTCGGATTTAAGCCCTTTAGGGTGGCAATGATTACTGAAAACGATGCTGTCGTACCCTGCTTTGCGGGCTTGAGTTTAAAGTGGGGCGTGATTGGAGTGTGGATATGCCTCGTCATATGCTATACGAGCGGCCTGCGGCTTCCCTGTAGCGATTTTACCCTTCACCTGTGCATCTGTCCCTCAAACCGTGTAGAAATTGTCCTATGTGCCATTTAATTAGGGGTGAGCAGGTTGAGTCGTGCGCTAGAAAAAAAGGTCCCAAGAGTATGTCCACAATGCCGCTCGACGTTCTTGGTGACGATACATAATCAGAAGCGACGATTCTGTAACAACCGATGCAAAGACCGATTTAACAACGCGCTAAAAAAGAAGAAGGGGGGTTGTCCGCCCAGCGGACACGCAAATGTTGACCTTTGAGAACTGAAGATATCTAAACACACATACAACAGGAGGTAAGCAATGAGGATCAGAAGAAACTGCGAGAAATCTGGAAGATGCTTTATCACGATTGGTTCCGAAGCTTAAGTCGTACTGGAATAATGAATATTTTGAGAAGGAGGTTGAAAAAAACCATTAAACTTGGGCACCTACAGCCAAGCGGGGAACAACAAGTTATTCAAGACGGAAGAGAGGATGCGGTAGTCGCTCAACCTGATTATTTACGGGTTTTGAAGGAGGTCTCATCGCAACCGGTGGGGACATATATGTAACATCTCATGAGGAGAAACGGAGTCAACCACCGTCGCCTCAAAGGCGAACGGTGGAGAGAAAAATCTTATAGTCCAATAACACAGGAAGGAAAGTCCAAAATGGCTAAAGAACAATGCATTTGTGGGAACTGTGATAAAGATCTATCAATACCGGACGAGGATGTTTGGCTCTGCGAATGCAGTCAGTGCGGACATCAACTTATATTCCGAGGAGACGATTTGCGGAATGGCAGAGTCACTGACTGCCCTATCTGTACAGACCAAGGGAAGACCATATATTGGAGGAAAATAAAAGACGACACAGAAACAGACTAACGCGGATATTACCGTTTTTAAAGGAGCCCTCATCGCATCCGATAAGGACATATGTCTAACTTCAGTGCAAGGATAAAATATGACGAAAGTGAGTACGAGCAGCGTAGGGATTTCTAAATCTATAGGTAAGGAGAAAGTAATGGAGAAATCAACTGCCGTCGCCTTTCGGGCGACGGCACAGAAAAAGGCGCCTAAGAAGGAAATTACAATAGCCGCCAAAGATGTAGATGGCGACTGTACCGCTATCCAAGAGGCCATAAACAAGGCTAAATCGGGCCTTACCATAAACCTGATAGGGCCGGATCTATTTAAGGGGCACTTGGTAATCAATAAACGCGAAATCACCCTCGTCGGTCATAAAGACGCTGCCATAATCTCGTCCAAGGGCGATACAATACGTTTTGACGCTGACAGCGGGACTGTCAGAAGTCTAGGGATTGCCTACGACGGTATCTACCGTAACTACTGCCCGGTTAACATCGTCGGCGGAAAACTACTCCTTGAGAGTTGCGATATTATTGGCGGCTACGATATGAATATCGTCCGGGCCCAGAAAAATGCCGAGCCCATAATCAGGAAAAATAACATCCGCGGATCCAGTCTTGGAAACGGCATATCAATCGAGTGCGCAAGTTGCCTTGTCGAGGACAACGACATTCACTCCCTCGGTGAAGCGGGCATTAAAATAGGCCAGAATGTTTCTCCTGAAGTAAGGGGAAACAAGATATACCTCTGTACCACCGGAATCTCATTCGAACCGGGGGGTGGAGGAGCCATTGAGGCCAACAACGTATTCGACAATATCATCGGGATTGGCCTGACTGAGGTAGCCAATGCCGTGATAAAGGCAAACGTGATATATTCCAATGGATGCGGCATGGTATCGGGACATGGCGATGATCCAGCCGATGAGGGGCTAGCGGTTACGCCCAAGACAGGACAGGGAGGGATAAGAATCGCAAGAAACCAGATCCATCACAACAGCCAAAGGGGTATTGATTTACCCTACTGGGAGGATAAGTTCGAACTAATGAACAGGATCTTCAATAATAAAACGGAGATCTGCAACGGGAAATGCGATGGCTGCGTAAACAATAAACCATATATATGCTGCTCACAAGGCGACTTTTGTTATATCCCAGATAAGCTTCCCAAGCTATAGTTGGTAGGTTGTCGTTTAGGCCGGGGCGGTTTTTCCGCCCCGGCGGTTTCTTGGGGCTCTCGTACCTACCCCGATACAATGGCCCAACTTGCCATCCCCGTATTGGACACAACCGAATGCCCATCTCTCGAAATAGCAATAATCCCTGTCCTTGAGGTGAAAAGTTCCACCCCCCTCTGGCAGGCACTCTCCGTCTGTCCGGTAGTCAATAAATCATGAACAACCTTAGCGGGCATCCGTCTTATTATCTCTTCTCCCAACCCCGTAACAGCCACCGCTCCATGTTCTCCGCAGAAGAATCCACAGCCAATCATCGGCGTATCCCCAACCCTCCCGATCATCATGGGCGCCGCGCCACCCGTTGAAGTAGCTAGTGCAAAAACGCCATTTCGGTCCAAAGCTACCGCGCCAACGGTATCGGCGTCTTTTGTCCAAAAGACATCGAATTCCCCGACCTCTACAGCCTTCTTCATCTTGTTAAACTTCTTAACCGATTGGGCTGCAATGCGATAAAAAGGTTTGAAGCCGATTTCCTTCGCATACTTTTCAGCCCCTCGTCCGCAAAGGGCTACGTGCGGAGTGCTAAGAACAGCTTGAGCAAGGAGTATTGGGTTCTTTACGTGCCGGACATTTATAACGATACCTATGTTGCCCGTCGAATCCATTACCGCCGCGTCCATTTCAATCGTCTTCCCGTCTATACGGAGGACCGAGCCATAGCCAGCATTGAACCGCTCATCATTTTCGAGCAAGCGTACAGCTTCTACAACGGTGGCCAGAGAAGTCTGACCTGATTCAAGCAGGCGGAATCCAGCTTCACATGCTGCTTTGCAGCCATTGGAGTAAGCGTCGGGTGACCCCGCGCCGCCGTGAGCGACAATACCGTAGTTGATCATGATGCACTCTTTGATTTCAGGTTCCTATCGCACTTAACTCTAAGCATATCAGAAGGCTTCAGCTTCGAGGCTCATAGGCTTTGGGCCCTTCTGTCTTTTTGCCGGAGCGGTTTGGCCGCCCCGGCTGGCTCCAGCGAGCTGTACATTTGTGACCAGTCATTAGTCGACCACGGCGGTCCACAGACTTCACCCGCCCTTAGTCCTTAACAAGCGCCATATATTGATGTATAGTAATCGGGGATAGTGGCCACGTAAGCCACGAATTTATTCATTGAATTTTGAACTAGTGTAATTATTCAGCAGAAAGAAATACAAGAAGTGATGAATAAGACCTTTTGGTGCTTAAAAGGGGATTTAGGGCAAGCCCTCATGACTGGGGTTGCCGCCATGGCCGCGCTCGGGCTTGCGGGCCTTTTCCGGCTACCCGAAAGCTACTGGGCCGCGATAAGCGCCGTCGTCGTCATGCAGTCGGACGTGAGCGCCGTAATCAGCGCTGGTTGGACGCGGCTGGCCGGTACCGCCATCGGCGCAATCGTGGCCGTAGCGTTCGTGACCGTATGGGGCCACAATGTATTCGCTTTCGGCGCGGCCGTGACCGTCGCTATCTTGATATGCCTCTTAATGAAGCTCGTGGACAGCTATAGACTGGCCGGAGTGACCGTCGCCATCGTAATGCTGGTCGGCGGTCGTCCGGGTCCGCCTTGGGTAATCGCGCTCCACCGCTTCGCGGAGGTATCCATCGGGATAGTTGTGGCGCTCTTGGTATCCTCGCTGGCTCGGCCCTCTCACGCGCGTAAGGGATCTGCACCGCGGGAAAATGGATAAGTCAGAGGGTAAGTCACTGTCGCATATAAAAAGGGTTGCCCTGTATGATTTATAGTGCTATAGTTTATAGTGTTAGGGGATAATGTGCAGCTTTTTAAAACAAAATGGTTCGGCCGCTATGCCCGCCGCGAACGGATTGAAGACCAGAGCTTACGTGAGGCCATTCAACGAGCAGAGCGCGGGCTTGTAGACGCCGATTTAGGCGGCGGGATCATCAAACAGCGGGTGGCACGGACTGGAGAAGGACGGTCAGGGGGATTCCGGTTGCTCATTGCCTATCGCTCAGGCAATCGTGCAGTGTTCCTCTACGGCTTTGCGAAAGGCGAACGAGACAACATCGCGGTCGACGAACTGGAAACGCTGCGCGAGATCGGGGCGGCGTGGCTTGAGGCAGAACAAGAGCGCCTCGAACATGCGATCGAAAAAGGTCTTTTGAAGGAGATTCAGCCATGACGACAAGAAAAGACAAATCCAGCCGTTTGACGCAAGCATTACTTGAGACGGCCAAGGACATGAGGGACGTCGGCATTCTGAAAGAAGCTGTGTATGAAAAAATGACGATGCGTCACCTTGGGGTGGAGGATAAAGCCGAAATTGAACCTCTGACAGCCGAAGAAATCCGTAGGATGCGGGAGCAGGCGCACATGAGTCAGGCGGTTTTCGCCCATTACCTCAATGTAACGGTTGGTTACGTATCGCAATTGGAGCGCGGCGCAAAACGCCCGACGGGCGCGGCACTTGCGCTGCTGAATGTGATTCACCGTAAAGGTATTGAGGTTATCCTTTAGGCGCTGGTGAGTTGTGAAGGACAGAACCTTGCGGACTCAGCGATTCCTTTGGAGTTTTTTTTACTGACGGAAAGCCCTAAAGCTTTCCGTCGCGAAAGAATAACCACCCATTACCCCCTTACCCCTGAATAGAGCCGCCGCACTAAATCTTAATATGAATCATCGGAACCCCTAGCCGCTGCCGTTTGCTCTCTCCTTTGAAAAGATCCGTTTTCCTCACAGGCACATCCCCGCGCTCACCCTCATGCTGTCCCTGTAGTTTAGTAGGTAAACTTGAGCCGTGCTGGATGGTGTGTTTCCCGTACCTCTTTGATATCTCATCTACCGCAGAATAAATCTTGCCCATACGCTCTATCTTGGTCACATCATCGAAGAGCGTATATTGAACTTGCTTCTCGGCAACGAGGCCCGCAAGAACCACCCCGGTAGAACGATATAAAACATTTCGTTTAAATATCTGAGTAAAACCTTCCCTCAGTATGGCGAATAATTCAACCGGGTACGCTGTCGGTCTGGTTAATTTCATTTCGATGCCGCAGTCACGAAATTCTTTCGTCCTCAAGAATAAAATTAGGCTATTGGCTGCAAGGTCGTATCTTCGAGCTTTGATACAAGCGTTTTCGAGGTTCTTGGAGAGTTGGGCGTACACGAATGATTCATCGCCTGAGGGTGGTGTGAATGTTCTTGATTTGCAGATGGATTGGTAGGTCGTTTTTGACTCGACAGTAACAGGGAAGACGCTCCGGCCGTTTAACTCATTCCAGACACCTTGATATGGCTTGGAGAGACGCTTCGTTATAAAGCCCTCGTCTCTGCGTGCAAAGTCCAAGGCCGTTTTTATTCCATACTTGCGCAGATACGCCGCTGTATTCTTGCCGATACCCCATACGCTCTCGATGGGTAGTTTTTCAAGGTAGGTATGTATTTCGCGTCCGGGTATTAACGTAAGGCCATGTGGTTTATTATTCTTTGAGCCTACCTTGGCTAGCACCTTCGATAGGCTCACGCCGATCGATACGGTAATATCAAGCTCCCTGTGGATCGTCTGCTGTATCTTTTCGGCAATAGACCCGTAAGAACCATGGTAGGCTCTTCTCAGCCCCGTGAGGTCGACAAAAGCCTCGTCAATGGAGTACTCTTCAACATCAGGGGAGAAACGCCGAAGGATCTCAAACATACGCATAGAAAATAGGCTGTAAGATTCGTAGTCAGACGGCAGGATAACGGCATCGGGGCAGAGCTTCTTGACCTCAAAGAGCCGCATAGCCCGCGTCACGCCGCGCCTTTTCGCTTCGTAGCTCATGGCGGCGACAATGCCACGTTCTTTCCCCGTGATAACGGGCCGACCTTTAAGCTCGGGGTGCAGCGCCTGCTCGCATGACGCAAAGAAAGCGTCGCAATCAACGTGGAGTATCGCCTGTGGCCATGAACTTATCGTTAGGGGCTGATTTTCCATCGGGACTACCTTTGTCGCTTACTTGTATTTCCTTATAACAGCGGTGACGACACCTGCGATGCGAAGTTCCTTCTGGGGCTTTATAGGCTTATAGTTGGGATTCGCAGGGACGAGCGTTACGCTTTCTCCCCTCTGACGGAGATATTTCATAGTCCATTCACCGTCAACCTCAGCGATTACGATATCGCCGTTCTTTGCCACAGCGCCCTTATCCACGAGGACCATATCACCCGGAAGGATTCCCGCGCCGGACATAGAATCCCCAGAGACTTTAAGCATAAAAGTTGCACTGGGGTTCTCAATCAACATATCATCGAGCGAGATAGTGTCCAGAAGCTCTTCTTCGGCTGGAGAGGGCCATCCTGCCTCGACAGTGCCTAGGAGTTTGGTGGAATTCTTCAACGAGAGAGGGATCAGCCTGCCCTTCTCATCTCTCCGGAGTACATTCGCCTTTTCAAGATTACCAACAAGCTTGAACACGGCGTTCTTGGACTTAAACCCAAGCATTACGCCTATCTCCGAATAGCTCGGCATCCTGCCCTGCTGCTGATAGAAGGAAGATATTTCGGCGATTCTTGCCTTCAGCCTGTTTTCTTTCGCGGTGTTCCCCATGTAAAACAGTATAGGTGAACTAATGTTCACTTGTCAAGGGGTGATTGTCGGGCGAGGCATCATATAATTGCATCTGCCGCCCTGAACTTGGCGCGACAAGGCAAATACCAATAGAAGCATAATAATGTTTTAAAGTCATAAATATTGCTTTACAATGCTAAAAGGTGATGATAGAGTTATTTAAATGACATAGTAAGCTATATCATCCGGGAGAAAAAAATGAAGAATTCAAAAGTGATCGATCTAGCAGAGCTGAGGCGGGAGACAGGCAAAAAGGGCACAGAACAAACCAGCAAAGTTGACCCTATGACACAAGAGGAGCTAAGTAAGCTGCTGGGAATTGAACAATCTCAAGTTAGTCGTTATGAGAAAAATTCCAGATCGATTCCTCTTGAGCTACTGGTTAGATGGCTGGATGTCCTTGGGGTTAGATGGGAAGATGCTCTCGAAATGGGGGAAAAGTCCGATGCTGTTCCAATCGGGATTGACCCGGGCTCCCCATGGAAGAAGCTAAAGCGTAATTGCGACCTTTTAATAGAATACGTTGACGGTGGCGAAAAGGTCTTTAAGGATTACGACAAAAGCATTTTTGACGTGGGTACGTTGAAAACTCTGGCAAAAGAGCTGCGCCGGAAACCCAATATTGTCTTCACAGGTAAATTTGACTCAGGAAAATCTCGATTGGCAAACGGATTACTTGGAAAAGGCCATCTCCCGCATAAGCATCAGCCGGCGACCCGACTCATAACATATGTGTGCCATATTAACGACAGGCCGTCTTGGTTACGCGAAGAGGTGCTGATTCTCAATAAAAAATTCAATTTTATCGAAGATATCACCCAGATGGATTCATTGAGTGAAAATTTAATTAAAGATTATAAGGTTGTCGCAGGGAATTTAGAGACATTGAATGAGTATGGAACTCACGGCGGGAAACACGAAAAAGTGAAAGATGCTAAGTACGCGTTAGTTTACATTGAGAGCCCTCTACTTGAAGCATGTAATATCGTAGACTTACCCGGCTCAGGAGCCAGCAAAGAAGAAGACGTCGAGAGGGCGCGAGAAGGAGGCAAAGTTGCCGACATTGTCATATACACTTCTAACTCAACAGGATTTCTTGACGCCGAAGATTTTGCTCGGATGCAATATGAACTTTCTCGGCTACCCAGCTTTGAGGGGTCTATTGAAGGCTTCCCGCCACTTGGGAACCTTTTCATAGTGGCTACACATGCCAACCGTGACAAAACAGAGAGCCAATTAACAGAAATTCTCGATACAGCTTCTAAGCGGCTTTATGACACACTCTCTAAAACATGGGAAACTTTATCGGAAGCGCGCGGTATAACGATTGATGCAAATATTATTCGAACCCGAATGTTTACCTATTATGCGGAGCTTCCTCAGCGCAGAGAATATCTGGAATCAAGAATTAATAACTTCCTCGCAGAGATTTTGCCCCATGCTATGTACGGCAATTTGGACCGCATAGTCGCAGAGTTCAAGGTCAATGCCAATGCCGATCTCTCTGCGCACATTGAACAATATCAGTCTATGATCGATGATTTAGCTAACGCCGAAAGAGCGTATGATGAACTTATAAAGAATGAACCTGCGCGCAAGGAGCGGGTGACAAAAGGAAAGTCGGAAATAATAAGGAGCATTCAATCTTATAAGGCCGAGCACCTTAATGAGCTAGACCGCGTATATGGGGAACATATGGAGGTTGCTAAACTAGAAGATCTTATTCGTGCTAAATACGAGAAAAAGGATGACGCCCAGCGTTATTTGGGGACATATCTTCTCGACCAAATGCAAGGGCGCCTCGGGAGGGTCGGCGAGGCATCGGCAAACTTATTGAAGGACAAGATAGACAAATTCCTTCAGATATACGACATATCACTTTCGCCTATGACAACCGACCTCAAAAAGCCGTATCTGACGATACCCTTCGATGCCAAGGGAGCTTTCCTTGGGGGGTTGACAGGCTTGGGGACAATAGGTGCACTTGCTTGGTGGGTTTCAACTATGGGTAATTTGGGTGGCTACATACTTGCAGCAAAGCTTACCGGTTGGCTCGCTGCAATTGGTATTAGCGTCGGCGGAGGCGCAGCGATGGTTTCATTTCTCGCAGCAATAGGAGGGCCTGTCACTGCTGGCATCGCTATCGCGCTAGCAGTGGGCGCGCTGATATGGGCTATCTTTGGAGACTCTTGGCAGAAGAGACTGGCAAGGAAAACTATTGATGCATTTAAAACTAATAAAGTGAAGGAAACATTGAATGACGGCATCGCGGGGTTCTGGCAAGCCACAGAGGTCGCTTTCCAAATGGGAGCAAGGAATGTCGAAGATAAATTCACACAAAACCTAGCCAACTTAGAGAATATTATTAAAGGGGAGAATTCTCGTGAAGCACTTGAAAACAAAATTTCGCAATATAAAGGTGCGCAGGATTTTTTAGCCGGTACTCCATGGGTTCCGCTGGCTAGGTAGCTCCATGGAGTATATAGGGCATTAAATTCCGATGGGACGATAGAGCAGGGACAAGGAAAAGGATGAAATTGAGGAGAAGGAAAAGTTTGACAGGATGGTGAGGGAAGACGAGGAGCGGTATCTTGAGCGCAACGGAATCGAAGACCCTGATTTATATTATAAGGGCGAACATTGGGACTGAAAAAAACGTCAATTCTCGTCGGCGGTAGGTTTTAGCGAGGCAGGAGTGACAATAAAAAGAACGCGGCCACTCCCGCCCGCTAATTACTCCCCGCAGTTACAATTGCCCGAGCATTCCCCACACGGGCCGAACAGGCTCTCCTCTTTCACTCCTAACAGGTCCGCAAGCCCCTTGCGTACGTCGGGCTTGGGGTCCAAGTGGCCGTTGATTACCTTCGAGATCAGACTCTCTGAGACGCCAAGCGCGTGAGCCACCTGCATCTGCGTCAGCCCCCGTTTAAGCAGCGCGGTCTTGATCAACACTTTCCGTTTCATTTTGTTCATCTTATCCTCCTGTTGAATGCAGGCTAGACCCTTGTTAAATAGCGGGCCTGCTTATCTACAATAGCGGGGAGGTCAAGGGAATGTTTTTATGAATATTAATTATTTTGGGACATGGCATGGATGGGCTAACGGCTGAGAGTTGGTGGCATTTGGGATCATTGGCGGGATTTTTTGTAGGGCCTGCGAACTCTTGTATTGATATAGAGTAGGGAAAAGACTACCATGAGGAACCGTTATATTCGTATGGTGCCGAATATCCAAAGGAAATCGCAGGCTCGGGGCACGGGCGAGTGCCGTAGTGAATGGGGCCAAGAATAGCAGGACAAGATCCGCAATTGCCGTGAACAGGCCGAGGAACTGGAGCCGTCTTTAGGTAAATTTCGAAAGGTCTAACAAAGTGGATATAACCATACACCGTGGCACCAAAGAAATTGGCGGGACTTGCATACAGCTCACATCCTCGGGTGGCTCGATCCTCCTCGACATTGGTCAGCCCCTTGGCAAGGACTCCACGGTAATCGACCTGTCTAAACTTCAGTTTGACAGCGTGCTCGTTAGCCATCCGCATCAAGACCACTTCGGCCTCATTGACTCGCTCGACCCGTCCATACCTATATACATCGGCGAGTCCGGCAAGGACCTCATCGAGCTTACGCGGGTATTCCTTAAGCGCGAGCCTCTTAAAAACGACTTCCATCATTTTGAAAAGTGGAAGCCGTTCGATGTCTGTGGATTCAGGGTTACGCCGTATCTTGTCGATCACTCCGCAGTTGATGCCTATGCATTCCTTATTGAGGCGGAAGGGAAGCGGGTATTCTACAGCGGAGACTTCCGGGCACACGGCCGAAAGTCAATACTATTTGACAAAATGGTGTCCAAACCACCTGTTAATATAGATGCTCTCATCATGGAAGGCACGATGCTCGACCGTTCCAATGACGACTTCCCCGACGAATTGTCCGTAGGCAAGAAGATCGAGGATACCATCAGGCACTTTGACGGAATAGCATTTTTGCTAGCGTCTTCGCAGAATATCGACCGCATAGTCTCTGCCTACAACGCCTGTTTGCGCACAGGCAGGACGTTCGTTATAGATCTATACACTGCATGGGTGCTTGACAGGCTGAAAAAGATATCCAAAAGCCTCCCCGTAATGGATTGGGACAATGTAAAAGTATATATGATTGGAGGTCATTATGAAGCACTGAAGGCCAATAAGGGTTATTTCGGAGAGTTCACAAAAAGGGCTTTTGACCACCGCGTGTTTGACAATGAATTAATAGAATCTCCTTCGCGCTACCTCTATTTCGGCAAGATGTCTTCGTCCAAGGAAATAGAAATGTTGAAAACTCATGGGCGGGTTTCGGTAATATACTCACAGTGGTTAGGTTATCTGAACAGGCCCGAACATCAGGGATACCACTCGATAAAAATAGCAGCCTACCGCGATGACCCGCAGGTTGATTTCATCTATGCGCATACAAGCGGACATGCTACGGTGGAAGACCTTAAGACATTTGCCGCGGCATTGAAGCCCAAGATGCTGATTCCCGTACATACCGAACATGCTGAAAGATACAGCGATTACTTTGAGAATGTTGTCATGCTGAATGACGGCGAAAACATGCATTTCTGAAAAGGAGAGACTAATGTCTAAACCAAAGCCCTTCATTCGTGGCATTACGGAAGAATATATCTCTGACGTTCATAGTCTTATAAATTCCGACCTCTTCATCAAGAACGGTGACAAAATACTAAAGGGCGGTGATTTTCAGTTATGCATCAGGGACAACTACATAAACATCTATTGTAAAGGCTGCTCCGTTCTTAAATTTAGTCCGAAAGAACGAAGATCGTATGAGATCCACAAGGAGTATGCCAAAAATGGTAAAACGGATTTTGCGGCGAAGCATAAAACAAACGTCTACCTTGAAGAGATTAAGGAGGGCAACAGCCTGAAGGATCTCATGCAGAAAGAAACGGGCTTTAGCATGAAAGGACTACTTGCCGACCCTGCAAACAAGAGATACATTGGACCATATGTAAAAGGCACAAACAGTAGTAAGAAGGGAGAAAAGAACCTTCTAAGCGAATACCTGAAATCAGAAAATCCGTTTCTTTTAGACCTTGAAGTGGCTTATTCAAGAAAACGCACAGTAAAGGAAATGGAGAACAAAACAAGGGATACTGTCGCGGACCGAATAGATATGGCACGTATTGTCATGGATAACCATGCGCCCGTTTTGCAGCTTGTAGAAGTTAAGACCGCGACGGATAGCCGAGTTAGATCAAATCCTGAGAAGGAACCCGAAGTGGTCAAACAAATGAGAGGTTACCGTGAATTTATTAAGGCGCAGAGGAGTAACATTCTTAAGTCATATGCTACCATCGCGGCCAACTACCTTAGCTTTGCATTGACTGACGACTTTCCGACGTTAGACGAGACAAACGCTATAGCTATTCTCGAAAAGTTCAGTGAAGCGCCCATTCTTGACGAACATCCCCACCTTCTTATAATCGGATCCCGAAAGCAGATGATGGGTAAAATGGGGGTTGATCATTACGAGCGACTTAAGGACTTGTTGAGCGACATTGGCGATGTCGAAATATGGGATCCTAATACATTCCCTAGACCGAAGGGAAGCCGTAATTAAGATAATTAACGGCTTCGGCTTGCGCGATCAGCGCAGGCGCTTCTAGGCTTATTATCGTGAGGGTATTTTTTTTGCGCTTTCTATTGTTTCTTGATTAATATAAGGATTCCTCTATAATACTTTAGGGCAGGCAATACCGAGTAAGCACGCACTTCCTAGAGGTCGGGCTTGAGTAGGTTGGATAAAGCCCATCTCTGAAACGGGATGGGCTTTTTATTTTGGAGAAATCTATGAAAAATACGGAGCGCTTTATTAGCAATGATGAACTCTGGATGGAGATGCAAACCCATGTTAGCAATGGGAAGCAAGTCTGTGCGGCTTTTGCTTACATGGGGACAGAGGGCGCTAGCCTTCTACGATTAAAGAAAGGGGACAAGCTCGTTGTGGACATGAGCCCTAATACAGTGAAACAGGGGGGTACTAACCCGAACGAGATAAAAAAGCTGAGGAAAAGAGGAGTACACGTTTTTACCCGAAATTCTCTGCACGCCAAGTTCCTGATTACAGACAATATCCTGATAGCAGGCTCCGCTAATATATCGAACAATTCAAATAAGTCACTTGATGAGGCTGGGATAATTACAAAGGATCCTGCAGCTATTCGCAGAGCAAAAGAATTCTTTGAAAAGCTTTGCACGGAGCCAGTGCGTGATAATTATCTGGCGGAATGTATAAAGATATATCGGCCTCCCGTTTTTTCATCACTGGCGGGCACGAAATCTGGCAGTAAAAAAGGGCGCGTTATGTCGGCTAAGCTATGGTTTATTGGTGGACTTATATTGAGTGAAGTTCATCCTAATGATAAAACGATTGTTGAAAACTTATTAAGCAAAACAGAGCATAAATTAAAAAATCCAGATAAAACGAGTGTCAGTCGGATTCTATATCATAGAAAACCAAAGTTCATGGATAATATCATGGTGGGGGATTGGGTAATTGAGTGTATTAAAGATAGCGGACGTCGTTATATAAAAGCCCCGTCACAGGTCCTTGGACATGATTCTTATTTATCATACACAGGAACAATGCGTCACCTTTTGATGCTTGAATCTCCTAACTCCGGCGAGGAAATATCTTTGTCGAAATTTCGCCGACAGATCAAAAATTACGAACCTATGCTGGATAAAGAAAGCCCACGCACCAGACCTATTATTAATAACGAACATGCCGATGCAATCTTAAGATTCTGGACTACGAATGGAAAAGTGAGGAGCAAAAGATGAAGATATTTGCGGATAAGGAGTATTGAGCATGGCAAATGAAATCAAGAAAAGATTGGTCGAAAGAGGGCAAAGGCTTATCGCAACTGAACCTGAAAAAGCCAAAGTCGCTTTCGACGACATTAATCTTGTTAACGATATAGAACATTACCCACATGCCTTTGTCTTAGGTTGTATAGCCGACCGCCAGATAAATGCGGAACGTGCGTGGAAGATTCCGTCCCGTCTGAAAGACAAACTTGGATCGTTCGATTTTGCGCGTCTTGAGGCCTTGACCCAAGAGAAAGTAGCGGGAATTATGCAAGGCGAACATCGCTTTTGCGCCGATGTTGCTAAGGCATACTTCTTGGCAATCAAGCGTATAAGAAGTGAATACGAAGGGGACGCGTCCAGAATTTGGTCGAACGCTCCGTCAAGTGCCGAAGTAGTTTACCGTTTTCTCCAATTCGATGGGGTTGGTCCGAAAATAGCTACTATGGCCGCAAATATACTTGTTCGGCATTTCAAGGTTCGCTTGAGCGATTACTATTCCATCGATATATCGGTAGATGTACATGTAAAACGGGTATTTCAGCGACTTGGACTCGTTGGAAAAGACGCGAATAACGACCAAATAATTTATCGCGCGAGGTCTCTATGCCCCGAGTTTCCGGGGCTCTTGGATTTTCCAAGCTGGGAGATAGGGCACAACTGGTGTCGACCTAACAACCCGAAATGCTCTGAGTGCAATGTGAATGATTGTTGCCCGTCAACTCATTCCAATTGACGGCCCTTAGAAATGGACGATATAAAGAAATACTTAAAAGAGCTTCATGAACGGCAAGAAAAGATGAAGAAACTCCGTGAGGCGAAGGAGCCTCAGGTCGGGATTATCTATTTTATAAAAAATGAACTTTTCATTGACGGCACGCCGATGTCTATGGGCGAGCCCTATGGTGATTTCGTTAATCATCCGACCGGCCACTCACAATATTGGGATATGATAGTCAAGCTTTTGGTCCGTCATCGAGGTCTACTCGAAGTGAAGGACCTCGAATACGATTACTACCCAAGGGGCAGAGTCGTTTACGATAAAAAGAAAGAGGAATTTATAATTTATCTCGATAAGATATTGATTGATAGAGAGAATATAGTTTCAGAAATAAAGGAGGAATTGAATTTAGAGGGGCAGAAGGTAAGGCTGGCAACGGACTCGCACTACCGGCATCGCATGAAATAACTCACTTTCATTAAAAAAATCCTCTAAAAAACTTGCTTTCGGCATTTTCGGTTGTTATATTTGTTGAAATTACATTAAAAAGGAGAGCGTTTATGTCAAAGATTGATTATCATAGATGGTCGAATAATTTTATTCTTGATGAATTTTCCTCGGAAGATTCAATGCGTGATTATCTCTTCTCTAATTCGACACTTCTTTTTAATGAAAAAGATATTATTTTCCCAATAGGAGAAGAAAAAGCACTTCCGCAATCATCTTTGGCTAATAAGCAATCTGGCAGAGCGGATTTAATTTTATGTCGCTTATTAGAAGAATCAGAAATTGAAAATGGTAAGCTTTCTTTGGAAAATATAGAAATATGGGTAATTGAACTAAAAAAATTGGAAGCAACTTATTCTAATGGTTTTGAACAATTATTTGATTATTTATCAATAATTAATAATAACAAGAATAATATTCAGGAAAATATTAAGAGCGAACTAAAAAAAGCAATTAAAAAAAACCGGCACAGGGATATAGAATTTAAAGACTCCAACGGTACTTTCTCGATTTGTGGAAGTTTGGTCGCCCCATCCTTTGATTTATTCACTCGAACTCACTTTAAAGATATCATTACTAAAGGGAGCAATCCTGATTTTCAGGCTCTTGGACAAGGACTAATAAAAACCGGAATAAAAAATGAAGGTTTTACTCTATTAGATATTATGTATACAGCTCAAAAGCTTTTTGGGAAAATAAAATTGCAACAACTTTTGAGATTCAGGAGAAGCGATGAAATAATAATTTATTCTGAAAACGTATTGGGTAGCAAGGCAGAGGCTGCTACACTCTCAAGAGTTGACCCCGTCGATCTTTTTAATAGAGGGATTTTAAAAGAAGAGCAAGTTTTTTATTTTAGGGATGTTAAAGGAAATGACCATAAAGAGGTAAGGTGCAAGGTTATTAATGGAAGGGGGCGTAGTCACTCTTTCATTTTAGAACTTAAAGAAATACCCGGAAGTACAGAAATAAAATTCCCTATAATAAAATGGAACAAGGGGGAAAAGCGTAATGAATTTTTGAATGATGAAATTAAAAAACTACCAATAGATGATGTCGGGGTAAAAAATTTAAGCATTGCACTTCACCATTATTTCTCTATTTATAACAACAAGGAAGAATTGGCTAATAATTATTTTAACCATGGGGAGCAAAACTTTG
Source organism: Nitrospirota bacterium (assembly GCA_049801375.1). GTDB lineage: Bacteria > Nitrospirota > JACRHJ01 > JACRHJ01 > JACRHJ01 > JBARKJ01. Next base: position 53,243 of record JBARKJ010000002.1, on the reverse strand, counting down.
TCAGAGAGAACGATGAAAAAACCCTCTCTGAGATAAGGGATGAAAGTAGATAGAAATTGCCCTCCTTCCACAGAAACCTTGGCGACCTTTACTTCGACGACTTCAAACTCGACTACGCCATCGCCGAATATAAAGCCGCGATCGGGCAGGACTCGCGCGACCTAGTGGCATACAAAAACATGGGGTTCGCATGCCATATGTGCGGCATCTGCGACAGGCCGGGTGGTTACGAAGAAGCGGCGGCGGCCTTCGTGCGGGCGTTGGAGCTATCTCCATCGGATGCGGAGGCGCTTTACGGCCTTGGCATTTCCTACGAGAGTCTGGGCGATACGGACAAGGCTTTTAACGTGTATTTCAAGCTCAAAGCACTTGATGAGGTCTGGGCGAACAGGTTACTTGAAGACTTGGTGAAAGAAAACAGCAGCCGGGAAGAGATATAAGGCTCAAAGCTCATGGATTATCAAAGCATCGGGACAATCATGATGTGGATTTCGCCCGACGGCGAGATCCTGACGGGTAATGGTTCACATATCGAGTATGTAATATCGAACCCGGGCAAATTCGGATTAAGCCGCGTATACATTGTCCATCAATTAAATGACAAGTAAGGGCAAGATTAAATAAATGGGCAATTAGTGTGCTTTCCGGAGTATTAGGATTCAAGGAGATTGATAGGGAGATGCCCGTGAGAATCACATGTTTTGAAAATAATGAACTATTGCAGACAAATATTGGAAAATTAACCAGCGGATTTTAACTGCACATGAATAAACCGATATATCTGTCCAAATCGAAATTTCTTTCCGGCTGGCAATGTCCCTTAAAGCTCTGGTATGACATTAAAAGGCCCGAATTAGCTTCTGAAACATCTGATGACCTTCAGGCAATATTTGACTTGGGGCATGAGATAGGGCGGCTGGCGCATGGGCTGTACCCCGGCGGGCGGCTTATAGAAGAAAATCACCTCAGCCACGGTAAGGCCGTAAAATCGACTTCAGTCGCTATGGCCGACAAGGATGTTCCAGCCGTATTTGAAGCCGCATTTGAGTATGACGGAATTAAAATACGGGCGGATATACTGGTCCGGACAGATAACGGCTGGGACCTGATAGAAGTAAAGTCATCGACTGACGTAAAAGAAGTAAACCTGTATGACGTAGCCCTCCAGCGCTATGTCTTAAAGGGTGCCGGTGTCGTCATAAACCGCGCTTGCCTATGCCATATCAACAAGGAGTACGTCTATGACGGAGCGAGAATTGAGCCGCGTGGGTTTCTCGTCGTCGAAGACATAACAGAGAAAGTTTTACTGCTAAAGGACGAGGTTATAGCTATATTAGCGGACTTGCGCCGAGCTTTGGATAGCGATGAAGAACCTGAACGGCAAGCGCCATACAGATGCAAAGACCCGTATCCGTGCCAGTACTACGGCCATTGCACACAGGATAAGGACGAATATTGGGTATTTAATCTTCCCCGCCTACGCATGGATAAGCTGAAGGAACTCGAAGACAGGGGGATAATTAATATACAAGATCTCCCGGATGATGAACGGCTTAGCGACCTTCAGGCTAGAGTCAAAGATGCTCTATTGAGCGGAGTAGAATATCTTGATCCGGCACTTAAGGCCGAGCTTCTTGATGTCGAGTATCCGGTTTATTTTCTGGACTTTGAGACATTCATGCCGGCGATACCCAGATACAAGGGTACTCGGCCTTACCAAGTTCTGCCTTTCCAATGGTCTTGCCACATAATGGACAAAGCTGGGAAATTAACGCACAAGGAATATCTCTGCACCGAAGACAAGGATCCGAGAGTAGATTTTACGGAGACCATGCTGAACCTGTTGGGCGATAGCGGCACCATATGCATGTATCACCATTATGAAAGAGACAGAATAAACGCCCTCGCAGCTGAGTTACCGCAATACGACGCCAGTCTTAAGAGACTTATCCCACGGCTGTGGGATATTCTGGTGACGATGCGCAACAACTATTACCATCCCAAATTCGGCAAGTCGTTCTCTCTTAAGTGTGTTCTGCCAGCTCTTGTGGACAACATGTCATACGATGACCTCGAAATTTGCGACGGAGGTATGGCCTCGTCCAGTTACGAGGTGATGATATGCAGCCAGACTGCCCCGGATGAGAAGAAGCTGATAAAAAATGCTCTGCTTAAATACTGCGAGCAGGATACGCTGGCGATGGTTAAGCTCAGGGACGTGTTATTGGAAAAATGAAGGAAATCTTGGAACCAAAAGTCGGCATCTTCTTCTATGTGGATGGCGAAATCATTACCGATGCCGTCCCTGTTGGACGTGGCGAACCTTATGACGAGGCCGTCCAACATGGTGGCCATTATGATCATTGGGATTCTCTCGTTCCTAAAACCATCGCAGAAAGAAAACTCAAGGCACGTGCCTATGACGCATATCCCCGTGGGAGGGTTGTATATTTTCCTAAGCGGAAAATCTTCCGCCTATATGCCGACCGTTGTTTAAAAGCATCTGCTTTGAACGCGGTCAAAGAGACTTACGGATTAGAGACTGCAAAAGTAGAATTCGAAACTGATGTACATTATCAGTGCGCCAAATGCAATCCGAGCTTTCTTGACCCACCAGCCCTATAGGGCCTCAAATTATTCGCCTAAAATTGCCGCCCGAATTTAGATCCGGAGTCAGCGGGGCAGGAATGACAGTAAAAAGAAGGCGGCCCGCAAGCCGCCCACGATTAATCCCCGCAATTACATCCGCCCGAACATCCCCCGCACGGACCAAACAGGCTCTCCTCTTTCACTCCTAACAGGTCAGCAAGACCTTTGCGTACATCAGCCTTGGGTTCCATATGTCCGTTGATTATCTTCGAGATCAGACTCTCTGAGACGCCGAGGGCATTAGCTACCTGCATCTGCGTCAGCTCCCGCTTAAGCAGCGCGGTCTTGATCAACACTTTCCGTTTTATTTTGTTCATCTTATCCTCCTGTTGAATGCAGGCTTATCGAGTGTTCCACTAGGACCTGCTTATCTACAATAGCGGGGGACTCAAGGGAATGTTCTTGTGAATGTTGTTAATTATTTTGGGGCATGGCATGGAGGGGCAACGGCTGAGAGTCAGGGGAAATCGAAGATTGTCAGTCAGGGGGCGTAGCGGCCCTTCATTCTATGGAATGGAATCCCTCGTCAAGGTTGGTGGCAAGGATGCGCACAAGCTCTACCAAATGGGAAACATTGCTGCTTCGTTCTCTAACAAGCTGTCCCTTACGCAAAGCCTCGCCACTCTCGGAAATATAATCATCGTCCGCAACACCAGAATTGTGCTCGTAGATGTGCCTTCGAAGAAACCGCTTGCGCATAAATTCCTTATCGTCTTCACCGATGCCCTTGAACATATCAATGCCGAAATATGCTTCGAGCTTCTCTCCTGATTTAATAGGATTATGAAAATTGATTTCTCCTACTTGTTTTTTCCTCGTAGGGGTCATGGGAAGTTCAACGAGAAATTTTAGTATATCACGGGCGAATCCTTCGAAACTTGAAACGCAGAGTTTAACTACGTGTCGCCATTCCTCATCTCTCTCTCTACGTTGTTCATACGAAAATTTGGGATTTAACACCCTGCTCTCAAGATCATTCAAAATATTTTCAAGTACTTGAAAAGAGTTTCTCCGTCCACATGAAGGACAAAATCCGTACTGACCTAAAATATCTGTTTCAACGCCACAATCGCATTTAAACCTCGTTTGCTGGCTTTCTTCAGAGTAATAATACTGCGGTTTCTCTGCGGTTGTTTCATTTGCGACAGCATCCATATCTATTGTGATATCCACACCATTATTGTAGGCATCTCCAAAAATCTTGACATAATAAGCTATATAACGCCGATGGGCTTCAGTCAAGAATTCATGAGTAGGAGCTTTGAGCCTACAATAGGCGCAAGTTGTTGGCCCCACGTATTCAGATGGAGCGCACCGAGTACGAAAATATTGATCACAACGGGGGCAATTCCTTCCATAAAAACCTTGCCGATCAGAAGCAATGAACACCGGTATGCACGGGCTAATCGGAGGCGGAGACCACGGCTGACCAATTCCGCCCATCTTAATTGTGCTAACGGGTATACCTTGAGGCACCAAAGCATATACGCCAAAAAGTGATATTGGTCCCGATGAGCTAATGTGTTCAAAAGATACGGAGTATAGCCGTTTCCCTTCCTCATCTTTTATGTGGAAAGTGATTTTGCCACCACAATGCCCAATTTCTTGGAATTCATCATCAAATTCGGTCATAGCGGTTGCTCCGATTGTTAATAACTTTCCATAATACTACCATTTTAAGAGGACACCAAGATGATTTTTCCCAGTGTCAAGTGTAAGCAATCAATGAAGAACTAAGGCGAAAATCTCTCTCCGACTCTCTGCTTGCACAGGCGGCAGCTCTCAGGGAACTACCATCGGGAGGGAGTTTCCGCGCTTTCCTTTTGTTCCTTGATTAATATAAGCGTTCCTCTATAATATTCCAAGCAAGAGCCGAGCGAGGAACGGTAAGCGCGTACTACCCCGAGGGGTAGGGCTTAAGCCATCTCTGGGAAACGGGGTGGGCTTTTTTTGAAAGGAGAGTCATTGGAGAGTTATATACTTAGTATCAAGGATCCTGCCGAGTGTAGTGCTAAAGAAATAGATGATTTTGAAAAAATGGTACTGGCCGGTGGAGAAATAAACGTAGCCGGGATAAGAAACAGAATCTCTGATGCCGAATTGTTGGCATTCTATTATTGTAAAGAAATTCTGGTAGGTGTCTGTGCAATAAAAAGGCCATCAGGAGTTTACATAAAGAAAGTGTTTAATAAAGCTGGAGTCAAAGAGCTTGCGGGGCAATGCGAGTATGAGCTTGGTTGGGCATACGTTTTACCTGATTGTAGGCATAGAAAGATAATAACCGAGATCATGACCAAGCTATTAGAAATGCGGGGAAATAATATTTATGCTACAACACGAAATAAATACATGAAAAACCTACTACAAAAGTTTAATTTTAAATGCGTTGGAAATGAATATAAAAGTGATTTGAGAAACGATAATCTAAATCTTTTTATCAGGATGTAAAAGTCAAACATTCCAGAAGCAAGGCGTGGGGACAGCGTTTGAGGGCGGCGAAGGCGCGCGTCCACCGGCTCGGCATACAGGGAGTTCTCGCGATGTTGATACGATGGTTCCTCCACTTCCCCTATTTTTCCCAAGAACTAAATACAATAAATGAACTTATTCGAATTATATAAACCTCTAAGAAATTACCTAGGAAAATTCTGCATGGAGGACTCTTTATATGTAATCTGGGCGTATTCGCAATATTTGCAAAAATTGAACAAGAATTTTCCGGCTGATATTGAAGTATCTCGAGAATTTCTAAAAGAAGATGAGCTTCATTCGAAAGGGATTTATGCTTGGGAACTTGAGTTGCTATTAAATGAAGTTATTTTAAATGCGCAACTTAGTCCTAGATGCACACTCACATTAAAAAGATGGGGAACACTTGCACGAGTAATCAATAATCTTAAAACTCTTGAAAATGAGATAGCAATAAGATGTGTAAACGAAGAAAACGGCCCAACTGAAATAAGCAGGATAGCTCATAGACAATTTCCGTGGCAGAATCTTTTTTTCAATGGACATTTAATAAGATATTACAAAATTTTCAATTACGCTCCTCTTAATGAGATGGTCCAAGATGAATTGGGATTAACAGTATATCAGGTATATTCTATCGGCTATCTTTTATCTGCTTTTTACATGGGTAGTCCAGCAATAGAGCTGCCAATTGACATAACTCTAAAGGAAATAAATATTGATAGCGTTACGAAATTCCTAAAACTTTTCTCAAGAGAGCTTTCAACAGTTAGGGATCTCGTAAAAAGAGAACGGGAAATAAACGAAAAATATCTTTATTCATATAAGTCTTTACGAGAATTTCCAATCATTAAGATGCACTACCGGGGGCAACTTAGTATAGTCTGTCCGATACCCACCTTGTTGTTATGGCGTTTTACCGGTGGCTTGTATTATGAGCTTGTAGGCAAAAAAGGTTTCGATAAATTTTGGGGAATATCATTTCAGAAATTTGTAGGCGAAATAATTAAAAAATCCCATTCTAACAAAGATGTACACTGTTTACCTGAAAATGAATATTATATTGGTAGAGATAGAAAAGATACCGTTGATTGGGTAGTTCACGATATTGATTCGGCATTATTTATTGAATGCAAAACCAAGAGACTGATTATACCGGCTAAAATTGAACTGACTGATACGACGTTTATTCAAGAAGAGCTAGAAAAAATGGCTCAATTCATAGTGCAAACTTACAAAACTATAAATGATTATCGAAACAACTATTATCCTGCATTAAAATTTAGAGAGGAAAGGCAAATATTCCCAGTAATTGTTACTCTGGAAGATTGGTATTTATTTAGTGTACCAATGCTTGAAGACTTACGCGGGATGGTAAAAAACAAACTCAAAGATTCGGATTTGCCTCTTTCTTTTCTCGACGAAATGCCGTACGCTATTCTTCCCGTAGAAGATTTTGAAAAGTTAATGCAGTTTATTCAAATAAAAGGAATAAAAAGTGTTTTAAGGGGAAAAACCTTCAATAAGGAAAAGAGCAGTTTTTTATTTGAAGATGATTATAAAACTCTCTTTCAACAAATGATAGATTCTGTAAGGGCAACCGGATAATTTGACGATGAGCGGCATCAATTCTATAAAGCTGTATTTTAAGCTCACTGTTGCTAAATCGGTGCAGATTCAACTCAGGTAAGAGCGATGGAAACTAATAGGATTTTGCGCAATGGCTGAAGTGATTATTACTGTTGTGCTGATTGTGGTAACGTACCTCGTTTGGAAACGTGCATCACGGGGAGACCGCGAGCCACTCGTCCAAGTGCGTGCACCATCTAAAGCGGTTCCGCCACTGCCGATCCTAGCAGACGAAGTACGGTTCGGCCGCTGCGTGGATCGTAACCTTAAAGGGCAGGAGTTGGAACGTAAGGGTCAGGGCTTGAAAGCCATCTCCCTTTACGAAGCCAACGTCGCAGATCACTTTGATGGCAGTCACCCGTATGAGCGATTGCGGCGCATCTATTTTGATAATTGTGACTACGCTAACGTCAGTCGCGTATGCCGAGCATACATTACCTTCGGACAACAAGACACAGACCTGAAGCAAAAGTACAAGCAGCAGGCAAATGGGATAGAGAGGTATCTCTCGGCTGAGACCAATCGGTCACTCGGTAATGACGGTCCTATATGTCCGCACTGCGCTGGGGCGCTGAAGGAGATGCTAACCAAAGCACGGAAATGCTCTTTGTGCCACAAAGACATCCAGATCCGCAAGCGACCGAATGACCAGAAAAGTGTACTAGTCACTGCAGATGAGGCAGAAATACTGGATGAGCAATGGGCTATGGTTAAAGGGAACTATGACGAACTGCAACGCGATAAACAGCGGCGGTCTGAGGCAGGAGTAGCACTGGCCGAGAAATTTGGCCGAGCACCGAGCGAAAGCGATGTAAAGTGGAAGCTGTTAAATGAGGATTTGCTGACCTTAGCGGGCAAGCAGGACTGGCCAAGGTACAGGGATACAAAGCACACGATGGCTCAATTGCTTTCGCGAGAGAAAAAACATAAACACGCTTTGACTACCCTTTTGGAAGTTTGCTATCTTGACATCAATGGCCCAATCGACATCACGGCTGACCGATGGCGCGGTGTGAGCGAGCCCATCGGCCCGTGGACGCCTAAATTCGGCCGCCTCAATTCCAGAGTCATCGATCGCATTGTCAAGACCGCGCGGTCTGGTGATTTCACGCCCGAAGCTGTTCACTTGCTGTTCGTGGAGCAAGCCACTGTCGTTAAACAGGCTCTACACCTGCCAGTCGCCGTAGACGCCGGATGGGACAAACTCAACATCGCATTGCTAGAACTGGCACGGCGGTCGCAGGGGGCATAGTGCCGCCCACTTTGAGCATCGGGCGACGATTGACTGGCACAGGCTTCTTTCCCAGAGGAACAGCAGCGTGACAATAGACTTTGATGCATTTGAGGAAATAGCGTTTCCCGAGCGCTGCGACATTGTTTATGTTTTCCACTATATCTGCGGCGAAGGTATTTTGCCGTTCTATGTTGGGGAAAGTTCTCGCCACTTCGGTCGCTTCGGAGACTACATTTCCGCCAATTTTTCTGCCGCCACAGACTTCAAGGTTGGCGAAGCGGTGAAATACCTGCGTGAGAAAGGGCTCGGTGTTGTCGTCAAATTTAAGGCATCACAAAACAGAAAAGAGGAAGAAAAACGCATTATTAAACACTTGCGCGGCACTTTTCGATTATTGAATGATTTGAAGGGCTACCACTACAAAAGCTCTGATGAAGATAGCGAGAGACTGAAGATTCAGCAGTTCATTGAGCAAATTCTTAAAGACCCATACTGCATTAAGCATAGTCCTGAAGCGCCAAAAAAACAGCCCCGCGAAGAACTCGGCACAAGTCCCTCGTCAGGCGACAAACCGAGGGATACGAGTTTGTCGATACCTGAACAGGTCAGGCTGATCTGTGAGGAACTCGCTGTTGGAGGAAACATAATCCACCGAGAGGATATTCTTCGTTTGGCTAAGGAACGTGGAATCAATGAAGACTCAGTTCTTCCAGCCGACTATTGCGACAACACTGAGACCTCTAAATGGTCTACGCATTCGTTCCTCCATTCTGTAGCGCGCGGCAAATACATTCTCAGGTGAGCACATGGCTAACTCATCAATCCACAAGACCGGACCTCTAAAATTTCCATACATCTGTGTTATAGATCGGCCGACGACAGTGAGATTTTAGCGGACAAAGACAAAAAGGGGCGATCATATGCCGCCAGAAGAGTATCGAACGACGGCCCTAAAGGAATCACTCTGATATATGAAATCAAAATTTGACATGTTAGATGTTGAAAGAAGAAGCTTGATTAAGAGAAAATCTTTGGCAGATTCACTGCTTGTAATAACAATTGTCGGAGGATTTTATACTGCCTTTTATAATTACGATTTTGGCTTACCTGCAATTGTTATTTTATTAATCGTTGGGATTATATCTTACATATCAGCCCCTATAATACTAAGTTCATTTTTTTATAAATACAAAGCTGCAAGGGCGAGAATTAAGGATATTTTGAAAGAAAATGAATTATTGCATAATAAAACTAAATTATTATATGGCTCAGTACCAAAAAGATTTAAAGGCAGCCGTTTTAAATCTCACTATGGGTTGGCAGGTCACACCATCGATGAATTTGAAAAGATTTTAGCTATCGGGATGTGGCATGAAAAAAAAGAAGTATTTGTAACCGCACTTTGTAATAACGGAAATGTTCTTAAAGTAACCGCCACCATCGGCTCTGCATTTAGTTGCAGACCGTCAGACAATGCAAACGCGTGGTTTAAAAATGCAACAGCACTCAACTGCGATGAAATCCGGCAATATCATAATCATCCAATTAACAATAACTCAACTTCTCCATCAATGCCGGATATTAGAACGAGCAAATTACTTAAAAAATACTTTAAAGAAACAAACCTGCCGTTTCGTTCATTCATTATTTATTGGAACAAGATACTTGAATACAAAATATTAGAATATAGTGGTAGTGGTGAATATGAAATAGTAACGGCATTTGATGTTTCAAAAACAGATAAAACTGATTTGGCATCAATATCGGCGGCAACCGCCTCCTTCCTTGCCATAGAAACGGAACCCCGATCCATTAAAAAGCCGGGGAGATGGTATGTGCGACCGCAGGGAACTGGGCGGACGGTTAAATGGCCTCCTTCCAGAAACGGACGGAGACGATAGTGCTGGGCCATCGGTCTTGCTAGGGTGTCACTATGTGTTTCGTCGAACATGGCGGGCCGAACATCGTTCTCTTCTAACCATGCGGAACATACTATCTCATATCAATGGAGCCTCCCGACTTTCGGCCTCCAAGCCTGACATTTAAATATTGCAATAGATTATAAAAGGTGATAATTAATCAGCCATGTATTTTTACTCCCCCGTGCTACTGAAACGGGGGGTCACGGCTCGTTGATGCTCGCTGATTGCTTCTTCCCTGAATCATGTAACGGTGATCTGGTGAGTGCATTGTTCACATTGAATTTGTTTTCGTCATGGCTTGCCGGGCGTACAAAAGATAAGGGGTGCCTAGGCATCTGTGCATCAGTAGAATCAATGACTGTATCTTCCCGCTTTATTCTATGACCAAAGGAGGCAAAGCCCTCGCATGGAATGTATTTGCAATAATCTGGCTGGAAAAGGAATGCCGCTTGCGGCCACCTGTATCGGCCATCTATGGATGTTTGAGCACCTGCAGCCTCCTGAACTGGATGCCCTTGTTGCGGCTGCCCGGGGAAGGCAATTCAATAGGGGCCAGACCATCTTCATGCAGGGGGCACCCGGGATCGAGATGTTCCTGATCAAGGCTGGGCGGGTGAAGCTAAGCAAGCTCAACGAGGAAGGCAGCGAGCTTACTCTGGACATCCGCAAGGCAGGCGATTTTCTTGGCGAGCAGGTTCTGAACGGGGAGTTCGATTATCCCCTTACCGCCACCTGCCTTGAAGACTCCCTCACCTGCGGCTTCACGCGCCAAGGTTTTGAGAAGCTGGTTCTCGGCTACCCAAACATTGGGCTTCAGGTGATTAAGAACCTGTCCAAGCGCATAGAGTGGCTGACGAGTCGAGCCGAAACGACGACCACCTCTACCATAGAGGAGCGCCTCTACCGAGTGCTTACCGCCGTAGCCGGCGAACACGGGGTAAAAAGCCTGAAGGAAACGTCTATCCCTTTTCCTCTAACCCACGAAGAACTCAGCTTTCTCGTGGGTGCCCATAGGGTCAGCATCACCCGAGCCATGAAAAACTTGAGGGATTCAGGCAGGATCATTCAGCAGGGGCAAAACATTGATAGTTGTAAATTGAGAATAGAAAAAAATCGTCAACTATTCGCACCATAGATTTCCTGTTTTGCAAATAGCAACCACGACAAGCCTTCTTCCTTGTGGAGTATCTGCTTAACCAGACCAGCATATCCGAAACAGCCTTGTAGCCTGTGCTACCGACAGTTCCTGCCGAATTGGTTAAAATTACTTAAAGGAATAACAGGAGGTCGATTCATGAAAGGTACCGGGTTATGAAAAATTCTAAGGTATTGGTAGCGTGTAAAATCTTTGAGAAGGAACTCAAGGCTGTACTGCCGGAAGATTCAGAGATCGAGATCATTTGGCTTGAGGCTGCGCTGTAACTTGCATCATTTGGAAGAGGGGTATCCGAATCCGTCGATTTGCTAATAATCCTGACATTAATATTTATTGAGGAGGTCTTACGATGAAAATGAACGATGAAGTAAAGGGAATGCTGGGGGAAATGCCTTTTATACCAATTGCCAGTATGGGAAACAGCGAGCCGCATCTTATTGTGGTGGGAAAGGGCTTCGTCGTCGATGACGAAACTCTCGCTTTTTTCGGCTGGAGGCAGGGCACTACCAGCAAGAACATTGAAAATAACGGAGTCCTTCAAATTGTCGTTGTCTCTGAAAAAAAGGACAAAGGATACCGACTCGCAGGCACGGGCCGCATTGAGAAGGAAGGCGCAATTTCCGATCGTCTGCGGGAGCTCTTTCCGAAGCAGCTTGGCAAACTTAATTTCGTAACAGTCATGAAAGTGGAGCGGATAGAGTCATTGCTGTAGGTCCGAGTCGGCGAGTTCACGGAAAGGCTGAGAAGCGATCCTCACCGATATTGTAAGCCTGCTTACATCCGATGGCGGCGATTTGCGCTAAGTCATGCAAATAGCAACCACGACAAGCCTTCTCCCTTGTGGAGTATCTGCTTAACCAGTGTCCGGGGGAGTTGACTTTGGTTTAGTTCAATATTTCAATTAAGCGTGGGCGATAAGAACGCGCCACTGATTTCTGCGTTCATTCACTTTCCAAGTAGTATTCTGCATTGAAATTTAGTCTACACGTCTACATGGTTGTAGGTGTAGGTCACACTACCAATAAGTCAATATACTCCTCCCATTGCCCTGATTTATCATCTTTGGGGAGCCACTACCTTAGTCGATCAACACGTATACGCAGCAAAGGACTTCTAAATTTGACATACATTTGAAACTCAAATTCGCCGTCGTCAAGGAGATTTTGGCGGACAAGGACAAATAAAAAAAGGGGCGGCCGTAAACCGTCCGAAGTTAGCTGTTTACTATTTTGTGAATTTTTATGAATTCGCGTTCAAGTACGTTATCCCGCCCGGTTTACCCCTGCTCCTCATACGTCAGTAAAGCTGCGTTAATTGATTCAGCTCTCGTCAGTGGCCATGGGGTGTTTCTTGAATGGCGAGGAAGCCTCCAAGGGCTTCCCCGCCTAAGAAGAATGAACACCAATACCTTAACGTGCCTCCTCGAAAACCTCATCCTTACATATAGCCATAGCAAGAGCATCCTTAGCCACTGAAAGCCTGTGAAGGAAGGGATGGCTCCGAATGTGTTCAATCCCACCCCTCTTGATCACACGTCCACTGGGCGTAATCATAATAAGCCCTTGGCGTATTAAATGCGGTTCAATGACGTTTACGATATTAGGCTGGTCCTGATGGAGTATGGAAATCAGCGTGTTCAGGCCGATGGGATGTTGAGCAACGTGTAGGGCAAACAGGTAGCGGAGGTCATCAATCGCAAGCCCCTTGTCATCTATGCTTAGGTGGCCATCCGAGAATGCGATGTCGGTAATGCTCTTGTCTATGATGGTACTCCCTTTTTTGCTGTCCCTCAGAAGTGCGTAATTGGAACACGTCATAAGGAAGTTTAGAGCTACACGGGCTATGCCCCTTGAGCGGCAGGCAATCTCCATGATGGCATCGTCCGTCGCTTGACAGGCGGTCTGCTTTACTGCGTTTTGAACTATGACCTTGAGTTCATCTACAGTATAAGGCTCCAATTTAAATCTGAGGCTGAACCTGTTCAGGAAAGGCTCCGAGAGGGTTCCCTCTTCGGTCGTGGCGCCGACGAGCGTGAACAGGGGTACAGGTAGCCACCGAGTCACCTTTGCCTTTGTACTGGCATCCTTCTCGGTGTAATAAAGGATATTCTTGGTCATGACGGTGAATAGCATTTCTTGCTGCTTCTGCGTCAGCCTATGGATTTCGTCCAAGAAGACAACTGACTTAGAAATGGGCACCGTATCTGCCACTAAAGCCTCGACACCCTGATCGAGGATAATCTCCCGAGCTTTCTCTGCGTCCATCTTCTTGTAACCCGCGCCTTCGACCTCATGAAACAGCTCTTTCCAATCCCGTCCCTCGGATAGCTTCCCGGCGAGGCATTCTATGAACTTCCCATTCTGTAGGGATGCGACAATGCGGGCGAGGGTGCTCTTGCCGAGGCCCGAAGGTCCGGTCAACAGTATATGGCCCACTGGTCTGTTGCGCTGGAGGCTTGCCGCAGAAGCTACACGCAACATCCTTCTGATATTGGCCTGTCCGATAAAATCATGAAGGTTCTGAGGGGGCTGCGGAATGTACATCGGCTTTCACCTCCTTTCCCTTGTCCCTGCCAAGCGGATTATGGTTAACTGCGGGGTCGCTCGCTTGCGAGGCATCTTTAACATAGCGAAACGTAGTAGAGGCGTGCTCGTGGCGCGCGAGGCGTTGAGTCAATAATACCGAGCCTGCCTCTCCCTTTAGACCGAGGCTTTCAAGCGCCGTAAAACTAAGAGCCGCCCGCCGCATACTGTGGACGTCTGCCTTGATGCCAATCTTTCGCCCGAGCGTCTCCATAAGTTTCCAAATGGTCTTCGGGCTCATGGGTTGATAGGGCTTCTTCGCTGTAACCAACAAGCGGTTCGAGTCTATCTGGGGCCTATACCGAAGATATGACTCGATGGCCGCGTACACGTCGTCGCGTAAAGGAACATCGGCCACCTTGCCGCCTTTTCCATGTATATGGATGTGCGGCCTGTCGAGCTTAACGAACACGTCGTCCACTGTCAGAGTGGCCATTTCTTCTCTTCGAAGTCCTTGGACTAGCCCAAGGCGTAAAATTACCATATCCCGCCTTCCCTTGAGGGTTCTGAGGTCCGGCAGGGATAACAGCTTGTCTACGTCTTCTCTCCGTAGCGTCTTCACATGTTGGAGGCCTATCCGTGGGAGCCGAATCTCTTCTTGTATTTCCTTTGAGATGTCCCCGTCGGTCAGTCCCTGCCTGTATGCGTAATGCAGGAATGACTTCAGGGAGCTGATAACCTTATGGAGGGTTGCCGGGGCTGTGTTTCGCTCCTTAAGCAGGCTTATGTATGCCTTAACGTCTGACATGCCGACCTTGGTGATGAATATTTCTTTTGTCTTCAGGAGAGCATCTCCGTTGCTATCCTTCAGCATGGCCCGTGGGTCGGTAAGGTCATCGGCAGTCAGCCTCGCAGCCATGACGAACTTCAAAAAACGGGAAGCCTCGTACAGATACACCTCGACTGTCCGCAGGGACATGCTGCGGAAGTCAATCAGGTGCTTGGTATAGGATTCGAGGGTATTGGCTATCGAGCGCGGTCTTGTCCTTTGGAACTGTGAGAATTGGATAATATTGCTGTCAGTGTCCAACAGTACCTCCGTTCTATTTTCTACCCATGGCCTTTTCAAGAAGTTCAACGAGGGCTGCCTGTAACTCTTTTACGGTAGTTTTCTCAGGCACATGGTCCTGTACTCCCGTTTCGCTGAACCCAAGGAAGTCCGTCAGCAGTTCAAGGACATCGATGATGCCCAAGCCGTAAAGTCCACTTGCCGCGACTACAACTCCCATGAGTGCCTTCCTGTCGATTCCCATGGGTTTCACCACCCTGCGCTCAGAACGCTGATATGGCCGGGTAAAATGGCGTTCCACATCGTCGTTAAGCTCGATGGCTTCTTCAGCCACCCTATCTATGCCCGCTTGGGCCTCCTCCTCAGTGTCATATGGGCCGAATTCCTCCGTACCATACTCCTCACTCGCGACGGTAAAATACCATGGCATAGGTTACTCCTCCTTTCGGTCTGCCCTCATCAGGAGGGCAGACCATTAACAAAAACTTCACGCCACCATATGCGTAAGGCGGGTATCAAAAGTTATATCCCTCGAATAAGGTTGTCCGACAGAGAACTTCTTAATCTGACCCGCTATAAGGGCGGCCACGCTGAAGGCTGTGTAGATGATTGCCCGAGAGGTGCAGGGCGCGGCGAAGGCTTCACTCGACGGGTAAAGCTCAGACTCGTAATGACGCACGTCGTCGGGGTCAGTAGGAACGACGGAGAATATCCTCATGACTTCAGCGCCCATCCGGCCATCTATCAGCAGAGGCACACGTGGGTTATACTTCACGCCCTTCCACAGCTTCATGCGCTCATCCATGCTGTCCACTGCGAACACAACAATGCCGCCGAATCCCTTGCCGTCCACCTTGGTGTTGAACGCCTTTATCTCCGTACCCGTGAACTCTTTTACGATGTCCTTCAAGGCCTCGACTTTTGGTCGGCCAATATCCTTTTCCCTGTACATTTGGTTAGGAAGGTTATGGCTCTCCACGTTATCGAAGTCATACACCCAAAGATTGCCACAGCCCAGCTTCGCTAAAGCCATGACGGTAAAAGAACCGATGCCGCCCGCACCTACGACCGTGATAGGCATGTTCAGCGCTTCGGGCCGTACCAAATCCAATTGCCTGTGAAAACGTGTTTCGTCCATGTTTGACCTCCTTAGTCGCACCGAAAACAACCCTCTTCGGTCTGTGAGTAATCAAATCCCAAATCTCTCGCGATAGCGTCATAATCAAGGTAGGCTTGGATTCTATCTGGAATCTCGCCATAGAGACCGTCGTCTATAAACTGTTCTGCAAGGTCTTTCAGGGTCATACCGGGGTAGTAATCGACATCATCAACCTTTTGGAGGGCATCCTTGAAATCGTATCCCTGCTCATTTACGAGAAACACCGCCTTGGCCACGTCATCGTCATCCATAGTCTCCAACTCCTTGGCCAAGGCATTCAGGTCGGTTATGCTGTCGTACTCGTTAATTTTGAACAACGCCTCAAAATCTGAAATGAAGAATTCTTCATCCGCCCCAAGGATTTCCCTGACATTAGCCCAAAGTTCGTCCTCGCTCATGGGCAAGTCAATCCATTTGCCGACGAGATAACCTTCATTGTATTTTGCGAGATTCGTGATGAAGATCCTTATAGGTTCCATGTACATCCTTTCACAGGGGGTGCCTTCGTCAGTTAATGAGGCCATCAAGCGGTGTGATGGGGGCAGGCTTTTCCCCGGTCATCGAGAAGTATTTTTCGCAGAACTCGCCATACGTTATGATGCCCCGCTCCATTTTGTCTTCAAGCTCGTTTAGCTCCTTAACCTGTTCCTCAGTCAGGTACTCGTACGGTTGGCAGTCATAACCGAATGCGCCATGGCAGACCATCAGCGGCTCGGTCTCGGTGACCTTTTGCTTGAATTCCGCGGTGCATTGTTCGAGCGTGCCGAAGTCGGGCATAACCGTTTCTACGAACAGCTCGTCCATGGTAACCCTCAGAGGGTCATAGATGTCCACTCGGCACTTGATGTCGCCTTTCTTGTTGACGACGATGCTCACGAAATACCTGCTATTGGCAAGCCCCTGTGCACACTCCTCGTCCGTGGAGGACCAGAACACGCCGAGGTCACCATGCGAATGCCACCACAACCGCACACCGCCAATGTCTTCCCCGCGCTCGTCAATCTCGGTTAATAGGGCTGCAACGGCCGAATCATTTAGCTCCGTAGTCGCTGCGCCAGATCTCTGTTTGAGAAGGTAGATATCGTCCACCATGAAACCCGTTAGATTTCCGATGTCATCGCGTACATCGGAGACAAGGCCTAAACCGCTCACTTCTCCTGCCGCGAGCGCAACCCAGTTTTGCATTTTCTCCTTTGCCTGAGCGTCGATGTAGACCCTGAGTTGCTGCGCCGTAAGTTTCATTTATGCCTCCTCTGCAAGAATGGCTGTTAGTTCATCGGTTACTTCTTCGGTGTCATCGCTCTCAGTTTCTTCGCGCTCCTTGTAATAGCCGCAATCTGTGGCCGAGCATCCGACGCACTCAATGCCGTCATCGCTGTCTTCGTAGCAGGCGTCTTCGTTCCCTTGATGATCGCACACGTGACGACAATCACGGCATTCGCGGGCCGTGTGGTCTGAATGACAGCTGTCAATCGCATCTTGACGATACGGGCAGTTATCCATGGCGCACTCGATGCAATCGGTCGTAGATGCTCCTTCATTGCACCTGTAATAACGGTCGTCCCAATAGGGACAGCCGTCATCGTGGCAATCGAGACACTGACCGCTATCCTCATAGCAAGAATCATAATTTTGGAAGCCGTCAGGGCTCCAATTCCGGACATCGTGATAGGCGTCATCCTTGTTGTACGATTTCAAGAACTCGTAGAGTATGGTCAGAGCCCCGACGTATTCATGCTCAGCAATCATCTTGGCGACACCCGTGCTGATATTTCCGAGGCAAACGGCTGCCGTATCCGACACGTGGGGGTGCTGATAACTATCATGCGGATTCGTTAAATTAGTAATCGTCAGCCGCCCTGTCTCGAAGGCTATCGAGATTACGAAATAGCCAATTTCGTACTCTACGCCTTCGTGCTCAATGACAATTAAATTCGTGTACGCTTTAAGCTCCTCTGAGTCGAATACGATCTCCTTGTATGGCTGCGGGCTCAGCTTCAGGAGCTGCAAGTACTCCTTGCCTGCGTCCTCGGCCTTCCTCTTGTCAGTCCGAGCCCGGAGGTCTTCAAGTATCAGCCTGTCAGTCTGCAAAGCTCTCGTATAGCGGACTATGCCATCCATGCAGTCCCGAAGCTCGCGTTCGTTCGTAGCTATGTTATTAGTCAACTCCGCTGCCTTCGCCTTCAACGCAAGGCATTTGACCTCGGCGTATCGAGCCCTTTCCTCCCGGTAATCGTAGCCCTCTATGTTCTCCTTCAGTACAGGCATCGCTTGAGAAAAGATGAAGTCGCAGACTTTAGCGAGGACGTTCTGGCCCTCTGTTTGGCCGTCAGCATGACCCGTCGGCAGGTCGAGGAGATTGAAGTAGATGAATAATTTATTCCCCTCTGTGTGACCGATTGGATGGAGGTAGTCTTCTCCCATGAAGCCGATGGTATCCTTCGCAGCATCGGCCATTGAGAGCATCCCTCGCATGTAGTGTGCTTGTGCCCTGAAGCTCACACTTCCGTCAGGGAAGGGGAGGGTGATATCGAGCTTGCTGCCTGCGTTATGGCAGAAGACCTGAACGGCCTTCTTGAACATGGGGCGCGGCGGTTGCCGCAGGTCAGCGAAATGAAACTCAATTGGTAGGCCGCATTTCTGTGATTCGAATAAGAGTAAATTTCTTAGTAAATTTGCATTGTCTTGGGAACCAAGTTCACCCGTCACCATCACAATCACCTCCTTGTACGAGGGCCGAAAAAAAGGGGCTGCCCCCGGAAGGGCAGCCCCATGAAACAAAAGAACCCTAAATCCTATATACCCCCTTCTATCTTGGGACTGAGGGTTATCACATCACCCTCTGATATCGGCGTGATAGTATTGGCTGGGGTACCGTTTTTCATGATGCTGTACCCCGCCGTGTTGAGATTGGCCGCGACGAGTGCTTCGGCGAGGGTGCTGCCCTCCGGGACATCGACCTGTTGGGCGCTTTCGCCCAGCTTGAGTATCTTTACCTTGGCCCCGCCTTCCACCTTTGGGCTCATGGTAAGCACATCCCCGTCCTTGAGAGGTGTCCAGCCGACCGCTATTGAGCCGTTGACCATTATTGTGTATCCGTTCCATCTCCAGTCGTTCTTCTCGGCCAATAAATCCATAGCCTGCTGTACGTTTGAGCCTTCCGGCAGGGTTATTTCGGTTGCGGCCTCGCCAAGCTTGAGTACACGTATCTTCATAGCTTTTTCCTCCTGTTAAATGAATGGTTGTTGACTGCACCTTGTTTCCCTTTGTACTGCTGAACCTCCTTTCCTCGTAGAGTGGACTATAGAAAGCGCCTTATGTTCGCTGCACCTCCTTTGCGGGTTATGCCACGGTGTATAAAGCCGTAGGCATCGTTAGGGGTCTTCTTGATTGCCGCTATCTCTTGGGAGATAGCGGTGAGCCTGTCAGCGAGGACCTTGCGCGGCCTTCTGCCAAACAAGAAGGCGGAACCCTCCACGAGCGTCATCATGGCGTCCGCAGAATTGCCGCCGCACATTTCGACGAGCCGCTGAGCCACGTTTTTTGGTTGCTGCTGTAAAATCATGAGCGCCGACTGCATATGAGCCTCCTCAGGTAAAGGACAAAAAAAGAGCGAGGCACCCTTGGATGGGTACCCCGCGTCAATGAATCATAACTACCAGATTGTTTCTGTCTATAAAGTCAACACTTATAGGCAACTAAAGGCAGATAAACAAAGGGATAAGACACCCAAAAACATACCCCCATGCTCGATAGCATAGTTACCTCGGACTTCCGCCTAAGGTGGTCGTTCCAAGCCCCACCACTGCTGAACTTTCCGCAAGCCTTTTTCGGTATTCTCATGTCCGCCTAAAACCAACTAAAATCAACATCTGCATTTCCGCCCAAAAATCGCCATAGATTAGTAAATTGGCGATTTCGACCGCATGCGAAGCTCTCAGGTAACGAAGGACAAAAAAAAGACGAGGGCCGAAGCCCCCGTCTGTCAGGTCTAAAGATAGACGAGGCCGCTCTTGACCCGTTTCGTCTGTTTCGCGGCCTTTGCGACCGGAGCGGGGATTTTCGCGGCCTGCGCTTTGACATGGGCGAGGGATAAAACGCGCGCGTTGATGGCGTTGAACACGGCGTCCCATTTCCGCTCTGTCATCCTGACGGTTACGCCGTCAAAAACCAGCTCAATTGCATGATAGTCCTCGTTTTTCTTGTAGTCATGAAACTGGACGGCCTTGACGCCGTTGTCTTTTAGCCCTTTTTTCGAGGCCATTGCCAATGGGTCTGCATCTTTGCGCCCTGTAATAGTCCAACCGTCTTTTTCGAGAGTTCGCGCAGCGTTTTCCGCTGTAAAACCATGTTTCGCAGCAAGTTTTGCCACTTCTGCCATGCTCATTGACTTCATTTTTCCCTCCAGTTGAAAAGATTGACGTTTATGTGATACTATCCCCCGTGAATATACTTGTAATAATCACCCCCTTTTCGTCGATTGGTTTTCATACTTTCTAAGCATGAGTACGACATGGGGGGCCTAATTCGTAGAATGGAGGCATGTATATACAAAAGGCATTTGGGTGCCCGCCTCAATGAACCCGGCAATGTGGAAACTCAGATTTCCGCTCAAAACGTATATTGAGTAAAGAAGAGAGCTATGGATTTCGACGATCTGAAAAAGGCCGAATTCCGCCTAAAACTAAGGACGGACTTGTGAGCAGGAAGCGCATAGACGTAGACGAAGTTAAGAAGTCTAAATATCTTCAGCAGACATTGGACTTTCTTAAGGAGAATTACAAGATAGCCTTTAAGATGGCCGGAAACGAAAGCGAGCTACGTAAATGTCCGCTTCATGATGACAAGAAGACCCGGTCCTTCAATGTTCGCGTAGTGGACGATGAAATCAAATTCCACTGCTTTGGTGCATGCAACTCTGACTTCGACATCGTCAATATCATAATGAGGCTTGATCGCATCAAGTTCAAGCCTGCCTTGGAACTTTTTGCAGAGTACCTGAAACGGACACGCAAGGATAAGGTTGAAGCCCCACCGTTTCAGGAGCCGCCTGAGGACAATATAGTACAAGATTCCAAGCAACCTACCGCGACCGCAGACCCGGATTTCGAGGAAGAGCTTGAGTTCGCGGCAAAACTATATCATGACGTCCTGATGGCCGAAGGAAAGGAACAGGATCACTTCAGAAAATACTTGGCCAAGAGGGGTGTCGGGGATAACGAGATACATCGTTTCGGAATAGGAGTCAGCCCCTCGTACAAGTCGGATTATAACGGACGGGCATTATGTGATGCCAAGGGCAACAAATGGCGCATGAAGGACGATGGTCGCCTGATGGTAGGGATCACGGGCATCAACATCTTAAGCTGCCTGAGATCGAAACAGGTTTACTTCCAAATAGGCGATAAATTCGCCTGCAAGATCGTATTCCCCGTGCGCGGCTTGGACGGCAAGATAAAAGCCATGATGGGTCGTAATACGAAGAAAGGAGGGACATGGCGCACCCACCGGGGTGCCAAGAAAGGAAGTCTCCTCTACGGCCTTGACAGCAACGCGCGCAATATTATACAAAACAAGACCGTTATTCTCGTTGAAGGCATCTACGACTTCTTTGCACTGCATAAGCTCTTCAAGGACCCCGACCTGCATTCCATTGTTGTAGCGACCATGGGGCCTGTCACGAAGGATCAGGTGGCAATACTCGAATCTCTGCCCAAACTGCTCGGGCTGAAACTTCTACGCAAGGATGCTACTGAAGATGATCAGGAGAGGCTACTCAAGTCGTTTGAGGTGGAGAACTACGTAGTCGCCTTCGACAACGACGACGCAGGGGACCGCTTCCTGAACAGGCTCACCGAGTCTGTGGGGCCGAGCAAGAACGTCTTTCGCATGGACATGCGTGGTCTGAAGGATCTCAAAGACAAAGACAAAGACAAAGACAAAGACAAAGACAAAGACCCTAGTGATGTTTACGCAGGGGTACCGCCCTTCTTGGATCTCAATCAGATGCTTGAGCAAATGAGAATAGCCAAGGAAACTAAATTAGCTCATGAGCGGGCATTCAAAGTACTCATTCAGGGCGGCCTTAAGGGACACGGCGGAGGCTTTGGTCCGGCCTTGAAGATGCGGCTTTTCAAAAAAGCGGACTCTCCCGCCGAGGCATCGCTTGGCGGTGCCTCAGGCAAAACCAAAAATCCCGAGATCATGTACTTTGACGGTGATAATCTGAAGGAGCTGCTATCCTATGACAACGACCGAATGCCCAAGAGCAGGATCAAGGACATAGAGAGCCTGTTTAAAGATTACGCCGCGGAGCCTTTCGAGTGTTCCGTCCGGCTCCATGCCGCCTTCGTGAAATGGGGCTACAAGAAGACAAAGAATGCACTCATGCTCTTGCTGTGGCTCGTCATGGAGCAGCAGCAACGGTCTCCACATGAGATTGCAGACAACGCGACAAAAATGGCGGTAGCGCTCAACACCAACCGCGTGACCATTCAAAAGCACTTGGCGGTGCTGCGCAGGAACGGCTTCCTTATAGTGGATGAAGACATCAAGACGAGAGAGCGCTTTACCACGGCTTACCTCAACCCGGAAAGTCTTAACAAAGAAAAGAAGCGCGTCAAGAAAGGCCGGCGCCGAATCTACCCACCTGTATTTGGCTGAGGGCGGCGCCCGCCACCTACCATTTTTTCATCTGTTTCATTTGCCTCATCACTTGCTCCCCGACACTCACCTCGTAGCAATCGGCTTCACAACAAGCGAAGCCATCCAAGCTTCTACAGCAGCCGCGTGCCGAGTCTTTCTTTATCAGTAGGCGTCGGCTAATTCCGATTGAGAATCAATTCGTTGTACGATAGGGTGTAAAAACTCGGATATTGGCGGGCGGCGGAAGAGGCTATTGGGGGCGGGAGACTCGGTGTGTTTTTCCCTCGGCTGGCTACCTTTCCGCTCACTCGAATGTTCACCTCGCCGAAAGACTTCAAGCCGGGAGCATGGCATAGGGTGACGGACATTCTTAACAAGAAGGCAGGCTCCCTCGCCGAGGCATAGAATTTTCTCATTGCCTACTGCGGTATTTACACCGATTAATTGCTGGTAGATGGCAGGGCGATTCTAGGTCATATGATATTTCTCACGGGAGATTTAAACAGCAATAGTAGTGTCCATTTAAACCTATTTGATGTCCCTGCTGACAATAAAAAAGGAGCCTAAAAAAATACAGATAACCTGCTGATAAATAAGAGTAAATAATGCAAATTTTGACTTGTTTTTCCATGGTTTTTTTGATATAATTTGCTAGTTGCAAGTTAGGGATTTTGTCGTTTCAGATAGTCATTTTTCTTTAATCAGCAGCTCTATAGTACAGATTGTTCAGCCTGTTTCGAATTGTCATGTTGATGCTCCCCAAAAGGGCCACAACTTTATAATTGGAGGGTGATAATGGCTGGCGTAATTCAAGAAAGCACATTAGCTTTCTGGCCGATTGATTGTAATAGACGCAGATTGGCCGGACTGCGCTCCTCGCTTACCAAGCAGCGCAAGTTACTCCCCAAAGGTAGAGCAAGCCGTCCCAAAATACAAATGAGCATAAATGGAATTATGGCAAGCATCGCCAAAGAACTCCTTAATGCCGGAGAATATTCAGAGGCATATGACTTATATTTTTGGCTACCCGAGGAAACGCATGCAAAGGCCAGATTTCAAGGTATGGCGGATTGCCTGATCAGGTTAGAACAATTTGATGATGCGATTATTGTTGCCGAAAATGCTATTAAAATCTACCCAAGTGATATAGATTTGAGGGTAACATACCTTAATGCCCTGAATCTAACGGACGAGTACGAAAAATGTCTGAACGCTGCATATGATTCTCTGCTGGCATTCCCTGACGTGGCGGTGTTCGTTTTTTTCATAGCTCAGAGTCACGAGTTCTTAGAGCAATGGGACGAGGCGGAGGAAAGATACAGGACGCTTCTCAATGAAAACCCGGAGGACGCAGTCCTCCATGAACACGTAGCGCGATGTCTTGTCGGTAAAGGCCAGTCCGTGAAAGCCATACCGATACTTAAACGTGCTATCAGGGTATCTCCGGAATATTCAGGATGTTATTACGAACTGGTGCAGGCCTATACCGAACTCGACCAGTTCGATAAAGCATTATGGGTTGCAAAAAAAACTTTCAAACTGTTTTCCGCAAACGAGGGTCTTGCCTATACCTTTTTAGGGATGGCCCTGCACAACTGCGACGACCATGATAAGGCCATCGATATACTTCAGGAAGGATTGCTTTTGTATCCAGACCAAGATGAGATAGCCGAGCTGATGGATGACATTGAAGGCGATGAGTAGGTAGTTATGGCATTCCATTGGGAATATCTTGTCGAATTTGGCATTAGCAAGTTTGAAAAGTCTACATGCGTAGTTATTCTGACTTTCAAAATGTAATTAAGGAGGCGGTCACATGGCAAGCACTTTCCTTTTAGTTTGGAATCCTAAGCGGAAGGCTCCTGAGAATGTTGCTGGCTTGAAATCCGAGGTGACATGGTCTTGCGGGAACACCAAAAAGATTCATAAAGGAGACCGCCTTTTTATGATTCGGTTGGGGGCGGAACCAAAAGGGATATTCGCTTCGGGAGCGGCGATTTCAGATTCATATCAGAATGAGCGTTGGAGTAAAACGCGTTGGTGGGTTGATTTAAAATTAGATAAAATAATTGACCCGGATAAGAACAACAATATTCTTGAGATAAGAAAGCTTGTCAATGAGGTATCGACGGATTATCCTTCGCAGGGACAACCATGGATTTTTCAAAGAAGCGGGGTTGAAATCCCGTCTGATGCCGCGACAAAACTTGAAAAAGTTTGGCGAGAATATTCTTCTGCTTCTAATAATCCAAATTATTGGCTTTGGATGATTATGGAGTGGGAGTTTCCCGCATTGTGGGATATTCAGCTTCAAAATGCTGTGGCAGCCCAGCACTATCCCGAAAATTGGCGTGGTGAGGCTCGAAATATAAAATTGTTACAGATGATAAAGGAGGGAGATTTTTTAATTGCAGGTTTGGGGAAATACCGCTTCGTTGGATACGGTGAAATAAAATCGGCTTTTGGTCGGACCGGGCCGTCGCTTAAATTCAAGGTTAGCGATGACCGTGTTCTAGATTTTAAGGAGCGTTTTGATTGCAATTGGACGGCCATTCCACGTAATAGCGATCCACCCTTCGAGAAAATCCAAATAGATGGCGCTGGATTTGTACACGGCGCTTGCGTAAAACAAATTCCCGAGGAAGTATATGTTAAACTCAGGGAAAGGCTGAATCTGGCTGGAGCAAAGCGAATTTTGTCAACATCTGTTCGTGAGACTGCAAACTCCGACATTGAAGGCCAAGAGGCCGAAGATGGAAAGGATCTTTTTGAAGGTGGCGATCCGAAACAGAGATTGGTCAACTATTACGAAAGAGAACCAGCCCTACGCAATAAAGCAATTGAACATCATGGCACAATTTGCAAAGTTTGCAGCTTTGATTTTACGGCTACGTACGGGGAGCGAGGCAAGGGCTATATTGATGTCCACCATGTCGTCCCGATAAGCAGTCTGAAAAAGAAAACAAAAGTTGACCCCATCAACCACATGACGGTGTTGTGCCCGAACTGCCACAGGATGATACATAGGAGAAAGGACGAACCACTTACGGTTGAGCAATTAAAGGAAATATGGAATAATAGACTCCGCTGAAAAGTAATCAGTATGAGCGGCGGCTGAGGGCGGCGCGCCCGTCCCTTCACCCTTTTAATCTGTTTCACTTCCTCCCCGACACTCACCTCGTAGCCATCGACTTCTCATTGAAGCGAAGCGAAGCCATACAGCTACTAGAGCGGCCTCGTGCCCAATCCTTTCTTTATCAGTAGGCGTTGGCTAATTCTGTTTGATAATCAATTTGTTATGCGATAGGGTGTAAAAACTCGATTTGTAGACGGTCGGCGGAAGGCAGGGGGGCGGGAAACGCAGTGGGGTTGCCCGCGGCGGGCTACCTTTCCGGCTAAGGTGGAGTGCGAAGGTAGTATAGCTGCTCAGCCGCAGCCCCTAACAGGCGGCGGCTAAATCAAAAGAAAACACACCAAACCCTTCACCATAGGAATGACGGACTGGCCGCTCCAAGTTGTAAAAGGCAAGAAATGTTATAATAATGAATTCGGCCAGAGAACAATTTAGGAATTTAAAAGAAACGTCTGGTTCAATGCTGTCGGAGGCAAAATGAATCCAAAAAACTATATACCCGGTGTATTATGGATTAGTGTTATATCCATGCTCTCGATGGATATGTTCGGCAGCAGCCTTACATCCGGGATGATCAGCCATTTTATTCACATCTTTGGCTTTTCGATGCACAGAGTTGACAACATTGATTTCGTGGTCCGAAAAACAGCCCATCTGACAGTCTACGGAATATTGGCCGTTCTTTGGTTTAGAGCCTTCAGGAAATCAGGTTTCGGCTTTTCAACAGCGCTGATCCTATCGTTTATAATTTCTTGTACGTGCGGTGCCCTTGACGAGTTTCACCAGTCATTCGAGGCCAACAGGACTGGAAAGGTCTCGGATGTCTTCATAGATGCATCCGGCGCGACCGCGGCTTTGATTTTTTATGCGCTGAGGACAAAGAGGCGCTGCACAATGAGGGCCGATCCAATCAGTTGATTGCTGTTCGGACGTTATCAACGGGCAGAGTTCTATGCTTACCCGGTGGAAGTAAGTCTCGCGCGAAGTGGATAAGGTGCGGCCTCGGTAGGGCCATCGCTTTGACCTATCAGGTGGATCCATAGCCGTAGCCAATGAAGGCTACGGCGCCAAAAGAAAACACTCTGCTCTCCAGAAGATCAGAAGAAACCCCATCCTAACCCAAAACTATATAGTTCATCCACCATCGGCGGGATTATTGTGATACCGTTACGTTCACCGCCGCTGTAGTTTTTTTATTCCCCGCGTTGTCGGTAGCCATTGCCTTAATAGTATATTGACCGTCCGTGGGCAGTGTCCATGTGTAGCTCCAAGAGGTCGTGCCGCTGGCCGGGTACCATGTCGTATTGGTGCTCCCCTTTGGTGTGATACCAACTTGGACACCCGATACGCCGGAACCTGCATCCGAGGCTGTGCCTGTAATAGTGGCTGTCGTCCCGATCAGGGTCGTACTAGACAGAGGGGTAATCGTCACCACCGGGGACGTCTTGTCCACCTTTACGTTCACGGAAGTAGTGGGCGACTCCGCGTTTCCCGCCTTATCCGTGGCCTTAGTCTCTATTGTATAGCTGCCGTCTTTAGGCAGAGTCCATTTATAGCTCCATGAAGTCGTCCCCGTCGCCATGTGCCATGTCGTTGTGCCGCCGCTCGGGGCGATGCCGACCTGAACATTCTTGACGCCTGAGGTAGCATCGGAGGCCGTGCCCTTGATGGTATAAGTCGTACCATTAAGGTTTGCGGGGGGCAGCGGGTATATTGCCGAGGTCGGCGGGGTTGTGTCGACCGTTACCAACACTTCAGATACATTCTGGTTCCCCGCCTTGTCCGTAACCATCGTCGTGATAGCATAAGACCCATCATCTCCGATAGTCGGCTGCCATTTACAGCTCCATGAGGTCGTGCCGATCGCCGTGTACCATGTCTTAGTTCCCAAGCTGTCGGTAATGCCAACCTGTACGTTCCCCACGCCGGAGCCTGAATCCGAGGCCGTTCCCTTTATGACCGTCCCTATGGCCGAGATTAATGCGCCCTTTAGCGGCGCTGTTATCGCAACCTTTAAGGTATTGTCTACAGTGACGTTCACCGCCGCTGAAGTGGCCGTATTCCCCGTATTGTCAGTAACCACCGCTTGGATGGTATATGAGCCGTTTACGGGCAGGGTCCATTTATAGCTCCGTGAAGTCGTGCCCGTCGCCGGGTACCATGTCGGCGTCCCGCCACTTGGAATGATCCCAACCTTGACGTTCACCACGGAGCCTCCTACATCCGAGGCCGTGCCGGTTATGGTATAACTTGAGCCACTGATGACAGCGCCTTTTGCGGGTGCTGTGATGATTGAAGTAGGCGAAGTATTAACCGTCTGGGTTATGCCCGACGAGGTCGAGGCCGCATAATTCGTGTCACCGTCGTACACCGCAGTTATGGTGTGCGTTCCGACAGAGAGGGCGGACGTGGAAAACGTGGCCGTACCGCCAGAGAGCGTACCCGTGCCGAGCGTCGTCGCCCCGTCCTTGATCGTTACCGAACCAGTGGCAGCTGATGGGTTTACCTCCGTTGTGAATGTCACGGATTGGCCAAACGTGGAAGGGTTCGGGCTGGACGATACGGTGGTCACGGTAGGGTAGAGGTATAGCGAGTTGCCCAGCAGTACGAACATTGTATTGTTGCCTGTATTCATTAGCGCGAGGTCCAGCTTCCCGTCCCCGTTGAAGTCCCCGACCGTAACTGAAGATGGAATGTTTCCTGCGGCGTAGTCCACGTCCACCTTCGGCTGAAACGTGCCGCTCCCGTTGCCAAGCAGGACGGAAACAGACACGTAACCGCTGGTAACATCATTCGCCACCGCGAGGTCCAGCTTCCCGTCCCCGTTGAAGTCACCGACAGCAACTGATTGAGGATAAGACCCCGTGGCGTAGTCCACATGTGTCTTGAACGTGCCGTCCCCGTTGCCAAGCAGAATGGACACGGTATTGCTGCCATAATTCGCCACCGCGAGGTCCAGCTTACCGTCCCCGTTGAAGTCACCAACCGTAACTGAAGTAGGATAATTCCCTGTAGTGTTGCTATTAAATATTAGGAACGTGCCGTCCCCGTTGCCAAGCAGGATGGACACGGTATTGTCGTTATAATTCGTCACCGAGAGGTCCAGCTTCCCGTCACCGTTGAAGTCACCGACCGCAACTGACCAAGGCCCGTCCACCCCGTTCACATTGAAGTAGTCCAAAAGCGTCTCAAAGGTTAGCGGCAGGGCAGTAGCCTTCGTTACGGTCTGGGTCATGGCGACAGAGGTCGAGCCCACATAATTCGTGTCCCCGCCGTATACCGCCGCTATGTTAGAGTGTGTGCCCGCTGAAAGGGCGGACGTGGAATACGTGGCTATGCCGTTGGAAAGCGTACCTGTGCCGAACGTCGTCGCCCCGTCCATGAACGTCACTGTCCCGGTTGCCGCAGTCGGTTTAACCTTGGCGGTAAACGTCACCGAATCCCCGTATGACGACGTGTCGTTTAAAGAGCCTGACGAGACAGTTGTTACCGTCGCGGTAATGGCTTGGTTTACTGTCTGGGTTATGCCGGATGAGGTCGAGCCTGTATCATTCGTGTCACCGCCGTATACTGCAGTTATGGTGTGAGAGCCGACCGAGAGGGCTACCGTGGTAAACGTGGCCGTGCCGCTGTAAAGCGTTCCCGTGCCGAGCGTGGTCGCCCCATCCATGAATGTCACCGTGCCTGCAGTTGAGGGGCTTACTGTCGCTGTAAATGTCACGGATTGGCCATACGCGGAAGGATTCTGGCCGGACGATTCGGTGGTCGTTGTTGTTATCTTGTTCACCGTCTGGGTTATGCCCGATGAGGTCGAGCCCGCATAATTCGTGTCACCGCCGTATACGGCAGTTATGGTGTGCGCGCCGACAGAGAGGGCTGACGTGGAATACGTGGCCGTGCCGCCGGAAAGCGTACTCCCGCCGAATGCCGTCGAACCGTCCATAAAATTTACCGTACCTGTAGCCGACGATGGGCTGACCGTAGCTGTGAATGTCACGGATTGGCCATACGTGGAGAGGTTTGTGCTGGACGATACCCCGGTCACGGCAGGGTATAGCGCTTTGCCAAGCAGGACGGACACGGTACCGTTGTTAATCGCCACCGCGAGGTCCAGCTTCCCGTCCCCGTTGAAGTCCCCGACCGCAACTGATTCAGACTCGCCCCCCGTGGCGTAGTCCACCTTTGATTGGAACGTGCCGTCCCCGTTGCCAAGCAGGACGGACACGGTACCATACATATTTATCACCACAAGGTCCAACTTCCCGTCACCGTTAAAATCGCCGGTTGCAACGGAATATAACGGAATATCAGAATAACCTGTGGTGTAGTCAACCGGAGTCGCAAATGAGC
Organism: Nitrospirota bacterium; assembly: GCA_049801375.1. Lineage (GTDB taxonomy): Bacteria > Nitrospirota > JACRHJ01 > JACRHJ01 > JACRHJ01 > JBARKJ01. The sequence goes on along the minus strand of JBARKJ010000002.1, from coordinate 23,306 downwards.
CGTCTCCGTTCCCCAGCATGATAGACACGGTCTGCGTAATTGTTGCTATCGCAAGATCAAGCTTCCCGTCACCGTTAAAATCCCCTATCGCAACTGACGTAGCACCAACAATTCCGTAGTCCGAATTCCCCAGAAACGTGCCATCCCCGTTGCCAAACAGGATGGACACGCTACTATCGCCGGCCACCGCGAGGTCCAGCTTCCCGTCCCCCTTGAAGTCACCGACCGCAACTGAACGAGGTCCGCTCCCAGTGGCGCAGTCCACCTTCCGCTGGAACGTGCCGTCCCCATTGCCAAGCAGGACGGACACGGTATTATCGTTATAATTCGCCACCGCGAGGTCCAGCTTCCCGTCCCCGTTGAAGTCACCGACCGTAACCGAAGAAGGCTCGCTCCCCGTGGCGTAGTCCACAGGTGCCCGAAACGTGCCATCCCCGTTGCCAAGCAGGACGGACACCGTACTGTCGTTACTATTTGTCACCGCGAGGTCCAGTTTCCCGTCCCCGTTGAAGTCCCCGACCGCAACTGAATAAGTATCGTTCCCCGCGGCATAGGCCACATATCTCTGGAACGTGCCGTCCCCGTTGCCGAGCATGATGCACACGGTACCGTTGTTATTCGCCACCGCGAGGTCCAGCTTCCCATCCCCGTTGAAGTCCCCGGCCGCAACTGATTTAGGATCGCTCAATGTCCCTGTGGTGTAGTCCACCTTCGGCGCGAAGGAAGGCAAGGCGGTGGGTGTGGTCACTGTCTGAATAATGGCAAGGGAGGTCGAGGCCGCATAATTCGTGTCCCCGCTGTAAACTGCCCTTATGGCGGAGTGCGTGCCCGTTGAAAGGGTGGACGTGGAAAACGTGGCCGTGCCGCTGGAAAGCGTACCTGTGCCGAGCCTCGTCGCCTCGTCCATGAACGTGACCGTCCCAGTTGCCGCGGACGGCGTAACCTTGGCGGTAAATGTCACGGGAACCCCGTATGACGAGGTGTTGTTTAAAGAGCCTGACGAGACAGTTGTTACAGTCGCGGTCAACGCAGAAGCAACTCCTACATTCCCCATGAACAAGAAAATCATTATTACCGCCACCGCCATAAACCTTGCCTTGATTTTCATACAATCCCCTTTCATATTACTTATAAAAGCAATGAAAAAGAAAACCCTACCCCTGTATTTTGAAGAATAAAAAATACAAATCTATTAGGCCGTAATGGTGCAAGACTTTAATTTATTTGCTTTACCCCAACACCTTTCCATGATCACTCCGGTGAGGGACAGGCGGTGGCATGGCGACAAGCAGCGGCGGCCAATCCCAACGAAGAATTTGTCAAAGATGCCGTTTCCGACCAACTACAAAACACCGCCGTACTGACGGAGCAAATTCTCCGTTTGTCGTCGTTCGTAACGTATTGCCTTATCAAGAGGAGTTGAGCCATTATTTGCTCTTGCGTTTACATTAGCCCCTTTTCTCAAAAGAAGCTCGGCTATGGTCTTGCGACCCCAACGCGCGGCTTTGTGCAGAGGCGTCCAGCCATAGATATCCTCGGCATCAACATCAGACCTGTATTTTAGGAGTAACCTCGCTATTTCGATATGTCCTTTTTTTGCTGCCCAATGTAAGGGGGTTAACTGGGAACCATCGCACACATTGACTAAGGCGGGATTATTGCTAAGTAGGTCTTCCACGCCCTCATAATCTCCGTATCGAACTGCATCAAAAAGAGGATGGACATCAAGCAGAGGATTGGCGGCGGTATGGACAATCTTGCTGTTCAGAAGGGTATCGTGCATTCCAGCCAGAGGGTCCTCGTGCATTCCAGCCAGAGGGTTGACATCAGACAGATATACTTTATTGGCCTCCTGTTTCTCGAACGCATCCTTGAGGAAATCCGCTATTTCTTCACCTGCGTATATTTCTATGTGCTCCTCGTCTATGATAGCCCCGTGATTTACGAGAAGCTTTACCATATACAAATCATCTTCAATTATCGCCTGAACCAAGCTGTCATTGGGATCTGCGCCTCTGTTCAACAACAGTTCTGCGGTGTCATAGTGGCCATTCGACACCGCATACGTCAGCGGAGTATCATGCTCGATAGCATCAGAAGCTTCTATGTCCGCGTCTTTGTCCAAGAGCAACTCCACAATGTCCTTATAGCCTTTCTCGGCAGCCGCATGGAGAGGTGACTTATCTCTATCGGCTTCTAAAGAAGCGCCATGTTCCAACAGAAGTTCCACGATATTTCTATGACCGTTTTCGACTGCGGTATAGAGAGGTGTCCTGTATTCAAATTGCATGTCTAGAAGATCAGGATATTTTTTTAGCATCGTGATGACGGCGTCGCCATCGCCTTCTTTGACCGCAACATGCAAACCGCTTCCAAGACGACGAATGGCCTCAATAATCGGAATTCCATCTACATCATTATCTTGTGGCGTGTCATGGCATTCTATTCGTGGCACCATCGTGTCAAGAGAATTGTTCACCAACGAGTCATCATTTATCCCAGCCAGAGGGTCGTCGTTTATTCCAGCCAGAGGGTCATGTTTGGCTGCAAGTTCCTTAGTCATGGCGTCTAAGCGTTCGGCCATCTCGGCCTCGGTGAGAATTGGTAAGGGTTTTGTGCTTTCATCTTCGTCCACTTCGGGTGCATCTTCACGCTCGTTCTGTTTCCTCAGTAACTCCAAGTAATTAGCTATTTCTAAGAGTTTTTTACTAACCGCAAAATCCTCGGCGGTTTTACCGCTGTTATTACGTGCGGGAATATCTGACCCGTAGCTGATAAGGATCATCACCGCCCTATGGTGGCCATTAAAGGTTGCCTTGTGCAGTGGCGTCTCGCCGACTTGATCCTTCACGTTCACAAATTCAGGCCTAATTTCCAACAGCGCCTCGGCAAGCTCAGCATGTCCATCTTCTGCCGCTTTGTGCAAGAGCGTCCGGCCAGTGCCGTCCTTTATGCTTATAAATCCACTTTTAGCTTTTAATTCCAATCGCAGTTTTTCTTTATCGCAGGCTTTGAAAAAGCCGTATATAGTATCGAATAGGTCCGTAGGCGGAGGCGGTGGAGGTGATAGCGGTGATGGCGGCGTTGGTGGTGCTGGGGCAGTAACGCTTGTCGTAAGAGGACGGCAATTTAATGCTTTAACGAGTTCTCGGATCTCGTCATCCTTCAGGTCAATTTCTGGGCTTCTAACCGTGATGGTCTTGGAGGGTAATTGGGGTAGCCCGATGATGCCAAACCACCTGTTTATCCCGAAGTTCACGTCAATCCTGCTCTCCTTGTGCAAGTCAGGGGATACCACAATCAAGCCTGTAACATGGTCGAACGACGATTGAGATGCCTTCTGCGCAGATGACATGAAGTCGAATCTGTGGTCCTTCAAATAAGCCTTGAAGGCAATTCGATACTGCCTGATCTGCTCAAAAGGGTTAATATATTGCCCGCCCGCCTTGACCTCGTTGCCGTCGCCCCATGTCCATCTGTCGTATTCGCTCCCGTTTATAGGGTTGATGGGGGTACTGCCTCTCTTCATGTCGGCGACGATAATTCCGTTTCTCTTGATTATCGAAAGGTCGATGTCTTTACCATTGCAGTGGAAATTAAACAGCGCGGCGACGAGCCCATCCGTTCCATCAAACCGCTCTTTAAGTAATTCAACAATACTGTTCTGATCCTCCGCCTCGTGTTCTGTCTTAAATTCATCACCAAAGTAAAACTCGACAGGCATTTTTCTCCCCCAATATTTAGGACTTCTTGCGTATTTTTCAGCCCTGTATTACATGGTCGTAGGCCACCCGAAGTCATACCTACCGTCGTAGTAGATTTTTTTTAGGTACGCGAGATCTTCTTCCCAATCGTTTATGGCGATGTGCATTCGTTCTGCATTTCGCCGTTTTGCGTTTCGGGTGTTAGCTGCAATAGAGTTCGCAATCTTCTGTAACCGTGGACCTGTCCGAGGATTATCCCATTCCTGCATGTATTCCTTTGAGTTGATGGTCGGCAGGGTATTCAAGTAGACCTTATCGAGTATCTCTCTTCTCGCTCGCGATGGTTCACTATTAGCTCCCACATGATAACCACTCCATCCCAAAACACCTTGTTCGTGCTGGAAGATAGTACCTTCAAGAAGACCACCGCCATCCAAAGCTTCTGTACCGGGCCATGGAAATGAATCACTTGGTCCCAATATGTCTGCAAGTTCGTTGTAACGCTTTTTCCTGAACTCCTCGTCGCCGATCCATGACACGTAATGCTCTATGTATTCTTCGGGGCTGATACCTTCATAATCTGGGATCGCGTCCCTTAATTTAATGAACTGTTTTATTTTATTTGCGAGGGATTCGCAGTGGGACAGCAATTGCTCCACAAGGAAGCTATTTGTAACGGTAGAATTAAGCAGAACTACGGTCTCCGCGCATTCGTAGATATCCCGTTCCTGCTTGCGTCTCTTCTCTTCGGCGGTTATGTCAGAAAAATTTATAGGCGATGCGTCTTGCAGCTGCCCTCGCTCCGCCATCTTTCTCCTTTCCGATTTCAAAGCAACCTCTACCATCGGCGCATACAGAGCTTCCCATTTAGACGCAAGTTCCTCGTCTTGAAAATCAGGCTTGCGGTTTAAGGCGTGGATCAAATGCCACCACTCGTGCGTTAAAGTTCTTATGATTTTTTCCCTTGAGGTTTTGCCGTCCTCGTCATACCCGATAAGAATGGTTTTGCCTGTAGGATAACCGTCCTTGACGTGAAGGAACGGGTACAATCCCAAGTAATTGCTACCACTGTCCTTATCAGTAGCAAAAGAACTGAGAATTTCCGATGTCTCAAACCGTACAGTTATATCGGTAGGTGCTTCAAGCCCGTCATATCTTGCGAGATCAGCAAGGGCGCGTAGTGCCGAACGCGTTTCCCATCCTTGGATGTCAACGGCCACGAATTGCGGCCCGATAATGGTTATATTCATACCAGTCAATGTCATTTTTCCACCTTCCCGTCCGACCTCGCGCCGACTCTTGTAGTTGTTCCAACACTCCGCTAGCCTACCATCCTGCAAATTCTGCATTTTGGCGTCAATCAAGGCTATTTGTCAATATTTATTATAAATAATTGACATACAGAGTGTTCAGATTTCCCCTCTGAGGCAATAGAATCCTTTAATTCGGAGGGGAAATGGAAATCCTGAAGACCATCGGGGCGAAGATAAAGACGAGAAGGAAGGCCAAGGGGTTCTCACAAGAGAAGCTCGGCGAACTCACGGGCCTGTCCACTAATTACATAGGGCAGATCGAGCGCGGACAGCGGCAGGTCGCCCTCGACACCTTGGCCAAAATTGTGGACGTCTTGGAGACCGACCTAGGAACGCTCTTCGAGGATTTCAGGACGGGGAAGAAGTCTCCGGTAGATGCCGAGATTTCAGCACTGACCCATGCGGCACGCACTATGGGCCTTGAGGACCTGAAGTTCATGAGGAAAATGGCTGAGAGGTTGGCGAAGAGGGGGTAGTGGAAAGGATCCCTTGCCAACACAGGTAATTCCTACCAAGCGAAAAGCATCGCATGGAACAGCGCAACGAGTCTCGCGTCATCGAGGCGCTCCTTAATTCCCGCTTCCAAGACACGCTAACCGAGCATTGGGAAACCGGATTTTGACTTGCTGGAGGTTTCCTATCAGGACAGATTCTGCCCAAGCACTTCTATTCTGGCGATCCTTTCCCCAGAATCGAAGCGGGGGCAGTATGATATCGCCGTCGTTCTCCGAATCAGCCAAGGCGAGGCCATTGGCCGCTGCCGCCGGAGGATCGGGGGCCCAACCGAGGCCTCTTCAAAATCCCTTTATTAAAGCCGTATTACCTTGAATAAATATTATTAAACGACTATTATTAAGCGCTGAAAGAGAACAGAGTACCTTCGGCGGCACATGAATTCGTAGTAATGGGCGGAGAAGCAACTTGGAACGTAAAAAGCCCATTATGCGAGATGGGCTTTTCTTTACCCAAAATCGAGCAATAAATGAAAAGCTGCGTTACAATGGACAGCCTGAGCATAAGCTTTTTATCGAGTAGCCTCTGGCAGTCCGCCAACATACTTAGCGGCCCTGTAGATGCGCTGACTTTTAGAACTACACCTTCCCCCTCCTTTTCAAACTTAATCTCGGATGCCTATGATGAAGAAGTTTAGGTCACACTGGCTGAGTCAGACGGCGATGCTTGATATGCTCTTTCCCTGAGAATCACTGCTTTCAGATCCCGGAAGGGTGTCACTAGGGGGATATCCGTATCTTTGGCGATACTCAAACCGCTGGATCGACAAGCATGCGATGCCCGCCCATCGCATGGGCCGTCTTTGGAGGTTTAAGAAAGACGATATCGACGAGTGGGTGAAGGCTGGCGGCGCGGCGATCGCAATAAAAAGGATTCGGACGAATGAAGATCATCGACAACATCAATTCTCTGCTGGGCGACGCTCTGAAGGCTTTCATCCACCCCGAGGCCAAATTGAAAGGGGTAGAATCGGCTATTGAATTTGAATCGTCAAATAGCGCCGCCATTGACCCTGAAGATGTAATCGCTTGGCTGGTTACGCAGCCGAACGCCAATGACACTTTATATTTGGAAAATGTGGTGCGGCAGTATATGGGCGCGCTCCGTGCCGCACCCCCGAAACTGCAAATCCCTGTCGTATTTGATGTCAGGAGCGTTTTCACTTGCCATACACCTGATGAACTGAATGCCTATTGGGACATTTTCAGAACTGCGCCAAACTATAAGCAAGTGAACAGAAGCACTTCAGGTATGTTCTCTGCTGGTATGGGCTGCTACATGAGATATCTGCAACATCTATCAGATGAGCTCGACGTGAAAAAGCCAGATGTTGTTCAGTTGATTGAACGTCACAAGTTGGAGTATGTAGACAAGCGGGATTCAGGCGGCGCATTATGGGTGATTGGTGGTAGAGAACTCTCGCCCACAATGCTGAAACTCCGGGACTCTGGTTTTCCTTTTACTTTCAAGGTTGGCGGTGGGCGAAGCAGCGATTACAGAGATGCTTGGTGGTATAAATCTTCAGAAACGGTAAGCGGGCAAATGTCCGAAGAATCGGAAGAAGCCCAGTCCGTCTATAAAGAGCAGAAAGGTATCACGAATTCGGCACAGCGCGTTTACTTCACTCGCCCAGAACTCTGCGCCGAAACCCGCCCGTTGACTTGTACCATCAAGGGGCAAACCGTCGTTCCGAGCAAGCAGAACTGGTCGCAGTTACTTAAAGCCATAACAGAGCGTTTTTTAGCTGAAGGCAACCCGAACCTTGAGTCGCTTGACCGCAAGCCGTTGTGTGGCAGCAAGATATTCTCTTCGCCGACCAAAGCCGACTACGGAAATTGTTCCCTTCTCTCAAATGGTAAGTGGATTTACACCAACTACGACCCGCAGACCGTCGTCACAATTATCGGGAATCTGTGCCAACACTGTGGTGTGGACTTGGATGATGTCATTATCACCTATGAGCCTAAATACGGCAAATCCACGCAGTCGGTGCAAACCTATACACACCCCGCTAATGTTGTCCCCGCCGTACCGCCTAAACCTGTGCTTGACCCGGCGGTCGTTGAGCAACTGACGGACGTGCTTTCATCGCACTTTACGAACGGCTACAGGCTCAACTCCCCGATTGAGATGGCACGTTTCCGTTCGTTTGCCTCAGAGGATTTGGACGAGGAAATCACGCTGACCGATGAGGAACTGAAATGCTATATCGCAGCTTGCGGAACAACCTTTGACGGAAAGGTCTATGCAGTGTCCGCACAAGCGAAAGAACGAATCAAGGGACTGGCGAAGGATTACTTCGCCGACGGCGCACAAGCCATATTCTTTGCCGAGTTCTACGCCAAGAACGAGAGCTGGCTGTTCGAAGCAAGCGTAGTCTCCGAGGATATGCTCATCGATATTCTCCGTAGGCTGTTCCCGAAGCTGTCGTTCACGCAGACCTACTTCGGCTACACGGACGCTTCCGTCTTACCCGCTCTGGAGGGCGAAATCATGCGCTTGTGGGGTGACGATGTACTGCTGACCTACGGCCAACTTGCCGAACGGTTGCGGTACATACCACTTGAAAGGATTAAGTCCCTCCTCTGTCAAAACGGCGACTTCATTTGGAGCAGCGTGGAGACCTTCTCACACGTCAGCCGAATTGGAATCACCGATGAAGAGCGGCAAGTAATCCGCGAAGCCGCCGTGCGGGAATGCAACGTTCGCGGCTATGTTTCGATTACAGACTTGCCCTTCGGTGAAATTGAGGAACGCAACTACGAACTTACCATCTCGGCGGTGCAAGATGCGGTTTACCGCATCTGCCTGTCGGACAAGTTCGATAAAAAAGGCAAAATAGTCGCGCGCAAAGGAGATGTCTTTGATGCGTTGACCATAATGAAGGAATACTGCCAAACCATCGACAAATGCTCGGTTGACGACCTCTTGAACTTCGCAAGAGAACTGACGGGCGAAGTTCGCCGTGGGATACCGATGGAAGCGGGCAACGCCGTTCTGGTTCGGATTGATATAGACACATATGTGGCGGACAGATATGTTCACTTCAACGCCGACGTAATTGACGAAGCAATCGGGCTGTTTGTTAAGGGAAATTATCTTCCGCTTAAGTCTTTCACCACATTCGGGGCATTCCCCCACTGCGGTCAGACGTGGAATTTGTTTCTGCTTGAAAGCTACTGCCGCCGCTTTAGCCGGGAGTTTCGGTTTGGTACCCCATCGGTCAACTCGCGGAACGCCGGAGCGGTCATCCGTAAAAGCTGTGACATGGACTACACGGAGATTATGACCGATGCCGTGGCGAATGCCGACGTTCCCTTAAAGGACTCCGCCGTGGGCAAGTTCCTGTATGAGAGCGGCTACACAGGCAGAAGCACAACCGCAAAAGTTAACGAAATTATAGATAAGGCGAAAGCTATACGAGAAAGGACGGATTGAAGATGTACTCGTATACCTACGACAAGAATACGGGCGGGATACTTCTTAATTCCTCGCCTACCGGGTTCTCCAAAGAACCCCGCCCGGTTTACGCGCCCGAATTGGACGTGCTGGGCTTTGATAAGTATTGGAAGTACGACAAGCAGACCGACCTCCCCTATATGTGGGCGGAGGCGAACATCTACTACTATCGCGGGACGCTCGTCGCAAAGCTGAAAGGCGGCAATATCTACACCGCCCCTGAGGTTATCATTCCGAACGGCGAGGACGGCAAACCGATGATGCCGGAACCAAAAGGCATATCGCTTCGCCCCGTTGACATAGGGGCTATGGTTGAGTCAAACCGTGAGATGCTTGAAATCATCGAGCAGACCACGGTCAAGAAAATACTGGCTATCTACACCAAGTACAAGGACAGGCTTGACTGCTTCCACGTGGCGTTTTCGGGCGGCAAGGACAGTTGCGTCCTGCTCGACCTCGTTAAGAAAGCCCTGCCCAAAGGCAGCTTCGTGGTGGTATTCGGCGACACGGGCATGGAGTTCCCCGACACCTACGAGGTGATCAAAAAGACCAAACAGCAATGTGCCGAGGACGAGATATCGTTCTACATTGCCAAGTCGCACCTCAACCCAAAGGAATCGTGGGAGTTATTCGGCCCCCCGTCGCGTGTGCTCCGTTGGTGCTGCTCGGTGCATAAAAGCACTCCTCAGACGTTGAAGTTGAGAGAAGTAACTGGCAAGAACTATTTTATCGGTCTTGACTTTGTTGGAGTTCGGGCTCAGGAGAGCTTTGCTCGAAGCACCTACCAGTACGAGAACTATGGCGCAAAACAAAAGGGACAGTTCAGCCATAACTCAATCCTTGAATGGACATCTGCTGAGATATGGCTTTATATATACACGAACGATGTGCCGATTAACGAAACCTACAAGAAGGGCAATGGTCGTGCCGGATGTTTGTTTTGCCCTATGTCGGGCGGCACAAGCGACTACTTACGCCGAACGAGCTATCCGGCAGAGATTGACAGCTATATCGATTCGATAAAGAATACCTACGATGTGGACAAGCGCAAGAAGAGCAACACTGAATCGTATATCCTAAACGGCGGTTGGAACGCCAGAAAGAATGGGCGCGAGTTATCTAACAATACTTTCCGTTGCATTGAAAAGATTACAAACGGAATTTTGACGATAACCATTACTGACCCTGATTCCGGCTGGTTCGAATGGATAAAAACACTCGGAGACTTACGCGGCGGCAACGGCGACTACTCCATTCAATTTGACGGCGAACACATACGGTTTTCCGTTAAGGCGACAAAGAACGGCTACATCGTAACAATCCCGGAAGTTGTGCTGAAAGAGCGACCCGCATTCGGGAAGATGTTCCGACAGGTATTCCGAAAAGCCTCGTATTGCAAAGGTTGCCGAGTTTGCGAAACGAACTGTCGAAACGGTTGCATCAGTTTTGCTGACGGCAAACTCAAAATAAGCAACTGTATCGGGTGTTACGAGTGTCACGCAATCGACAGCGGCTGTCTTTTGTTCCACTCGCTGCGCCACCCACAAGGAGGAGGCAACTCAATGAAAAGCCTAAACTCATTTGCCGACCACGCTCCAAAGCCGGAGTGGTTGCGCTCATTCTTTGAACTGAAGGAGACTTTTTTTTCGGAGCATACACTGGGGTCGATGATGTTCGATATGTTTAGGCGTTTCCTTAAGGATGCTTCCCTAAATGAAAAGAACCACTTCACATCGTTTGCCGAGTTAATCTCGCAGATTGGTTGGGAAACGGACACGGCGCAAGGTCTGATTCTTACCAATCTTGTTGCCGAAAACCCGCAGATGGAGTGGTATATAAACAATTTCGATGTCGGCAGAAGCTATGCTCGTCAGACAGTCGAGGATATGCTGACCGCTGTTGATGTCAAACTGAAGGACGCTAAGTCAATCGCCAAATCCTACAAGCGTCTGGTCGAAACACCACTCGGCGCAAGCCTGCATTGGGGCTTTGTTACCGACGAGGGCGACCTCGTCCGCACGAAATGCTCGGTGAGCGACCCGCGCGTGGTGCTGTACGGCCTATTCAAGTTTGCGGAGAAGTGCAACGACTATAAGGAGTTCACGCTTGCCACGCTCCTGAATGACAGCATCGATCGCGACGGCATCAGCCCCACCCGCATCTTCGGGCTTGACCGCGACGATATGACGCCGCTCCTGTTGGGACTGTCGGCGAAGTACCCTGAGTTCATAACAGCATCGTTCACGCACGACCTTGAAAAGATAACGCTGGCAGAGGATAAATCGTCCAAAGATGTACTCGACTTGTTCAAGGGGGATGCAGCAAATGGCAAATAACAACAAATACCGCGAATACTTTGACATTGACGAGGAGTATTTCCCTCAAGTTGACCCCTCTGCCATCGCTGCCGCCAGCCAAGACTTCTGGACGCGCACATACCCGCACTATACGTTCATCGAAATGTTGAACAGCATGGAGCGGGTTTTGGCACGGCAGGAGAAACGTTCCCTCTGGATTGAGGGCGCATACGGCACGGGCAAGTCGCAGTGCGCCTATGCCCTGAAAAAGATTCTCGAAGTGCCGGAAGAAGAGCTTCGCGCCTATTGGGACAGATACGAGCCGCTGAAAAATAAAACTGACCTGCTCGAAAAGCTGATCGGTCACAAGCAAAAGGGCGTCATAACCGCCTACCGCTATGCTTCGGGTATGATTAACTCGCCCCGCGACCTCTTCCTTGCTGTTCAAGAAACACTAAAGGCTTCATTGGTAGCGGCAAACCTTTACGCAGGCGAGAACACCCTGAAAGAAAGCGCCATCGCTTGGATTAATAAGCCGTCGAACAAGCTGTTCTTTGACGCGCTCTTGAAAGAGCCGGAGTGGACGGCTCTGTTCAGCCAATCCTCCGCTGATGAGGTGCTGAACGCCCTCCGTAAGGACGGTGATGTCAAAACGCTAATGGATAACATCTTCCGTCTTGCCGACAAAGAGGGCATCACCGCGCTGAATATTGACGCTGATAGGCTTATCGCTTGGCTGTCGGACATTATCGACCGCAACAATGTGAAGGTTGTCTTTATTTGGGACGAGTTCTCCGATTACTTCAAGAACAACCGGGACAGCCTTTCGGAATTCCAGAAACTCGTCGAGTTGGTGAACCTAAAGGCGTTCTACTTCATCGTCGTCACGCACGAATCGGGACAGTTGTTCACGACCGCCGACACGAGCTGGACAAAGGTGCGCGACCGATTTATTTCTGTGAAGATTGATCTGCCGGACAATATCGCGTTCAACCTTATCGGCCACGCTTTCAATGTAAAGCCAGCCGCCAAGCCAGACTGGGATAAATTAGTTCATGGTGATTTGAATGCTCGTGTAAATGGCTCTCGAACGGCTGTTATGAAAGCTACTGATATTGATGACCGTCGAGTAATGGAAGGAATAATGCCGCTTCACCCGATGGCGGCTCTGCTACTCAAAAACATAGCCAAAGCGTTCAAGTCCAACCAGCGGAGTATGTTCGACTTCATCAAATCTTCTAATACGAACGATGTGAAGGCGTTCCAATGGTTCATTGAGAATACAGGGCCTTATAACGACCACCCTCTTCTCACGGTGGATATGCTTTGGAACTTCTTCTATGAAAAAGGCAGGGACAACCTTACATCCGACATTCGGCTGATTCTGGACACGTTCCCACAGCAGCAGAACCTGCGCGAGGACGAGAAAGCTGTCCTGAAAGCCGTCCTTATAATGCAGGCGATTGACCAACGGTTGAGCGGCGCGATTGACCTTTTCAAGGCAACCGAGCAGAACCTCAGTTATGTATTTGAGGGCATCCCAGACTTAGAGGGAACGAAATCCGCCAACCTTGCGAAAGGGCTTAAGGAAAAAGGCATCCTCGTTTCAAACCCGATAAGCGGTGGGCGGTATGCCTATGTGGCTGCCGTGCTTGCGGGAGACCAAGCCAAAATCGACAACCACAAGAAAGCTATACGAGAAAACAGCACAACCTCGAAACTGGTGACCGAGGGTGGGCTTTCTACCGTTTTGTCGCTTTCGCCTGCCCTACGTCTGAGGTTTGAGTCCGAGCCGGGTACTGGCAAAATCACGTTCGTAACCACCGCCGACTTCACACGCACAATCAATATCCTGCGCGACAGAGCCACGGGGTGGAATTTCCACGCCGTTATCGCCTTTGCCAAGGACGATGCCGAAGCGGCAATCTTCCGCAAGACACTCAGAACTGCGGTTGCGGATAAGCAGTATGAGAACATCGTATTCATCGACGCGCTCTCTACACCGCTTGGCTCGGAGGCATTTGAGCAGTATGTGGACTTCTCCGCTATGGCGATGTACTACCAAGGTAGCAACAACACGTCGTCGCGGGAAAGTTCGGATAAAGCAAAGCATGTCTTAGACCAAGACTGGAAAAACCGTATTTACAACGGCCAGTTTGTTGTATACACCTACGCAAATCATGAGGGCGAGAAACTAGGCAACGGTCAAGGCGTGGCAAGCGTCCTCCAGACCATAGTGGCGACCAAATTCCCATATGTGTTCGATTTTGCCAAGAGCCTTACAGAGGGTCAACTGAAGATAACTTCTGCAAAGCAATCGGCAAAGTCCGGCATATCGCAGACCACGAGCGGTGTTGTTGTCGGCGTCGAGAAGCACGTCCTTCCGACCGTTTGGAAGATTGATAGGTATTGGGAAAACCCTACAACAGCGTCTTTGCCCATCTCGAAAATCAAAGTCGAGGTAGACAATCGCATCAAGGTCGCGTTTGACCGCTACGGTCAGATTTCGATAGGCGAACTCTACGACTTCATTGAGGAAACCTATGGCTTTGCGCCATGCAACCTCTCGTCGTTTATTGTCGGCTTCCTGTTGAAAGAGTACGGTAGTGAGCCGTTACGCTACAGCGACTCATCCGGCGGTCACGAGCAGATGACGCAGGACAAACTTGCGGAGATGCTCGGAAACTACATCGGCAAGTCTCCGAAGCCGACCTATATCGTGAAGATGACCGCCGACGAAATGGCGTTTTATGAACTTACCGAAAAGGCGTGGAGCATACCCGCAAATTCGTGTTCTTCCGCAGGACAGGCTGCCAAAGCCGTGTCTACGAAAATGCGCGGTCTGAACCTGCCGGTATGGTGCCTTGAAGAAGTGGACACAGTCGGCATCTTTGATGTGGTTCAGAGGTACATTGAACTTATTCAAAAGGAAGGCACCGAGGCTCATAAGAAAGCAGTTGAAATCGGCAAAATTGCGTCCGCAAAGCCTTCGATCGCCGACAGCCTGTTCACCTTGCTCACAAGCGAGAACTGCAAGAAAGGTATGCACGAGTATCTGCGCTCCTTTGAGGGCGGCAAAGTTATGGAACTTGCAACGGCAATCGGTGCTGAAGACAATATGCTTGCCGACATTAGCCGCTTGTTCGGAGTGAAATACGCGTGCCTTTGGGATAAGCAGACAGGCGAGAACGAAATACGCAAGCTGATGACCGAGTACAGCGTTGTCAAAGAGAGCAATACAATTCTGAATGCTGCCGGGCATTCCCTGACCGAGGCGTACAAAGAGTGGCGCGAGCGTCTGAAGTTCATCGGCATCTCATGCGAGGCTCTGCGGGCAAAGTATCCCGCCTTGGCAAAAGCCCTCGACACGCTCCTGAAAATCTGTAAGCAAGAGGATATCCTGCCCGAACAGTTGAAAGCATTCCATACGGAGTTGGTGGCGCACGGCGTGGAAATCAGGGAGTTGCTGATCAACGGCAGACGTGCTTTTGCCGAGGTCTATGAGCCGTACCTTGAAGAACTGAGCGGTAACGACATCTCCGATGTGAAGAGCAAACTGCAAACAGGCTTGTTTGAGTTACCAAAAACCGACTGCAACGTCAAGGTAAAAGAAGCTGCCGAGGAGTTCCGCAAGAACCAGTTGAAATCGCAACTCTTCCGTTTGTGGAAAGACAAGACGGGAACTAAAAACCCGCTTGAGTGGTCGAGCCATTACAGGATGCCTATCCTGTGCTGTGTATCCGAGGCTGAATACGAAAAAGCAAAGAAAGCATTTGAAACCCTCAACCGAAACTGGGGAACGGATTCCGAAATCAAAGCCGCTCTCGCATTCCTTGAATCCACCACACTGTACGACGTCCTTGCTGATGACGAAAAGCGGAATGCGGCATTCAAGCGAGATGTTGTCGGCGAATACAGCACCTTACTTCCCGACCTTGATAAGATCAGGGATACACTCGACCACCTTTCCGTAGACACATACGATTGGCGCGACAATCCGAGCGTCAAGGGCAAGGTGAAGCAACTCGCCGAAGCCGAGTACAACGCCGGCGGCAGTGACAAGGTTCTCCTGAAAATCGATGAGATGGGCGATGCCCAGTTGAAGCAGTACCTCAAACGACTCGTCAAGGACAGCATAATGGTCGGAATCGAAATACTGGCGAATGGAGACGGGAAATAGAATGCAAATTGACTTGGTAAAGAAATACCTGAAATCTAAAGTCGAGACGCCATATTTCCTGTTCATCAGCGACGGACAGTATGTGACCGCAAAGGACGAGTTATCGGTCTTGGAGCTTGATTTCGTCTCGATGAGCGGTTTCTGCAACAGCGACGACAAAATGCCTGACATCGACGGACTCCTCACCTCAGTTGTAAATGCAAAGGGGAAAAAGCTCGTTGTGACGGGGCTTGGCGAGTTTCTTGCGCTTCGTGGAAGCGATGAGGCAACACGCACCCTGTCACGGCTGAAAGATCTCAATGTCGGCGGTGCAAAAGTCGTGTTGCTTCTACGAGGGCTTGCCTCGCTGATTGCCGGGTTGCAGACCGACCCTCGCTTTGACAGCCGTCGGTTCAGCGTCGTCGACAAGGCGGCGTGCGACCTATCGTTTACCCTTGCCGCCCCGTCTGTCGGATTGTCGGCTTTATCGGGTTTCAAAGCTATGCTTGTGGACCTTGAAAACGGGCGATCTGGTAGAGTTGTCGTGAACACGGCGGTCAACCTCGATAAGGCGATATTCACGGTACACAAAATCAGCAACGCTTACGAGGGCATTAAGTTCTTAACAAGGGGCTTTGCCTTGGAGCGTTCCTGCGGAAGCGACGCTCGCTGGGCAGAGTTGCTAACAGAACTCAACCAGAACAACGGTTCGCTCGACGAGGTCTTAGAAAAGCAAGACCTTGGCAATGATCTGGAGTCGGATTTTTACGCCCGCATTGCTGGGAGAGACTACCGCAACTGGCTCTATTTCATCTGCCTGAAAAGCAAGGCCGACACATTGCAGAACGGATACCTTCGGTTCGTACTGGAGAAGACGAGCCGCTTTAAGGACTTCGTTGGAAACGTCCTGAACGCGATAATAGATATCCCGCACATGGATAAGCGGTTTCCCTCGTTCTATCAGGAGCGTAAGGTTCTGGTCGAGAGGTTCCCTGAGTCTGATATCGCTGGCTTTGTGATGAACAGTCGGCAAAAGGTATCAGAAAGCATTTATAAGCTGACGGACGGCACAAGGCCGGAGCGTGAAGAGATTATTGCTTGGCTCTCTAAAAATGGTATGATTCCGCAGCTTGATGGCATCTACCCCGTGCTGGCGGACTACCTGAAAAAGTACGTTTTCAAATGCCCGGAACCGGAACTGGCAAACTTGCTGACCGAGTATTTCGATGCGTATAAACGACAAAAGCTGTCCAACCAGTTTGAACCGGAATTCTTGGAAAAGGTTGATGAACTTGCTCTTGCGCGGAAGTACAACAGATTGCCGACGCGGGATGAAATTTTGGATAGCGTGGATAAGAGCGACACCCTCCTGTACTGGCTTGATGCACTCGGTGTCGAATATTTAGGTTTAATCGAAGCCTTAGCACAAAAGCGCGGTCTGTCGGTTCGGGTCAACATCGCCCGTGCGGAGCTACCTACGATAACGGCCATCAACCGAGACTTTTTTGATGCATGGCAAGGTCGCAAAGAGAATAACCGTGAACTTGATGATGCCAAGCACAGAGACAAGGGCGGTTACAACTTCACTGATAATGAATTGCCTGTCCACCTTGCGAAAGAACTGGACATCATCACGGCGATGATAGACAAGGCGGCTACGGAACTTGCGCTAAGGCATTGCAAACGCTTCTTGATTGTAAGCGACCACGGCGCATCGCGGCTTGCTGTCCTGCGGCGCAAAGAGGAAAAATACGACACCGATACCACAGGCGAGCATTCGGGGCGTTGCTGTCAGCTGTTTCAGCCCCATGACCTCCCGTTAGCCGCAGAGGAGAACGGATACCTCGTACTTGCCGATTACGGACGCTTCAAGGGCAGCCGCGCAGCGAATGTCGAGGTTCACGGTGGGGCGTCGTTGGAAGAGGTCGTCGTTCCCGTTATTGAACTGTCTCTGAAAGACGGAAGCGTAACGGTTAAGCTGGTCGACGAGACCGTGACCGTAGACTTCCGAACCGGCACGGAGATTAAACTGTTCTTCAACTCGCCGATGCAGGATGTTTCTGTTGTCCTGAATGATAAGCCCTACTCGGCATCGCAGATAGACGCGAACCACTACTCCGTGAAGTTGCCCGACACAAAACGGGCAGGCGACTATTCGGCGGACGTTTACGCGGGTGACAACCTGATTGGCAAGATTATGATTAAGGCGCAAGGCAAGAGCGGCAAAGTCAATGACGCTTTTGATGACTTGTTTTAGGAGGTGCGATTTATGATTGAGAAACTCAGAAATTGCTTTGACGAGATGGTCGTGTATAAAGACCTCAAGAAGAGCAACTTCTTCTCCGCTCTGAGCCTGCCTTCCTTTATGCGTGACTGGCTCTTAAAGAAGTTCGAGGACGAGAAAGGTCACTTCGATTCCGACGAGTTGGTTCGCTTTGTGCGGACTTACTTGCCGCGCAAGGACGACTGGACGGCAATAAAGAATCAGGTGGTAATCGAACACGAGCAGGTGAAGTTCCTTGCCAAGGTGTCGGTTGATATCGACATCAGGACGGGCGAGGTGTCGTTTGCATTGCCTGACTTTGGCCTGACGAGCAAGGACACGATCATCGAGGATTCCGTGTGGCAAAACTGCAAGGACGATTTGGTGCGCGGGCGTGAGACTTGGGGAATGGTTGAAATCGGCTATCGTGCACCCGAAGACTACGATATAGAATTTTCCAAGAACAAGGCAAAGGGTGCGAACCATGGCAAAATCAAGCTGACGGCTTTTAAGACTTTCTGCCCTTACACGATTGATATTGACTACTACAAGGAGGCGCGGCGTGAGTTCACCACGACGGAGTGGCTCGATGTCCTGCTTGGTGCGGTTGACTATAACGCGAGCGGCTACCTTGGCGATGAGGAAAAGAAACTCACGATACTCACCCGTCTACTTCCTTTCGTTGAAAAGCGGCTGAACCTTATTGAACTTGCCCCCAAAGGAACCGGCAAATCATATCTGTTCGGCCGCGTCAGCCGCTTCGGGTGGCTTTCGAGTGGCGGCGTTATGAGTCGTGCAAAGATGTTCTTTGACCAGAACAAGCGTGTCGAGGGATTGGTGTCCGGCAACGACTTCATCACTCTTGACGAAGTGCAAACCATTTCATTTACCGATGTGGACGAAATGCGCGCCGCATTGAAGGGCTACCTTGAATCGGGAATCTTCACCGTCGGCAACTACGAGGGAACCGCAGAAGCGGGCGTTATCCTCTGCGGCAACATCAAGAAGGAAACGATGGACGAGGACGGCTTCGGTAATATGTTTGAGGAACTGCCGTCCATGTTCCACGAATCGGCTTTGATTGAGCGTTTCCACGGCTTCATCAAAGGATGGAATATTCCCAGAATGAACGACGACCTCAAGATTGCGGGTTGGGCGTTAAACTCGGAATACTTCTGCTCGATTATGCATGAACTGCGCGATGATATGAGTTACCGCGCCATTGTGGATGAACTCATCGAAGTCCCCGAAGCGGCAGATACCCGTGACACAGAGGCGGTCAAACGTATTGCCACGGCTTACCTGAAACTGCTGTTCCCGCAGGTTCGAAACGCAAAAGACATAACCGCCCGCGAGTTTAAGCGTTTTTGCCTCGATAGGGCGCGAAAGATGAGGGATACGATTAAGTACCAGTTGGGAATGCTTGATATTGAGTATCGCGGGAAAGACATCCCTGCGTTCAGCGTCAGACCTGACCCTGAAGAAGGGGGGTAATTGTGTGGAGAAAAAATGCTGCTATGTCTGCGGAAAAGAAGCCCTAAGCAATAACGTAATCGGGCTGACCAAGAAACTGCTCGACAAGGATTCAAAGCGGTACTATTGCCTTGATTGCCTTGCCGAGTATTTGGAAGTCGATACTGAGTTCCTGCTCGCTAAGGTCGAGGAGTTCAAAGAGCAAGGCTGCAAACTTTTCTGAGGGTGAGACCGTGATTTACGCTGACAACGCCGCGACAACGAAAATATCCGACAACGTCTTTAAGAAGATGCTTCCGTTTCTGCGCGAGCAATACGGCAACGCCTCCAGCCAGTATTCGCTTGGGGCAAAAGCCAAACGCGCCGTTGAACTTGCTCGGAAACAAGTCGCGGTTGCCATTGGCGCAGAGCCGTCAGAAATCACCTTCACCTCCGGCGGTTCGGAAGCGAACAGTTGGGTGCTTAGATGTGTCGCGGAAACTTACCGCAATGAGCCGATGCACATTATTACCTCTGCAATCGAACACCATTCTGTCCTGAATGCTTGCCATTCACTTGAACAGAGTGGCGTTGAGGTTACATATCTGCCTGTTGATGCATCGGGGCAAGTTTCGACCGGGAATATTAAGGCGGCAATCAAGTCCCACACCAGAATGGTATCAATTATGCTTGCCAACAACGAAATCGGCACGGTTCAGCCGATTGCGGAGATAGGGCGATTATTGAAAGGCGAAGGCATCTTGTTCCATACCGATGCGATGCAAGCCGTCGGGCATATCCCTGTCGACGTAAACGACCTGCAAGTTGACTTCTTGACTGCCTCCGCACATAAGTTCAACGGGGCGAAAGGCACGGGAATTTTATATAAACGGTCTGCCTTAGAATTATTGCCGTTGGTGTTCGGCGGCGAACAAGAACACGGTCTTCGCGCCGGAACGGAGAACGTCGCCGGAATCGTAGCGGCGGGTTACGCCATTGAGGAAAGTGTCAGCGAAATGGCTGACACGGCACAGCCACTAAAGGCAATGGTCGAAGATACCGTGAATGGCATAAAAGAAAAAATACCTTCCGTGAGGGTTAATGGGGACAGCGAGTGCCGTCTGTCCGGCATGGTCAATCTTTGTTTTGACGGCGTTTCGGGTGAATCCCTTATGCATCTGCTCGACCTGAAGGGTGTTTGCGTGTCCACGAGTTCGGCTTGCACTTCGGGTAAAGACGAGCCGTCGCACGTGCTTCTTGCTTTGGGGCTTACCGAACAGCAAGCAAAGTCGGCGATTCGCATATCTTACGGTAAATACAACCGTGCAGATGACGTCGGTAAGGTAGTTACGGCTGTGTGTGATGCTTACGAAAAGATAGTTGATAACCGCTAAGGCGTACAATAAAAATGCACCGACTCGGTGTGCAAATTCTTACGATTTGCTTTGCGGCGGTGCATCTTATAACTTACTGGTCATAAAGGGCACCGCATGACAATTCAAGAAAATTCCGGTAATTCGATATTGATCTACCAATCCCCCGATGGCTCGATTACGACCGAGGTCAAGCTGCAAGGTGAAAGCGTCTGGCTGACGCAAAAGCAGATGGCGGAATTGTTTGATAAAGATGTTCGCACTATCAACGAACATGTTATCAATGTGTTTGAAGAAGGTGAACTTACGCGGGAGGCAACTATCCGGAATTTCCGGATAGTTCGCCAAGAGGGTCAGCGGCAGGTCGAAAGGGATATTGAACACTATAACCTCGACGTGATTATCTCGGTTGGCTACCGGGTGAAATCCAAGCAAGGAACGCGTTTTCGCATTTGGGCCAACCGGGTTTTGAAGGACTATTTGGTGCAGGGCTACGCACTGAATACCCAGCGGCTTCAATCCCAGCAAGAGCAGATTAAACAACTGGAACGAACTCTGACCCTGTTCCAGCAGAACCTTATTGAGCAGGCCAGTCTGACGGAGGCGCGAGGCTTGGCGCAGGTAATAGCCGACTATACCCGCACCTTTGTTCTGCTGAACCAGTTTGACAGCGAACGGCTACCCACCACAGATTTTAACACCACTATCCGATATGAAATCCGCCGCGCTGAAGCGGAGGCGGGCGTCGCCGCGCTGAAAGCGGATTTAATGGCCAGAGAAGAGGCGTCGGAACTCTTTGGCCACCAAAAGGATGATAGTTTTGCCGGAATTCTCGGGAATATTGTACAATCGTTTGGCGGCGAATTTCTGTACCCAAGCATCGAGGAACAGGCGGCGCACCTGCTGTATTTTGTTATTAAAGACCACCCATTCAGCGACGGCAATAAGCGTATCGGGGCGTTTTTGTTTATATGGTTTTTGCTGCGCAACCAGCATCACCTCAAGGCGGGCGGCGAGCCTAAGATTAACGACAACGCCTTGGCAGCCATTGCGCTATTGGTGGCACAAAGCGCCCCCAAGCACAAAGCGCTTATGATCCACCTGATCATGAACCTGATCCGGGGCTGATTCAAAAGGGAAGGTGGGGGGTCAACCCCACCGACCCAAAAGAGATAACCGGACAACAACTCTATGCACATAATCCACTGCACCCAGAAGCTCTCAACAGAAATATCATGGGGGCGCTTGTCTGGTGGATACTTTTGCCAAATAAACATAACAAGGGAATCAGTTTATGGACATAAAAAATAAAGTAATCATAATCACAGGAGCCTCGCAAGGCATTGGCCTTGCAACAGCGAAACTATTGTCAGCGCGAGGCGGCAAGATAGTCCTCGCTGCGCGCAGTACTCATGTGATTGAAGAGTTGCAAAAAGGACTGCCGAATTCTTTAGCAGTTACGACTGACATGCGCAAACCTGAGGATATTGTAAATCTAATCAAGAAAACGATTGAAAAATTCGGACGAATTGATATTTTGATCAACAATGCCGGGCAGGGAATGAGAGGGCTGGTAGAAAATATCGACCTCGAACAGTATAAATCTATCATGGAATTAAATGTGTATGGCGTGCTTAGGGCTATGCAGGCGGTAATAGGACCAATGAGGGCACAAGGTGGCGGGATGATTTTGAATGTAAGTTCAGGAGTGACGAAGCTATATATTCCTGCCCTTGCTGCGTATTCTTCCACTAAATATGCACTTAACGCGCTTTCGTTTATAGCGCGTAAGGAACTTGAAAAAGACAATATTATAGTCAGCGTGGTGCATCCGGGCATGACAGCTTCGAATTTCTATGAGAACATGATCGGGGGGTCGCCTGATTTCGGCTCAAGAGGATTACCACCTATGGATAGCTCGGAAAAAGTCGCAGCGAAAATTGCCGAGCTTATCGAAAGTGAAAATGCGGAATTAGAAGTATAAATCTCTAGGAGATAGGCAGCACTGGAGTTAAAAATCACAGGGCCGACAGACAAGCAGAGGTTCGGATGACACTTTTCGAATGGGCACTGGTAGCCCTAAGCCTTTTAGGGAACTATTGGGTGGTAAAGAAAGACCGGAAGGGCTACGTAGTTTGGATAGTCTCGAATATCGGATGGATAGCTTTCGGGCTACACTTCAGGCATTATGGACAAGTTGCAATGTTCGGGGCGTACACCGCATTCTCTATTTGGGGATTCATTCGTTGGAGTAAAGACCTTTCTCTCGGTTCCCACAAAAATAGACAGGGCAAGTTTCTCAAGCACGAAGGAAGTTAAAAATGAACCTCGGCGGCTTTTCGTGGAAAAGATTCACTGGGATCTCCGCAGCCAAGTCTAAGATTTCCAGATCTATTGGTATCCCGCTAACTAAGAGTGGACGACAGAGAAAGATCGGCAGAATAGTCACGGGTGGCGGATGTCTTATAACCATAGGAATGATAATGGTGGTTCCGATGGCTCTAGCAGTCATAATCGTCAAGCTGGCATAACGGGGTCCAAAGAAGGTTAAGACAGAAACTGCTCTTTTAGGTTGGGGCTGGAGGCTTATGACAAAGGCAGAGCTCGTAGATAAACTAGCTGATAAGGAAGCTGAAATTAACAAGAGAGAGGCTGAGATCATCGTCAATGCGTTTTTTGACAGCATTAAAGACGCGCTAGCTGCCAAGGATAAAGTCGAGGTGCGCGGATTCGGTATTTTTCATTTGCGCTCCAGAAAAGGACGTGCAGGCAG
>JBARKJ010000001.1:0-14890 GCA_049801375.1 Nitrospirota bacterium | reverse complement strand
GTGGCTTTCGCTTTTACGCCTTCGTCCACTGTCCCCAAATTAACATTCGCGGGCGTTATCTCCACCTTGGGCTGGGCCTCCTGGGCGGACGCGATTGCACAAAAAGAAAAGGTTATGAATAAGGCCGCAACCGCGCAGACCAATGCCGCTTTCTCTCTCATGCCGAAAACCTCCTGGTTATTTTTGCCTGACCCGACACGCATCACAACAGCAGCTGTTACGCAATAGCCGCGCCAATCGTAAAGGACGGCTTTACAGCAGCCCGAACTTCTTCATACGCCTGCGGAAGGCGTCTCTTTGCACCCCCAGCAGGTCAGCCGCCTTGCTCTGGTTGCCGCCGGCTACCGCGAGAGCCTGTTTTACGAGCTCCTCCTCGACCTTCTCAAGGGACATCCCCTCCTTCGGGATATTTATGGAAGAAGCGGCAGGTGAAGTGGCTGGCAGCATCCCGCCCACAAGCTCCACGGGCAGATGTTCCAGCAGCAGGATATCCTCGCTCTCCAGTATCATTGCGCGTTCTATGACATTTTTAAGTTCGCGGACGTTGCCCGGCCAGTCATACCGGATAAGGAACTCCCTGGCCTTTTCCGATATCTCCTTGACGTTTTTACGGAATTCCGCATTAAAAGTCTCGATGAAATGCCTTGCCAGGGGAAGGATATCCTCCTTGCGCTCCCTCAGGGGAGGGAGGAAGATAGGCACTACCTGGAGGCGGTAGTACAGGTCCTTCCTGAACTTGTTCTCCATCATCAGGGACTTTATTTCCTGGTTGGTGGCCGATATGATCCTGACGTCCACGTGTATGTCCTTCACGCCGCCGACCCTCTTGAAAGTCTTGTCCTCCAGTATCCTGAGGAGCTTGGCCTGCATCGGGTAGGGCATATCCCCGATCTCGTCCAGGAAGACCGAGCCGCCGTCCGCCAGTTCCAGAAGACCCTTTTTCTGCGTCTTCGCATCGGTGAAGGCGCCTTTTTCGTGTCCTAACAGCTCCGACTCGAGCAGGTTTTCCGGGAGCGAGGCGCAGTTGATTGCCATGAATGCTTTGTCCGCGCGGGAACTGTTTACATGGACCGCCCTGGCCACCAGCTCTTTCCCGGTGCCGGATTCGCCCTGGATAAGGACGGTGCTGGCGTCGGACTGGGCTATCTTTTGTATCATGTCCAGGACGCCCTGGATGGCCCGGCTCTTGCCGATGATGTTGTAAGCGCGGGTGGCCGTCTTCTGCTGTTCCTTTAAGAGCTTTACCTCTTCCCGGAGCGACACGGTCTCAAGAGCCTTCTTTATTATCAGCGTTATCTCGTCCAGGTTAAACGGCTTGCTGATATAGTCGTACGCGCCTAGTTTCATCGCCTTCACGGCGGTCTCCAGCAGGCCGTGCGCCGTAATCATTATGACGATGGTCTCTTTGTCTATCTCCTTTATCCTGCCCAGGGCCTCAATTCCCTGAATGCCCGGGAGTTGGTTGTCCAGCAGCACCAGGTTAGGCATCAGGTCCGCTACCATCTGAAGGGCCTTTTCTCCATCCTCCGCGGTATATACCTCATACCCCTCATGCCCCAGATGCTGCTCTAATGTCCATCTGATGAGGTGTTCGTCATCGACGACAAGTATCTTGGCTTTTTCCATTACGGAGTCCCTCTTGCGTTAAACTGTCACCGTCGGAATACTATTCTTCGCCATCGGCAGATAAATCGTAAAGGCGGTCCACTCACCGGGGACCGAATCGACGGTAATGCCGCCTCCGTGCTGTTCTATTATCTTCTGGGTTATGGCCAGGCCGAGGCCAGTCCCTTGCTGTCTCGTAGTGAAGAAGGGGTTGAATATCTTCGCCATGTTCTCCGGCTGGATCCCCTTGCCGGAATCGGATATCGTGATTGTGATGGCGTCAGTCCGGGCACCTTCTTCCGGAAGAAGCTCCATGTCTTCCGCGGAGCCTACCTTGTGCATTATCGGGGCGGTGATCGAACTTATGCTCGTCTTCACCCGCAATTCTCCCCCTCCCGGCATGGCCTGGACGCCGTTCAGGATTATATTCAGAAACACCTGCTGGAGCAGTTCCGGGTCGCCCAAAACCTCCGGGACATCCGGTGAATAGTCCTTGCGCACGGTGACCCGGTTCTTCGAGAACTGCGGAGACAGGAAGGCCATTATCTTTTCCAGGAGCCCGTTTACACTAACCTCGGTCAGGTTCGGCGCAGGCGGACGGGCGAACGAGAGCAGGTTTTTAACCGCCTTGTCCAGCCGGTCTATCTGCTCCAGCACCTCTTTTATTATTTTGTGCCTTTCGTCTTCCGGCGGGATGCCCTTGCCGAGGATCTGTATTACACCCGCTATCCCGGTGAGAGGGTTCTTTATCTCGTGCGCTATGCCCGCCGCCATCTCGCCGACGGTAGCAAGCCTGTCCGCCTTCTTCATCTGCTCGTAGTGGAGTTTTTCCACTTTTTTCTTTGTCTTGTTCAGTTTTATAATCATTGAGTTGAAGCTGTGGGCAAGCCTTCCGAGCTCGTCTTCGGATATCACCTTCGCCCGGACGTCAAGACCCTCCTCGGCCTTGGCCATCGTATTCGTCAGGTCTCGTATGGGAGTCGTCACTATTTTGGACAGTAGCGTGGACAGCGCCAGCGCAAGGAGGCCCGTTATGGCCACCGCCCATATTATCATCGTCTTCCTGAGCCTTCCCACGTGCTTCTGCATCTCGGCCAGCGAGACGTCCACCTCCAGCACGCCGTTAATCTTCTGGCCGGCGGTATGGCAGCGGAAGCATTCCGGGCGGTTTAATATGGGACGGAGGTTCCGCAGGATTGAATCACCGGAATCGTTTTCTTCCTGGATGACTATGTTCGACTGGTCCTCTATCTGCATGGCGGAGAAGTCGAGGTTCTCGCGCATGCCTATCTCTGCCGCGTTAGCCGACCGGAGTATGACGCCATAGCTGTTCAGTATCCTGATGGCGTGTATCTTGTTATGCGTCCCCACCATCTCCACAAGCCTCTGCACGTCCTGGCTGCGGCCTTCCAGCATGGCGATACTGAGGGAGCGCTCAATAGTATTGGCGAGGATGGTTAGTTTATCCTCCGTCAGCTTCCTGAGTTCCATTATTTGAAGGTCGATATTAATCCAGGTGCCGAAGCCAATGCCTACAATAAGGATGGTGACTGTGAAGAATATTATTTTAGTCCTGAGACTCTTAAAAAACATTTAACACCCGCATATAACTAAGACCGCCTAAAAGAGTTTCCTCAAAAGTCGTCCGCGCCCCCGCCCGTTGCAGGTCCGGTGGCCGTTCCGCCCGGCGTGGTTCCGCCGATGTTGAGTCCGCCGGGGGTTGTCCCGCCAGGGGTCGTTCCGCCAGGCGTGGTTCCGCCGAGGATCGGTCCGCCTGTGGGGGTGACGGTGACAGTTGCCGCGCCGTTTGCCGCGTTCGGGTCGAAAACGAATTCCCATTGGGAATATTTCACCTTGCCGCGGAATTTTATGTCAGCCAGATCGAAATTGTCCATCTTCAGAGGTTTTGCATCGCTGTTGCTGTGGACCCCCCCGATGGGACCGCCTGCCACGCTATACCCGCCTTCCGTTTGGCTGCCGCCGGGCGGCACCATCACCCAATCGTCCTTCCCGGTCATGGGGTCGATATATTTCTTTCTCAGGTACCTTATTTTATTTCCGCTCCTGGGGTCCTCCATGAGGTCGTCCAGGGAGGTGGGCCACTGGTTCAGCCCGGCCTTGCCGGGTATGCTTTTCCCTTCATAGTAACGCTCTACCGCCAGGCGGAACTGATTCCCGCGCCAGAGCAGTTCCCTCTCTTTCTCCCTTTTCGCGGCGAGTCTCAGGGACTGCCCCACAACGGCTGAGGTTATCCCGATGACCATAATGATCACCAGCATCCCCATATAAGTGAAACCGGCCCTGCCCGACAGTGGGCGAAGTATAGATTTCATACCCGCCAGCCTCCCGCCCGCAGGCCCGTTTTCCCGGCCCCTACCACTCCGCATAACTCTTGCCGTTCAGCCCTGTTTTGTCGCTGCCGCTATGGACATCGTCAATGCCGCCGTTATCCCCGGATGAACTGTCGTCGCTCGTGAAGTAATCGGTGCGCCAGTCGTTCGTCCCGGTGATGGGGTCGGTGGGGATGGAGCGCATGTAGCCTTTCGTCACAAGGTCGTCAAGCGAGTCCGGGTACTTTCCGTTGTCGGCGTAGTACTGGTCCAGAACGTTCCGGAGGTTGAAGAGGTCCTCCTTCAACGCGGCCTCCCTGGACTTCAGGACGGCCGTCTTGAACATGGGCTGGGCGAGCGTCGCGAGTATGCCTATTATCGCGATGACTATCATCAGCTCCAGCAGGGTAAAGCCTTTCTTATCTTTTAAAACATTCATCTTCACCTTTACCAGTCTTTGTATTTCGTCCCGTCCAGCGCGGTCCCGTCGGAAAGCGAATAAACGTCGAACACGTCCTCTCCGCCCCATGCGGTGCTTGCCGGGTCGTCCGCGTTGCTCCTCATGCCCCATTCGGCTTTTCCGGTCATCGGGTCCACCGGGATTTTACGCAGTAGCCTTATCTTCGACGGAAGCGGCGGGGTTCCCGGCGCTACCGGCACCGCTACCCCGGGGTTCACAAGGTTCAGCAGCTTTGTCAGGTCGTCCAGCGTCTTTGGGTAGCCCGTATCGGCGCCCATTGTCACGCTGGTCTGGGTGCCGGCCACCTGCGATATCCTTCCGTCGTCATGGAGTTTCTTATATGCATCGATGGCGTCGCGCATTTCCCGGAGATCAAGCCGGAGCGCCGCCTCTTTTGCACGCTTTACGGACATCCGGTAAATCGGCATCGCCACCGACGCCAGGACCGACAGCACGACACACACGACGACGAGTTCAGTCAGCGTGATGCCTTTTGTATTATTTAACATACAACGTGCCCGTCTTAAGATCCGCGGGGACTGTAGCATGGCTTGCATCCTTCAGGTCGTTCTGCTTGAAGACCAGCGGACTGATGCCGGGGGCCAGGCCCTTAAAGGTCAGCGAGAAAAGCCTTCCGGAGCCCGCTACCCCCGGGACTCTCCCCAGCCTGGTCAGCATGACGTCTATCAGCCCGATCTTTTCGTTGGCGGTAGCCATGAAGGAGGTAGGTTTCTTGTCCACATTCATGTAATTGCCCTCTTCCGCCTTAACAAACTTTACAAGCTTCGGGTTATAGATAATCGAGAGCGGCGCCTCGAATACCGAGTCCAAGTCCGTCGCCATCACGTCAACGGTTACCTCCTGGCCCACATTTACCGGGATGACCTCCGGCGCGAACGAGAGTGTGCCCACCCGTCCGATCTTGCCGGGCATAGGCACGGCGGCCGCTTTTTCGACAGTCCGGGCCGGCGGGGCTGCCGGTGCGGCCTTGGCTCCCGGCTGCACTCCAGGCTGTGCTGACACTCCAGGCTGTGCTGACACTCCAGGCTGTGCTGGCGTACCCGGCTGTACGGGCGCTTCCGGCGCGGCCTCTTCCGCGGCAGGCCCGGCCGGCGCCGCCGGAGTCGGCGCCTGTCCGGTTTCTTCCTCAGGCGCGGCTTCGGTTTCCGGAGCCGAGAGGTTCTCCTTTTTCTCCTCGAACAACGGCTTCGTATCGTAGGCCTCTTCAGTCCCGGACCAGAAAGAAGTATCCTGTTCTCCCGGAACCTCGAGCGGCCGGATTATGTGCGGCGTGAGCGTCATTACCAGCTCGCTTTTGGAGTTCGGGCCGATGACATTGCTTGAAAATAACTTGCCCAGGATGGGTATGTCCATAACCCCCGCGATGCCGCTGGCCGACGTGCCGTCAACGTTCTGCATCAGGCCGCCGATTATGACGGTTTCGCCGTCCTTAAGGCTCAGGGTGGTCTCCGCAGTGGTGGTTTTGAATGTCGGCTCGCTCAGGCCGCCCACGCTTATGCTGGCGCCCAGAGAACTGACTTCCAGCGTCGTCTTCAGCTTCACGTCGTCGCCAAGCCCTATATTCGGCTCGACGGTGAGCTTGATGCCGATGTCCCTGTATTCGAAGGTGCTTACCGCGCCCGTGATCGCGCTTCCGACCGCCGTGCTGGTCTGAACGGGTATCCTGCTTCCGATGAGTATCTTCGCGGGCTTGTTGTTCAGCGTCCTTATCTGCGGGTTGGTAAGGGTCTCGGCCTTGGCCCAAGCCTCGCTCAAAGACGCAGTGACCGAGGGATAACTGAAGACGAGGTTCTTACCTAAAGATTTAGCGGCATTCAAAAGAGTATTCGAGTTCGTTGTCACCTGGGCAGGTACCGAACCGCCGGTCGTCGTAGTGACCGGGTTCCCCTGAGCGTCCGTAGTGGTGGTGGTGGTCGCGGCAGTGATTGAGCTCAGGCCCCCCGGAAGGATCGTGCCCGTTACCGAAGTAGGCCAGGAAATCCCGTAGGTCGTCTGGTCCGGCCCCTTGTCCACGGCCATTATCGAAACGTCTATGACGACCTCGGAGTCTTGCCGGTCGTTCGCCGCGATAAGCTTCTCAGCCAACTTCAGCTTGCTGGGGGTCTCCCGGAGCGTAATGGAATTCAGCTCGTCATTTATTATTATCTTCCTCGTCTCCAGCATCGTGCGCAGGATGTTCACCATGTCCTTCGCCTGGATATGGGAGAGGTAGAAGGTCTTGATCATCAGGTCCTGGTACTGGTCCAGCTTCGACTTCGTCTTCGGGATTATTATTATCGCGTCTTTTGCTATCTTCTTCATAAACATCTTGTTCGTGGCGAGCATGAGGTTCAGCGCCTGCTTGAAAGAGACGTCCTTGGCGAAGACGGTGACGGGCTGGTCCTTCACGTCCTCGTCGAACAGGATGCTGATGCCGGATATCTTTGACAGGAACTCAAAGACCTCCTTGAGCTTCGCGTCCTTAAACGATAGCGTAATCGGTTCGTTCGATGCCAGGTCGAGCTCGTCGACTTCCTCCGCTTGCGCCTTCTGCTTCGTTATCCTCTCCACGTACTCTGTTGCGATCTTGTTCTTCGGGTCCAGGTCCAGTACCTTGTAAAACTCGTTCAACGCCTCGTTCGGCCTGCCCGCTGCAAGGAAGCTTTTGCCCGATGCTAGGGTTTCCTCGATTTCCTTGAGCTTTTGGGCCTTTTCTATGAGAATGCGGGCCTTGTCGCTGTTCGGGGCATAGATATTCGCCTGCTGGGCCTCGTATATCGCGGCGTCGGGGTTTTTCTCCTGCAGGTAATGGGCGGCCCGGTCCATATGGTTCAAGGCCGCCTGGTCCTGTACCCTGGACAGCCGGGTGAGATAATCGATATTTTCCGGGTCCTTCTGCAATGCCTGCCGGTAAAACGCCACCGCCCGGTCCAGATCCCCGTTCAGGGCGGCTGTTTCTCCTTTCTTGAAAGCGACATCTCCGGCGCAGCCCGCGAGGACTACGCATATTATAAGGAGCGCCGCGAAAAACCTGCCGATATTGAACATGTTCCCCCTTTCAGGAATAAGCGTCTTATCTTGTCGAAAAATTATTCAGAGGATCAGGCAACGGTCTCAGCGCGTTTCCGGGCTGGGCGTAAATCGCGCCCTGAGGATTCTGCGGGTTCCCCGGCCGGCCATAGTTCCCGCCCGTAGGACCCGACGGCCTTCCCCCATTTGGACCCATCCAGTCCGGCGCACGCCGCAACGCTCCGCCACCTGTACCCGCCCCCCCATATCCGGGAGAAGGGAAGATTTTGGAAGAGGCCTCCTTGGAGAAGTCCGTGTTGAGTTTTATCGCTATGCCTGTCTTCTTGTCGGATACGGTCAGCGAGTCCCTGGCCACGTCCGTGAGATAATATTGCTTCGTTATGTTATCCCCCTTGGAAACGACATAATTTTCCGTGCCCAGGGATAAAAAGACGTCCATCCTCCCCTTCCTCTTCAGAAAGCCCATGACCTTGAACTTCTTCATCTCCTCGCGCGCGTTCTCAAGGTCTATTTCCGCCTGAGTCTTCGGCGGCGGGGGCGGCGGAAGCGGCTTGAGCGCAGTTACCGTAACCGTATTCCCACCTCGTTTTCCGGCCTTCCCGGTGAGCTTCGGCAGGGACGGCTTTTCATATACCGGGTTGAATATGTTTTTCGACGCCAGGAAGCCCTCCTTCGGCTTCCCCAGCAGGTCAATGTCCACTTTAATGGCTGCCTTCGGCAATCCCGCCTTGTCGGCCTTTCCGTCCGCGGCTCGGACGGGGGCCGGGGCGTTTTTCGCCGGGCCGGAGGATGTCAATTTAGCAATTATCAATATGGCCGCCAGGACGGCCAGCACTGCTATAAGTACCGTTTTTCTTTTATCTTTCATCAGGATCTCGCATAGGTGCTAATACCGAGGGTAACCGCTACCTCCCCGGTTCCCTCGTTACTGTCAAGGCCCAGATTGTCTATATTCAAGAACAGGGAAGAGCTCTCCATATCGTGGATGAACTTCCTGACGTCTTTGTACGTTCCGGAGACGGGCATGGAGAACGTTATCTGCACTATGTCCCCCTGGTTGTGCGCCACTTCCTTCTTCTCGGCGGTGATGGTATCGCTTTTAACCCCGTCTTCTTTTGCCATTTTAAAGACCTGCCTGAGTATCCCCGTATAATCGGATTGTGCCGGGAGCATCTTCTTGAAAGTCTTAAGTTGCTCTTCCCCGCGGCCGAACGAGGCGTAAAGCCGGTACTGGTCCTGCTTTGCCCTTAAGGACCGCCTGTTCTCCTGGAGCTTTGCCTCCAGCCCTGACACCTTGAGCGAGGCCGGCTGAGTCCTGAACAGGTAAAAGCCGCCATTTGCCAAAAGCAGGCCGGTCAGAAGCAGCGCCAGCATCTGTACCTTCCGGTTTTTAATCAGAAGTTCGATCAGAGCCTTCACTGTGCTCCTCCCTTAACTCCCGTATCGTAAGGGCTTTTGGAGGAGCGGGTCCCGTCCGGGTTATATTTTATTTTCAGGGTGAATTTCTGCACCGTCATCCCGATATCCTTGTCCACCAGCAACTCTGAGGTATGGAAGTCCGGCGGTATCTCTTCGAAGTATTTGGATTTCGTAAGCCGGTCCACGAACTCCATCAACTGGTTCGACGAAAGAGCGGTGCCGGAGATATTCATTTCGAGTGTCGTAAAATCCGGACTTACGCTGGTTATCCCCACCCCGGCCGGCACTACCTCCTCAAGCCTGTTCAAGAACGCCGTCCATGAAAAGACTCTCCTGGCAATGGCATTGTTGGCGAATTCCGCCTCACTGAGCGCCGCTTTTACATCCGTGCCGCCCACCTCTTTTTTAATCTGGACCAGTTTCGAGTCCATCTCGGAAGCTATCCTCTGCTGCAACGCCAGCTGCGCTGAAAAAGAGCTGACCTTCTGGACCGAATTCCTGTACTCGCCGTAGTTATAGACGAATAGCAGGACCGCCGCCGCGATCGCTACGGCAAGCGCCAGATAGGCCTTCCTTAACAGCAGATATTCTCTTGAAGCAAAATTGATTTCTATGCGCATCTTTTAGTTTCTTTGGTAATTTCTTTGGTAATTTATTTGGTTATATCTCCGAGGCCGCGCCGCAGGCGGCCGAGAAGCAGGCGGACATGCCCGGTGCAACACCCTGCCGTACCGCGCTCTTCAGCGAAAGCACCCGCGCGTCTATCCCCGATTTCGCCCCGGCCTCATCCACCAGCGCCTCTATCCCCTTGGCGTCCCCTGAGATATATACCGTCTTGATGGACGCGGAGGAAAAGTTTTCCTTGTAATAGACAAGCGAGGCGTTCAACTCCCGGAGCACCCGGATAATGTCCAGGCGGCCGTCTTCCGAAGAATCCTCCAGCTTACCCAGGTCCTTAAGCCTCATAAAATGCGGAGAGCCTTTATGGAATATTATTACCGAGAGCTTTCCGGCCGCGAGGTTCATGACGGCAAAATTGGCCGACTCGCCCAATTCCTTAAGGACATTGGCCCGGAAGAGGTTCCATACCGAAAAAGATGCTAATCCAAGCCGCTCCACATCGACGCCAGCCTCCGTGAGCGCCGCCCGGTACTGCGAGAGTATCTCCGTTTTTATTATCGAGGCAAGATAACGGTGCTGATCTTTTTCGTTAGCCTGAAATTTCCCGAGGTACTGCCACCTAAGCGTCGCCAGATCGATCTCGAACGGCAGTATTTTTCTCAGCCGCCACCGCAGCATCTGCTCGGTTTCATTAATTTTCGGGGCGGAATCGAAATCCAGCACCTGCACTCTCGCCACGTAGTCCGGGAGCGTGACGGACAGCCGGCTCCCGCGCGTATTCCCATCCAGAAGCCCCCGGACCATCGCCGCGAACTCCGGGACGTTCAAGATGTTCGGCTCCGTGAACGAGTCCTGCAGGAGCCCCGC
The DNA here is from genome assembly GCA_049801375.1 of Nitrospirota bacterium. Classification (GTDB taxonomy): domain Bacteria; phylum Nitrospirota; class JACRHJ01; order JACRHJ01; family JACRHJ01; genus JBARKJ01. The sequence continues at coordinate 4,558 of JBARKJ010000001.1, read as the reverse complement.
AGGAAGCGGCGCTTCCTTTAGCCACTGGACCTCGAATTCACCGCCGATTTTTTTAAGTTTCGCAGCCCTGATGGCCTTCTGGCCTATCTCAAGACCCAGGTTTTTCCTTAAAGAAAACATTATTACTCCACGAACGTAACCCTGTTTATCTCGCGCAGGGTGGTCTCTCCCTTGAAAGCCTTCTGAAGCGCGGACTGCCTGAGTGTACTCATGCCCTCCTCGACGGCGGCCTTCCTCAGCTCGGAAACCGGCCTTCGCTCCAGCATCATTTCCTTTATGCGGTCCGATAGGTCCAGGAATTCCGTTATGGCCTTCCTGCCCTTGTAACCGGTGCCGTTGCACTCGGCGCAGCCCTTGCCCTCGTAAAATACTATGCCCCGGCTGACTATGTCGTCGTAATCCAGGCCGGAGTCGGCGATTGCCTCCTTGGAAAGCTTCGCCGGACGCTTGCAGTTAAGGCATATTACCCTGACCAGCCTCTGGGCCAGGATGCAGTTCAGCGAGCTGACGAAGTTATAGGGCTCGACACCCATGTTGGTGAACCGGCCTATTACATCGAAGGCGTTGTTCGCGTGGACCGTGGTAAAGACCAAGTGGCCGGTCAGGGCCGCCGCCACGGCTATCTGCGCGGTCTCCTGGTCCCGGATCTCACCGACCAGTATCTTGTCCGGGTCGTGCCTGAGTATTGAACGCAACCCTCTTGCGAATGTGAGTCCTTTTTTTTCGTTTACCGGTATCTGGACCACGCCCGCGAGCTGGTACTCGACCGGGTCTTCGATGGTTATCATCTTGTCTTCGCTGGTGTTTATCTCGCTTATCGCGGCGTAGAGCGTGGTAGTTTTTCCGGAACCGGTGGGGCCGGTGACAAGCACCATCCCGTAAGGCTCCAGCACCGCCTTCCTGAAGCGTTTAAGGTCGTTATCGGAGTAGCCCAGGCGGTCCAGCCGAAGCTCGTGGAGGTCCGCTGTGATAGACTCCTTGTCCAGTATCCTTATGACCACGTCCTCGCCGAATATGGACGGCATTATGGACACGCGGAAGTCTATCTTCTTGTCCTTGAGCTTTATCTTGAAACGCCCGTCCTGCGGGATGCGGCGCTCGGCGATGTCAAGCTCGGACATGATCTTTATTCGCGAGATGATGGTGGTCTGAAAACGCGCGTCAATCGGGTCCATCGCCCTGTAGAGCACGCCGTCTATCCTGTACTTCACGATGACGTGGCGCTCGTCGGACTCGATATGTATGTCGGAGGCACGCTTCTGGATGGCGGAAAAGAGGATCGTGTCCACAAGCTTTATGATCGGGCTTATCTCCTCGCCCAGGCGGTCCATGGAGAGGGTTTCTTCGCCTTCCTCCGTCTCCTTTACCAGGTGGAGCTTGAACTCCTCGGTCACCTCTTTCAAGACCCTCTGAGAGCCTTCGCTCCTTTTCAGGGCCTCGGCGACGGCGGCGTTAGTCGCCACGCATATCCCGAGGGGCCGTCCCAGGAGGAGTTCCAGTTCGTCCACCATTATGATATTCGTGGGGTCGGAGACGGCGATGATGAGCCGGCCGCCTTCCTCTTCGTACGGCACGAACTGGTAGCGGTCCATAAGCTCGTAGGATACGGTCTCGAAGAAGCGGGGCTCGATATGGAAGTTGAAAAGGTTTACGAACTTGACCCCGTGCTGGTAGGCGAGGCTCCTGGCAAGCTGCTCCTCGGATATGACCCCGTTCTCGACTAACACCTGGCCTACCCTCTTTTCCGTACCCTTCACGCCCTCCAGGACGCCCTCTATCTCCGGAACGCTGGCGTACCCCTTGGAGACTATGATCTCGCCGATACGCTGTTTGCCGACCATCCGGGATATCTTTACTATTTCCCGGTCCTCGGCCTCCAGCCTCTCGCCCCGCTCGTTCAAGGCGCGCCTGACCGCGCTCAGCAGGCTGTCCCTGTCGAAGGGCTTGGTAATGTAGCCCACGGCGCCCATTTTGATGGAGTCCGCGGCGGTGGTCTCGCTCCCCCGGCCGGTTATGATGATGATCTCGGTATCAGACTGGAGCTTCTTTATCTCTTTCAGGACGTCCAGGCCGTTCATCCCGGGCATCATGTAGTCCAGCAGCACCAGGTCCGGGGAGGCATCCTTCACTTTTTCCAAGGCATCCATTCCGTTGGAGGCGGAAAGGACGGAAAAACCGTTCGAGGTCAGGATCTTCGAGATTACCACCTGGATGTCCCGCTCGTCGTCCACCACCAGGATGGTAGCTTTTTCCGTTGCCGGTCCCGGCTCCACCCCCCCGGGGACTTCTTTTTCCGCGGTCTTTAATTCTTCTTCCATCTCGTTTAGGCGTCCTTTATTTAACGGTCCCCGCCATCTCGAATATAGGCAGGTACATTATTATCACGATAGACCCGACAATAAGCCCCAGGGTAGCGATTATGATGGGTTCTATGAGGCTGGTTATCCTCTGCAGGCGGATGTTGACCCTGTCTTCGTAAAAATTGGATATGTCGTCCAGCATGGCTTCAAGGGCGCCCGTTGCCTCCCCGACCTCTATCATCCTGATCGTCATGATGGGCATTATCTTCGTCTCTTCGAATGATCCGGCCAGGCTTATCCCCTCCCGGACCCTCTCCTGAACATATTTCATCTTATTCGCGACTTCACGGTTCGTGATCGACCTCGACACCATCTCCAGCGCCTGAAGCATCGGTATGCCGCCCGAGAGTATCGTGGACAGGGTCCTGGTCATGGTGCTTATGATGTAGCCCCTCAGCGCGCTGCCGATTAAAGGCACTTTGAGCAGATACTTGTCCACCGCCAGCCTGCCGTTTTCAGTGCGGTACCAGGCCCTGAAAGCGTAACCCATCCCCAGGGCAAAGACAACAAACAGCGGGAAATAATGCTTTAAAATGTGTGTGAATTTCATCAGCATCAAGGTGGGCAAAGGAAGGGAAGCCTGCGCGTCCGCGTATGTCTGTGTAAAGGCAGGCACTACATAAGTCAGCAGAAAGATGAGAAGCAAGACGGTGAACCCTACAATAAAGGCAGGGTAGGTCATCGCGCTGACCATCTTCCTCTTCACATCGAGCAGCCTCTTCTGGTAAATTATGAAGCGTTCCAGCACGTCGGCGAGGGCACCGGTGCGTTCACCCGCCCGTAGAGAGTTGCAGAAAAGTTCCGGAAAGAAGCCTGGGTGCCGGGACATGGCATCCGAAAGGGATTTTCCGCCACGGACTTCCGTCTTTACGTCCACAAGGGCGTCTTTGAATGCCGGATGGGAAGTCCTGTCCGCCAGGATGTCCAGCGACTGCACGATGGGCAGGCCGGCCCTTATCAGCACAAGCAACTCCTGGTTGAAGACCAGAAAATCTTCGGTCTTCTGCTTCTTCCGGCCTGACATACCCCCCAGCCCCAAGGCATGCCGCTTCTTGAGCTGGAGTACGAGATATCCGCTCTCCTCCAACTCTTTTCTAAGCGCCTCCGGGCTTTCGGCGTCCGCTTCCTTTGTAAAGACGCTTCCGTCTTCTCTCCCGGCCTTATAAACAAAAACTGGCATCAGTACCTTTCAGAGCGCGGCAAAACTGCCTCCCGCTTTCCCCGAGGTTTCTACAGTCCGTCATTATATATTAAAGGGGCCCATTTATTCAAGTTAATTCTCGCAAAAATGCGCACCCTTATTCTTTATATTCCTTAAACTTTTTTAATTTTAGAGAGTTTCGGGACGGGAAATGAGCGATATCGAGATAACTTAAAAAACCTGTTTTTAAACGCGCACGTACTCTTCGCAACTCCCTCTTGATTACCCCCTCGCCTTAGAAACGCATTACCTCCCCGCAAGAGCGGCATTTATCTCGTCTACTATCTTTTGCGGGTCGAGGTTATGCATAAGAGAACCGAAGCCTATCGATTCCATATTTATCCCGGGGCAGGTAAAGCACCCGGTCCCGAAATGCTTCTCGATTATCTTCCTGACCTCCGGGTCTGCGTTTATGGCTTCCCCTATTATGGTATTCTTGTCGACGGTGAAAGACATCTCTTTCGACCTCCCTGTTTGTCGGTTTAATTCTGATTATTATACATCTTCCGGCGTCCGATGTCATGATTTTTGTCATTTTTTGAAATAAATGGAGTTGACATTTTAATATTTGGATAGTATTTTTAGAGTTGCTGTCAACCTTTTACGATTCAAGCCGTCTAAAGCCGAGAGGTTTTTTTCCTCCTCGAAGCGCTCCAAAATAGAAAGGAGGTGAAAAGATGAAAAAACTTATTGTTATTATGATGGCGACTGTCCTGGCCTTCGCTTTCGCTGGTGTCTGCTTTGCAGCCCCCGCGGACTTCCAGTTCAAGACGGTCGGCAGCGAGGGTGCTGTCACCTTCTCTCACAAGTTCCATCTGGCCCAGAAGGTAGACGGTCAGGCTGTAACCTGCAAGAACTGCCACACGAAGCTCTTCAAGATGAAGAAGGGTGCCGACGAAATAAACATGGCGGCCATAAAGGACGGCAAGTTCTGCGGCGGGTGCCACGACGGCAAAACCGCGTTCGCAGCGACTTCCGCTGACAACTGCGCAAAGTG